>JBFMHF010000068.1:0-37229 GCA_040752975.1 Myxococcota bacterium
CACCCGCGTGCGGGCCGGAGAACTGCTCCGGCTGCTGTCAGGGGAACACCTGCGTGACGAATACGTCGGTGACCCAGTGTGGTGGCGGCGGCCACGCCTGCCGGGCGTGCTTTTCGATGCAGGAGTGCATCGAGGGCGGTTGCTTCGACCTCTCGTGCAGCGGCTGTCGGACCGCCAACACCTGCGAGACCGGCACCGCGCCGCAGGCCTGTGGAACCTCGGGCGTCTCCTGTCAGCGGTGCGCGGCAGGCGCCAACTGCGCCAACGGTTACTGCAACAACCCTTCCTGCACGGGCTGCCAGGACGAGCTCGGCACCTGCTTGCCTGGCAACACGAACGCCAGCTGTGGGGGTGGGGGCACCTACTGCGACGCGTGCGGGCCGATGCAGGCGTGCCTGCAGAACGTCTGCCGCTACGTCTTCCCCGACGGCGGTGTGTGCAAGGGCCCTGAGCAGAGCTGCACCTCCGGCGCGGAGTGCTGCTCAGGCTTCTGCGACCCCAGCGGCTTCTACTGCTTGGGGCCGTGACGTTTCTCGGTGGCGCGTACCACCGGCCCTGCTACACGCGCACGCCATGTCCGCTCCCGACAGTCCCCATGCTCCGCCTCCCGTCTTTGGAGAGCCCGTTCCTCTGGGCCTGCTCGGCCTCGCCATCGGGTGCGCGGCGCTGGTGCCGATCGCCTTCGGCATGTTCCCCGCGGAGCCGGCGAAGCTGTCGATGATGCTGAAGACAGCGGCCTGGTTCTGCCTGCTCTTCGGCGCGGGCGGTCAGTTCCTCGCGGGCATCATGTCGCTGGCCAACAAGAACACGCTGGGCGGCACGCTGCTCACCACCTTCTCCTTCAACTGGGTCTTCAACTGGTGGGTGCTGGACGAGGCGGCGGCCGGGCGCACGGCCGATCCTTCGGTCGGCTTCGCGGTCGACGTGGCCTTCATCCTCATCTTCGTCGTGCTGACCTACGCCTTCGGATTCTACTCGAAGCTGCTCTTCTTCTTCCTCGTCGACATCGACGTGCTCTACGTCTTCCGGATCCTGAAGCACTTCGCGCCGGGCGCGGCGGGCACGCTCAACCTCGGCATCGGGCTGGCCACGGTCGCGCTGTGCGGGCTGGCGCTCTACATCTCCTTCGTCTTGCTGGTGAACCCGGCCGCGGGGCGCGCCGTCTTCCCCACGTCGGGCCCGATGTTCAAGCCGAAGGCCGCGAAGTAAAGAGCCGCCGCCATGAACATCGTCAGCGTGAAGCAGGTGTTGGCCGGGCAGGTGCCCGTGGACTCGAAGGTGGAGCTGCGGGGCTGGGTGCGCACGCGCCGCGACTCGAAGGCGGGGATCAGCTTCGTGCACCTCTCCGACGGGAGCTGCCAGGATCCGCTGCAGATCGTCGCGCCCGCCGCGCTCCCCAACTACCAGGCGCAGGTGCTCCACCTCACCGCCGGCTGCTCGCTGATCGCCCGCGGCACGCTGGTGAAGAGCCAGGGCAAGGGCCAGGCCTTCGAGGTGCAGGCCGACGAGGTGCAGGTGGTGGGGATGGTGGACGACCCGGAGACGTACCCGATCCAGCCCAAGCAGCACACGCTGGAGTTCTTGCGGGAGCAGGCCCACCTGCGCCCGCGCACCAACACCTTCGGCGCGATCGCCCGCGTGCGCCACGCCGCCGCCTTCGCCATCCACCAGTTCTTCACCCAGGAAGGCTTCTTCTGGGTCAACACGCCGATCATCACCGCCTCGGACGCCGAGGGCGCCGGCCAGATGTTCCGCGTGTCCACGCTCGATCTCGCCAACCTGCCGCGCACCGAGGCGGGGAAGATCGACAGCTCGAAGGACTTCTTCGGGCGCGACACCTTCCTCACCGTGTCGGGGCAGCTCAACGTCGAGGCGTACTGCCTGGCGCTCTCGAAGGTGTACACCTTCGGGCCGACCTTCCGCGCCGAGAACTCCAACACCACGCGCCACCTCGCCGAGTTCTGGATGATCGAGCCGGAGATCGCCTTCGCTGATCTCTCCGCCGACGCCGATCTCGCCGAGCGCTTCCTGAAGGCCGTCTTCAAGTACGTGCTGGCCGAGCGCATGGACGACATGAAGTTCTTCGAGGACCGCGTGCAGAAGGGCGTCATCGCGCGGCTCGAGAAGTTCATCGAGTCGTCCTTCGAGCGCATCGACTACGGCCAGGCGATCGAGATCCTGAAGAAGTCGGGGAAGAAGTTCGAGTACGCGCCCGAGTGGGGGAAGGACCTCCAGACCGAGCACGAGCGCTACCTCACCGAGGAGCACGTGGGCCGCCCGGTGGTGGTCATGAACTACCCGGAGGCCATCAAGGCCTTCTACATGCGGATGAACGACGACGGGAAGACGGTCGCCGCGATGGACGTGCTCGCCCCCGGCATCGGGGAGATCATCGGCGGCAGCCAGCGCGAAGAGCGCCTCGACATGCTCGACGCGCGCATGAAGAAGCTGGGCCTCGAGCCTGCCCACTACTGGTGGTACCGGGATCTGCGCCGCTACGGCTCGGTGCCCCACGCCGGCTTCGGGCTCGGGTTCGAGCGGCTCATCGTCTACATCTGCGGACTGGCCAACATCCGCGACGCGATCCCGTACCCGCGCGTGCCCGGCTGGGCGCAGTTCTAGGCCGGCCGCCTCGCTCCTGCGAGCGATCCAACGCCGGCTGCGCGGATGCGCTCCCCGCCGTGTCACGCAGCCCGGGTTCGTCGTCGGAAGGCTGACGAGGCGCCAGCGCGAGACGCGGGAGGCTGGGGAGCGGCCCGGCCTCACCACCACTCGATGTCCAGCGGCAGTCCGGGCTTCGCGCCGCGCAGCCGGGCCTGCACCTCCTCGGAGGGGAGCGGCCCCGTCGGGCTGTGGACGTCGGCAGAGGCAGGGCGCATGACCACGCGCCGCACCAGGCCGTCGGGCAGCGCGGCGATGGCCTTCACCGTCAGGGCGATCTCCGGCTCATACGCGCTGAACATCCGGACCTCGGCCTCGCCGTCGGATCTTCCCGGCCGCCTCAGCGCGAAGCGGTGGCCCACCCGGAGGAGCTCCAACTGTCTCACCCGCGGCTCCGAGAAGAGGGAAGGGAGGAGCTCGGGCCTCAGGGGATGCGAGTTCAGCGTGAGCGCGTTGAGGCGAGGGAAGTCGTCGAAGAGGGCGCCGAGGGAGGGGGCGTCGCCCTGAAGCGTCAACGTCAGCTCCTCGAGTGACTCGAGCCGCACGGCGCCGGCCGGCGGCGTCCACATGAGCGCGAGCTTCTGGAGCTTCCGGCCCGCGAGCATGGCCGCCAGCAACGGCTTTTCGACGCGGCCTGCGAGCGAGAGAGAGCGCAGGTTCGGCATGCCGGAAAGGATGTCCGTCTGCGCAGAGGCGCCGGTGCACTCGAAGGCCTCGAGCCGTTCCAGTCCGACGAGGCCCGCGGCGTCGAAGGGCTCGTTCCACGCGGCGTGCGCCTTGAGGCGCTTGAGGTTCGGCAGGCGCGCGAGCTGGGCCCTGGTGGGCATGAAGGTGAGCCCCACCTCTGGCCAGGTGAGCTCTCCTTCCAGCGCGTCGAAGACGTTCGCCGGCAGCGACTCGACTTCGGTGAGGTGGCGGGCGTTGGGATGCTCGAGGAAGGCCTTGGCGTGCTTGAGGGGCACGGACGGCCCGAAGCGGTGCACGCGCTTCACGGTGCGCAGGGCGGGCTGGCCGACGATCTGCTTGAAGGTGCGCGGCTCGATGACGAGCTCCTCGGTGAAGCCCCGGTGGAAGCGGCACAGGCCTCCCTCCGAGAGGGGGTGGCCCCAGGCGCCGCGGTGCTTCGGGTTCGACGCCAGCTCGCGCTCGCGCGCGAGGCTCTCCGGGGTGGCCTGGCCGCGCGCGTGGCGCACCTGCAGCGCGATGAACTCGCCGCGGGCCTCTCCCCGCTCGATGAGGGTGTCGGCGAAGACGAGCCGTGGCGCGTCGTCGTCGGGCGCGGCGTAGATGGCGTCGAGGAAGGCGTCGTCGGACTGCGCGGCGCTGCGCCGCGTGGCCTGATCCCGCCCGGCCTGTGCGAGCTCGGCCTCGAAGTGCTCCTCGAGTCGTCGGGCCGTGTCCTCCCAGGGGGGCGGAAGCGGGCCAGGCTCCACTTCGTCGAGCGAGTCGGCCGTCCGGCGCAGGAGGATCGCCACGTCGTTGCCCATGCTGCTGTCGATGATGCTCTTGTAGCGGCCAGCGAGATCCACAAGCGCCGGGCGAACGCGTGGATCGCCCGACTCGGCGAGCACCCTCGCGCAGGCACGGAAGAAAGGCGTGGCGGTCTTCGCGCGGTAGGGCGGCGCCTCGAGCAGGCCCAGCACCCCGCTCACCACCCGCGGATCGTCCAGCTTCGCGAGCAACCCCAGCCGGTCCGCGGCCATCTGGGAGGTGCCGCCTCCGGCCGCGGCTACCAGGCGGGGGACGTCGAGCACGTCGCGCCGCTCGTAGAGCTCCTGCCACGCCGCGACATCGGTCTTCTTCTTCCCATGGCCGATCAACGCGCGTGGCGTGGGCAGCGCGCGGGCGGTGGCCCACTCCACGACTCGCGCGAAGCGCGGGTGCCGCGTCTCGCGCCAGCCGTCGAGCGCCTGCTGGAGAGCGTGGATGGGCTCCATGTCGTGCCGGACCGACTGGAGAGTAGCTGGACCCGCCCGGGCCTCAAGCGGCCACAGGCAGGCATTTTCCCGGCCTCACGAAGCGAGAAGGGCTGGCAACCCACACCCCTTGCTGATCTATGACAAGGGGGTGCGCCGACTCCTCGCGTGGTCTTCCCTGGTGGTGGCGGCTTCCTGCTCGCAGGGCCCCGCGAACAACCCGGGCGTGACGCCAGCCAACCACACCTGGTTTCCGATCTCCGCTGGCTCCGGCCACGAGTTCGGGAAGACCGTGCCGGTCGACGGAGAGATCACCTGCGACTCCTGCCACCGCCCGAACGCCGACACCTTCTCGGTGGTGCGGTGCGACAACTGCCACAAGCACTCGGCGGACATCACCCCGCGCTTGCACCTGGGCGTGCCGGACTCGGGCGTCGACCTCACCGGCATCACCGACCCCGACGTGCAGGCCGACAAGCGCGGAGCCAGTTGCTACGCGTGCCACCCGGCGGGCGCGCACGTCGACGGCTTCACCCACACCGGCATCACCGACAACTGCGGCCCCTGCCACGCGCCCGACACCGCGTTCGCCGCGCTGCCGAAGCCGAACTTCACCCATCGCGAGTACGGCACCTCGGACTGCGGCGCGTGCCACCTCGACGTCACCGACTGGGCCGTGGTGAGCGGCGCCCCCAACGACAAGTTCGATCCCTTCCGCGACGTGCAGGTCGACGCCCTGGCGCCCAACTGGTCTGGCCCCGTCATCACCAGCGTCTCACCGGATCCGCAGCTCCTCCACATGGTGATGAACCACTCGGCCACGGCGATCGACCCGACGTTGAACGCGGCGTGTAACAACTGCCACGCGCAGGCCGATCAAGGGCAGTTCTACCCCGGGGTGTTCCACTGGGCGCTCGCCGATCGCGGGCTCACCCAGCCGACGCGCTGCACCGAGTGCCACCAGGCGACGCCGCGTGGCTTCGTCGGCCCCCTGGACACCGCCCGCACGCCCCAGTCCGGCGAGATGCGGCACGACGCCGTCGCCTGGGCCAACGGCGCGCCCACCGCCACGCGGCTCGTCACCCAGGAGTGCGTCGTCTGCCACCAGCCACCCGCGGATCCCACTGAGCCGGTGTGGTTCTTCGACTCGGTGCTGGACGATGGCGGCGTCCCCCGGATGCACGCGACCTTGAGCGCCGCCGGCCAGCCTCAGCCGACCTCGTGCATCGACTGCCACGCCAACAGCCGCCCGACGGGGAACGTGACGTCGGCGTCGATCACCTTCGATCACTCGGCAGAGCTCGGCGACTGTGCCGGCTGCCATCTGTCCTTCACCACGTGGGCGGGCGGCGTGTACCACCGGGCGGGCTCCGCCACGCCGTCGACTTGTCTGCCGTGCCACGAACCGGAGCGACCCACCAGCACCGCCGGGTGGCAGGGCAACTTCACGGCCAGCCCCTTCGACTACGTCACCAACGCCGACGGCGTGAAGCACGTGGGCGATCTCGACTGTGCGGTGTGCCACACGGGGCCGGGCACGGGCATGTGGGGCTCGAACGCGAACTGGCGCAACGGCCAGTATGGGCACACGGCCACGCAGCTCGCAGCCAGCTGGTGCATCGACTGCCACACCACGCAGCGGCCCGATCGCCTCACCCCTCCCGCCGACGCGGGCTTCGATCACGCGGCCAACGGCAGCGGCGACTGCTTCGCCTGCCATGAGGCCACCGTGACTCGCGGCAGCTACGTCAACCTCCTGCCGATTCCGGGCGGCGACTGGCGCGGGGGCCAGTCCTACCCGGGGTCGACGTTGATCAGCGTGCCCAACCAGTCGGTGCGGGTACAGTCCACCGCGCTCGGCCGCGACGCGGGTTTCGTCGTCAGCATGACGACCACCACGGTCAACCTGCCCAACGCCTTCCGGCACACCTCGCCGGCGATCCCCGCGCAGGTCTTCCCGGGCCCGGCCGCCTCCCCCGACATGATGAGCTGCTGGCACTGCCACACCTCGACGGGCACCACGGTGACGGCCTACTCCAACGGCTTGTTCCACTCGGCGTTGGACAACTACCGGGCCATGCCGGGCGGCCCCGTCACGCCGCTCCCGCAGCCCACCACCTGCGACGACTGCCACCGCGGCATGCGGCCGCCCAACATCGTGTCGAAGACGGACGCAGGCACCTGGCTGTTGCCGATGGATCACGCCGCCACCTTCACGGGCGGCTCGGTGACGGGAGTGCCGGCGATGGATTGCGGTGCCTGTCACAACACGCCCGGCCTGGGCCCGACGAGGTGGAGCGACGGGAAGTTCCACTCCAACACGCCCACGGGCGCAGCGCCGTCCGAGTGCGTCAACTGCCACTACCCGCTCAGCACCACGGCGCAGGCAGACGTGACGCAGAACACCAACGCCATGCGGCACCGCTCATCGCGCGTGCGGATCCAGGCGTGCGCCACCTGTCACACCATGGCGCTCGGCAGGGCCACGCAGACGCCCGTCGCCGCCACGCTCTGGAGGACCGGCCTCTTCCACCCCAACGCGTCGCCGCAGCCCACCGGGTGCACCGAGTGTCACTCCGCGTCCGCGCCGGCGATGGCCACCCAGAGCACCGTCGTCTACACGCTCACGCAGGGCGGCACGGCCACCAACGGCGGCCAGTGGATGAACCACGGCGACAGCAGCGTCACCTCCCGGGACTGCGCGGCCTGCCACCAGGCTGACGCGCGGGCGAGCGGCTCGGCCTGGAGCCGGAGCGCGCCATACCACGCCGTCGTCACCAACCCGTCGGGCTGTGCGCGGTGCCACGGCACGACCAACGGGCGCGGCACGGTGATCGGCACCAACAACAACCTCCCCGCAGGCTTGATCGACTCCGTGACCGTCACCACGTCGAGCGCGGCGGCCCCCGGGACGCGTGATCAGATCAACCACGCCGACAGCAACGTGACGCGCTTCGACTGCAACTTCTGCCACACGCAGGCGGGGCCCTCGACGGTGGCGGGGGTGCAGGGACGTGAGTGGAAGCAGGCGTCCTTCCACCGGAAGTTCACGGCCGCGAACCCGGCGATCTACGACGGCACCACCGGGCGCTGCAGCAACTGCCACATGAACGTGAAGCCAGGCCCGGCCTTCACCGCCTTCGCCCACGCCAGCTACACAGCGACGCCGGGCACCCAGGACTGCGGCTCGTGCCACTCGTGGCCTGGCACCAACCCCGCCAACCCCAACTGGCTGGGGGCCGAAGGCATGCCGCACGGCACCAGCGGGGCGACCGCCACCAGCACGCTGGACTGCAACTCGTGCCACGGCCAGGGCGGCGCGGCGACGCACAAGCTCTCCGTCCCCGCGGCGAGCCATTATGGGGGCATCACCAACGGCAACCGGTGCACCAGCTGCCACATCAACTTCGCGGGCTTCAAGGACACCGTCACCAACCTCAAGTACGCCCACACCAACGCCGCGGCGAACGCGGGCAACGGCTGCCGCAACTGCCACGTCTTCGCGAACCAGCTCTACACCACGCTGACGAACACGCCGGCGCTCACCTTCCCGACCGTGGCGGGCGGGCACCAGTTCAGTCAGACGCGCAGCGTCTCGGGCTCGTTCGACGGCGACACCTTCACCACGCCGCACAACAACGGCACCCGGCTGGACGTCTGCGGCAACTGCCACCAGTACTCGAACACCACGTCCACCACCAACATCTGGAACTTCAAGCACAAGCCCAGCAACCCGGGCATCCCGTCGGGGAACAAGTCGCAGGCGAACACGATGCCCGGCTGCAACTTCTGCCACCCGGTGTGACGGGGCGCGGGACAAAGCGCAGCGCGTGTGGTGAATACGCCGCGCCGTGAGCGACGAGCTGGAAGACGCGCTGCAGGATCTGGACGCGGGCGGAGAGCGCCCGGTGTACCTCCTCGCGGGCGAAGAGTTCCTCGTCCGCAAGGCGGCGGAGAAGCTGATCGCGAAGCTGGTGCCGGGTGGATCGGCCGACTTGAACCTCGTCACCATGGACGCCGCGTCGCCCAGGGAGGTGGCGGCAGAGCTGGCCACGCTGCCGATGTTCGGCGGGCGGAAGGTCGTCTTCCTCCGCGATCCGGAATTCCTCGCCCCGAAGAAGGGCCGGGTGGACGCGCTGGGCAAGGCCCGCGAGGCGTGGAAGGCCAACCGGAAGAAGGAGGCGGCGCGGCGCGTGCTTTCCCTCGCGGCGCGGGCGGGGTGGGGCGTGGGCGATCTCGATCCCTCCGTGGAGGGCGCGCCGAAGCCCGACGACTGGGATCGGGAGCTGGGCGTGCAGCTGGCCGACGCCGACGTGTCCTTCCTCCAGGAGGTGGCCGAGTTCTGCCGCGCGGAGAACGTCACCGCGCCGTCCGGCGACGACACCCAGCTCAACGACTGGCTGTCCGGCAAGCCGGCGAAGGGCCAGGTGCTTGTCATCGCGGCCACCGCGCTCGAGGCGAAGAGCCCCTTCGTTAAGCTGGTGAAGGAGAAGGGCGCCTTCCTCGAGTTCAAGGTGGCCTCGCGGCTCAAGGATCTCGATCTCGGCGAGTTCGTCACCGAGACGCTGCAGCCCTACGGCAAGAAGCTGGGCGCCGGCGCGCTCGACGCCTTGAAGGAGCGCATCGGCGGCAACTTCCGGCTGCTCCAGTCCGAGCTGGTGAAGCTGGCGCTCTACTCGCAGGGCAACACCATCACCTTGAAGGACGTCGAGCTGCTCGTCGGCCAGGCGCGGGAAGACGAGTTCTTCGCGCTGTCCGACGCGATCCAGAAGCGCGATCTCGACGCGGCGCTCAAGTTCATCGAGGAGGCCGAGGCGCAGGGCAGCCACCCGCTCATGCTGCTGGGCTCGGTCACCGGCATCGTCCGGCGCATGGTGACGGCCTTCGAGCAGATGCAGCAGCTCTCGGGCGGGAAGCCGCCTCGCAGCTACAACGACTTCCAGGCGCGGCTGTGGCCGGCCATCGAGGCGCAGGCGAAGGCGGCGAAGACGAAGCCTCCGCACCCCTACGCGTCCTTCATGGGCATGCAGGCGGCCGTCAGCTTCGGGCGTCAGGAGTTGCTGCGCGCGCTCGTCGCCTGTGCCGAAGCCGACCTCGCGCTGAAGCTGGGTGGCGACGCGTTGGTCCTCGAGCGTCTGGTGTGGACGCTCTGCGGGAAGGCGGCCGCGTGGGACTCGCAGATGCACTTCATCCGCCGGGAGCAGGAGCGCTGATCATGACCACTCGCACCCTCGTCACCTGCGCGCTGCCGTACGCCAACGGTCCGGTGCACCTCGGTCACATGGTCGAGCACGTGCAGACGGACATCTACGTGCGCTTCCTGCGATCCCGCGGGGACGACGTGGTGTTCCTCTGCGCGGACGACACGCACGGCGCGCCGATCGAGCTGAACGCGCTGAAGCAGGGCGTCAGCCCCGAGGAGTTCGTCGCGAAGTGGGCCGTCGAGCACCAGAAGGACTTCGCAGACTTTCAGATCAGCTTCGATCACTACGGCTCCACCAACTCGCCGGAGAACAAGCACTACGCCGAGCTCATCTACGGGCGCGCGAAGGAGGCCGGCAGCATCGTCCGCAAGGACGTCGAGCAGCCGTACGACGAGAAGTCGAAGCGCTGGCTGTCGGATCGGTTCATCCGCGGCACCTGCCCCAACTGCGGCGCGCCCGATCAGTACGGCGACGCCTGCGAAAAGTGCAACGCGACGTACACGCCGCGGGAGCTGAAGGACGCGAGGTCCGCCATCTCCGGCGAGCCGCTCACCTGGAAGAAGTCGAGCCACCTCTTCTTCGCGCTCTCGAAGCACGAGGCCTTCCTGCGCGCGCAGCTGGCGAAGCCGGGCTTCACCCACCCGGGCCCTGCCTCCCAGCTGGGGCAGTTCTTCGAGAAGGGCCTCGCCGACTGGGACATCACGCGCGACGGGCCGTACTTCGGCTTTCAGATCCCCGGCGAAGACAACAAGTACTTCTACGTCTGGCTGGACGCGCCCATCGGCTACATCGCGGCGTGCGAGCAGTGGGCGAAGAAGACGGGCAAGGCGAAGGACGCGCTCGAGTACTGGGACGAGTCGCGCCACGCGAAGATCGTCCACGTCATCGGGAAGGACATCGTCTACTTCCACTGCCTTTTCTGGCCGGCCGTGCTGCACGTGGCGAAGCTGAAGCTGCCCGAGTACGTCCACATCCACGGGCACCTCACCGTCAACGGAGAGAAGCTGTCGAAGTCGCGCGGCACCTTCATCAACGCGCGGCCGTACCTCGACCTGCTCGACGCCAACTACCTGCGCTTCTACTACGCGTCGCTGCTGGGGCCCGGCCCGGAGGATCTCGACTTCAACCTGACCGAGTTCCGCCAGCGGGTGAACGCCGAGCTGGTGAACAACCTGGGCAACCTCGCCAACCGCACCCTGTCGCTGCTGGCGAGGCCCGAGCTGGGGAAGAAGCTCGCCGCCGCGAAGCCCGAGCTGGGAAGGCCGCTGGTCGAGAAAGCGCTCGCGCGCGTGCCGGAGATCGCCCAGGCCTTCGGTTCCTTCGATCACCGGACGGCGGTGAAGGCGATCCTCGAGGTGGGCTACGCCGCCAACCAGTTCCTCACCCAGCACGAGCCGTGGAAGACGATCAAGAGCGACGTGGAGGGGGCCCGGGCCGTGCTCTCCGAGGCGGCAGAGATCGTCTACCTCCTCACCGCGCTGCTCGACCCCATCGTCCCTCAGCTCGCCGACAAGCTGGCCGCGCAGCTCGCGCGCCCGAAGCTGACCTTCAAGGCGCTCGCGAGCGCGAAGTACCCGTTGCTCGATCGAGCTGGGGCGATCGGGGAGCCGTCACCGCTGATCAACCGGCTGGAGGAGGCCCAGGTGGCGAAGCTGATCACGCCGCCGCCCGACGCCGAGGCGAAGCCAGCTGCCGCCGCCCCCGCGAAGAAGGAGAAGAAGGAGGCGAAGGCGCCGGCCGCACCGCCCGCGGAGATCGAGTACGACGACTTCGCGAAGGTGCAGCTCAAGGCTGGCAGGGTGCTGGCCGCGGAGAAGGTGGAGAAGGCCGACAAGCTGCTCAAGCTGACCATCGACCTGGGGGAAGGCGCGCCGCGCACCATCGTCTCGGGCATCGCCGAGGCCTACGCCCCGGAAGCCGTCACCGGCAGGAACGTGGTGGTGGTGGCGAACCTGAAGCCCCGGCCGCTGCGCGGCATCGAGTCGCGCGGGATGATCCTCACCGCGGGCCCTGGCGGAAAGGACCTCGTGCTGCTGAACCCCGGCGACGTGCCGCCGGGCAGCGACGTGAAGTAAAGCCGTGAGCGTGGACTTCCGAGCCGAGCGCGATCTGGCCCTCCTCACCCTGGAGCGGGAGAAGAGCGCCCCGGTGCGCGCCGAGGCTGCGGAGACGTTGTGCGAGCTGGCCGTGGAGAGCCCCCGGGAGCTCCGCGTCGAGTTCGTCCCGGCGGTGGCGCGGCTGATCGCGGATTCCCAGGTGGAGGTCCGCTGCGCGGGGCTGGCGCTGGCGGCGGAGGTGCTGCCGATGGGGGAGGCGGTCGACATCCTCACCCGGCACGCGGCCGACCAGGAGCAGCGCGTGCGCGTGGAGGCCGTGGGGCGCATCGCCGACCTCGCTCAGAGCGATCTCCGTGGAGTCCTCGCCGCCGCCCTCGAAGACGAGGCCCTGCCGGTGCGCTTCGAGGCCGCGCGCGGGATGGTGGCGCTCAAGCACTCCGCCGGGCTCGAGGTGCTGCTCGAGGCCCTCGATGATCGCGACCTCCGCTTTCGCGCCGCGGCGGCCCTCGCGCGGCTGGGGAACAAGGACGCGGTGCCGAGGCTCAAGAAGGCCTTTCACGCCTGGCTGCTCCCCGCGTTCGATCGCACGCAACTGGCGGGCGCGCTGGCGGTGCTGGGCGAAGCCGAGGGCGTGGCGCACCTGTTCAAACGCGCGGCGAAGAAGTGGTCGATGGATCGGGCCATGGCCGTCGAGCTGCTCGGTGAGGTGAAGGCCGGCGGCGCGAAGGAGCGCCTCCTCCAGATCCTCCGCGACCCGAAGGACGAAGCGCGCGGCGCCGCGGCGCGTGGGCTCGGCCGGTTGGGCGATCGCTCCCTCGAGCCGGTGCTGCTGGCTGCTCTCGACGACTCGACCCTCACCGACGATCTCCGCCTCGATCTCGCCGAGGCTCTCCTCCTGCTGGGTGGGGAGGCCGGGCGGGCGCGGGCGATGAGCCTCCGCCTCGAGGATGCGGAGGCGCGCGCCGAGCTGCAGGCCATGCTCGCGGAGACGGCGGCCCCATGATCCTCGTCGACGCCCACTGCCACCTCGAGCCGAAGGACTTCCCGGTCACTGCCGAGGTGATCGCGCGCGCGAAGGCGGTGGGCGTGGTGCACGCCGTGGTGGTCGGCCTCCTGCAGAAGCCGGGCGACTTCGGCCACGCCCTCGAGGCTGCGCGTGCGCACCCCGACTTCCTCACGCCCACCATGGGCATCCACCCGCACGACGCCGCCGCCGCCACGCCCGCCGACTGGGACACGCTGGAGACGCTGGTGGCCTTGCCCGAGGTGTGCGCGGTGGGCGAGGCGGGCCTCGACTACTTCTACGATCACTCGCCCCGCGACGTGCAGGCCGAGTCGCTGCGCCGCCAGTGCGCGCTGGCCAGGAAGGTGAACAAGCCGCTGGTGGTGCACGTGCGGGACGCCCACGAGGAGTGCGCCGCCATCCTCGCGGCCGAGGGCGTGTCCCGGGGGATGATCCACTGCTTCACCGGTGACACCGACGCCGCCCGCCGGTACCTCGACCTGGGCTTCCACCTCAGCATCTCCGGCGTCGTCACCTACAAGAAGACCGAGCCGCTCCAGGCCGCCGTGGCCTTCGCCCCGCTGGATCGGCTGATGGTGGAGACAGACTCGCCCTACCTCTCGCCGGTCCCCCACCGGGGGAAGTGGCCCAACGAGCCCAGGTGGGTGGTGGAGACGGCGAAGAAGGTGGCGGAGCTGCACGGGAAGGACGCCGAGGAGGTCGCGCTCACCTGCGCGCGGAACACCAGGGCGCTCCTCGGGCTCCGCTTCCCGTTGCCCTGACAGCGCCGCTCGCTCGCGCCAGGTCCCCCGCGTGAGTTCTCCCCTCGAAGGACGGCCCCCACCGTGCGGCGAGGAGAAGGCCCGCGACGAACGTGCCCGCGGCGGTGCGGCTCAGGCGGCCTGAGCGCCCGGCAGTTTCCGGGCGATCAGCTCGAGATCGCGATCCGTGTTCGGCATCTCGGTCAACAGCGCCTCGGGATCGAACTGGAAGTCGGCCTGCGGGAGCGTGAAGAGCGGCGTGATCGCGTCATCGCCCTTCTTGTCGGCCAGCGCGGCGAAGACCACGCGTCCGCGCTCGAGCTGCAGGTAGCCCTCGTGCGTACCGCTGCGCACCGAGAGCCGGCCGGACTTCCGGGCGGTGCCGAGGATCTTCGCCAGCTCGGCAGCATCCAGCTCGTCGAAGTTCCCGCGCACCACCCGCCCGATCCCCCCGTGCTCGATGCGATCGACGTAGGCGGCGCGAATGGTGCTGGCCGCCTCGTCCGGGTTGAGCGGCAGCGGCACGAAGCCCGTCACGCCGGACTGGACGATCCGCTCGCGGCTCTGGGGGTCGGTCGGATCTCCCAGCACCAGCACCGGCACCGACGCGCTCTCGGGCCGCGCGCGGACGAACTGCGTCAGCGCCACGATGTCGCCCACGCCGTAGCCCAGGCCCACCACGATGGTGTCGGCCTCGTTGGCCAGGACCGCGTCGATGATGCCGTCCAGCTTGAGCACGGTCTGCACCACCAGCCCCACCTTCGCGAGGGCGTCGACGAGGTCCGTCCGTACGCCCTCGTCGGGATCGGCGACGAAGATCTGCCGCCCGTCGTTCTCCACCCGCTGGCGCAGCAGGTCGCCGCTCTGCAGCACGTCGAGCGCGTCCACCACCAGGGGATCGAAGAGCACGCCCGTCTGGCTGCGGAGGTAGTCCAGCGCCTCCTGCTTGGGCATCACGCGGCCGAAGGGGTTGAAGGGGTTGCGGGTGAGATCGAAGAAGGCGTCCACCACCGCGATGACGCGCGCGCCGACGTTGATGTCCTCGCCCTTGACGCCCTGGGGTACGCCCGAGCCGTCGAAGCACTCGTAGAGCTGCGCGAGGATCGCGTTGACGCCGCCGGGCAGGTGCACCGTCTCGAACAGCTTGATGGGCGCGCGGGCGTAGCGCTTGGCCTCCGCCTTCAGCTCGGCCTTCGCGGCGAGGGCGGGCAGGGTGTAGTGCCGGTCAGCCCGCTTGCCGAGATCGTGCAGGTAGGAGGCGATGGAGATGTGCGCCACCTCGCGCGGCTGCACGCCCATGCGCCGGGAGATCAACGCCGACTGCCGGGACACCTGGGCGGAGTGCCCGCGGAAGTCCTTGCGCGGCAGCTCCAGCAGGCCGACGAGGATGTTGAGCGTCTCGACGAAGTCGTTCTCTCCCACCGTGCCACGGACCGCGCCCAGCGCCTCGCGCAGCTGCGTGGGGTTGATGCGGCTCGAGGACTTGCCCGAGCCGGAGATGCTGGTGCGGCTCGAGACGTCCCCCACGGGGGCGATCCGCGAGTCGGCGCTCTCGTAGGCGCCGCTGATCTTCTTCACGTCCTGGGTGAGGCCCTGCACGCCGCCGCCCGACTCCAGCGCCGCGAATGCCGTGGGATCTCCGTAGTAGTGCTTCTTGATCCCCGCCTGGATCGCGCTGCGCACGCCGACGAAGGCGAAGACCTCGTTCATCTCGGTGACGAGGGCGATCTCCTTCACCAGCGCCTCGTTCTGCGGTTCGGCCATCACGATGGAGAGGATCTTCCGCTCGGGATCGAGCGCGATCGGCAGGAAGTCCTGGTTCTCCGCCATGCGCACCGGCACCTTGTCCAGCACCTCCGGGGCGATGCGGGCCTTCGACAGCTTCTCGGCCGACACGAAGCGCGTCTTGAACTCCGTGGCCAGGAACTTGAGTAGCGTCGTCTCCTGGAGGAGCCCGAGGTCGACCAGGCAGTCGCCCAGCCGGTGCCCGGTGATCTTCTGGTGGCTCAGCGCGTGCTCGACCGCTTCGGCCGACACGAGCCCGGCTTCGATCAGCCGCTCACCCAGACGCTTCGCCATGCGATGCGCGCGAGTTTAGCCCTCGGAAGGGCCCCCGGTGGAATTCCCGGCGCCCACCAACTGGCTGAACGGCTTGAAGGCCAGGCCCTCGGGCAGGGCTTCGCGTTTGGGCGTTTCCTTCGCTTCGGGCTTTGCGTCAGCCTTCACCTCGCCCTTGTGCTCTACCTTCGGGCCTTTGGGCCTGCGCTCGGGCCTGGGCTGCCCCAGCTTCTGCGCCACGCGATCATCGATGTAGCGCTCGAGGTGTGTCACGAGCAGATCCAGGGCCTGCGCCACCTGGGGGTTGTCGAGGAGGCGGAGCAGCCGCTGGCGGGCTGCCTTGTGGCTGCCGGGCTCCTCGGCCTTCTCCCCGCGTTCGGTCTTCTCGTTCTTCTTCTCGGCCTTCGGCGGCTTCTCGGACGGCGGGGGCGCCGTGTACGCGAACTCTGCCGGGTCGATGGGATCCGGATCCAGGCGCTCGAGCCGCTCGATGATGATCTGCGGGTGGCCATGGAAGTGGCCCACCTTCCCGGTGAGCAACAGGTAGTCGCCCACGGCGAAGGCGCCCTCGGCGGCCTCCACGTTGTCGAAGACGCGCGCGTCCACCTCGCCGGTGCGATCGACCAGGCCGATCACCAGGTAGGGTTTGCCGGCGCGGCTGGCGTGGCGCTCCTTGCGCGTCGCCTTGAAGACCGTCTGGACCGACTCACCCACCTTGAGGTCCTTCGTGTAGATCTTCCGGATCTGCTCGTCGGCGGCGGGGGCGCTTGAATTCTCAGGCTGCGTTTCGGTCTGGCTCACGGCGTGGCACACTACCCGCGTTCGCCGCCACTTTCGACAGGATGAAGACATGACCAGCCTGGTGTTGATCCCGCTCGTGTTGCTGGGGGCCGACGAGCCCCGGTGGAAGCTGTCGGCCGAGGACGACGGCATCAAGATCTACGGCCGCGAGCGCGAAGGCAGCGAGGTGCGGGAGATGCGCGCCATCGGCCTCATCGACGCCACGCCGCACGAGATCTGGAAGGCGCTCCGCGATCTCGAGGCGTACACGAAGACGATGCCGTACACCGAGGTGGCGAAGGTCTTGAAGCGCAGCGAGGGTGACAAGGAGATCCTCTTCTACTCGTGCCTCAACACGCCGCTGGTCAGCAAGCGCGACTACATCATCAAGCTGGTCGACGAGTCCGACTGGAAGGACGGCAAGGGCTTCCTCAAGGTGTCGTGGACGGCGGTCAACGATCAGGACGCGCTGGTGCCGGTGAAGGACGACATCGTCCGGGTGCGGGTCAACGACGGCTACTGGCTGCTCGAGCCCCGCGAGGACGGGAAGAAGACGTTCGCCACCTATTACATCTACACCTCACCGGGCGGCTCGATCCCCAACTGGATCGCCAACAAGGCCAACGGCATCGCGGTGCCCAAGGTGTTCGCGGCGATCAAGAAGGTGGTGAAGGAGCAGCGCGACGCGGCGGCCGCCGGCAGCAAGTGATCAGTGCGGCTTGCGCCGCGCGTACGCGTTCATCGTCACCTTGAGCATCAGGCCCGCGGTGATGAAGGCCACCACCAGGCCGATCAACTTCTCGCGGAGCGACTCGCCGCGCAGCATCCACAGGGCCACCGTCCCGCCCGCCACGCCGATCAACGTCCAGATGAACCAGGTGCCGACCCACACCTGCTCGCCCGAGCGGCGCGCGTTGACCAGCAGCGGGATGGTGTTCGCCTTGCGCCACTTCTCGTGGCCTTCCTCGAGGATCTCGTCCTCGGGGTCGATGAGCCCGAGCAGCCAGGCCTTCTCCACCTGGCCGAAGCTCTCGTACTCCAGCTCGCCTTCCTTGCTCCTGACCCGGTATTTCATCGCAACAGTCCCTTACCCGACCGCTTCCAGTTCGGCGCAGATCTGCTCGGCGATGCGGATCCCGTCGAGGCCGGACGACACGATGCCGCCAGCGTACCCGCACCCCTCGCCGGCGGGGTAGAGGCCCTTCAAGGACACCGACTGCAGCGCTTCGTTCCGCGTCACGCGCACCGGCGAACTGGTGCGCGCCTCGATGCCGATCAAGGTGCCCTGCGCGGTGAGGAAGCCCTTCATGCGGCGATCGAAGGCCTTGAGCGCCTGCTTGAGCGACGCGGTCAGCCACGGTGGGAAGAGGCGGTTCAAGTCCACCTGCGCGAGGCCGGGGCGGTAGGTGGTACCCGACGGCGGCTTCGACACGCGGCCTGCCAGGTAGTCGGGGATCGACTGCGACGGCGCGAAGAACTTCCCGCCCCCCAACTCGTACGCCTGCTTCTCCCAGTGCCGCTGGAAGGCGAGGCCGGCCAGCGGGCCGGTGAAGCCCTCGCGCGCGAAGTCCTCCACCGAGACGGACACCACGATGCCGGCGTTGGCGAACTTCGCGTTGCGCCGCGAGTTGGACATGCCGTTGGTGCACTGGAGGCCTTCCTCGGTCGGCGTCGGCACCACGATGCCGCCGGGGCACATGCAGAAGGAGTAGACGCCGCGCACGTCGCCGTCGACGGCCAGGTTCTCCGCCAGCTTGTAGTCGGCGGGCGGGAGCTGCGGGTTGCCGGCCACCTTCTCGCCGTACTGGATGGCGTTGATGAGCGCCTGCGGGTGCTCGGCGCGGAAGCCGATCGCGAAGGGCTTGGCTTCCACCAGCACGCGCCCGTCTGCGGCGAAGCGCTCGTACAGCTCCCGCGCGGAGTTCCCCGGCGCCAGCACCACCCGGTCACTCTCCACGGACGAGCCGTCAGCCAGGCGGACGCCCGCCACCCGCCCGTCGCGGTAGAGGAGATCCTCGACGCGGGCGCCGAAGCGGACCTCCACGCCCAGCGCGATGAGATCCTTCCGCATGGCCTCCACCGCGAAGGGCAACAGGTCCGAGCCGATGTGCGGCTTCCCGTCGACGAGGATCTCCTGCGGCGCGCCGTACTTCGCGAAGGTGGAGATCACCTTCCGCACCAGCGGGTGGTTGATGCGCGTGGACAGCTTGCCGTCGGTGTAGGCGCCGGCGCCGCCCTCGCCGAAGTTCATGTTGCTCTCGGGCAGCAGCGTGCCGTCGCGCATCAGCTTCGCCACGTCCTTGCGGCGCTCGATCACGTCCTTCCCGCGCTCGAGGATCACCGACTTCACGCCGCGCTCGGCCAGCGCCAGCGCACAGAACAGGCCGGCAGGGCCCATGCCCACGATGATCGGCCGCTGCTCCGGAGTGCGCTTCACCGGCCCGGGCGCCGCAGGCTCGGGCTCCACCAGGCTCACGTCGGGCGGCAGCGACGCCGGCTGCTTGCCTTCCGCCAGCACCACCTCGAGCGTGAAGATGGTGCGGGGGTGGTTCTTCTTGCGCGCGTCCAGCACCTGCCGCACCACCCGCACCTCGCCCACCGCCGCCGCCGACACCCGCAGCTTCTCTGCCGCCTTCGCCGCCAGCGCCGTGCGCGGCTCGTCCAGCCACAGGGCCACGTTGTTCACCCGCAGGCGCATGCCCTGCCTCTACCCGGCCTCGATGCCGCGAGCCAGCCCCCTGAAAAGACTTGGAATTTGGAACCTGTTGAAATGTCGTCCCGGTGCTTCCCACGGTACGCACCGCAAGGGGCCCCACCCCGGGAGGTGCGAATGGTGCTTCGCACCCGGCTGGAATCGGGAAGGGAAATGTCTTGTGAAGTCAAGCCGTTGTGCTGTCGGGCGGCTGGCACAGGGGGTGAAGAGGGGGCGGTCGCCGGGCACACCGCCTGGGGTACGGAGGGAGACGCCGTGAGCACCGACAAGAAGGGCACGAAGATCCTCGCGCGGACGTTCTTTGCGCAGCTGCGTGCGGGTGGCTACACTCCCAACCAAATTCTGGATATCGCCACCGAGCTCATTGACCTCGTGACGACCGACCTGAAGGAAGCAGATCAGGCGCGCTCCAACGGGGAGGCATCGCCGGACCACCGGCTCTCTGCCTGATGCGCTCAAGCCCCGCGGGGTGCTCGAAGGCATCGGACTGGCTCCGGGACCTTCAGCCCTCGAGGGGACGCAGTACACGGTGACGAAGCGCAGGCGGCCTGGTGTCGCACGAGCGCAAAAGGAACCCGGCCTACGCCGGGTTTTGTTTTTCCGGGGCCTGCCCCGCCGAGGCCCGCCGTCGCTCGAGCTGCCGGCTGGCTGCCGCGCTGATGCAGACGATCAACATCCCCAGCGTCATGGCCGAGAAGACCTGGCTCTCCGTCCACGACAGGGTCCCCACCCACAGGGCGAGCGCGCCCCCGGCGAAGAGCACGTCGACGGCGATCGGCTTCTTCGCTTCGTGCATCAGCGCCCCCCCGCAGAAGGTGAGGGGCACGCCCCAGAGCACCTGCCGACGGATCGCGGGGACGTTGGCGAAGATGGTGTCGGCGTTGTGCACCAGCACCGCGGCGAAGATCACCACCGTGCCGATGGCCAGCACCAGCACGCCGGCGGCGGCGATGTCCTTGGTGAGTCGCGCCTTCTCGTCAAACTGCTGGATCGCGAGGTCCACCAGTTGCTCGAGGGCGGAGTTGAGCATCTCGGCGAAGAGGATCATCACCACGCAGAAGATCAACGTCACCTTCTCCGCGAGGCCCAGGGGGATGCCGCTGCCCACCAGCCCCACCAGGATGGCCGAGATGATGTGCATGCGCATGTTGCGCTGGTGCACCACGGTGTGGATGAGGCCGCTCCACGCGTACAGCACCGACCGGTAGAAGCTGGTCGGCTGGGTCGACGGCTTGAACGGCGGCGGAACGTGGGCCATCCCGCGGGCACGCTACGCCTTCGCAGGGCGGCTTCAAAAAAAGAATAGGCTGGCCTCCATTCATCCCCGCGAGGACTCCCATGCTCGCCCGATCGCTCACCTTCCGCGCCGTCATCGCCCTGCTGTTGCTCTTCTTCTTCTACGGCTTCGGCCTGGTGGTCGGGCTGGGCCTGGTGGGCGCCGGGGTGTTGATCGTCGTCGAGAGCCCGCGCGTGCCGGTGAAGCTGGTGCTGATCCTGATCGTCGCCGGCGGCAGCGTGCTGTGGAGCCTCGTGCCGCGCTTCTCGAAGTGGGTGGCCCCGGGGCCGCGCCTCGAGGAGAAGGACCAGCCGCGCCTCTTCGCGCTGATCCGCCAGGTCGCGCAGCAGATGGGGCAGCCGATGCCGCAGGAGGTGTACCTCTTCCCCGAGGTGAACGCCTTCGTCGCCAACGTGGGTGGCTTCCTGGGCCTCGGAGGCAAGCGGGTGATGGGCGTGGGGTTGGGGCTGCTCGCGGTGGACAACGTGTCGCAGGTGAAGGCCACGCTGGCGCACGAGTTCGGCCACTTCGCCGGCGGCGACACGAAGCTGGGCGGGCTCACCTACGCGACGCGCAGTGTGATGATCCGCACCCTGGAGAACCTCGCGAAGCAGGGCAGCGTGCTGGTGAAGCCCTTCGAGTGGCTCTTCAAGCTGTACCTGCGCATCACCCAGGCGATCAGCCGGCAGCAGGAGCTGATCGCCGACGAGTGGAGCGTGCGGATCGCCGGGAAGACGGCGCACGTCACCGGGCTGCGGCAGGAAGCGGTGCACGGGGCCAGCTTCGGGCTCTTCCTCCAGCACGAGGTGCACCCGTTGGCCGTGTTCGGGGTGACGCCGAAGAACGTCTTCGAGGGCTTCCGGAAGTTCTCGTCGAGCAGCACCATGAAGCGGCTCGAGCCGGCGCTGGCGAAGGCGCTGGCCGAGTCGAAGGGCAACGCCTTCGACTCCCACCCGCCGCTGGAAGAGCGGATCGCCTACGCCCACGGCCTCGCGCTGCCGGATCTCCCCGTGGACAAGACGCCCGGCACGTCGCTGCTCGATCGGATCGAGGAGCTCGAGGCGCAGTTCTCCGGGGCCATCAACCCCGACTTGAAGCCCGTGGACTGGAGCGAGGTAGGCCCCGCCCTGGCCCGCGGGTTGGAGCGCCGCGCTGCGCGGGTGCAGGTGCGCGTGCCGGGCATGACGGTGCAGCGTGCGCTCGACGTGCTGGCGCGTCCCCAGGAGCGCGACGCCTTCGCCGAGGCGCTCGATCCACACCTCATCCGCTGGACCCTGCCGGATCGAAAGCAGCAAGTGGAAGAAAGCGTGGCTGGCGGGCTCGAGGCGTACCTGGGCATCCTCGTCGCGGCGCGCGGCTTCTCCTGGCACACCACGCCGGGCGAGGCCCTCGAGCTCAAGCGCGACGAGCTCACCGTGGCGATGCGGCCGCTGTTGATGGAGATCCTCGAGGGAAAGAAGGGCGTGGAGGCGCTGGCCGCGCTGCTGGATCAGGCGGGCGTCGAGCGCCACGCGGTGCTGCCGGTCACGCAGGAGGTGCGCTCCGCGGTGCTGGAGCCCAACTGCGAGGTCGAGCTCGAGGGGAGCGGCAAGAAGGTGACGGTGCGGGCGCCGCTGCAGCCGCTGATGCTGCCGAGGTGCTGTGGCGTCTGCCTCGGCTCCGCGGTGGAGGTGGTGCCCACGCGCTTCCAGCTGGGTGGTTTCTTGAAATCGAGCGACCAGTGGGTCGAGCTGCCGGTGCCCGTGTGCGCGGAGCACCGGAAGAAGGCCGGCAAGGCGCTCGACGCGAAGTCCTACGAGGCCTCCACGGCCCGACTCGTCTTCGTGGTGCCGAGCCAGGAGTACGCCGAGCTGATCGTGCAGGTGAATCGTTAGCGCCACCCGCGCCGTCATCGGCCCAGCGGCGGAGGCGGCTGTCAGGCACTGGACCTCGACGGCGTCGTCGCTCGCGGATGTCGGTCACAACTTCGCGCCGGGCCGTGGCAGCGCGTGATCCGTGTCAGTCACGTCCGCTCGCCCACGTCGCCGCCAGGCGGTTCGAACGAAGCGGCCGAAGGTCCACCCGTTCTCCACGAAAGGGGAACTCCAGCCTGAAAAGCTGGCGCCATAGCTCAGTCCGGTAGAGCACGAGATGTGTCATCTCGATGTCGAAGGTTCGACTCCTTCTGGCAAGGCCCGGGTGGCCCTGCGGTGAGCTGGTGAGTGTGGTGGTCGTGGCAGTACGTCGTTGGCTCCGTTGCTCGAGCTTCGCGTCGTCCCATCGCCAGGTGTCGTCAAGCCTGGCGCCCGGACGGAGGCGCGCTCCCGCGACGCAGCAAGCGGGGCTGTCGCGGCGCCGGCGCGCGGTCCGGCGTCAGGCAACACCATCTCGCCCGTGAGCCGCGGGGCCACTCTCTTTTTCGGAGCAACACGGTGGCAGGAGGGAGTCCGAGATGAAGATCGAGATCCTGGTGAACGAGCGCGGCTTCGTGATCGAGAACGGCGTGCCGGTGAAGTACCTGGCGCCGGGCGTCCACCGCGTGTGGCGTCTGTTCAAGCGCGTGCGGGTGGAGAAGGTGTCGGTGGTGAACCTGCTGGCCGAGCTGGACGAGAAGCGGCTGGCGCTGGTGCCGGCCGAGGATCTCCAGCTGGTCAGCCTCGCCGAGCACGAGCGCGCGGTGGTCTACAAGAAGGGCAAGCCGGCGCTGTGGCTGGGCGCGGGCGTGCACCAGGTGTGGACCGTCGAGCGCGCGGTCGATCGTTCGACCGGCGAGGTGAAGCCGCTGGTGCGCGTCGAGGTGCTGGACACCTCGGCGGTGGCGGTGAAGCCGCTCAGCCCGGACGTGGCCGCGCTGGCGAAGGGCCGTGACTACGTGGAGGCGACGGCGCCCGAGGGCACCGTGGCGCTGCGCTACGTCGACGGTCAGCTGGACGCGGTGCTGCCGGCGGGCCGTCACGCGGCGTGGAACACCCTGAAGACGGTGACGCTGTCGGTCATCGACCTGCGCGAGCGGGTCCTGGCGCTGACCGGCCAGGAGGTGATGACGAAGGACCGCGTGACGCTGCGGCTCAACGTCAGCGCCACCTTCAAGGTGAAGGACGCGAAGCGGCTGGCGCTGGTGGCCCGGGCGCCGGACGACCTCGTGTACCTGGCCATGCAGCTGGCGGCCCGCGAGGCCATCACCAGCCGCACCCTGGACGAGCTGCTCGCCGCGCGCGAGGAGCTGGCCCAGGTGATGGCGCCGGCGGTCCGCGAGAAGTCCGAGGCGGTGGGTCTGGAGCTCGTCGAGCTCGGCGTGAAGGACGTCGTGCTGCCGGGCGAGATGAAGGACCTGCTGAACAAGGTGATCCAGGCGCAGAAGGAGGCCGAGGCCAACGTCATCCTCCGCCGTGAGGAGACGGCGGCCACCCGGAGCCTGGCTCAGACCGCGAAGGTGCTGGCGGAGAACCCGCTGCTGGTCCGCCTGAAGGAGCTCGAGGCGTACAAGGAGCTCGCAGGCAAGGTGGGCCAGGTGCACCTCGTGCTGGGCGAGGGCGCGCTGGAGAAGCTGCAGCTCAAGGCCTGAGAAGCGAAGAGGGGAGCCTCGGTCATCCGGGGCTCCCCTCGACGTGTCGTGGCTTGCAGGAATGTCAGGGCGCGGACGGCGGGTACATGATGTCCCGCACGCTGCTGCCCTTGTAGTCCTTGGCGAACTCGACGACCGAGTCCCAGGTCTTCGCCATCGTCCGGCGCTCCGTGGGCGAGAGATCCTTCGAGTCGTTCTTGTCGGCCTTGGCGGAGTTCCGCATCGCGTCGGCCAGCGCCTTGTTCAGCTCGGCCACGCTGGGCTCCGACTTCTTGAACTTCGCCTGCGCGTACTTGTAGACGTTCTCCAGGGCCTTATCCATCGACGCGCCGTCGCCGTACGAGTCGATGAAGTCGTTGAGCTCGCGCTTCGACACCTTGCCGTTGCTGTTCCACTCCTGGTCCGCCTTCTTGAGCAGCCCCGACAGCAGCTTCACTCCCGAGCGGACCGTGTCCAACTTGACGCTTGCCATGTGTTACCCCTCCTTGAGGTTGAAGGTACTGCGGGTGCTGCGAGTCACTCCGGGTCATCCGAGGATTCGGGCGGCGCCAGGCACCGCACGAAGCGCTTGAGAGCGTCCAGGTCGCCTTCCACCACCAGCCAGCGCTCCTTGAAGGCCCGGGGCACGTCCAGGGTGCCGTCCACCAGCCAGGGCAGCGCGCGATCGGCGATGCCGATGGTGCACACGGGGAAGGGCGGGGTGCCGGGGCGGATCATCACCTCGCCCGCGAGGCTGGTGACCTGCCACGACGGCGGCTTCGCGCCCTTGACGAAGAAGGCGACGTCGCCGCCCACCGCGCCGAAGCGCTTCGCGTTGGCCCTCAGGACCGATTCCAGCCGTGCAAACGCCTGCTCGACGGGCTTCAGAGTCGGCGGCGGGTGGGGAGCGGTCTCGGACACGGCGGGGGACTATCTGCGGCCCGGCCCTCTGGATCAAGCCACGCAGTCGTCACATTCGTGCCGTTGACAGGGGCGGTCGGCTCCGGGGAACGTCGGCGGCCGTGCCTCTGGTCAGCGTGGTGATGACGGTGCGCAACGGCGAGCGCTTCCTCGAGGAGGCGGTGACGAGCGTGCTCGCGCAGGAGGGCGCGCCGCTGGAGCTGCTGGTCGTCGACGATGCCTCGACGGATGGAACGGCGGCGCTCCTCGCGTCCATCCTCGACGAGCGGCTCAAGGTGATCCGCCTCGCGCACCAGGTCGGCCCCTTCGCGGCGGCGAACGTGGGCCTCGAGTGCGCCAGGGGCGACTTCATCGCGCGGCTGGACGCCGACGACGTGGCGCTCCCCGGGCGGCTCGAGCGGCAGGTCGAGGCGTTCGAGCACAGCCCCGACGTGGGCCTCGTGGGCGGCGCCTGCGAGCGGATCGACGTGACCGGCGCCTCCCTCGGTCCGCACGACGTGCCGCGAAGCGATCTGGCGATCCGCCTCCGCGCGCTCCTCGCGCCCCCCTTCGTCCACTCCACGGTGATGTGGCGGGCCTCGCTGGGCCTCCGCTACGAGCCGGCGCTGCGGGTGGCCGGGGACTACGAGCTGTGGTGCCGCGCGCTGGAGAAGACGCGCGCCCTCAACCTGGGCGAGCCGCTGGTGCGTTACCGCGTGTGGGCGGGCGGCATCACCGGCACCCAGGGCGCGCTGCAGCAGGCCACGCAGGACGAGATCTCCTTCCGCGCGCTCCGTCGCCACCTGCCGGATCTCGACGTCGATCGCGAGGCCGTGACGGTGCTGCGGCGGTGGAGCCTCGAGGGCCAGGTGGCGCCCATGCCCGAGCCCGCCCGCCGCCTGATCGCCCAGCTGGAGGCCGCCTTCTTCGGGGTGGCTCCGGAGCTCGCCCGCGCGGTGCATGCGCCGCTGGGGAGCTGGGGCCAGCCGCTCGCGCACGCCACGGCATGAAGGTGCGTCCGTTGCCGTCCCGCTGGGACGCGCTGCCGCTGTTGGGCGTGGGCGCGACGGGCCAGGTGCTTCGCGACGGCCGCCGGGTGATCAAGGTCGCCCACTCCGGGCCCGAGGCGCGCGCCCGGTTGCTGGAAGAGGCGCGGCTCCATCGCGTCCTCGAGCGCGCCGGCGTCGCCGTGCCGCGGCTGCGGCGCGTGGATCGCCACGGGCGCTTCCTGGTGCGCGACTTCGTGGCAGAGGCCCCCTTCGGCCGCAGCCGCGCCCCGACGGATCCGGAGCTCCGCGCCTGCTTCGCGCTGTGGCGCCAGGTGGCGGCGCTGGAGGCGCGGCTCGACGTCCGCCTCGACGTGAGCCCCTCCAACCTGGTGGTGGTGAAGGGCAGAGCGTGGCTGCTCGACGCCGGGCGCCGGGTGGCTCCCCCGGTGTTTCGCGCGGCCCACCTGGCGGCCTTCAAGCAGGAGTGGCGCACCTGGCTCCGCACACGCGAGCGTCACGCGCGCCTCGAGCCGCTGCACCTGCCTCCCAGCGGTCGCTTCCACGTGGAGACGCCGCTGGGCGAGACGAAGGGCCGCGTGCTGTGGCGCAACGCCGGACTCCTCGCGCGCCTCGGGTGGCGCTGGAGCGGGCCCTTCCTCCAGCGGCTGGGCGCGTGGAGCACCCTCGCGAAGGCGTCGACTGCGAAGCCGTCCACCCGCTACGTGGACATGATCCGCCTCGACCGCCGCCTGGGGCCGCGGGGCGATGGACGGGCCGTGGTGCTGGGCGTGGTGCGGGACGGCGACGGCGTGCGCGAGGTGTCCCTCAAGGGCTGCGGGCCGACGCCGCTGGCGTGGACCGAGCGCGAGTTCCACTCTGACGGGCTGGTGTCGCTGCCGCGCACGCTGTGGGAGGTGTCGATCGCCGACGAGCTGGCGCGCCTGGGCTTCGACGTGCCCGAGTACGCGGCGGTGCTGTCCACGCCGCACCGCACCTTCGACAACACGCGGAGGTGGTGGCCGGCGGCGGTGGGTGTCCGCGTGGCGAAGACGCACTGGCGGCTGGGGCACCTGCGGGCCTTCTGCCACCGGCCCGACGCCTTCCGCGCCCTCCTGCGCCGCGTGGGCGCCCAGTTGGTGCGAGCGGACTTCGAGCCGTCCTCCCCGCAGCACGTCGGCGAGCTGGTCCGGCGCTTTGCTGAGAACCTGGGCTTCGACGTCGGGCGCACCGACGCGCTGCAGATCCACTGCTTCAACCCGACGCCCGGCAACGTGCGCCTCGACGGCCACTTCATCGACTTCTCCACGGTGCGCTTCTTCCGCCACTACGTGCCCGACTTCCGCTTCCTCGAGCACCGCTATGGGGTGCGGCTCCACCGCGTGGCGTGGCAGCGGCAGGTGAAGCTCCTGTGTGAGGTGCTGGAGGAGGCGAAGGTGGCCTCGCGGCTGAGCCGGGACGCGGCGGTGCGCCGCTACGAGCGCGCGTATGTCGACGGTTTCTTCGCCGGCCTGGCCCGCTGCTACCCCCTGCGCCCTGCCACCCCTGCCGAGCGGAGGAGGCTGGTGATCGCCGCGAGCCGCGCCCGGGAGGTGCGATGCGAGCGCGAGGAGGACTTCCCGTACTGGAAGCAGCGCTGTCCGGGGCCGCGCTTCGATCTGCTGGGCAAGGCCCCCGAGGTGGTGGCGGCCCTCCGCCGGGGGCACGCCGCGAGCTGGAAGGTGCTGCTGGTCCATCGGGACGACGAGGTGCCGCCCGCAGAGCGCCGGCTGGGCGAGCGCTTCCTGACGGTGTTGGCGCCGCTCCTCGACCGGGACACTCCCGGGCGTCGCTGGAGTGAGGTGATCCGCCCGGCGCTGGAGCTCGAGGCGCTCGCGCACCTCTGCTACGGCCGGTCGACGCCGCGGGATCTGTCTGCGTGGGCCCAGGCCATCTCCACCTCGCGACACCTCTTCGAGGGACGGTACGACTACTTCTCTGCGCGCGCGGCCGCGCTGGGCCTGGGGCACGTGGTGCTGCCCACGGTGGACGGGAGGGGCTTCGAGGTGGTGGTAGGCCTCACGCCCGAGCTGCTCGAGGCGATCCGCCGCGGCTGCCGTGAAGTCCTCGGCCGCCGGCTGGTGGGCATCGTCGCCCACGGCAGCCGGGTGATGGAGCGGCGCCGGGTGAAGGTGGTGGACCCGCGCGCCTTCACGCACAACGATCTGCGCCTCCGCGGGCCAGAGGGGCTCCGGGAGTTCGGGCCCTCGCCGGCGCGCAGCTCGGATCTGGATCTCAAGGTGTTCGTCCGCGGCGGAGGTGACTTGCGCTCGCTGGAGCTCGAGCTGGGCGCCCGCCTGGCAGCGCTCGGCGCATGGCTCCCCTTGAGCGCGCACCGGACTCCGCGACAGCGCCTCATTCAGACGACGCGCCGCTCACTCCCCGACGCCTTCCACGCGTGGAATGGAGGGCCGCGCCGCGTGGAGCTCGGGAAGGGGCCGATCCCCGACTGTCAGGCGGTGGTGCTGGACGACGGGCGCGGCGGCCCGCCACTCGACGGGTGGGAGCGCTTCCTGGCGTCGCTGCCGCGGGTGGAAGCAATGCTGGATGAGGGGGCGGGGGGAGGCGATCGCTCTCGTCGCAGCAAGACGACCGGCAGGGCGTCGGTGGAGGTACAGACGTTGCGCCTTCCCAAGCAGCTCGATCTGCGGCGCGTCCACCTGCTCGAGCTGGCGATGCGCGTCGATCGCGGGATCCAGCCGCGGGTGAGGCGGAGCGGTCAGCGGGTGGTGGAGGGCGCGGAGGTGGTGGAGGCGGCGCGGCGGGCGGGGCGGCGCTTCGTCTTCGTCTCCGGCGGCAACGCGTCCGCCCACTGACGCACCACCAGCGAGCGCATCCACGCGGGCGTGCGGTGGGTGCACCGGGCGCACCCGGGCAACCGCGAGAAGTCCGCGCGGGCCAGCTGAGCGCGAAGCTCCTGCAGGCGCGGTGAGGCCCACAGGGCGCTGAAGGGTGTCTCACCGACGTTTCCCAGGGCGTAGGCGCGCTGATCCGCGGCGGTGGTGTCGTACACGTGGCAGCAGAGCTTCAGCGTGCCGTGGTAGTCGATCGCCGCGGAGTGGAAGGGCAGCAGGCACGGCGTCGTCCGCGGGGAGCCCGCCTCCAGTCCGGCCAGCCCCACGGCGCCCAGGCGATCCGTGTAGTGCGCGATGCGCGGCAGCCGGACGATCAACTGCATCCGCCCCAGCCGTCCGTGACGCTCCAGCTTGGACTCCTTCTCCACCAGCGGGCGCGGTTTGACGTGCAGCTTCGCGAAGAAGCGCGTCGCCCGCGCCGGATCCGGCTCCTCGAAGGCGCGCGCGTTGGTGGGGTAGAGCGTCACCCGCGTCAGATCGATCCCCGCCTCCAGGAGCTCCCGCAGCCGCGCGGGCGTGAGGAAGTCGCCGTTGGTGTGCAGCTCCAGCTTCGCGTGGGGGAGGGCGCGGCGCGCGTCGGCCACCCGCTCGAGCAGCCGCGGATCGGCCATCGGCTCGTTGTAGTTGTGGAAGGCGAACCAGCCCGAGTAGCCGCTGCGGGAGAGATCCTCCAGCAGCGAGCGCCACACCGCGTCCTTCATCGACGCGCGCGACAGCCCGCGCTCGTGCCAGCCGTTGGGGCACCAGGCGCAGCGGCGGTTGCAGTACGCGCCCAGCTCGACCTCGATGAAGCCGGGTGGGGGCACGGGGCCAGGCACGCCCGAGTGGTTACTCAGGCCCGGCGCGCCTGGTCAAACCCGCAGGAGTTTTCGTGAGTTGGAAGGCTGGCTGATCGCGATCAACTTCTTTTTTCTCTTTTCCGGGAGGGGTGTGTCCGTTCCGCATCATGCGCACACGACTCGCCATCGCCCTCCTCGGTGCTGGCCTCGGCGCGTGTGGGGGGACGACGGCGCCGCAGCCGGTCGAGCTCTTCACGCGCGTCGACGCCGCGCCGACACCGTACGTGGATCCAGGCACGGAGCGCTTCTCCGTCGCACCGGTGGAGGCGGTGGGCGCGACGCGGGCGGGCACGCTGGTGGTGGCGGGCGACGGCCGGGTGCAGGAGGTGGTGGCCGGGGCACTCACCCGCCGCACGCTGTACGCCAACGGCTCATTGGACGCGCTGGGTGCGGTGGCGCAGGTGAGTCCGCGCGTGGAGGGCGGCGCGTGGCTCGCCGCGGCCAACGGGCTCTTCGTCCTCGAGGGCGAGTACGTCTCCGCCTCGCCGCTGAGCGAAGGGCGGGGCGGCGTGTTCTCGGTGGTGGAGCGCAGCGCCGGCGCGCTCGAGGGGTTGTGGTTCGCTTCCGACTCGGGGCTGGTGCGGCGGAAGGGGAGCGCTCTGGACGCGCTGCTCGTCCCGGGACTTGTGACGGTGAAGCAGGTGGCGATCTCCGGCGACGGGGCGCGCGGCTTCGCGGCCGGGGAGGGCGGGCTCAGGCTCCTCTCGGTGGTGGAGGGGCGTCTGATGGCGCAGGAGCCGGTGCTGACGCTGACGGACGTGTCGCACGTGGCCGCGGGACGGACGGTGTTGGGCGCGCTGGCCAGAGAGGGCCTGGTGATCGTCGATCCAGGACGTACTCCCGCGTGGAGGCTCTTTCCGCTCACCGGACACACGCTGCTGGCCCTCGCCGGCGACGGCACGGCGGACGTGCTGTGGCTCCGCACCGCGGACGGCGTCCTGGCGGTGGAGGGTGACACGGTGAAGCGGCTGGAGGTCGCGGCTGCGGCCTCCGTGTCCCTGGCCCTGACGCCCGGTGGTGATGTGCTGGTGTCATCGGAAGACGGCGTGCGACGCCTGCGCACCGGCGTGGGCACCACCGACGTGTCCTTCGCCCGCGACCTCGCGCCCTGGCTGTCGACGACGTGCGGCGCGTGCCACTCCACCTACACCAACCTCCCGGACTTCGCGCCCCGCGCCGAGGACGCGCTGCGCCGCGTGAAGAACGGGGACATGCCGCGCTGTGACGGCAGCACCCGGTGTGCCCAGCCCCTGTCGCCGTCCGACTACGCCGTGCTCGATGGATGGATCCGTGGAGGGAAGCAGCCATGAAATGGTCCCGCCTGGTGTTGGCGCTCTCGCTGGTGGCCCAGGCCGCGCTCGCGCAGTCGGCCGGGCCGGTGTGCGAAGTGGCGCGCCCGTTGGACGGCCAGCGCCTCTTGCGCCGCCTGTCGCTGGACCTGCGCCACGTCGTGCCCAGCCGCGTGGAGCAGGAGGCGCAGCGCGGGCACGAGGACGTCTCCGAGGCCACCATCGACGCGATGCTGTCGTCCGACGGCTTTCGGAAGGTGGTGCGCGCGTACCACGCCGATCTCCTCTGGCCCAACCTGGACGCGGTGGAGATCGACCCCAACTACTTCGATCTCATCGAGACGGAGATCGCCCCCGGCGTGAAGGTGTGGTGGTCGCCGGTGCGATCGCTCTACTACCGGACGATCACGAAGGTCTTCGTGCCGTGCAGCGCCCAGCCCGCGAGCTACGACACGTCTGGCTACCTGGTGACGGCGCCGCTGATCGAAGGCGGCATGCCTGTGGCCCGCCAGGAAGGCTGGGTGGAGGTCGAGCCGTACTGGGCGCCGGGCACCCGGGTGAAGGTGTGCGGCTATGACGCGCAGACGGCCGCGCAGGCCCCCATCTGCCCCACGGGCGGCGGCGCTTACGTCACCCAGACGTGCAATCAATTCCGCGGCTACGCGCAGGCGGTCGGCTTCGATCCCACCGGGCAGCCCGCCGCGTGCGACTCGGCCTTCGGGCTGCTCGCGCCGGGCTGTGGCTGCGGCCCCAACCTCCGCTTCTGCAGCACCGACGCCACGGCGAAGGCGGTGCGCGCCTCGATGCTGGAGCAGCAACTGCGCCTCATCGATCGCATCGTCACCACGGGCCGCCCCTACACCGACGTCCTGCTGGCGAAGGACGTGGAGGTGAACGGCCCGCTCGCCCACTACCTCACCTTCCAGTCGACGACGTCCTTCGACATCTTCGGCGAGAAGGACGTCACCGCGCCGGTGCCCGCGGGCCTCAGCTACACCAGCCCAGGGTGGGTGCCGCAGCCGCGCGCGGGCCGGCACTCAGGCGTGCTCACCACCGCCGGCTACCTGCTCAAGTTCCAGTCCAACCGGGCGCGCGCGCACCGCTTCTACTCGGCCTTCGAGTGCAGCCAGTTCGTCCCCAACGGGCCGCTGCCGTCTCCGTCCGAGCCGTGCAGCAAGCGGGAGGATCTCACGCAGCGCTGCGGCTGCAACGCCTGCCACGTGAAGCTGGAGCCGATGGCCGCCCACTGGGGCCGCTTCGCCGAGTACGGCCACACGCCGCTGGACGAGGCGCGCTACCCGAAGACGTACGGGACGGTGTGCGCAGGCATCACCAACCTCGATCAGCTCTTCCGCTGCTTCCGCTTCTACCAACTGGAGGCGGTGGGCGATGAGCTCCCCTTCAAGGGCCTGTTGAAGCCGTACGTCTTCCGGACCCCGGAGGAGGAGGCGGGCCTCGAGGCCGGGCCGACGCACCTGGTGCAGGAGTCGATCGACTCGGGGCGCTTCGCGCAGTGCACCACGCGCCGGGTGTGGACGCGCTTCATGCACCGGGAACCGACGGCGGCGGAGGAGCTCGAGGTGCTGCCCGGGTTGGCCCAGGACTTCGAGGCCAACGGCTTCGACTTCAAGCGCCTGGTGAAGGCCGTGGTGATGAACCCCGCGTACCGGAGGATGCCGTGATGCGTACGACGCTCGCCCTCGTGGCCCTGGCCCTGGCCGGCTGCACGACGACGACGGAGGTGCCGCCTCCTCCGCCGCCGGAGTCGCTGCCGGTGACGATCGACGCGCTGCCCCCGATGCCCGACGGCCACCCCGATCTCCCCGGCCTGGCGGTGCCCTCGCCTGCGCCCCGCCGGCTGTCGATCGAGCAGCTCCAGTCCTCGCTGGACGCGATCGGCGAGTTGCCGCCGGGGACGGTGCAGTTGCCGGCCGATCTCAAGGTGACGCTGGGCCAGCCCGACTACCTGCGGGTGACGGAGGAGAACCTCGAGCCCACGCCGCTCTTCATGAAGTTCCTCGGCGACATCGCGGTGTCGGCCTGCAACTCCCTGTCCGACTACGACGTCGTCCGCCCCGCCGGGGAGCGGGTGATGACGCGCTTCCCCACGCGCGACGAGAACCTGCGCTTCATGCTGCTGCGCTTCACCGCCCTCGAGGGCGCAGCGGCCGACGGCTACCTCCCGCGCCTCCAGGCGCTGTACGACGCGGCGTCGGCCAGCCCACGCCCGCGCGCCGGCTACGAGGCGGTGTGCATGGCCCTCATCACCTCGCCTGAGTTCCTCGTCTACTGAAAGGACACGACGATCATGGCCTCTCGAAACTCCCGTCGTGATCTCCTCAAGGCGGCCGCCGGCATCGGCGCCGGGCTGATGCTGGGAGGCTTGTTCCCCTCGCGGGCACAGGCCGCGCCGCAACCCAGGCGCCGCTTCCTCTTCGCCTACTTCGACGGCGGGTGGGATCTGCTGCTCGGCCTCGATCCCCGCAACCCCGCCACCACCAACGCACAGACGCACCTCATCGAGACCGGCTACGGGCAGCTCGGCGCGCGCGGGCAGCGGGGGGTGCGCAGCGTGGGGGCGCTCCAGTTCGGGCCTGCGGTCCACCCGGACTTCCTGCAGGTGGCCTCGAGGTGCAGCGTGATCCAGGGCGTGTCGATGGACACGGCCTCGCACGAGGTCGGGCGGCGCTACTTCCTCACCGGGCGCTTCCCGCGCGGCATCACCGCCGTCGGCTCCTCCACCGCGTCGGAGGTGGTGGCGCAGCAGGGCGACCTGACGCCCATTCCGCACCTCTCGGTGAACGTCGAGGCCTACGCCACCGGCCTGCCGTCCTTCGCCTCCGCGCTGTCGGTGGGCAGCCTCACCGATCTCTTCGTGGCGCTGCGCCCCTTCAGCAACCTCGACCCGGCGATCGAAGCGGCGGTGAAGAGCTACCAGGACGGCACGGGGTGCGCGGGCACGCAGGCCGACGCGAAGGGCCTGGTGACGAACCTGCAGCGGAGCATTCAGCGCAGCCGCAGCTACATCACCTCGCAGCTGGATCGGATCTTCGATCTCACCCGCATGGACCCGGAGATGGACGCCCTGCGCGCGCGCTACGACACGGCGGCGGCGGGGCAGGATCCCACCGCGCCGGAGATCCTCGGCTTCATCGGCGCGCAGGCGCTCAAGGAAGGCGTCAGCCAGGCGGTCTCGGTGCGCGTGGCGAATCGACTGGACACCCACGGCCAGGATTGGGCGAGCGATCAGGCCCCCAACCAGGAGCGCGGGTGGAAGGTGCTGGCCGCGATGCTGAAGGACCTCTCCGAGACGCCCTCGAAGGACGCGCCGGGAAAGACGGTGCTGGACGAGACGACGGTGGTGGCCTTCAGCGAGTTCGGCCGCACGCCGCTGTTCAACTCCATCCGGGGCCGCGATCACTTCGTCGGCAACTCGGTGCTGGTGGCGGGCGCGGGCGTCAAGCCGGGGCTCGTCATCGGAAAGTCCGCCGAGGTGGGGATGATGCCGGTGGAGACGGATCTCATGACGGGGCAGGGCGTGGACCATGCCACGCAGGAGCAGAAGGACTCGGGCGCGGTGCAGATCCTCACCCCGAAGCACGTGCTGGCCACGGTGCTGGAGGCCGGCGGCTTCGACGCCAGCTACCTGCGCACGCCGGCGATCCGGGCGCTGCTCGCGTAAACCGGTCCGCTCCCCATGGAAGCTCCCCGGGGCCTCCCGCGCGGCGCGGAGGTGAGGTAAGGCCGCGCCTCGATGCGTCTGGCTCTCGTCCTTCTTGTGCTCTCGTCGCAGGCCCTCGCCCAGACTCCCTGGATGGAGGACTGCGGCCTCGAGCCCCCCGGCTCCGTCCCCTTCGTCCCGGTGCCTGCGAAGCCCTGGGAGCCCACCATCACCGCCTCGACTCCGCCCGTCGTCCGCCGCGTGGAGTCCGTTCCCCGCATCGGCGGCGTGCCCACCTCCAACCTCACCAACGTCGGCGCGCTCTCCGGGAAGACCGTGTACCTGAGCCCGGGGCACGGCTTCACCTGGACCGACATCAGCGGCACGTACTACTGGCGCACGCAGCGGGGGAACACCAACCAGATCGTGGAGGATCTCGTCTCCACCGAGACGCTGCATCAGTGGCTGGTGCCGATGCTGCTCAACGCCGGCGCGCGAGTGGTGTCGGTGCGCGAGGCGGACCTGAACACCAACCTGGTGATCGTCGACGACGGCGAGGCGGGGTACGTGGAGACGGGCACCGGCTTCTCCGACTCCACGTTGATGGGCTGGGGGCGGCCCACCTTCCCGATGGGGGGCGGCACGTTGCCCTTCACCCTGGGCGGCAACCGGCTGATGAACGCGGCGGCGACGCCGACGGCCAGCGCGACCTACACCCTCCAGGTCCCCGCCGACGGCTTCTACAACGTCTACGTCTCGTACACGGCCTTCACCGCGCGGGTGACGGACGCGCATTACGTGGTGCGGCACGCCGGCGGAGACACCCACTTCCGCGTCAACCAGCAGCGGCACGGCGGGACGTGGGTACTGCTGGGGCGCTTCTATTTCCGCGCGGGCGGCACGGCGCAGGTCGTGGTGCACAACGACTCGGCGTCGGGCATGGGGAACGTCTCGCTGGACGCGGTGCGGCTGGGCGGCGGCATGGGGCTCACCAACCGCAGCACCGGGGCCGTGCAGACGAGCGGCCGGCCCCGCTACGAGGAATCGGCGCGCTACCACACACAGTTCGCCGGAGCGCCGCAGAGCGTCTGGGCCCCGTCCGACAACTCGCCGGCCGCCGATCGCACCAACGACGTCGGCACCCGCAGCCGCTTCACCGCCTGGATGCACGAGCCGGGGGAGGACGCGGTGTACGTGGCCTGGCACACCAACGCCTTCAACGGCTCGGCGGTGGGCACCAACACCTATGTCTACGGGCCCAACCCGCCGGACGGCACCTACCAGTTCACCGGAGTCCCGGGCAGCGATCGCCTGGCCCAGTTGATCCACGGCGAGCTGGTGGCGGACATCAAGGCCTCGTCGGGCTGGAATCGCCCGTCGTGGACCGATCGCGGCGTGGACAGCGCGTACTTCGGTGAGCTCAACCCCTCCAACAACGGCGAGACGCCCTCCGTGCTGCTGGAGATCGCCTTCCACGACGCGGCCGCCGACGCCGCGCACCTGAAGGAGCCCGCCTTCCGCTACCTGGCGGCGCGCGCGATCGCCCAGGGGGTGATCAAGTACTTCGCGGAGAAGGACGGCGTGCCGGCGCGCCTCCCGCCCGAGCCGCCCACGGGCCTGTCGGCGGTGAATCAGCCCAACGGGGAAGCGGTGGTGCGCTGGAGGGCTCCGGCGACGGACACCCAGGGCGTGCGCGGCGACGCAGCGACGCGGTACCGGCTGTACACCAGCGCCGACGGGCTGGGCTGGGACAACGGCGTCGACGTGACGGGCCTGTCCGCGCGGCTGGCGGTGCCGGCGAATCGTGCGACCTACTTCCGCGTGACGGCCTTGAACGCGGGCGGTGAGTCCTTCCCTTCGGCGGTGGTGGGCGTTCGGCCTCCCGTGGCAGGCAGGCCGCGGGTCCTGGTGATCAACGGGTACGATCGCCTCGAGGCCGCCACCGGGCAGCTGGAGAACTTCGCCGCGCAGTACGGCCTGGGCAGCGTGCTGAGGATCAACCTGTGGAAGATGAACGACGGCAGCTACGCGCGGCTGCACGGCGACGCGCTGGACGCCAACCAGGTGGCCTTCGACTCGGCCGACGCCGACGCGGTGACGGCGGGCGACGTGCTGGCGTCGAGCTACGGAGTGATCGGCTGGTTCGCCGGGCGGGGCAAGGCGGCGGGGGCGGCGCCTTCGGCGATGGAGGAGGCGTGGCTGTCGGCGGCGGCCTCAGGCGGCTCCCGGCTCTTCTTCTCCGGAGATGCTTCGCAGCGCCCGGCCTTCCTGACGAGCCTCTTCACCGCGCTGGTCCCGGGCGGCACGGGAGGCCTGAGCGTCACCGGCGCCGACGCGCTGGCCGGGCTGACCCTGGGCCTCGATGACGGGAAGAATGGTGCGTACGACACCGGCGCTCCTCCGGCGATCGCCCCCGCGACGGGCGGGACGCAGCTGGCGAGCTACGCGGGCGGCGCGGGCGCGGCGGTGGGCGTGCCCCGGCAGAGCGTGGCCTTCGGCTTCCCCTTCGAGACGATCATCGGCGGCGCGGATCGCACCGAGACGATGCGGCGCGTGCTGGCGTACCTCGAGCCGGGAGCGTTCGACGGCGGCTACCAGATCATCCCCGGTGGCATGACGGTCGACGCGGGCATCGGTGGGGGCGCGGGCGGAGGCGGAGGAAGCGGCGGAGGAGCAGGGGGCGGCGGCTCTGGCGGAGGCGGTGGCGG
>JBFMHF010000069.1:0-37189 GCA_040752975.1 Myxococcota bacterium
CCAGAAGGGAAGCGACTGCGGGCGCCGAGTGCTTCAATGGAGCCCGGCTCGATGAGCCGGGAGAACCCAGACGTGTCCCACTGCGGGTCGCGAAACTCGCGCGACGTGCTTCAATGGAGCCCGGCTCGATGAGCCGGGAGAACTGCGGTGCAACTGTTCTACCGGCGGGACCGGGCCGTGCTTCAATGGAGCCCGGCTCGATGAGCCGGGAGAACTTCCCTCTCTGGTGACTCATGAGTGACGACGACAAGCTTCAATGGAGCCCGGCTCGATGAGCCGGGAGAACCGGGTGGCTGATCGCCTGCATCCACGCGGCGTGCGAGCTTCAATGGAGCCCGGCTCGATGAGCCGGGAGAACGACCAGACGAAGCGCTGCGCCAGGTGCAAGGCTTGGCTTCAATGGAGCCCGGCTCGATGAGCCGGGAGAACGCGGCTCGAGCGCTCGACCAGGTACGCCTGCTTGATGCTTCAATGGAGCCCGGCTCGATGAGCCGGGAGAACCGTCACGACCTACCGCAAGGCGATCAAGGGCGGGGTGCTTCAATGGAGCCCGGCTCGATGAGCCGGGAGAACCGACTGAACGGGCCGAAGCGCAGCCAGCGGGTGAGGTTGCTTCAATGGAGCCCGGCTCGATGAGCCGGGAGAACGAAGGTGCACATGGTCGGCACGCACGAGCGGCTCGAGCTTCAATGGAGCCCGGCTCGATGAGCCGGGAGAACGTGGCGAACACGTTGCTCTGCTACGATCGAATCTTCCAGGTGCTTCAATGGAGCCCGGCTCGATGAGCCGGGAGAACTGTCGCTAGACACCGCCGGGGCGTCAGACATGGCGCTGCTTCAATGGAGCCCGGCTCGATGAGCCGGGAGAACTGCCCCTCGAAAAATGCCCAAAAGATCCGTCGGATGCCAGCGGTGTTTCGAGCGCCGGCCCGAACATGAAGCACTGTGCGTTTCCCTCACCTCCTTCCGATCGTTGAACGACTGGATTTTCCAGCCTGATTCATCCCGCGAGCAGCCCGGGAGGCGGCCTTCGCACCTCGCCGCTCGCGAGTATTCGGCTTTCAGAGATCAGATGATCTTCGGTCCCTTGTCGGGCGGCCGCGTCACCCGCCCCAGGCACTCGAACGCCGTGCTTCCCCGCCCATCCGATGGACCGACGTCGATGATCAACACCGCGTCCTCCGTTCCGTGAATTTCCTTCAACAGCTCGGTCTTCAGCAAGACCAGCGACAGCTCGGTGAGGTCGCAGGAAAACACGGAGAGCTGCAAGTGACTCCCGAAGCCCTTCAGCACCTTGAAGACCCGGCGCAGCCGCCTCGGGTCACGAATGTCGTACGTCACCAGAAATCGCTGGCGCATGGCTCACCTCGTCCGGAATCCGGGGTATTCCGGCAACTCGCCCAGGAGGTGCCGCGCCAACAGCCGCACCTGCATCTCGAGAATGCGCCGGTACGACACCCGATAGCCGAACAACGGGTGCGTCACCTTGTCGCTCAGCCGCCGCTCCCACGCCCGCAGGAACTTCTTCCGCCCATCCGGGTTCAACGTCACCCCGATGCCCCGGCGCACGAAGTCCTTCGGGTCGATGGCTCGCGTGTTGATGACACTCACCACCACCGAGTCCGCCAACAGCGGCCGAAACTCCTCCATCAGGTCCAGCGCCAGAGAGAGCCTCCCGTGCCGCGGCTGGTGCAAGAAGCCCAGGTACGGGTCGAACCCGACGACCCGCGCCGCCACCGCCAGCTCCTTCGTCAGCATCGAATACGCGAACGACAGCAGGGCGTTCACTGCGTCCTTCGGCGGCCGGCGGTTTCGCGTCGAGAAGTCGAACTCCGTCAGCGCTTCGGTCGGCTCGAGCAGTCCCCCGAACGCCTGGAAATACACCCGCGCAGCGTTGCCCTCGATGCCCAGCAGCACGTCGATCGAGGGAGCCTCCAGCGCCCGCTCTGCCTCGAGCTGCAGCTCGCGCAGCCCAGCCTCGTCGCCTCCGGGATGGTTCCGCCGCAGCAGCGTGCGGCAGTTCAGGATTTTCGTCGCCACGAAGGCGCGCGCCAGCCCCAACGACCGCTCGGCCGACGACGCCGCCGCATACTGCGCCTGCCGCAAGGCCACGTGCCCGTGCCCCAGGCCATCCAACACCCCCGACAGCCAGCCGCCCGTCGACAGCCACGCCACCGGAATGCCACGCGCCGCCAGCTCGCGAATCGCCTGCGAGCTGATCTGCACGTTTCCCCAGACGACCACCTGCGATACCTCGACCAGCGGGGCGTCGGCGATCTTCTGTCGTTCGCGGTCCTTCACTTCCAGACAGTGGCCGCTGACGCCGATCCGCGCCCCCATTTCCTGCACATACAGGGGCTGCGCGTCGTCGCGCGCCGGCAGCATGGGCCGCGGAGGGTCCGCCGTCACCCCTCGCAGCAGGTTGACCTCGTCCGGCAGACACAACGGCGCCAGTGAACAGCCTTCACACTTCGCGCTGCCCACCAGCGGAGGCGGCGCCTCCTTCCGCCGCGCCGTCTCGCGTGCCTGCGCCACGAGGTCGCGCGTGCGCGTCACCAGCGCGTCGTCGAGAACGACTTCCACGCGGGTTCGAGAGGCCGCGAAGTACAGCTCGCCCCGGGTGCAGCGGTACCCCTGCTCGCGCAAAAGCAGACCGTACAGGCACAACTGCACCCGATCGGGCTCGAAAGCCCCTTCCGGCACGTCCGGCGCGAGCCCACGCTTGGTGTCCACCGGTCGCACTTCCCCGTCCGAGGCTTCCACCAGGTCCACCTTGCCCGACACGCCCAGCCGTGCCGACGACAGCTCCACGCTGCGGGCTTTCCAGGGTTGATCCGGCTCACGCAGCGCCCCCGTCGGCTCCCCATCGTCCACCTTGCGGTGCGCCAGGCGCCCGTCGACGGTGAAGTGGTTGTCCTCGAAGACGGAATCCACCCACTCCAGAAAGAAGAGGCGTGGGCAGTACGAGAACTCGTTGATCATCCTCGCGGGGATGAATTGGGGCATTTCATCGGACATGGTGCGTCCCTCGGTTTCGGGCTGCAGCTCGGAACGGGCTGGCGTAGGGTTCCGTGCACAGGCGAACGGAGGGGGTACTGGTGATCTTCAGGGGGGCCAGCGGGGTAGGACCTCAGGTGTCAGACCTGGCCTGTAGGCTCCTGCGCATGACGGTCGTCGTTTCATTGGTGAGGGCCGGCGTGGAGTCGATGGCACCGGCTCGACCTTCAACTTTGGGCCGGAGAGGCCATCGATGAGCGACACGAGGCGGGCGTCGTTTCAAGCCTTCTTCGAGACGGCTACCGGTTTCCGGCCGTACGAGTGGCAGACCGTTGTCGCTCTCGAGGGTTTGCCAGACGTGCTCTCGGTGCCTACGGGACTCGGCAAGACAGAGGTGGCGCTCGCGTGGGCGTGGCGCCTGCTCGTCGACAAAAAGCCGGAGCCACTGCACCTCGTGGTCTGCCTACCAATGCGCAGCCTCGTCACTCAGACCGTGCAGCGGTTGAAGACCTGCTTCGCGGCTCTCGCGGCGAAGAAGTCGGATGTCGGCGTCGCCGTCTATCAACTCATGGGAGGCGCGGTCGATGACGAATGGGTCAACCATCCTGACAAACCCTGGGTGCTCGTCGGAACCCAGGACCAGTTGCTCTCGCGCGCTCTGAACCGCGGCTACTCGATGAGCCGCTTCGAGTGGCCCGTTCACTTCGGCCTGCTCAACAACGACTGCCGCTGGCTCATCGACGAGGTCCAGCTCATGGGGCCGGGCCTGTGGACCACGGCGCAGCTCGATTGGATGCGGCGCGAGCGGTTCGAGTCGCTCAAGCCGTGCCCGACGACCTGGATGAGCGCCACCGTAGGAACTTCGTTCCTCAAAACCACGGACAGAGTGCGTGACGGACTTGCCGAGCCATCGCGTGAGCAGCTTGCCATCGAAGACAAACTCCAGGCCGCGCTTGGTGGGGACACAGGACTGAAGTGGTGGCGCGAGGCGAAGCGCCCCCTGGCGTGGTGGCAGCCGGAGGCAGCCGCGCAACCGGCGACCGGCGGAGGCAGAAAGCGCGGTGCAGCAAAGTCCGCCGCAGCGACGGCAGTCACGCCAGATGCCATCGCTACCTCCGTGAAGGCGAAGCACGTGGCTGGCACGCTTTCGCTCGTCATCTGCAACACCGTTGGCGTGGCCCGCGCGGTATTTCGCGCGTTGTCGTCGGTCGACCACAAGGTGCTCCTCACGTCACGGTTTCGTCGCGACGACCGCGCACGTCACGAGACGCGGCTCATCGACTTCGAGGCCCGGCGCAAAGCGGGCGCCCTGGCAGAAGGCGATCCCGGTCTGATCTGCGTGAGCACGCAAGTCATCGAAGCGGGCGTGGATGTCTCGGCGCATCGCCTCTTCACCGAGCTCGCGCCGTGGCCGTCACTGCTGCAGCGCCTGGGTCGATTGAACCGAAAGGGCAACGATCAGGACGCTCAGGCCTGGGTCTGGGAAACACCAAAGGAAGACGGCAACAAGAAGCTCGAGCGCATCGGGCCGTACGAAGCCGCAGATATCGATCGCGCCAAGAAGCTCGTCGAAGCTTTCGTCCCGCTCTCTCAAGACAAGGCGTTCTCGGAGGCCATCGCTGGGCTGAGCGCGAGCAAGCAGAAGGGGGTGACCGATGCACTGCAGCCAAAGCCGAGCCCGCTGCCACGGGCGCTCGATGTCCAGGGGCTCTTCTCCACCGAGCGTGACGTCCACGGTGGTTTTACCGACGTCAGCGCTTTCGTGCGCGGTACCGATCCTGACCTCGACGTGACGGTATTCTGGCGAGACTGGTCGGGCGACACTCCCCCGCGTGGCGACGAGCTCGATGGCCCGTTGCTGGAGCCAGCGAAGGAGGGTTGCCCTGTCTCCTTCTTTCGCGTCCGGAAAATGCTCGAAAGCAGCAAGGCCGGGGCGTGGTTGTGGAATGACGAGACGGACCGTTGGGAGCGCGTGAACCCCTGGGACATCCGCCCGGGGATGCTCGTGATGCTGAAGCGAAACGCTGGCGGTTACAACGAGACCGAAGGGTGGACAGGAGACAGGTCGGACGTCCTCGCCGAAGTGCCCCGCGCCGGGCGCGGCGAAACCCTGCGCGACGATACCTGGAGCGAGGTCGGCTACTGGTCGAAGCTCGAAGACCACCTTCAGGACGCAAGACGTGAAGCCGTGAAACTGTGCACCGCCCTCTCGCTGACGGGCGACATGCAAACGGCCGTCGTCGAAGCATCCGGCCTCCACGATATCGGCAAGGCGCATCCGGATTGGCAGGCCGCCCTGCCCGATCGCTCCGTGATTCCCAATGCACTTCTCGCCAAGAGCCCTCGCGTGGTTGCGGTCGATGTGTGTGGGGACCCATCCGCCGCCTGCACGGCTTTTGAGCGACTTCGACCGGAGGCTCATGCACTGCCGAATGAGTCCCGCCAGCGCGGTGGCAAAGGCGTCGTTCGTCTGCGGTGGGCCATCGACGACAGGCTGAGCGACGCCGAGGTGAAGGAGCTCCGGGCAGTAGCGGGGGTTCGCTGGGCAGGCCACCTCCCCTTCCGCCCCGGGCTTCGCCACGAGGTCGCCTCAGCCCTGGCGATGTGGCGCAAGTACCGTGACAGCGAGACCAAGCCGTATCCAGCGCTCGCGGTCTACCTGGCGGCCACGCACCACGGAAAGGCGCGTACCGTGATGCGCTCGACGACGGGTGAAGGAGACGACGTCTTCGGCGTCCGCAGCGAGCCAGGCTCCCTCGTCATCGGTGATGAGGAATGGCCGCTCGACTTCTCCATCGCCAAGGACGGAGCCGAGGGACGATGGGAGGGCGACGAGTTCGTGATGACCGGGCCCGGCTGGACCGGCCTCGTTGCCGACTTGCTGGGCCCGTGGCGTCCAGAGGAGAAGAGTGAGGCCGGCGCCGTGCCTGAGGGCGAGCCGCGAAATCTCGGTCCATTCGCCCTCGCATATCTCGAGGCCCTGGTCCGCATCGCGGACTGGCGCGCGAGCGCGCAGCCGAGCGCCAGCAGGAAGCCGAGCGAGGTCCGCGATGGCCGCTGAACGTCGGCTTCCGGTGCTGGCCCTGCCCGGTCTGTCGCCCGATAGCCTCGGCAACTACCTTGCGTCGCTCGGCCTCTTGCGAGTGCTGACTCGAAAGTGGCCGGGCACGCGGATCGCGTGGCGTGACGAGGTGCTGCAGGTGGTCGGTGGCCCGACGACACTCGATGAACTGCTCGATGAGTTGGTGCGTATCGCAGGTACGCAAGCCGAGTCGGACGTCAGCAAGCGCGAATGGAACCAGTATGACAGGGCGTGGGCTGACGAGCAGAAGAAGGGCACGAAGGCCAAATCGGGCGCGCCGCTCGCACTGTGGCAAGCACAGGCCCGGGAAGACCAGCTACCGTTGTTCGCTGCTCACGCAGTGCCCCACGCGCGCGCCCACTTCAACCCGCTCCTTGGCAGTGGCGGCAACTCGGGTCGCCGTGACTTCGCGGCGGGCTGGCAGAAGGCCGTCAGCGCCCTCGCAGTCGCGCCAAAGCCGCCGAAGGGACGCGGGAAAGGGAAAGGGAAAGGGAAAGGGAAAGCGAAAGCGAAAGCAAACGCCAACAGCGCAGCGCCTTCGAATGAAAGAAGGAATGCGCTCAAGTCCCTGCTTCTCGGGCACCCCGTCACCTGGATGGTCGAGAAACTGGCCGCAGGCTCCTGGTTCAGCGAAGCGACGAAACTCTACAACAGCGGTCAATCACCGGCGCGTGAGGGACAAATCTCTCCGTGGGCGATGGTTCTTGCGTGTGAAGGCTTGGCCTTCCTCGCGGGCGGCGCGTCTCGACGCCTCGGGGCTCGTTCAGCGCGCGCCGTCGGCTCCTTCCCGTTCATCACTCAACCCATCGCTGCAAGCGCTGAGAAGGAGGCAGACCGACTCAAGGGCGAGATCTGGACTCCACTGTGGAGTCGACCGATGTCGGTCGCCGAGGCGAGCACGCTGTTCTCGCGTGGGCGCGCTGAGCTGCATGGGCGTGGCGCGCTCACACCCGCTGCGTTCGCGACAGCCATCCGCGCGCGCGCTGTGGACGCTGGGGTCAGCGAGTTCCGCCGCTACACGCTGGGACGAACGACGAGTTCGAACACGTTCGAGCCCCGGCTGGAGGCTCGCTTCTCACTTGAGAGCGGGACTGACGCACGCCCGGCCACCTCCTGGACACTCGAACGCGTCACGGAACTGATCGAACAGCGAGGCTTTCCGCGAGACGGCAAGCGTTTCGCGGGACTTCGCGGGCCCATCGAATCAGCACTCCTCGACGTCGCTGCCCAGCCGAACAATCCCGAAGCGGGCATCGCCTTGCTGGACGCGGTCGTAAGCGCGCTCGATCGGATCGACCGCAACCGGAATTTTCGCGAGGGCAAGATCTGCTGGCAGCCGCTACCGCTCGAATGGCTGCCTTCGTTGTTCGCGGATGAACAGCCAGGCATCGAAGCACGGCTCGCCTTGTCGCTCGTGTCGGCCTTCCCCGAGACGTTGCCGTTTGCGGCCTTTCGTTTCGGCGTCGAGTGGGCGCGGGAGAAGAACGGTCGTTACGAGTACGACTGGGCAACACAGCCGAGACGGTTCGAACATTCCAGGGTCGCTCCAGCGCATTGGGTTTGGGGGCCCGGGGACCTCGCTCGTGTTCTCGGGGCCGTGGTGTCGTGTCGGCTCCTTGAAGAAGCACGGCGCGATGCGACCCTGCCTCAACGCCCCCAAGGCCGTGCGCCTCTTCCAGCGACCACGTCGCACGTACGGCATTGGCTCGCCGGTGATCTCGACGAGTCGTTGTTGTCCGCCTGGCTCTCGCGACTCGCGCTATTCGACTGGAGAAGAGTTCCGCAAGAGGCTCGCGCGCTCGTCCAAAGGGACGACGGTACGCCCGGAGCCGATGGCGAACTTGGCTTGCTCGGGATCCTCCAACCGCTCATCGACCAGCGCCCCTTGATCATCCGCGATCTGTCTTCGAACGATCTGTTGTCAGAAGAGACGGGTGCTCGAACGACGGAGGCCGCACGCTCGATCGTCACGCTGATCCGTGCTGGCAACTTCGACGCTGCGCTCAGGCTCGCGAGTAGTCGCTACGCGATGGCTGGTGCGCGCCTCGCGACGTTCGACGTGTCGTTCGCCACGCACCACCCCGACCGCCTCGCCGCAGCCCTGCTGTTCACCACCTCGTACCGCGATCGAGCGGGCCTTTTCGAACGCTGGCTTCGCCCTCGACGCCGGCCACCAAGAGGAGAAGCACATGTCTGAAGCAGAGAAGAAGAGTCCACCGAAGAAGCTCAGGCCCGCCGACGTTCTGAAGGGCGAGTCGCCGCTCGTCCTGACCGCGACGCTCGAGCCGATCGCCGGCGACCGGTTCCAACCCGCCGGGTTCCCCGAGATCGGCCACGTCATCTACAAGGCCCCGCGCAAGGACGGCAGCACCGAGAACGTTTGCATCGTCGACAGCGCGGCGAGCATGGCCAACCACCTCGAGTCGGTCTGCCTGCGTGGGGCGCACGACCTCGACCTCGTCGATGAACTCAGCGGGATGCCCTACATTCGCTGCGTCACGGGCGATCTCGTCGATGGCAAGCTCCCCAGCGACAAGCGCGAGACCATCGTCACCAGTCTGACCGAGGGCCACCGAATCGCCTCGACCTACTTTCTGGATGGGGTAGCGCTGAAGAGCGACGGCGCCAAGGGCGACGGCAAGTTCGAGAACGAGCTCATCAAGAAGTTCGGCATCGTCTTGCCTGGAAGCTCGAAGGCGCACCCTCCACCCGAGAAGTGGTGGGACGTGTTCAAGACGATCTTCGAAATCGATCCGAACTCCCTCGTTCACGGCGTTCTGTTTCCGCAGTGGCAGATCAAGATCCCGCGCGCGCTCACGGCTCACCTCGAGGCCTTCGGTGCGGGTCGTGTGGATCGCTCTGGTGTGAAGTTCGACCGGCTCGGCAAGACGACGTCTGGGCAGCCGATCTTTGCCGTCGATGACGCGACCGCCGAGTCGATCCGCGCGACGTTCGTTCTCGACGTCAGCCTCATCCGCTCATTGGGGCGCAAGAAAGGCGAGACCGCGCTCGGTCTCTCGGGAAAGCAGCAGGAGTTCCTCATCGCGCTCGCGCTCTGGAAGATCGAGAGGCTCCTTGCATCGCCTTTCCGCTTCCGGTCCGGCTGTCATCTCCGACGAACGACCCTCACGAGCTTCGAGCAGGAAGTGGAGATTGAGGTCAACATCCCGCAGGCAATCAAGGATGCTGGACTCGACCAGCGGTCGGTCACCGATGTGTTCTGGCCTCGAGAGGAGCTGTATCGCGAGGGCAAGGGTGATGAGACCAAGAGCGCCGACGAAGACGAGGCATCGGAAGAGACCGAGGAATGAAGATTGTCCTCCGACAAGAGTTCCCGCTTGGGCGCTTCCACGCCACGCCGTGGCGCGTGAACCCATTCGACGATCCTCACGGCGAATGGCCGCCGAGCCCGTGGCGTCTCGTTCGCGCGGTCACTGCGCGGTGGTATCAGTGGGTGCGCGAAGCAGAGCGGGAGCCCGACCTCGCGCAGCTCGAGAAGATGCAGCGTGCGCTCTGCAGAAGCACCTACGCGTTCCACTTGCCATCCGACGCCAGGAAGGGAAGCCCGCTGAGGCAGTACCACCCGACCGAGTTCGGTTGGCGACCGGCCGAGAAGAAGAAGGCGGGAACGCGTAGCTACGGCACCAGCCTCGTGCAGGACAATTACTGGTGCGTGCCGCCCGAGGTCCCCGTGTGGTGGTTCATCGAAGGTGACGACTGGACCGACGAACTGCGTGGAGTTCTCGCGCAGTGCCTCTCGCGCATGACCTACTTCGGGCGCGCCGAGACGCTCACGCGCGTTCGCTTGGCGGACTCGACCGACGAGATTCCTGAGGCCAACTGCACTCTCTCCGGCAGGCGCACCACTGGCGCGGTGCCTGTGCTGGCGCCGCTCGAAGAGGCCACACGCGAAGACATCGAGCGGACGACCGACGACCCCGAAGTCGAGATGCGATCTGTTCCGCCCGGTGCACAGCGGCGTTACGCGGGGCGACCCGAGCGGCCTGCAGCCCGCGAACGCCGTCGCGTGCCGAAGCATCACACTGACTGTCACCTGATGCAGTTCGCCATTGGCTGGAACGTTGCCCCTGAGCCTCGTGCGATTGTGCGACTGACATCTCGATTTCGTGGGGTAGTGCTCCGTGAGTTGTTGCGGCTGAAGACGGGTGACGTTTCCATCAATTGGGCGAGAGCCAGCCGCGACGCGCGGCAGGCGGTCGCCGACATGACTGGAAAAGATGCGAATGGCGCCGTGCTGAAAGGCCATCGCCACACGGAGTTCCTGGCGTGGTGCGAGGACGGCCAGCCGACGCGTCTCCTTGTCTGGCGTGGCTCGCGCGCGTTCGATGCCGACGAGCAGGAAGCGATTCTGCTCGCAGCCTCACGCGACGTGTCCTGGGCAGCGGCTGGCTCGGACTCCGACGAATGGAAGGTGCGACTCGTGCCTCTCGATCGAGCAGTTCCGCCGCCGCCGGGATTCGGCGGGCAATCCTCAAAGGTCTGGGAGTCGGTGACGCCGTACGTCCCTCCGCGTCATCACCTCCGCGGTGGAAAGGAACGCGAGAGGGAATCGATCACTGAGCAAATCCGCCGCGAGGTTCGGGGACGAGAGATTGCACAGGATGTCGAGGTCGAACTCCTGGGCCCGCCTCGATGGGTCTCCGTGCATGTACCTCGGCGGGAGGCGAAGAGGCGCGCATTCATCGGCGATCGCCGGGGTCAAATGGTCCGTTTGCGCTTCACCACGCCGGTGGTCGGTCCCATTCGCCTCGGGCACTCCAGCAGCTTCGGCCTGGGGCTGTTGAGCCCTGTCAGCCAACGCTGACATCTCGCCGGTCCCAGCTTCATCGGCGTTGCAGTTGCAGCTCCCCGTTACGACGCGCGGAGGTGACTGCGCACGGCTTCGGCGAAGCGCGCAAAGTCCTCGAGCTTCGACGTCAGCACGCCGTGCACGATGGCGAGGTCGACGCCGAGGTAGCCGTGGACCAGGACATTCCGGAAGCCGGCCAGCGGCCGCAGGGAACTGGCGAACGCGGGTGTGAGCACTCCGAGCTCCGCGAGGCGGTCGATGGCTGACGAGTAGTCCGCCGCGTCACGCCCGGCCGCCGCGGCCAGGTGCGTGGCGATGTCGAGGACGTTCTGCGCACAGACCTGCAGCCCATGGAGGACTGCCCACTGGAGCCGCTGGTCGGTCCGGAGCTCTTCCAGGCTCGTACCCGTCCACCCGCGGAGGTGCGTGAGGGCAGAGTCCAGCGCGGCCAGGTGGCGCTCCACGACGGCGTGGTCACCGCTTCCGCGAGTCATCGACCGGCGGCTCCCTTCGCCAGCCGTTCGGCCCGGGCGCGCGCGACGACACGCTGGCGGCCGAGGTCGTCGCAGTACCGGGACAGCGCATAGCCCTCGCGCGTCGTCGTCTTCGCGAGGTCGCGGCTCAACACACGCACGCCGTCGCGAAGCACGCGGTGGTAGAGCAGCGGCGGCGCGTGGTTCAACACGACCACGTCCACATCGTTGCGACCCAGCGCAGCCATCAGCTCACTGCCGAGGACAGCCGCGTGCCCGAAGTCCGGCTCCGGACTGGCGGGGTCGATGTACACCGCCACGTCGACGTCACTGTGCGCGCTCGCGTCACCCCGCGCCACCGACCCGAAGACGTACGCCTCGAGCACCTCGCCCCGAGGCTCCAGCGCGGCACGCACCCGTTCGATGATGGCCTCTCGCGACCTCACCAGCGGAGGATGCGCGCGCTGCTCCGGGCAGTCAACGGACGCGCTCCCGGCCACCGCCCGTCTTCCACTCCCTTTTCGACGAAAACCGGCGGCCCCTCGGCTCGTCTGCTCCCACCTGGCGCGTCGAACGACGGCCCGCTCGCGCCGATGGCTCCGGGCGACAGCGCAGACGGTTTGCGGCCGACAAGGCACGCACCGGCCACTGCCACCCGCACCGCCCCGCCTCAGGCCTTGCCCAGCACCATGGCCAGCAGCGCCATGCGGACGAAGAGGCCGTACTCCATCTGCCGGAAGTACGCGGCGCGGGGGTCCGCGTCGACGTCGGTGGAGATTTCGCCGACGCGCGGCAGCGGGTGCATCAGCACCATCTTCTCCTTCGCGCGCTTCATCACCCCGGGGGTGATGACGAAGGCGTGCTTGAGCGACTCGTAGACGGCCAGGTCCTCGAAGCGCTCCTTCTGCACGCGCGTCACGTACAGCACGTCGCTCTGCTCCAGCACGCCGTCGAGCGAGGTGTGCGCCGTCTGCTTCACGCCGCGCGCGTCCAGCTCCTTCACCAGCTCCGCCGGCATCCTGAGCAGCTCCGGCGACACGTAGTGGAGCGTCACCCCGAAGTGCGCCAGCAACCGCGAGAGCGAGTGCACCGTGCGCCCGTACTTCAGGTCGCCCAGCATGGTGACGGTCAGCCCGTCGAGGCGGCCCAGCTCCTCGCGGATGGTGAAGAGGTCGAGCAACGCCTGGGTGGGGTGCTCGCCGGGCCCGTCGCCGGCGTTGATGATGGGCTTCCTCGCCGCGTCGGCTGCGATCTGCGCGGCGCCCTTCTCGTGGTGCCGCAAGACGATGACGTCGGCGTAGCACTCCAGCGTGCGGACCGTGTCGGGCAGCGATTCGCCCTTGGCCACCGAGGAGTACTTCACCTCGCTGATGGGGATGACGCTGCCGCCGAGGCGCTGCATCGCCGCCATGAAGGACGACTGCGTGCGCGTGGACGGCTCGTAGAAGAGGTTGGCGAGGATCTTCCCCTTCAAGAGGTCGAAGGTGCCCACGTGCGCCACCATGGTGCGCATCGCCTCGGCGACGCCGAAGACGTACTCCACGTCGTCGCGGGTGAACTGCGACACCGAGAGGATGTCCTTCCCGTAGAAGCGGCCGGTGCGCTGGTCACCCAGCGGGAGGTGCGTCGGCTTCGGCTGGCTCACGTGCGGCTCCTTCCGCCTCAGCCTCATGACGCCTCTGAATCAGGAAGGCAACCGCGAACAGCGGCGGCTCCGGCCCGCGGACGGGCGCATCCAGGAGACTCGCTCCCGGGGAGACGCCTTGCACCAACGCCTTGCTCCGCTGCTCGCAACCGCTGTCTTCTGCGTCCTTGCCTGCGCCTACCCCTGAGCCTCACGCCGACTTCACCGGCCCTTGCTTTCGCCGACCACTTCCTCCAAAAACAACGGAAACACCCGAGCCCGGCGGAAGCGTCGTCCTCGGAGAAACCAGGGACTCTATGCGCGGCGCGTGGCGATTGATGGGGACGTTGTGGGCGGCGGCGATGGTGGCAGGGTGCGGCGGAAAGACGGTGGAGCCCAACGACGTCTGCCTGGGCGTGATGTGCGGCCCGGGGCGCTGCGTGGTGGACCAGGGCGTGGCGGCCTGCCTCTGCGAAGACGCCTTCCGTCCCGAAGGACTCTCCTGTGTGCCGCGCGTCATCGACCCCTGCGCGTCGAACCCGTGCGCCGGCCTCTCGCGGTCCGTCTGCGTCGCCGACGACGCCGGAGCGCACTGCGAGTGCCCGCCCGAGCGCATCGAAGTCGACGGCGTCTGCGTCATTCGTACGCCCTGCACTCCCAACCCGTGCACCCTGACCGAGAGGCGCACGTGTGAAGTGGTCGGCAATGCCCCCCGCTGCGTGTGCGAGCCCGGTCATGCGCCTGTGGGCGAGGGCTGTGCCGCCACGCCGACGTGGGACTGTGCCGCGAAGCACACCGGCCCCGACGAAGACTCCGCTGAGCCGAACGAGTGCCCGCCCCAGGCCTGGCAACTGGTCGCGGGCACACCCGGCGAGGTCTACAGCGTGCGCCCCGCGGGAGACCACGACTGGTTCTCGCTGCCCACCGTGCCTGGCCGCATCTACGCCGTCTTCGCCGACGTCACCAGCGGCACCACCACGTTGCAACTCGAGGTCTTCGACAGCGCCGGCACCCAGCTGCTCGCGGCCGACAACGCTGGCGATGGCTCGGCCGAGGTGCGCTTCCGGGCCCCGCCTCAGGGGCCGCAGATGGCCCGCGTCCGGGGGCAGCGCGCCTCGGACGTCTTCACCTACTCCATCCGTTACGAAGACCGGGGCATCGACGACTACCCCAACCTCGCCGAGGAAGCCTCGGCGCTTTCACCAGGCGCCACCTTCGACGGCGAGCTGCAGTACCCCGGAGACGTCGACGTGGCGTGGCTGTCGCTCCCGTCGGCCACCGCCGTCCTCATCGACATGCAGGGCATAGATGGCGGCTTCGCCCCCGACCTGGTCGTCGACGTGCTGCGCACCGACGGTGGCCTGGGGAGGGCGCTGGCCCGCGAGCGTACGGTGGTGACGGTGCCCGAGGACGATGCGGTGCTGCTGGTGGCGCGCGGACGCAACCTCAACGACCTGGGCCCCTTCGAGGTCATCACCGCCGACCTGGGAGCCGACGACCACTCCGATGAGCCGGCCTTCGGCACACCCATTCAGCCTTCGTCCAGCGTGCAGTCCGCCACGTTCGAGCGTGGGGACGACCGCGACGTCCTCCGCTTCCGGCAGGAGGGCAACCACATCTACCAGGCGCGGTGCACGCTCCCCGCCTCGTCCTATTACGGCTGCACCGCCCAGGCGTTGACCGACCGGGGCAGCCCGCTGGACTCGTCGGGCTCGACGGCGCCCGTGTGGCTCGCGAAGACGACCGAAGACGTCACGGTGACTTTCAGCCGGCAGGGGAGCTACGGGCAGCCGCCCTCTTCGCCCTACACCTGGCTGCTCGAAGACCTCGGCCAGGACGACCACCCCCCCCCCAGCGACGGGGACTCCAGTGACGGCTGGGACACCGGTGGCCGGTAGACTGGAGCTCACCGACGACGTCGACGCCTTCTCGTTTACCGCCCTTGGCGGACACATCTACGGCGTGGTTGCGACCGCCGGCATGACCAGCGCCCACCTGTTCGTCGACATCCGCTCCAACACCAGCGTGTTGACCCAGGGCACCGGCTCCGCGGCCGCGCTCCTCCAGGTCAGCGGCACCTACCAGGCCACGGTGACCCGCGGGAACTCGTACTCGTCGGGCATGCTGCCCTACACCCTCGTGGTGAGCGACCTCGGCACCGATGACCACGGCAACCTGTCGAGCCAGGCGACCCCCATCGCCCTCGGGCAGTCGACGGCAGGGGACCTGCAGTACGCGACGGACAGCGACTGGTTCTCCACCACGGTGACCGCCAACCACGTGTACCAGGTGTCCTGCGTCACCGCGTTCAGCCAGTGCCCGGTGAACGTCATCGACCCCTCGGGCGCCCAGGTGCACACGGGCTATGGCTCGGGCCCGCGGTCGTTTCTCGCCTCGCAGTCGGGCGTCGCGGCCTTCGAGGTGCAGGCGCAGTCCGCCTCTTTCTCGGGCCCTTTCACGGTGACTGTCACCGACCTCGGCCCCGAGGACCACGGAGCCACGCTGGCCACCGCCACGCCCTACCCGACGCTCGGCGTCGCCCTGCCCGGGGCGCTGCGCTTCGCAGGCGACGTCGACCTCTTCAGCTTCACCGCGACGGCGGGACGCATCTACGCCGTCAGCTGCAGCGGGCCGAGCTCGTGCCCGGCGGCGATGCTGGACGGCGCTGGCAACACCCTGGCGTCTACCAGCTACGGCGGCAACGTCGCCCGCGGGCTGGCCCGCACCAGCGGCCCGCACTACGCGCGCGTGGGCGAACAGTCCGGCCAGGTGCTCTTCTCGTACACCCTCACCGTCACCGACGTCGGCGTCGACGACCACGCCAACACAGCGGCCGGCGCCACGCCCATCACTGCCGGGACGCCCGTGACGGGCGAGGTGCAATACCAGCAGGACGTCGACGTGCTGGCCCTCACAGCAGTGACTGGCCGCATCTACAGAGTGCAGTGCGCGACGACGGCGGGCCAATGCGGGCTGGCGGTGCGCGCGGGGACGACGACCGTGGCGCAGGCCTACCAGGCGGCCACGGCGACGGTCACCTTCGAGGCTCCGACGGCGGCCCTCACCATCGAAGTCAGCTCTGGCTCGACGGCCACCTGGTCGGTGGAGGTGACGGACCTGGGTGTGGACGACCACGGCGACACCGCCGCCACGGGCACCGCGTTGACGTTGGGCGCGGCGCCGGCCGCTGGCGCCATCGAGGTGTCCGGCGACGTCGACGTCTTCACCGTCGCCAACGTCGCCGCCAACGACGTCATCCTCTTCACCTGCCAGTCCGCCAACGGGTGCTCGGTGGCGGCGCAGAACCCCGTGGGGATTCAGGTCGCTTCAGACTACGGGTCCGGCGCCTCGCCCCTCGTCATCGGCTTCCGCGCGGCCGTCCCGGGGACATACTCCTTCGCAGTGAGGGCCTACTCGACGGGCGGTACGTCGACGTACACCGTGCGCGCGGAGGCCGGGACGGACGACCACGCCGACACCACTGCCGCCGCGACGCCTGTGTCCCTGGGCGTGGCCACCGCGGGCGTCATCAACTTCCCCTCGGACGTCGACGTCTTCTCCATCGCGCTGACGGCCGCCTCGCAGCGCTCGGTGACGCTGAGCGGCTCCTCGGTGCGCGGGAACCTGACGGGACCGAGCGGCTCCTACGTGGGGTACGTGTCCTCGTCGTACCCCTTCACCTTCACGCCGAGCATGACAGGCACCTATGTCATCCAGGTCACGCGCGACTATGGAACGGCGGCTGGGTACATCCTCACCGTCAACTGAGGCTGAGCGGTGGGCGGCGCGCCGGATTGCACGGCGTCTCGTCGCCCATCGGAATGGGACTGCGGATCCCGTGGTGGAGGTGGCGGCGGGCGACAGAGGTGTCGCGGAGGCATGACGGCGGGCGTGGCGGCACGCCTCGTGACGGGAGCCTGGTGGATGGGCGCGCGGAGCCTGGCTTCGCGAGGAACACCCAGGGCGCGATCACGTCGCCGTCCTCCCCGTCAGCGCGATGAGAAGAGCGTCAGCCGCACGCCGGCCGTGACGACCACCTCCGACGTCGCGCGCGCGCCTGCGTCCGCCCACGCCGCGCGCGCGTGCACGAAGACGGACAGCGGTTGATCGTTGAGGGCCGCCAGCGTGCGCGCCGCGTCCAGCTCTCCTCGCGCTCGGAAGGCGCCGCTCGGGGCGCCGGGGCTGAAGGTCCACCCGGCGGCGGCCGACGCGCGCAGCACCCAGAGGCCGTCTTCGCTCTCCACGTCCGCGAAGAGGGTGGCCGCCGTCAGCGGCGTGAGGTCGTGCACCAGCACGCCCGAGACGCTGCGCATCCGGTAGCCGGCCAGCGCGCCCAGGCCCAGGTGGAAGCGGCTCGAGGCAGCGCGCAAGGGATCGAGGAGAAAGGCCAGCCGCGCGGGCTCGAGCGCCCAGTCGTCGCCCTCGGCGAGACGGCGCTCGTAGGTCAACACCTCTCCTGACAGAGCGACGTCCAGAGGGAAAGGCAGCCGCAGCGGCGGCGTGGTGGGGACGAGGAGGACGCCTTCGGGCACGTGCCGACGGAAGTAGCCGTTCCACAGCGTGGTGCGCACCGCCACGTGGCCTTCCACCCCGCGCAGCGAGAAGGCGCCGACGCGGTGAAGGGTGAGCCACGTGGACTCCTGCTTGCTGCGCGACTCGCGCTCGCCGCGAAAGCGCAGGTCGACCAGCAGCGTTCCGGTGAGGCCACCGGTGTCCAGCGCAGGCCCGCCACCCACCTCGAGGCCCTTCCACGGGTCGAAGCAGACGGCGAAGGGCCGGCCGCGCTCGTCGTGCTCCGTGCACGGCTCGTGCGGCGCGTGGAACGTCTCCTTCAGCACACGCGCGGCGTCCTCGAGGCGGCGCAGGCGCTCTCCGTCTTCGTCGCTGGAGGCGCCGGTCGCCAGCACCAGCACGGCGCCGAGGAGCATCACCTGTCCCCTCCCCCACCCGTGGGAGCGGGTTGGGGCAGCGAGACGTGGTCCAGAGTCAGTCGGGCGCTCTCGTCCGGCTGGGGAGGCGCCGGGGACGGGGGCGGCGGAGGCGTCGGCTTCAGCAGAGGGTCCTCTGCGGGCGGCGGTGCGCTCCTCCAATGCGCGGGCGGGGCGCGCAGCACCTCAGCGCCGTACCGGGCGGGGGCCCACAGGCTGAAGCGCAGCCCGGCGTTGGCGGAGAACTCCCAGAAGTTGAGTCCCGGCACGTCGTCTCTCCACGTGGCGCGCGCGTCCAGCACCAGCGTCAGCGGGTAGTCGTTGAGCGCGAGGAGGATGACTTCGTACCCGGCCTTCAGCTTGAGCCGCTGCGGCGACGAGGGCCGGCCCGCCACCGCAGGCGCCCAGAAGAGCTTCTCGCCCAGCGCCGACGCGGTGAGGTGGTGAAAGCCGTCGCGATCCAGGGTGAGGTCGGCCTCCACGGCCACCGCGGGGCGGAAGTACACCGCCTTCGCGGTGAGGTCGGACTCCAGGCCCGGCCCCGCGCGAACGCGGACGAAGCTGTCGAGCTCCTGGGAGTGCCAGAAGTCCACCACCACGTCGGCCTCCGCGATGCCCAGGAAGGTGCGGCCCCCGAGGTGCTCGAAGCGCCCCACCTCGGCGGCCCAGGTGACGTTCAAGTCGAGGTCGAAGCGGCGGGGCCTGCCCACGAAGGTGGTGAGCCACAAGGGCGGCCTGTCTCGCCGCACGCTGAAGTCATACCGGACGCTGGACAGCTCGAAGCGCAGGTCGTCGGACTTGCCGAGCCACGCCGCGCCCTCCACGAGGTGCAGCCGGTGGAGGTGCCGGCCTTCGTCGCCCTGCCAGGTGATGGCCACGCCCAGCTCTGGCCGGCCGCGGGCGAGGCTGCCGGCGCCGTCGGGGCGATAGAAAGGAGACCAGCTGCCGCCGAAGTACACCCGGCGTCCGAGGTCGAAGTTCACCTGCATCACGCGCCCGCGCTCGTCGCGGTACCACCCGGGCGGCGCCTCGGCGATGGCTTCCACGAAGGCCCAGCCTTCCTGCTTCGCGCGCTCCAGCAGCGCGCCGCTCGAGTCGGCGGCGTAGGGCTCCCAGCAGTCGTCCCGGACGCGGGCCAGCGGCTCCGGCCCGGCGACGCCGTCCACCAGCACGGAGCGCGGCGCGGCCAGGCACCGCTTCGTCTTCGCGTCGCACTGCACGCGGAACTCGCCCGAGGGCACCGCCCTGGTGGGCGACAGACGCACGCACCACACCGGTTGGTTCCAGTCGAGCGACTCGAGCAACCCATCGGGCGGGCGCACGACGACTTCAGGCGCCGCGGCCAGCGCCATCCACGAGAGGAGCGTCAGCATGCGACGCCCTGCGCCTTCACCGGACGTGCCGTGCCTCAACGCCGCGGAAGCGCCACGCGGAGGGCGTCGGGTGCTGCGCACGAACTCGCGCAGCCCTGTCCTGGCCGCACGAAAACCCTTCCTTCGCCTCTGGATGTTCGACGCCTCCCCGATTGCGCAGGTGCGCGCCACGCCGCTACGCGCCTGCGTCCATGCGAGCGCTTGTCCTCTCCTCTCTCTTCGTCGTCGCCAGCTGCCTCTCTCCCTCCAGCGCCGTTGAGTTGCCCGACACGGGAAGGGTGACGCTGCTGCCCGACACGGTGACGAAGTCGGACACCTTCGCGCCGATGGCCGCCATCCGCTGCGAGGCGCCCGCGGCCACGCCCACGCGCTTCGTCGACACCACGGAGTGGTGGATGGGCCCGCTGGGCCTCTCGGTGCAGGGCAACCGGCTGGCGGTGGCGGACCTCGACGGCGACGGCTACCCGGACCTCGTGGTGCACGCGGTGACGAGCAACAAGCGGGAGGAGAAAGGCGTCGACAAGCGGCTGGTGTGGCAATTGATGAATCGCCCGACGCCCAACGGCACGGGGCGGATGTTCGTCGACGCGACGGACAGCGGCCTCTTCCAGGTGCGCGGCGGCATCGACACGCACTACCGCAGCGCGCAGCTGGCCGTCTTCGCCGACGTGGACAACGACGGAGACCTCGACGCCTTCAGCGGCACCTACGTGGACCCGACGAAGCCGGCGACGGACCCGGGAGACCGCAGCGAGGTGCTGCTCAACGACGGCAAGGGCCACTTCTCCCTCGCCGAGGCCTCCGCGCCGCGCCCGTCGGCCAGCGAGCTCAAGCCCACCACCAGCGCGGCCTTCACCGACGCGGACAGAGACGGCGTCGTCGACCTCTTCGTGGGCTACTTCTACGAGTACTACGGGCGCACCTACCAGGGCCTGCAGGCGCAGCTCTTCAAGGGGACGGGCACGGGCGGCGCCTTCACCGACGTCACGGCGGCCGCGGGCCTGTCCACCACGCGCGACGGCTTCGCGGCGGGCACCAACCACCGGCCGGCGTACGGCGTCACCGCGTGCGACGTGGACGACGACGGCGCGCCGGAGCTCTTGGTGTCGGCGTACGGGCGGCAGCGGAACCTCCTCTACGTCAACGACGGCAAGGGCGCCTTCGTCGAGCAGGGCCAGGCGTCGGGCTTCGCAGGGGACGAGAACGTCGACTTCCGGGACAACGCCTTCTTCCAGTGCTGGTGCGTGCAGTACCCGCAGTCTCCCAAGTGCGCGGGCGTGTCGCCCCCGCGGGTGAGCTGCCCCACCCCGGCCGGCGCCAACTGGAATGACGGCGTCGACGACGCGCCGTGGCGGAACAACGGCAACACCTTCACCACCTTCTGCGGCGACGTGGACGGCGACGGGAAGAACGACCTCTACAACGCGGAAATCCACCACTGGTGGGCGGGCGGCTCCTCGGACTCGAGCGAGCTGCTCAAGAACGTCTCCACGCCGGGGCAGGCGCGCTTCACGCGGCCGGGCAACGCGGCGACGGGCCTCGTCTGGCCGCACCCGACGGTGGACTGGAATGAAGGCGGGCTGATGGCGGCGGGCGGCGACCTCGACAACGACGGGCGGCTGGACCTGGTGGTGGCGGCGAGTGACTACGCGGACCAATACGGCCTCGTCTTCCAGCAGCAGGCGAACGGCGCCTTCCAGGACAAGGCGAGCGACTGGGGCCTCAAGCACGCGTGCGTCTCGGGCCTCGCGCTGGCGGACTTCGACCGCGACGGCGACCTCGACGTGTTGGTGGGCAGCGGCACGGCGCGCAACTGCAGCGCGGTGTGGAAGGCGAACGAGGTGCACCTCTACGAGAACCAGGGCAGCGCGCGCGGGTGGCTCCTCTTGCGGCTGGTGGGCAATGGGACGACGGCCAACCGCGCGGCCATCGGCGCGAAGGTGACGGTGAAGTCGGGCGGGCGCACGGTGACGCGCGAGGTGTCGGGCGGCTACGGGCACTTCGGCCTGCAGAGCGACCTCGTGCTGCACGTGGGCCTCGATGGCTGCGACGGCGCGGACGAGGTGACGGTGCGCTGGCCGGACGCCGCGGGCACGGTGCAGACGTTCCGGAACGTCCCGGGGAATCGCTTCATCGAACTGCGGCAGGGCGACGACGCGCTGTACCGCGTGGAAGGGCACCACCCAGCCGGGCTGTAGGGCCTGTCACTTCCTGGGCGCTGGCGACGCGCGCGGTGGGTCCGACTTCCCGGCGAACAGCACCGCCATCGCCTGCCCGCGCAGGTACGCGGTGACGGCGACGGCCTGGCCTTCCTCGAGCCGGCTGATGAAGGCGTCGTGGTCGGCCTCGATGGCCTTGCGGGTGGGCGTCTTCGAGCCGAAGTAGCGGTGCAGCTCCGCCGGCGACAGCACCCAGACGCGCCCCAGCATGTCGTGGTCGGCCAGTTGGTGCACCGAGAGAATTCCGGGAGCGCCGCTCTTCGCTTCGCGGCGACGGGCCTCGGCGATGGTCAGCTCTCCCGCGGCCTGGTGCTGTCCGTCGATGAGCGTCTGCTCCATGCTGCCGCTCCACTTCACCCACGTGCTCCACGTCGTCATGCGTGCTCCGAGGCTGGCGGGGACCTGGCGGAGGCACAGACTACTCCACGTCGGCGTCGCTCCAGCTTCTCCCGTGCGCGGACTCTGCCAGAGCCCGTCGACGACTCGACGCCCGCAAGAATGCCGGACGAGCCCGCCACTCAGACAACATGCCGGTCCTCTCCCCGGACACTGAGTCGCTCTCGACGAGCGCGCGATGCCTCGCTCACCCGAGTGTCCCGGCCGGGGCCACCTGCGCCAGGTGCGGCGCCTTCGCCTGCAGCGAGTGTCTCGACTCGACGCTCTGTGTCCGATGCGCGACGCAGTCGGTCAGCCGGTTGCCCCCCCCTGGCGCCTCGTTCCAGGTGGCCGCGCCTGGCGCTGCTCTTCCTCGCCGGCCCCGGGGAGGAGGCGCGACGACGACGCTGGGATGTCGTTCAAGAAGCGGCGCTGGCCTCGCACGCGGTTCACGGCGACACTCGCGGCGCATGAGCCGCTTCGACGTCGTCGTTACCCACGGAGACATCCTCACGACCAGCGCGGACGTCGTGGTGATGAAGCACGCCCAGAGCTTCTATTCCCTCGACGGGCTGGTGGCCTCGAAGCTGGAGGCGGTGGGCATCGCGCGAGAGCAGCTCGAGCTGGCCGCCGGCGAGGTGCGCTTCATCGAGACGAGGGGCGCTCTCGCAGCCCCCGTGGCGCTCTTCGTGGGCACGGTGCGGCTGGGCAAGCTGGGCTACTTCGAACTCCGGCAGTTCGCGGCGCGGGTGCTGACGGCCCTCGAGGCGCGCGAGGGCGTGAAGCACGTCGTCTGCACCGTGCACGGGGCCGACGCGGGCCTCGACGAGGACGAGGCGGTGCTGGCGCTGGTGGGCGGCTTCGTGGAGGCCTTCCAGAAGGGCAGCGGGCCGCGCTCGCTCGAGCGCATCACCATCATCGAGAAGAAGGAGGGGCGCGCGCGCCGTCTGCAGCAGGCGGTGGTGGCGGGGCTGAGCGCGACGCCGGGGGTGACGCCGCTGGACGGGGGCGGCTTCCGGGTGGAGCGCCGTGCGGCCTTCGTGCAGGGCCCGGCGCTGGCGTCGGCGGGCACCACCTCGGCGTCGAAGCCGCACGCCTTCGTGGCCATGCCCTTCGTGCCCGAGCTGGAAGACGTCTTTCACTACGGCATCCAGGGGCCGGTGCGCGCAGCCGGCCTGTTGTGCGAGCGCGTGGACCAGGCCGTCTTCGACGGGCCCATCATCCAGCGCATCCGGGAGCGCATCGAGAGCGCGAAGGTGGTCATCGCCGACCTCTCGATGGCCAACCCCAACGTGTACCTCGAGGTGGGCTACGCGTGGGGCCGCGGCCGCCCGACCGTGCTGCTGGTGCGCGACGTGAAAGAGCTGCGCTTCGACGTCGCGTCGTACCGCTGCCTCGTCTACCGGAACATCCGCGACCTGGAGACGCTGCTCACGCGCGAGCTCGCGACGCTGAGCTGATGTCGAACGGGTGACACCGGATTGAGTCGCCCCGCCGCGCCAGGCCCCTTCCCCCAGGCGGGCTACCGGGCGCCGCCGTCGTCGAGGCGCTTCATGTTCTCGAGCAGCTTGAGCAGGTAGTGCAGCGCGTGGGTGACGTCCGCGTCGGAGAAGCCGTCCAGCGCGCGGGAGTAATACGTGTGGATTTTCGGCAACGCGCGGCTCTTCCACAGCCGACGCCCCGACGCCGTCATCGTCACCAGCCGTGAGCGCCGGTCCTCTCCGTCGGGGGCGCTCTTCACGTGCCCGTCGCGCTCCATGCGGGAGAGGAGCCCCGACAGGTTCTGCCGGCTGACCAGGAGGTACTCGGCCAGGGCGCCGACGCTCATCCCCCGCTCCACCTGCGGCCGCGACAGGGCGCCCAGCACCGCCCACTGCTGGGTGGTCAGCCCCTCCGCCTCCACGGCGCGCGTGCCCGTTTTGTGCAACATATTGGCGCATTGATAGAGCTTGAAGAACAGCCGGTTCGCCTGCTCCATCTGCGCCGAGTCCTGCTCCACTCTCGCATCCACGGCGCATCTCTAGCAGATCGGGCTTGCGCGCGCACGCCCGGCGATCGTATGTCACGTCAATATATTGACCCAATCCCGGGAGGACCCATGGGCCGCTTCGACGGCAAGACGGTGGTGGTGACGGGCGGCGGCGGCGGCATCGGCGGGGCGACCTGCCGGCGCTTCGCGAAGGAAGGCGCACGGGTGGCGGTGTTGGACCTGAACCTGGAGGCCGCCCAGAAGGTGGCCCAGGCCATCCGGGAGAGCGGCGGCAGGGCCGAGGCCTTCCGCTGCGACATCACCGACCGGGCCAGCGTCGACGCGGCCATCGCCTCCACGCTGGAGAAGCTGGGCCCCGTGGACGTGCTGGTGAACAACGCCGGCTGGGACGTCTTCAAGCCCTTCATCAAGACGGAGCCGTCGCAGTGGGAGAAGCTCATCGCCGTCAACCTCGTGGGCGCGCTGCACCTCCACCACGCCGTCCTGCCTTCGATGGCGGAGCGCAAGACGGGGCGCATCGTCAACATCGCCAGCGACGCGGCGCGGGTGGGCAGCTCGGGCGAGGCCGTCTACGCGGCGTGCAAGGGCGGGCTGGTGGCGTTCTCCAAGACCATCGCGCGGGAGCACGCGCGCCACGGCATCACCGTGAACGTGGTGTGCCCCGGCCCCACCGACACGGCCCTCTTCGAGGAGTACAAGCAGGGCGCCGGCAACCCCGAGAAGCTGGTGGAGGCCTTCACCAGGTCCATTCCCCTGGGGCGCATCGGCCAGCCCGAAGACCTGCCCGGCGCCATCCTCTTCTTCGCCTCCGACGACGCGGCCTTCATCACCGGCCAGGTGTTGAGCGTCTCCGGCGGCCTCACCATGAACGGCTGACCCCACCAGGAGACCACCTTGACCTACGAAGACATCGTCTACGAAGTGCGCGGGCCGGCGGCGTGGATCACCATCAACCGCCCCGACAAGATGAACGCCTTCCGCGGGCGCACCTGCGACGAGCTCATCCACGCGCTGAACAAGGCGGGCTACGACGACTCCATCGCGGCCATCGTGCTGGCGGGCGCGGGCGAGAAGGCCTTCTGCACCGGCGGGGACCAGTCGGCGCACGCCGGGCAGTACGACGGGCGCGGCACCATCGGCCTGCCCATGGAGGAACTGCACAACGCCATCCGTGACGTGCCCAAGCCCGTCATCGCGCGCGTGCAGGGCTACGCCATCGGCGGAGGCAACGTGCTGTGCACCATCTGCGACTTCACGCTCGCCTCGGAGAAGGCGGTGTTCGGCCAGGTGGGCCCGAAGGTGGGCAGCGTGGACCCGGGCTACGGCACGGCCTTCCTCGCGCGCGTGGTGGGCGAGAAGAAGGCGCGGGAAATGTGGTACCTCTGCCGCCGCTACTCCGCCGCCGAGGCGCTGGCGATGGGCCTCGTCAACGCCGTCTTCCCGCCAGAGCAGCTCGACGCCGAGGTGCAGAAGTGGTGCGAGGAAATCGCGGAGAAGAGCCCCACCGCGCTGGCCATCGCCAAGCGCAGCTTCAACATGGACACCGCGCACCAGAACGGCATCGCCGGCATGGGCATGTACGCGCTGAAGCTCTTCTACGAGACGGCCGAATCGAAGGAGGGCGTCAAGGCCTTCCAGGAGAAGCGCAAGCCCCAGTTCCGCAAGCGCGCGGAGCGCTGACGCGCCATGGCCCTCGACGCCGAGTCCTTCTCGCTGCTGCTCTCCACCGTCCGCCGCTTCATCAAGGAGCGGCTGGCGCCCGCGGAGGACCTCGTCGAGGAGACGGACGAGGTGCCCGCGAAGCTGGTCGAGGAGATGAAGGACCTCGGCCTCTTCGGCCTGTCGCTGCCCCCGGAGTACGGCGGCCTGGGCCTGTCGATGGAGCAGGAGGCCCAGGTGGCCTTCGAGTTCGGCCAGACGGCGCTCGCCTTCCGCAGCGTCTTCGGCACCAACGTGGGCATCGGCTCGCAGGGCGTGTTGATGGACGGCACCGAGGAGCAGAAGCGCGAGTTTCTCCCCCGGGTGGCGAGCGGCGAGCTGGTGATGTCCTTCGCCCTCACCGAGCCGGAGGCGGGCAGCGACGCGGCGGCGCTGGAGACGAAGGCCGTCCTCGACGGCGACGACTACGTCCTCACCGGCGCCAAGCGCTTCATCACCAACGCCCCGCGCGCGGGCGCCTTCACCTTGATGGCGCGCACCGGCGGGCCGGGCGCGTCGGGCATCTCCGCCTTCATCGTGCCGGCGGGGCTGCCGGGGCTGTCGCTGGGCAAGCCGGACCACAAGATGGGCCAGCGCGGGACGAAGACGTGCGACGTGCTGCTGGACGGCGTGCGGGTGCCTGCGAGGAATCTCATCGGCGGCGTGCCGGGCCAGGGCTTCAAGACGGCGATGAAGGTGCTGGACCGCGGGCGGCTGCACGTGTCGGCCCTGTCCTGCGGCGTCGCGCAGCGAGTCCTCGACCTCTCCGTGGCGTGGGCGCAGCAGCGCAAGCAGTTCGGCCAGCGCATCGGAGACTTTCAGCTCGTCCAGGCGATGCTGGCCGACAGCCAGGCCGAGCTCTACGCCGGCTGGTCGATGGTGCAGGACTGCGCGCGCCGCTACGACGCGAAGGCCCCGGGCGCGCCGGACGCCGACGTCTCCATGCGCGCGTCCTGCTGCAAGCTCTTCTGCACGGAGATGGTGGGGCGCGTGGCGGACCGCGGCGTCCAGGTGCACGGCGGCGCGGGCTACGTGCGGGAGACAAAGGTGGAGCGGCTGTACCGCGACGTGCGCCTGCTGCGGCTCTACGAGGGCACGTCACAGATTCAGCAACTCATCATCGGCCGGGCGCTGGTGGGCCGCCCCTGAGCGGCCGTCTTCCGTCGAGCTGCCGGCTTGTCTGGAGCTGCTGACCCACCTCGCGTGACGAGGGACGAAAACCCGTCGGACAGCGTCACCGGAAGTGCAACCGCGCCGGCAACCCGCCCTTCGGCCGCAACGTGATGAGGGGCTCCAACACGAGCTTCTCGGGCTGCAGCACCTCGACGCGCACCTGCTGCGCCAGCGTCGCCAGCACCAGCTGCAACTCCATCAACGCGAAGCCCTGGCCGATGCACAGCCGCGGCCCTCCGCCGAAGGGGAAGTAAGCGAAGCGGTGCCGCGCGGGCGCGTCGGGCGCAAAGCGGGACGGGTTGAAGCGCCGAGGCTCTTCCCAGAAGCGCGCGTCGCGGTGGGTGAGCCACGGGCACAGCATGACGAGGCTGCCCTTCCCCACGTGAAAACCCTGGATGACGTCGTCGCCCACCGCCTGTCGCCCCATCGCCCACGCGGGCGGGTAGAGGCGCATCCCCTCCTCCGCCACCTGCTTCGCGAAGCCCAGGTTGCCCACGTCCGCCGCGGTGGCCGCGCGCCCGCCCAGCGCCTGCGCCACGTGCGCCTCGAGGGCCTCGCGGACTTCGGGGTGTTGGTGCAGCAACAGCAGCGTGAAGGTGAGCGCGTTGGCCGTCGTCTCGTGGCCCGCCAGCACCAGCGTCATCACCTCGTCGCGCAGCGCCCGGTCGTCGAGGGCCGGTGCGTCGCTGCCCTCGTCGCGCGCCTCCATCAGCATCGACAGCAGGTCATCGGACGCCGGCTTCCCGCGCCGTTCCCGGATGATGCCCGTCACCACCTCGTCCAGCACCGCGAGGTCCTTCCGGTAACGCCGGTTGAAGGGCGTGGGCACCCACAGGGGCAGCGGGAGGAGCTGATTCAAGCGCACGTTGGTGGCGTGCATCGCGCCGTCCATCGCCTTCGCCACCTTCCCCGTCACCGCGCCGAGGTCCTGCGAGAAGAGGGCGTCGCCCACCACCTCGAGGGTGAGGCGCATCATCTCGGCGTGGAGGTCGACCACTTCGCCCGCGGGGAGGCCGCGCCAGCGCTCCAGGGCCTCCTGCGTGCGCTTCACCATCGTCGCGCCGAAGCCGGCGATGCGCTGCCGATGAAACGCCGGCTGAGCGAGGCGGCGGTGGCGCTTCCATTCCTCGCCGTTGGAGGTCAGCAACCCGTGCCCCACCAGCGGCTCCATGCGCTGGTAGTCGAAGCCCTTCCGGTAGTTGACGTGGTTGTCCTGCAGCACGTGCTTCACCGCGTCCGGGTGCGCCAGCAGGTACATGTCGACGAAGCCCATCGGCACGCGCACCACGTCGCCCCACTCTTCCCGCGAGCGCTCGAGCAGCCCCATCGGGTCCTTCTGAAAGTCCCGCGCCACCGAGAGGCCCAGCCAACTGCGCGGCCCGGGGGCCGTCTTCGGGGTGACGTACGGCGAAGCGAGCGTCGAGTCGTGCATGAGGCCTCCCAACCGAGGTAAAAACAATACGAGCGGCCGCTCGCATTCGCTGCTCGCGGGGCGCTCGTGTTTCGGAAGAGGGAGGCACACATGCCAGCCAGGGCCCGCATCACCGCGCGCAAAGCGCCGAAGCAGGAACGTTCCAGGGCGATGGTGGACGCGCTGCTGGACGCCACCACTCGCATTCTCCTGAAGGACGGGTGGGACGGCCTGTCCACCAACAAGGTGGCGGCGATGGCAGGCGTGTCGGTGGGCAGCCTGTACCAGTACTTCCCCTCGAAGGAGGCGCTCGTTCACGAGGTGCTGCAGCGCTGGGGCCTGCGGCTGATGGAGGACATGCAGCAACTGGCCGTCGACCTCGCCGACGCGTCGGTGGCCGAGGGCATCCCCATCCTCGTCAAGGTGGCGCTGGACATCAGCCGGGTGGACGTGAAGCTGCACCGCGCGCTGCTGGAGCAGGTGCCGAAGGTGGGCGCGCTGGACGCGCTCGAGCAGCTCAACCGGCGCCTGGCGGACCTGCTGGCGGTGTGGCTCGAGCGGCACGCGGACGACCTGCAGGTGGACGACCCGGCGCTGGCCGCGCACGTGGTGGTGCAGGTGCTGTCGCGGCTCACCGACAACGCGCTCCTCTACCGCGCGGAGCTGCTCACCTCTCCACGTTTCCAGCGGCACCTCGAGCGGCTGGTGCGGGCGTACCTCACCGCGCCGAAGTCCTTCGGGTGACTGTCACGCTGGCGCCCTCTCGTCCGCTTGGCCGTTGCGCCCTGCCCTCGCGCGGAGTGAAGTCGCCTGCCATGAGCCAGAACGAGCGCAAGGCCCCCACGCCCATCGGACAGGAAGCGCCGAAGTCTCCCGCCGACCGCGTCCGCCTCATCCAGGAGATGCAGCGCGCCGCCGAGGCGCAGGCCGCCCGCCCCAGCGCACCGCAGCAGGCCGCCCAGTCGGCCCAGGCCCAGGCCCAGGCGCCCCAGGCCCAGGGCGCGCGCGTGGCCGATGGCTTCAAGGTGGCGCAGGTGAATGCCGTGCAGCAGGCGCTCCAGGCGAAGCCCACCAGCACCGAGGTCAACGCCTACGCGAAGGCGCAGGCCAGCGCCCAGGCCCTCTTCGGGGGCTCCACCGACATCGAGGTGACGGGCAACCCGTGGAAGGTGATTCCCTTCGGCGACGTGCTGCCGGGCCTCTTCGACACCGACAAGCCGCTGGCCCACTACGAGCCCGTGGTGCCGGAGAAGGCGGTGAAGACGAGCCAGGGGCTGCTCTTCGAGCTGGGCCTCAAGGAGAAGGGCGGCGAGGGCGCGGTGCAGAAGCGCGCGGTGCTGGTGGACGCACAGGGGAAGCTGGCGGGCGCCGAATGCCGCACGCCGCAGCAAGCGCAGGAGCTCCTCACCTCGGCGCCCTGGCTGTTGCCGGCATCGGCAGCCGGCAAGGACACCACCTGGCGCGTCACCGCCGGGCAGGACAGCGCCTTCACCCTGCGGGTGGACCGCTCCAGCGGCCGCGGCCGCACCACCGAGGCCCTGCCCCTCAACAACTTCGCCCGCCCCGCCGACGCGCGCGGGAAGTCCGTCGACCTGCTGGTGGCGCAGTACTTCCTCGACCGCTTCGACGCGGCGGTGGTGTAGCCGTCGGGCCAGAGCCTCGGCCCCGGCGTTGCCGTGCCAGGTATTTCTCGGGACAGGAAGACGGCCATCTCCATCCCCGACGCGCTCTTCCGCCGCGCGCAGGCTGGGCATCACCCGGAGCGAGTTCTTCTCGCGAGCAGCGGAGCGCCAGGTGCTGACGGTCGACAAGGCTCCGAGCCGGTGGTGGCCAGGCGGCGCATGGCCGTCCTCGACGAGGGGCTGCGGCTCGCGCTGGACCTGCGCTGACGCGTGAAAACGCGCGTCAGGGCCAACCGCCGCAGGTATAAGCCCCGGCCCCATGGCCCAGCACATCGAGACCCTCCTCCTCTTCTCTCTTCCCGCCTCCGGCAAGTCGGAGATGCGCAAGTACATGGCGTCGCTGACGGCCAGGCAGTGCAAGAGCGACTTCCACATCGGTCCGACGCTGCAGCTGGACGACTACCCGTACGTGCACCTCATGCACCGCATCGACGACGAGCTGGTCGCCAACGGGTGGACCAACGTCTTCTACAAGGGCCCGCAGCGGCCCTTCCAGGACGGCTGGGAGTGGGCCGTCCTCATCGAGCTGCTCAACGAGGACTACGCCGACTTGATGGCCAGCCGGCAGGTGAAGGCGTCTTCGGCCGGGCAACTGGTGATGGACCGCCTCGACGCGGCGCACGCGAAGGTGGGCCTGCCGCAGCACCTCGGCAACGTGCCGTACCGCATCCGACTCAAGGTGGCCCAGGCCATCGAAGACGAGGCGCGCGCGGACTTGAAGGCGCGCAACAAGCAGGCCCAGGAGCCCAAGAAGGGCCGCACCGTCGTCATCGAGTGCGCGCGCGGCGGCGCCAACGGCAGCGCGTTTCCCCTCACGCCTCCGCAGGGCTACGCCACCACCTTCAACCAACTGTCCGAGGCCATCCTCGAGAAGGCCTGCGTCCTCTACATCCAGGTGGACCCGGCCGAGTCGCGGCGGAAAAACATCGAGCGCGGGAGACCCGACGGCGCGGGCTCCATCCTCCACCACTCCGTGCCCATGGAGGTCATGCTGGCCGAGTACGGCACCGACGACATGGCGTACCTGCGCGGGCTGTCGTCGAAGCCGGACACCATCACCGTCGAGCGCCTCTTCCAGGACGCCGACGGGAAGTACCGCGCGCGCACCTTCCAGCTGCCCGTGGCCTTCTTCGACAACCGCAAGGACAAGACGACGTTCGTGCGCGAAGACAAGAAGCTCTGGAAGCCCGAGGACGTGAAGGCGATTCACCAGGAGCTCAAGCGCGCCATGGACACGCTGGCGAAGGCCCGCGGCTGACGTCGGAAGGCGTACATGCCCATCGCCGTCATCCCCGCGCGCTTCGCCGCGCAGCGCTTCCCCGGCAAGCCACTGGCCCTCATCGCCGGCAAGCCGATGGTGCAGCACGTCTACGAGCGCTGCAGCGAGGCGCGGTGCTTCCGCAGGGTGCTGGTGGCCACCGACGACACGCGCATCGTCAACGTGGTGAAGGGGTTTGGTGGTGAGGCGGTGCTGACGTCTCCTTCGTGCGCGTCGGGGACGGATCGCGTCGCCGAGGTGGCGAGAAGTCTGGGGCTGGCGCCCGAGGCGGTGGTGGTGAACGTGCAGGGAGACGAGCCCGCCGTGCACCCCGAGTCCCTGTCGCTGCTGACCCGCGCCTTCGAGGCCGACGACGTGGAGATGGCCACGCTGGTGCGGCCGCTGCTCGAGGAGGAGCGCGGAAACCCCAACGTGGTGAAGGTGGTGCGTGACGAGAAGGGACGCGCCCTCTACTTCAGCCGCGCGGACCTCCCGTTTCAGCGGGACGTGGGCGGGGTGGTGCAACGCTGGGCGCACCTCGGGCTGTACGGCTACCGCGCGCACGTGCTCGAGCGCCTGTCGGGGCTGGCACCCACCGCGCTGGAGAAGTGCGAGTCGCTGGAGCAACTGCGGGCGCTGGGGAACGGCGTGGAGATTGTGTGCGTCGAGACGCGGCACGCGACCCAGGCCGTGGACACGCCCGCCGACGTGCCGCTCGCAGAGGCAGCGCTCTTGCGGCTGCCGCGGGTCTATCCGCCGTGAGCGGCCAGGAAAAGGTGGGTGAATGGTGTCACCCATCAGGTCGAGATGAGCTTCAGAGTCGGCCGCGCGTACTTCTGGCTTCGTGGCCGTCCCTGTCGCTGCTGGCCTCATCGGCGCCGGCCTCCGCTTCGCGCACACCGTCCGCGTGGATATCGCCCCGGGACGCTCCCGGGCGTGCACCGAAGGGGCCAGCCCGTCCCCTTCCTCCCCGTGGACTGTGATTCCTTCCGCCCGGCAGATGCCCTGCACGCCCCTCTCCCCCGAGGTGCACGAGCGCAACGAGGCGCTGGCCATCCTCTCCTGACTCGCCGGTAGGTTTGGCGCCCGCCGACTGGCGCGGACCGCCCCGCCTGTGCTTTGTGGCCCGCACGTCCTCGGGGAGGGACGGCCCATGCGTCTTCGACTCCTGTCGTTGTTGGCCCTCGGTGCAGCCGCCAGCCTCTCGTCGTGCAAGTGCGGCTCACGCCCCGCCACCGAAGTCCTGCTGCCGGAAGGTGAAGCGTGCACCGCCGACGAGCGCTGTGAGACGGGCCTGTGCGACGCCGTCGACGGCGCGCCGAAGAAGTGCCTGCGCAAGTGCACCTCGGGCTGCCGTGGCAGCGACGTCTGCACCCCCCTGGCCGCGGACCGCTTCGCCTGCGTCCCCGAGAAGGCCGGCCTGTGCAAGAGCTGCCAGTCCGACGACGACTGCCCCTACGCGGGCGACAAGTGCATCACCCTGGGCGGTGAAAACTTCTGCGGGCGCGACTGCAGCTTCGACGCCGACTCCTGCCCCTCCAGCTTCCGCTGCGGCGAGGCCACCACCGTCTCCGGGGCGCGCGTGCCCTCTCAATGCCAGCCCTCCTCCGGCACCTGCGAGTGCATCGCCGCGACCGCCGGCCAGCAGGTCCCCTGCGAGGTGTCCAACACCCTCGGGCGCTGCGTCGGCAACAAGACGTGTGTGCCGCCGGACGGCTACTCCCAGTGCAGCGCGCGCACGCCCGCCGCCGAGGTGTGCAACGGACTGGACGACGACTGCAACGGGATGACGGACGAGGGCCTGGGCGACCTGACGTGCGGCGTGGGCGAGTGCCGACGTTCCGCCTCCGCGTGCGCCAACGGCGCCCCCCAGACGTGCACCCCCGGCGCGCCCGTCGCCGAGACGTGCGACACGAAGGACAACGACTGCGACGGCACCGTCGACAACGGCTTCGACACCATGACCAACGTGAGCCACTGCGGCGCCTGCAACCAGCCCTGCAGCCTGCCCCACGCGGTGCCGAAGTGCGTGGGCGGCCAGTGTGATGTCGACTCGTGCCAGCCGGGCTGGAGCAACGCGGACGGCATCGCCTCCAACGGCTGCGAGTACCCCTGCACGCCGTCCGACACGGGCGTCGAGGTGTGCAACGGCGTCGATGACGACTGCGACGGCCTGACGGACGAGGGCTTCGACCTGGTGAATGACGAGAACAACTGCGGCCAGTGCAACCTGGTGTGCAGCGTGCCTGGCACGTCCGTCGCCAGCTACCAGTGCGTGGCCCGCACCTGCGCCATCGGCGCCTGCGTCCCCGGCCGCGGCAACTGCAACCAGCAGTACGCCGACGGCTGCGAGGTGGACACCAACACCGACGTGCTGCACTGCGGGGCCTGCGCGATGCCCTGCGCCCCCGCCAACGCCACGCCCCAGTGCGTCGGCGGCGCGTGCGGCATCGCCCAGTGCAACACCGGCTACGCCAACTGCAACGGCCAGGTGTCCGATGGCTGCGAGGTCAACACCGCTTCCAGCCTGCAGCACTGCGGCGCGTGCAACAACGCCTGCGCCTTCTCCAACGCGACGCCCGCCTGCACCGCGGGCGTCTGCACCTTCACCTGTCAGGCCAACTGGTGGGACGCGGACGGGCAGAGCAGCAACGGCTGCGAGTACGCCTGCGTGCGCACCAACGGCGGCAACGAGGCCTGCGACAACATCGACAACGACTGCGACAACCAGGTGGACGAGGGCTTCAACCTGGCCACCGACGTCAACCACTGCGGCATGTGCAACCGCGCCTGCGTCGCGCCCTTCGCCACCAGCCACTGCACCAACTCCACCTGCGGCATCCTCTCGTGCAACGCCGGCCGGGCCGACTGCAACGGCGCGTACCTCGACGGCTGTGAGGTGGACACGCAGACGTCCCTCTCCCACTGCGGCGCCTGCAACAACACCTGCGTCACGCCCAACGCCAGCGCGGCCTGCACCGCCGGGGCCTGCGCCATCGGCAGCTGCAACGCGGGCTTCGCCAACTGCAACTCGCTGGTGTCCGACGGCTGCGAGGTGAACATCCTCACCAGCACCGCCCACTGCGGCGCGTGCAACGCCCAGTGCGCGCCCGCCAACGCCTCGGCGGTGTGCCTCAACGGCTCCTGCGGCATCGGCGCCTGTCTCCCGGGCTACTGGAACTTGAACGGGCTGGTGGCGGACGGCTGCGAGTACGCCTGCTTCGTCAGCAACGGCGGCGTGGAGGCCTGCGACGGGCTCGACAACGACTGCGACGGCGCCATCGACGAGGGCTACTCGCTGGCCACCGACGTCAACAACTGCGGCGGCTGCGGCAACGTGTGCAGCGCGCCCAACGTCACCGTGCCCCGCTGCACCGCGGGAATGTGCGGCGTGCAGCAGTGCGCCAACGGCTTCTCCAACTGCAACGGGCAATTCTCGGACGGCTGCGAGGTGAACACCAACACCTCCCTGGCCCACTGCGGCGCCTGCAACGCCACCTGCACCACGCCCAACGCGACTCCGGTGTGCACCAGCGGCTCGTGCCAGGTGCAGAGCTGCAACGCCGGCTTCCGCAACTGCAACGGGCTGCCGTCCGACGGGTGTGAGGTGAACAGCACCAACGACCCCAACAACTGCGGCGGGTGCGGCAGCGTGTGCAGCCGGCCCAACACCGCGCCCTCCTGCGTGGCCAGCGCCTGCCAGTTCACCTGCCTGCCCAACTACTGGGACCTCGACGGCAACACCGCCAACGGCTGCGAGTACGCGTGCACCTACCTCTCGGCCATCGACGAGCCGGACCTCGCCCTCACCGACGCCAACTGCGACGGCATCGACGGAGAGTGGAACAACAGCGTCTTCGTCGCGCCCTCCGGCAACGACAGCAACCCGGGCACCCCGGCGCTGCCCAAGCTGACCATCTCCGCGGGGCTGGCGCAGGCGGTGGCCACCGGCAAGCGCGACGTCCTCATCGCCGGCGGCACCTACACGGAGCAGGTGCACGTCACCACGGGCGGCAAGGGGCTGTTCGGCGGGTACACCGCCCCCTCGTGGACCCGCAGCCTGTCCACGGCCGTCACCGTGACGGGCGTCAACATGCCCCTGCGACTCACCAACGCACCCAGCACCGTGGTGCAGTCCATCAACTTCATCGGGGCCAACGCCACGGGCGCGGGGGCGTCGGCGTACGGGGCCCTCATCGCCAACTCCACCAACGTGCGGCTGGAGCGCCTCACCTTGTCGGCCGGCAGCGGCACCGCGGGCACCGCCGGCGCCAGTGGCTCGACGGGCGCAGCCGGCACTTCAGGGAGCGCTGGCCAACCAGGCTGTGAGGACTCGGGCGGACTGTGCGCGTCCTGCGGCCGGCCCGCGGGAGGCACGGGCGGCAACAGCGCCTGTGGGCGCTTCGGCGGCGCGGGCGGCCAGCCCGGCAACGGAGGCGGCTACGGCGACCCGGGCGCGCCCGGCGCCGGTGGGACACCCGGAGGCCCGGGCACCCCGCCTGGCCAGGGCAACTGGTCGACGCCGTCGACGTACTGGGGCGGCAACGGCGCCGCGGGGAGCAACGGTGCGCATGGCGCCAACGGGGCCAACTTCGGCACGTTGAGCGCGCTGGGGTACACGGTGGCGGCGACGACGGCGGGCGCTTCCGGCAGCCATGGCAACGGCGGCGGCGGGGGCGGCGGCGGAGGAGGAGGCAGCTCCAACTGCGACAGCTACGGCGGAGGTGGCGGAGGAGGAGGAGGAGGAGGCTGCGCAGGCGGGGGCGGCACCGCGGGGATGAGCGGCGGCGGCAGCTTCGGAGTGTTCCTCTGGAACAGCACGGTGCAGGCGAGCAACTGCACGGTGACGTCGGCCAACGGCGGCAACGGCGGCAACGGCGGCGCCGCCGGAGTGGGCGGCGGCGGCGGATCGGGCGGGCCCATCAACGGCTACGGGGGCGGCGGCGAGCAGGACGACGGCTCCAACGGCGGCCGTGGGGGCAACGGCGGCGCCGGCGGCAATGGCGGGGCGGGCGGCTCCGGGGGTGGCGGCCCCACGGTGGGCGTCGTGCGCGGCGGCAGCTCGGTGTGGAGTGCCACGGGCACCACCATCAGCGTCGGCAACCCCGGCTTCGGCGGCAGCAGCGCGGCCGGCAGCGGGGCGATGGGCCTGCAGACGAGCGTGTACTGAAGCGGCAGTGGGGGAGGCGCCACGCACCAGGGCGCTTCCACTCCGGACAGGACGTGCTGGCGCTGGTGGAGAGGGGCGTCGCTCCCCGACCGAGCGGGAACGCGGCAGGGAGCCCGTCCGCCGCGCTGTCTTCCCAGAGGGAAGCGGTGACGATGGTCGCACGCCGCCGCAGCCCGACTCACCAGCCCCTCAGCTCGCGGGCCAGGGGTTTTTGGTGGTTCTGGTCGCACTTCGTGTTGTCCCCACGACACAAAGTGCAACCAGTTCCCCGGTGTGGTGAGGAAGAGGCGCCGGGAGACGGGCGCGCACGTTGAGGCGCCGTCACTGCCCGCCGGTGCCGGTGGACAGCTCCGGGTCGGTCGGTTGCTCCAGCACCGCGTGCTCGTCCGTCGCTTCCTCGGTGTCGCCCAATGCGGCGTGCTCGTCCGTCGGAACGTCGTCGTTGTCACCGAGGGGGAGTCCGGGCTGCGTCGTGTCTTCCACCCGCTTCTCCGGAGCCGGCTTCTCTCCACCGTCACTGCCAACCATGCCGACAGCATAAGAGGTCGCCTGTCCGTTGCCATCCAGGCAGGCGGGCTGAGCCCTCGAGGGGCCCCTCGCCCGTTGACATTCGTGACCAGCCCAGGTGGCCGTCGCGCGTATGATGGGCGCTCCTTTGAAAGTCGCGGGCGCCATTTGTCCGCAGGAGTCGCGCATGTCCACCCTGGCCCGTGCTCTCGCGCTCGGCGCGCTGCTTGGCCTCGTCGCCCAGTTTCCCCTTGCCTGCGGCTCCAGCAAGCCCTGCGGGGCCGACACCTGCGCGGGGTGTTGCGACTCGAGCGGCGCGTGCGTGGCCGGCAACACAAAAGGCGCCTGCGGCTCCGCCGGCGCCACCTGCGTCGCGTGCCCCGGAGACCAGACGTGTGCCGCGGGCTTCTGCTCGGGCAG
>JBFMHF010000070.1:0-36941 GCA_040752975.1 Myxococcota bacterium
AAGTCGGGCGGACGCTCCGGCGGGTTTTCGCGCGGCGGCGGCGAGGGCGGCTTCAAGTCGGGCGGACGCTCCGGCGGCTTCTCGCGCGGAAGAGGCGAGGGCGGCTTCAAGTCCGGTGGACGCTCTGGAGGCGCCTCTCGAGGCGCTGGCGCACGCGGCGGAGGCCGGGGCGGCTTCCGCTCCGGGCGCCCTGGCCGGAAATAGCGAGCGCGCCCGCGTCGCCGCTCGAGGTCGTGTCGCCGCTGGCCCTGCACGCCGGAGGGCCCACGGTGTCGACACCTCGCCCCATTAGAATCCCGGGAACTCGTGATCGCTGTGGTAGAAACGCCCCATGCCGCGCCGGGCGCTCCTCGCCTTCACTGCCGTCGTCGCCTTCGGGTGTTCCAGCGGCCGAGACAAGCTGATCGCCGACCTCCAGTCCGCCCGCCCCGAGGTCCGGGCGCTCGCCGTCAAGCAACTGGCCGAGAAGTTCGACTCCGACGACGTCGGCCTCTTCACGCAGGCCGCGCGCGATTCCGTGGCCATCGTCCGCGCCGAGGCGATGACTGCTCTCGGCAAGAGCCAGGATGAGCGCGTCGTCGATCTCCTCGGCGAGGCGCTCGGCGACTCCGACGAGCAGGTGCAGCTCAAGGCCGCTGCCGCGCTCGCCAGCTTCAAGTCCGCCAAGGCGCGCGGCTACCTCACGCTCCAGTACTCCCGGCGCGGCCGCTCCACGCGCCTCGCCATCGTCCAGGGCCTCAAGGGCGCCAACATCCCCGGAGCCATGGCCTCCGTCGTCGCGGCCGAGGCCGCGGCCATCTGGGAACGCAACGTGAAGGTGCTCCAGAACGGCACACTCCCCGAGCGCGCCGGCGCCGCCGAAGAGCTGGGGCGTTCCGGTCGCCCCGAAGCCGTCAACCGCCTCGTCCCTCTCCTCAAGGACAACCAGGTGGTCCTCGCCGCCGCCGCCGCCAGAGGCCTCGGCTTCGCCGGTGACGCGCGCGCCGTCCCCGCCGTCACCGCGCTGCTCGACGAGAACTTCCCCGAATTGCGCGAGGCCGCCTGCGAGGCCCTCGCTGCCCTCGGTGACGCCTCCGCGGTCGGCAAGCTCCTCACCGTCGCGCAGGAAAAGAGCCCCACCAGTCCCTTCGCCACCGCCGCGATGATCGCGCTGCCGAAGACGCCCGAGACCGCCAGGGCGCTGTGCGAGCTCACCCTCACCGGCGGCGATCAGGACGTACAGGCCGCCGGGCGCGAGATGCGCCGCCGTGGAGGCTGCCCCCCGGATCCGATCGCCGAGAAGCTCAAGTCACCCACGCCCCAGCCCGCGCTCGCTGCGATCGCTGCCCTCGGGCCCGGCCTGAAGGACCTCGCACCGAAGATCGTCCCCTTCCTCACCGCCACGGACGCGCAGACGCGCAAGCTGGCGGTCGACGCGCTGGCCGAGCTGGGCGATCCGTCTGTCGCTGCGCCGCTCCTCAAGGCCTGGGACGCCGAAATGAAGCTGCTCGAGCCCATCCGCTCCGACTGGATCCCCGCTGAACTCCCCACCACCTTCGCGCCCGGCTTCGATCCCTCCCAGCCCCTCCCCGCAGATGATCCGTCCGCGGTGGTGAAGGCCCGCACCAGCGAGCTCTTCCGGCGGGTCGAGGCCCTCGACGCCCAGCGCGCTCAGGAGGCGGGCAAGACCCTGATCAAACCCCGCGCGCCGCGCGAGGTCCTCGACGACGGCAACGACGAGCAGCTCAAGGTGCTCGCCTCGCTGATCCGAGCCCTCGGGCGTCTGAAGATCGACGGCGCCCGCGAAAAGGTGCAGCCCTACACGCGCGACGGCAGCGTGTCGCTCCGTGCGGCCGCGTGGGCGGCGCTGGCCTTCCTGGGGGAGAACTCGAAGGAGGGACTCCTCGACAGCGAACGCGCCGTGCAGGGCGCGACGGCGCAGGCGCTGGTGGACGCAGGCCCCGACGGGCAGCGGCTGGTCCTCGAGACGATGGGGCAGCTCGCTGGCGATCGCACCCGACTGCTCGAGCCCCTCCGCGGCGTCAGCCCACCGCGCGACGCCGCTCCCATCCTCGTCGGGTTGATCAAGGAGGGTGGCGCCGAGGCGGCGCTGGCCGCGGCGATCCTGGGGGACATGCAGGCGGCCGATGCGGTCCCAGCGCTTCAGCAGCTCCTCGAGGATCCCACCGCCGTGGCGCGCCGCGAGGTGCTGCTCGTCCTCGGGCGCATGAGAGATCCCCGGTCGGCCGATGTCGTCGCGCGCGACCTGTACAGCGATCGCGACGAGGTCCGCGCCGCTGCCGCGGAAGCGCTCGGTCAGTTGGGCGCCGCCCAGCACCTCGAGGCGATCGACGCCCTCAAGGGCGACTACTACCGGCGCGTGCGGGACGCCGCGTCCAGCGCGGTCGGGCGGCTGGGCGCCAGCAAGCCCGCGGAGGGCGTTCACTGAATGGACGTCCGCGCGCTCAAGGACAAGGCCACCCAGCTCTTCTCCAAGGGCAAGTTCGCCAAGGCGGCCGAGGCCTACGACGACTACTGCAAGGCAGACCCGAAGGATCTCCAGGCAAGGCTCCGCCTCGGTGACGCGTGGATCAAGGCAGGGAAGAAGGACAAGGCCGTACTGGCCTACACCTGGGCCGCCGAGGGCTTCGCGCGCGAAGGCTTTCTCCCGCGCGCCATCGCCGCCAGCAAGCTGGTCCTCGAAGTCGACCCCACCCACACCGGCGTGCAGAAGATGCTCGCGGATCTCTACGCCCAGAAGTCCCGCCCGGGAGGAGGGAAGACGCAGTCTCAGCCTCCTGGGCGCCCGCTCGGCGGGGCAGACCGCGGCATCGATCTCAACGCGCCCCCGCCGCCCACGAAAGCGGTGAAGCGCCCTGATCCCTCGCCCATGTCGCGCACCGACGCGATCGAGGTCGAGGCCTTCGAGATCCCCGTCGACGACGGCCGCTCCAGCGTGGGCGGGATGGCAGCGACGAAGGGCCCCAGCCCCCTGACGCGGGCCGATGCGATCGAGATCGAGGTGGAGGACTCCGGACCGAAGGAGCGCCGCCCGCCCGAGGCCCCGCCTGTCGACATCGAGCTCTCCATCGGCGCCCCGACGACGGGCGAGGTGGAGATCCCCCTCGACGTGGGCGCGCTGCCGCCCGTCGATCAACTGCCTCCCGAGCTCCAGATGCCCGTGGTGCCCGGCACCAGCCTGTCTCCGACGCCGCAGCCGATCGTCGCGGGCCAGGCGCTCCCGCCGCCACCTCCGTCCGCGCCCGTGTACGAGCTCGACGACGTGGTGGAGGAGCCGCCGAAGCCAGCGCCCTCCGCGCCCGTGTACGAGCTGACGGTGGAGGAGCCCGCGCCGCCGGCAGAGCCGCCTGCGTCGTCGCCCTCCGCGGCCGTCTACGACTTGACGGTGGAGGTGCCCGAGCCCGCCGCGCCGCCTCCGCCTCCCGCGCCGCCGCCTCCACCGGCCATCGCAGCGCTCGCGGACGTCTCCGCCGCTCCGCCTCCGAAGCCGCCGCCTCCTCCCGAGCCCGGTGACGGCGAGTTCATCGTCAGCTCGCCCACGCCTGTGCCCATCGCGGTCCCGCCCCAGCCGCCCGACGTCATCCCTCCGCCCGGCCGCGCAGCGCCGGAGCCCAGCGTCTCGCCTCCGGGCCTCAGGCCCCGGCGCAGCAGCGACTCGCTTCCACCCACCGAGCCCCCGCCGTTCCAGTCCTCGCCGTCTGCCAGCAGGATCTGGCTCCCTCCCGGGTTTGGACCGGAGGCGCCACCGGACGGGCCAGCCGCGCCCGCGGCGAAGCCGGCTCCGTTCTCCAACTCGGCCGGCAGCTCGGATCTCGAGCGCAGCCTGCAGGCCTTCACCCAGTTCGAGGCGACCCCTGAGGCGCCGCCTGCACCCGCGCGCGCCCCGGCGTCCTTCACCGAGCTCGAGCTGGAAGGCGACTCGCTGCTGCATGCCGTCGACGCCGCTGCCCTCAAGGGCCTGTCGGATCGCGGCGGCCCTCCTGCGCCCGCCGTGGCTCAGGAGGAGGCGATGGAGGCCCCCGAGGAGCCGCGCCTCGAGCCCGGCGCGCTGCCGAAGATCCCGCTCTTCTCCGACCTCCCTTCCGACGCTTTCATCGCCCTCTTCGAGAGCTGCCCGCTGCGCCGCTTCGAGCCGGGCGACACGGTCCTCCAACAGGGTACGAAGGGCGACGCCTTCTACGTCATCTGCGCGGGCGGCGTGCGGGTGGTCCGGAAGGACGGGGCGACGGAGCGTGAGCTGGCGAAGCTGGAGGAAGGGGCCTTCTTCGGAGAGATGGCGCTGCTGTCGGAGGCGCCGCGCAGCGCGTCCGTCTTCGCCACCGAGGAAGACACCCAGCTGCTGGAGATCGGCGCGCCCGTGCTCAAGGAGCTGTCGGCCAGGCACCCGTCGGTGTCCACCGCGCTCAAGAAGTTCTGTCGCCAGCGCCTCTTGTCCAACCTGATGCAGAGCTCCGCGCTCTTCCAGCCGTTCTCGAAGTCCGATCGCCGCGAGCTGGTGCAGAAGTTCCGCGCTCGCGACGTGCGCAAGGGAGAGACGCTGATCAAGGAAGGCCAGGCCAGCGACGGGCTGTACGTGGTCCTGTCCGGCGAGGTGGAGGTGTCGGTGAAGGGCCGCCGCGTCGCCGCGCTGAAGGAAGGCGAGATCTTCGGTGAGATGTCGCTGCTGACGCGCTCTCCCGCGACCGCGACGGTCAGCTCCGCCCGGCACACCTCGCTGCTCCGGCTTCCCCGCGAGGACTTCGATCGGCTGATCCTGAGCCACCCGCAGATCCTCGCGCACGTCAGCGAGCTCATCGACGAGCGCTCGAAGGCCAACGCCGCCGTCGACATGATCTGACGCGCGTCACTCCGGGCGGTGCAGGTGATCGAGGTACTCCTCGCGCGTCACCAGGCCCGACTCGATGAGGATCTCCAGCAGCACGCGCAAGGCGCGCACCTGAGAGGTGGAGATCGTCTCCAGCGCCAGCACCTGCTCCCGCAGCAGCGCCACCTCATGCTTGAGGGCCGCGAGCTCGTTGCTGGGCGTCGACGGCGCAGGCTGGGCGGGCGTGGCCGCGGGCTCGGGCTGTCTCGGGCGGGGCTGCGGCGCGGAAGGCGGCGCGTCGGGCGCCTCGCCGAGCAGCTCGTCGAGTTCGAAGGTCGTCTCGTTGACGCCCAGGGACTGGGGCCGGATCGTCGCGGTGGGCACCACGTTCTCGCCGAAGTAGTACTTGCGGATCGCGCGATCGATGGACGAGCCCGTCGCCACCACCAGCTGCACCTTCATGTTGGTGGCGAACTCGAGCTCCTGGGCGTGCTCGAGGTTGGTGGGATCGCTGGTGGCGAGGTAGAGCGTGTGGCCCTGGGCGTCCACGCCCAGAGGAAAGACACCGTAGCGCTCGGCGAGATCGAGCCGCAGGCAGTCGGTGATCCGCTCCGGCAGCTGAGCCTTGTCCAGGTCGACCGTGCGCAGCGACAGCTGCTGCGCCAGCACGTTCACCATGTCGGCTTCCTTGACGAAGCCCATCTCCACCACGGTGCGGCCGAGCCGGCCACCCCAGCGGCGCTGCTCGTTGAGGGCAGCCTTGAGGTGATCCTCGTTCAACAGCCCCGCATCGACGAGCAGCTCACCGAGGCGACGACGACGACCTGAACTCGGAACGGGACCCACCCGGGCACCGTACCAGCGGTGGGGCGACAGTGGAATCTTCCGTGGGCGTCGAAGCTCCGCCTGTCAGGGCTGGGCAGGGGCGGGCGCGCCTGGAGCCGGCGCAGGGGAGCCGGGCGCGGGCGCAGGAGCGCCAGGGGAAGGCGCGGGGGCGGCGGGTGGCTCGAGGCGGCGGGCCTCGGCCTTCTCGGCGGGGGTCATCGCCTTGAGGCGGAGGAGCTTGTAGCTGCCCTTGCCGTCCTTGAGGCTGAAGACGGCGGCCAGGCCCATCGCCTTGGTGCCGTCATTCATGTCCCAGCCCACGGTGGCGTCGGCGGGGCCGGGGTTCAGGTAGAGCGTCTCGGATGCCTCGCCCTCCTTGAGCAACTGCGTGCCGGCGACGTCCTTCGCCGCGCGCGCGCCGGCCTCCTTGATGTTGGAGTGGAAGCCGAAGGCGATCTTCGCGTCGGTGATGGCCTTGCTGATCGCCTCGTCGCCCACGTTCTCCCGGCCGCCGGCGAAGTCGAGCGCCTGGTTGCCCGAGCCCCGGGGCGGGCCGTGAGACACGAGCGCCACCGGCGTCTTCGCGTCCTTCGCCACGCGCACCACTTCCTCGACGGTGGACGGCAGGTACAGGCAGCTGGTGGAGCAGCCGAAGTACTTCGGGTCGTGGTGGCCGGGCAGGCTGATCAGCGTGAGCTCGGGGAACTCGACGACGCGGGTCTCGTTCAGGTTGACGATGTTGGGGAACTCGGCCTTCGCGGCGTTGACGCCGTCGGTGTACTCGCCGCGGCACTCGCGGTTGCCGATCACCACGAAGACGGGGAGCTTCGTGGCGCCCAGCTCCTTCAACACGCGGGTGATGCCCGAAGCCACCTCGCCGACGTCGCCCGAGACGACGATCGCGTCGACCTTCTCGTCGGTGAAGAACTTCACGTACTTCTTGAGCGCCACCATGTTGGCGCCGGAGTCCTCGTTCACCGGCCCCAGGACGCCGAGCGTCAGCACGCCATCGGCGTCCTTGTCCGCGAAGGTGAGCCGCGCGCCGGACAGCTTCGCCACGCGCTCGCCGAACTTGAGCTCGGTGACCGGGCCGGGATCGATCGGCGCGGCGCACTCCTTGTCCGCGCGAGGCGCGGCGGCGGGCGGAGGCGGCGGAAGGGGCTTGGCCTCGTGCTTCTCGGGAGGGGGCGGCGGGGGCTCGACCTTCTTCTCCGGGCAGCCCGACAGCACGAGCGACAGCGACAGGCCGAAGAGCGCGGCCGGCGCGTGACGAAGGTGGCGCATGAGTGGATCCCCTCTGAAAGCCGTGAAGAATGAAGCGCGGGACTCGTACCGGAAACAGACTCGCCGGTCCAGCGCGTTCAGGGTAGGACTGCCGACATGCGCTTCGCTGTCGCAGGCCTCTTGCTCCTCGGTGCCGGGTGCGCCCACCGGCCGCTGTCTGCCGGAGATCTCGATCGCGTGCGCCAGGTGGCCTTCCTCGCGCGAATCGCCGACGAGGCCGGGCCGAAGTCCACCGTCTTCCGGGATGACTCCAGCTACCGCCCGAAGCTGGCGCCGCGCCGCATCGACGACAAGGAGGCTGATCGCCGCCTCGCGGTGGTGCTGGCCAGCGGCACGAAAGAGGACCCGAAGCGCGGCATCCACGCCACCCGCACCATGTCCCGCTTCGAGGTGGCCGACACGCTGCGGGCCGAGACGCTGGCGCGCCTGCCCGCGGAGCCGCCGTGGAACGGGGTGGTGGACCCGGTGCTGGTCGCGCGCTCGCTGGAGAGCTTCCTGGTGCAGGAGGTGCCCGCCAACGCGCCCGACTACGAGCGGCTGCGCGCGCACGAGGTGGACACGATCGTCGAGGTGGTGGTCGAGGAGTACGGAATGCGCAGCGAAGACGGAAAGGCGGGCGTGTACGTGCTCGGCTCGTCGCGCATGTTCCGGTTGGACGGTGGAGAGGTGTACCACCGGCGCTTCGTGGTGGACGATCTGAAGGCCGGCCTCGAGCCGCTCGATCCCTTCAAGGTGGCCCGCAACGCCACGCTGTTCACCGCGCGGCTCAAGCAGGCGCTGCTGGGCATCGCGGATCAGCTGGCGAAGGATCTCAACCCTCCCGAGCGCAGGCCGCCCACGCCGTCCGCCGGCCCCGACGACGGTGGTGGCCCCAGGCAGCTCAAGCCGCCCGCGCCGCCGCAGGAAGACGATCCGCTGTGACCGGCTCTCCTCACTCCCAGGCGGGTGAGGGGGCGGTTCCGCCTACCCGGTGCTGGGCAGTGGCTCCGGCCGCGTGAGCGGCGCGATGACGAACACGTCGAGCAGCCAGGCGAGGAGCGCCCCGGTCGCGGCGCCGATGACGTCCCAGGTGAAGTCCTTCCACGAAGGCTGTCCGGCGCCCGCGTGATCGATGAGCTCCTTGAGGCCTCCAGCGAAGACGGCGACGCCCCCGCCCACGACGAGCCGGACGCCGTGATTCTCCGTGAAGAGGGCGGTGACGCCATAGGCGGTGCCGGCGAGGGCGGTGGAGATCCCCAGGTGCAGGGCCTTGTCCGGCCCCCACCAGGGATCGGGCTCAGGCGCGCTCTGGGCCTGCGCTGCGCGGGGAAGTCCGGAAGCGACGACGAGGACGAACAGGAGCCCCGCGCGCGCCAGGCGGGTTGGGTGCCGGGTGCCGGACGTTTCGCAGCCGGCCTCCGTCATCGAGTGCGGCGGCGACGCAGGCCGAGCAGCAGGACGGGCCACAGCATCACCGGAGACGCGCTGACACCGCAGCCGCAGCCCTGCGACGAAACGGAGCCGCCGCCCCCCGTTCCGCCGCCCGTGCCGGAAGCGCCGCCGCCGCGCCCACCGCCCGTGGGGCCCCCGCCGGCGCCGCCACCGCCGCTGCCGCCTCCAGTGGGCGACGAGTCCACGCAGTAGTTCTTCCCCGCGTACGCCTGGCAGCTCGTCAGCGACGGGCAGTTGAAGGGCGAGGCCGGGTCGCACTCGGCGCGGCACATGCCGTTGATGCAGAGCGTGCCGGGCTGGCAGGCCTTCACGTCGGGCTGGCTTCCGCACGGCTGGTTCTCGTTGGCGATCTGATCGCTGCAGCCGCACACCCCGTTGCCGTTCGCCTCCGTCTGCACGCAGGTGCTGCAGGTGTTGCCGACGTTGACGTTGCACGGCTCGTAGCAGCGGCCGAGGTAGCAGGTGAGGCCGGCGTTGCACGCGCCCGCGCTGGTGCAGGGCGCGCACTTGCCTCCAGCGGAGCCCGGCACGCACACCGCCACCGTGCCGAGCAGCTGGCAGACCTGGCCGGTACGGCACGACGAGGGGTCGGCCGCGTTGCAGGGGACGCGGCACAGCGGCTGCGGAGAGCCGATGCACACCAGGCCCGACGAGCACACGGCGATCTCGTTTCCGGCGATCACCCCGCAGGGCTCACCTTCGTGCACCACCTCGTCCGGGCACGCGCAGGCGCCACTGCCGCCGCCGAGATCGAAGCAGGCGCCACAGGCGCCGGGGTTGGCCGGGTTGCAGTAGCCATGGCAGCGGCCCGCGATGCACTGCAGCCCCGACGCGCACTGCCCACTCTGGCACTGCATGCACGGGCCCGGGAGCGATCCCCCGGTGGCCAGACACACGCTGTCCATGCCGTTGGTGAGCGGCACGCACGTCTGCGGCGCGGTGCAGGTGGTCAGCGCGCAGCCCTGGCAGAAGCCGCCGGCCGCGTTGCCCGAGCAGCACGCGCGGCAGAAGGCGATGGAGGTGCTTCCGGGCTCGAGCACGCACACGCTGCACTGGCCGCCCGCGGCGGTCTTGCAGAAGCTCGAGATCTCGCAGCGGTCGCCGGGGTTGCCGGTGGGTACGCACATCCCTCCGGTGCAGCCGTAGCCCAGGGGGCACTGAGATGCCGAGGTGCACTGGTTGGTGCAGGTCGTGTTGGGTACACAGTAGCCGCCTGACGCCGTCATGACGCACGTGTTGTTGGTCGGGCACTGGGCGTTGCTGGAGCAGGAGGAAGAGCACCACGAGACGCCCGTGTCGGTGTCCCGCAGGCACACGCCGGTGGTGCAGTCCTGGCCCGACGCGCAGAAGCGGCAGTGATCCGACGCGCCGATCTGCGGCAGGCAGGCGAAGCCGGCGGTGGACGCCTGGCAGGTGTACCCGGACGGGCAGCTCTGGCCCGCGCCGGTGCAGTCCTGGGTGCAGATCCTCTGCGTCTGGCCGGCCGCCGCCTCGCACACCCGTCCCCCGGTGCAGGTCGCCGCGCTGGAGCACGGATCGCCCTGGCCGCCCGCCACTGAGTACACGCTGCACACGTCGGCGTTGTCCGGCGCTTCCAGGACACGCTTGGTCGATCCGGTGGGGACGTTGGCGTACATCACCGCGATGGCCGAGGCCGTGTGATCGAGCCCGAGGAAGTGTCCCGCTTCGTGCAGCACCACCGATTCGAAGTCGTAGTGCCCGGCGCGGCCGTCGTTGGCCCACAGGGAGTTGTTGTTGAGCTCCATGTCGCCGTCGATGATCTGCCCGTTGGTCGTGTAGTACGTGGTGGTGGTCAGCCCGAGGGTCGCGCTGGAGTACCGCCAGTCGTTGCCCTCCAGCCAGATCACGTTGTTGGTCATGTCGTTGGCGTTGATCGCCGCGAAGCCGGCCGGCGAGCTGAAGGTCCCGCGCTGGGTGGAGTCCCAGCTCGTCGAGCACGCCGTCACGCGCGCCTGGGTCCAGTTGCGGAAGGCCTCGACCGTGCGCATCTGCACGGTGGAGTAGGGGACGCCGGCGCCGTTGAGCGTCTGGCCGCCCTGGTTGCCGATGGACGTCGCCATGCGCCACGCGGGGAGGCAGCGGCCCGAGCTGCACTGCTCGCTCGCGAGGCAGGCCGGTGGACAGGCACTCATGAACCACTTGTGGCCGCTGGGCGTGGCGGAGGCGACGGCCGACACGCAGCAGGCGAGGACGAGGGCCGTGCGGATCACTTCGCACCTCCCGCGGCGGCGCGCACCCGCGCGAGGAGGGCGTCGGGGAGGCCGAGGATCTCACCGTCATCCACCGGCCGGATGGTGTCGCGGCCGCCCGCCCGCGCGAACGACAGGCCGGACAGATCTCTCACCGCCAGTACCTTTCCGAGACGCTGGGTGAAGGACACCTTTCCCGCGGACAGGCCGCGGACGATGAAGACGCCTTTCTCGTCGGTCGCCGGCTCGAGGAACAACAGGCAGTCTTCCCCGGGCCGGAAGCGCGCGACGCCGGACACGTGCTGGCCCAGGCCGCCCACGACTCCCCCCGGTTGTTTGACGAGGAGGGTGCGGGGCGCCTGTCCCTTCAGCGTCTCGGTGACGGTCAGCTCCGTCCACGTCCAGATCTTCGTCTCGCCGGAGTCCCAGGCCGTCATCGACTGCTGGGCGGTGGCGCGGACGACGAGCGGCGCCTGCCGCGTCATGTCTTCGATCGACTCGGCGATGACGACGGTGGCGAGCGCCGCGCTGCCAAAGAGGGCGGAGGCCACGAGGGCGATTCTGAGGAGGGCTTTGCGCATGGGAGTCAGGGAGCGGGATCGGCCAGGTCGCCCGCTGTCTTTCAGAGGAGTCTAGCCCCAGGCTCGCGGCGGCGAAAACGTGTTCGGGCGAGGGCCGGGTGTAGAGTGACGCTCGTGCCGGGCCGCGTCGTCTTCTTCATCTCCCACGGGGGCTACGAGGCGGCGTGGCAGGCGACGTCGCTGGGCATCACCGCGACGGCGATGGGGGATGAGGTGACCTTCGTCTTCGCCTTCGAGGCCCTGCGCGCGCTGGCGAAGGGCACCTTCGGCAAGGCGCTCAGCGATCGCGAGCGCACCGAGTTCGCCCGCGCGGAGGGGCTGGGGGCCCCGCTGCCGTCTCGCATGCTGGCCGACGCCCGCGCGATGGGCGCGAAGCTGGTCGCGTGCGACACCACCGTGAAGCTGTGCGGCCTGGTGCCGGCCGAGCTCGAGGCGAAGAAGATCGTCGACGAGGTGCTGGGCTTGCCCCAGATCTGGAAGCTGACCGAGGGCGCGCGGATCCTGTCGCTCTAGAACGTCTCGACGACGCGGATCTCGATCGTCACGGGGTTCAGCGTGTCCGACGCCTTGATGTCGTCGCACAGCTGGCCGGTGAAGTTGACGACGCCCGCGGCGTAGTTCCACGTGTCGGGGCCGGCGGTGACGTTCTTCCCGTTGATGATCACCGCCATCAGCTCGGGCCGCGACGGCGGCGCCTGGAGCTGGAACTGGCACTCGTCGCCCTTGATGTTGTCGAAGATGTCGCGGAGCGCCGCGCTCAGCTCGTTGGCGTCCGTGGCCTGGTAGTACTTCTTGTCGCACAGCCCGCTGGGGAGGCAGGTGTTGTTGGAGCCGCACTCCGCGTCGGTGCCGTTGGGGCACTTGCGCGGGAAGTTGCCCGCCTCGGCGATGGCGTTCAGCACGGCCCCGGCAGTGCTGCTCGCTGCGTCGGCGCCGAAGCCGACGACGATGGTGCGAATGGAGTTGAGCCTGTTCGCCGTGGCCGCGGCGACAGACGCGTCCTGATCGAGGCAGCCGATGGCGCACTGGCTGCTGCAGCTCGACAGGGTGCAGCGGCAGCGATCCGTCTGCGCCTGGCACACGCCCGAGCCGCAGCCTCCGCTGCTGGCGCAGAAGGCCGTGTCGCAGGTGCAGACCTGGTTCGGGTTGTTCTGGTTGCAGTTGGGCAGACCGTCGGTGAGCAGCAGGATGTAGTCGTCGCGGTTGTCGGCGTTGTCGCGCAGGCCCGGGTTGGTGCCGACGAAGGCCATCGAGTCTGCCGTGGGCGTACCACCCACGGGCGTCACGGTCTGAATCCGGCTGTTGATTTGCGACGCGTTCATCGAGAGGGCCGCGTCCGTTCCGTCATCGCCCACCGTCGCGGGAGGCAGCGGTACCTCCACCGTGGACGCCGCCTGGCAGCCCGTGCCCGCCGGGTAGAAGGTGAGGCCCATGCGGGCGTCCGTCGCCGACTGCGTGAGGAAGGCCGACATGGCGTCGCGCAGCTCGCTGATGCGCGTGGGGCAGTTGCTCACGCAATTCGGGTCGATCTTCTCGTTCATCGAGCCGGACTTGTCGACCAGCAGCATGACGTTGGGCTTGAGGAACCGCGCGATCACCGTCTTGGTCTGCGTCGTCTGGGCGACCGCCAGCGGCACCACGGGCTCGAAGTCGTACGTCATGCACCCGGCGGAGAAGACGGCGAGGCAGGCAGCGAGAGCGGCTCGAAGCATGGCGTTGGACCCTAGCATGGCGATGTCACTCAGGAAGGCGACGATGTCGTGGCCGGCCGCTCCCCTGCGCGCCAGCAGTGCGCAGGATCCGCCAGGCGCGCGGCGATCTCAATTGGGCGCGCGCGCTCCACTCTCGGCATGTCGGCAGGTGTAGGTCCTGTAAAGACCTCTACAGGGACTCCACCACCGCCACGGCGAGCTTCACGGGTTGCTGCGGTGTGGAGTTGAGGAAGCGGTCGCAGAGCGCGCCGGTGAAGGTGATCAACCCGGCCGAGTAGCTGAAGGTGTCGGCACCAGGGAAGACGCGCACGTCGTCGATCTTCACCACCAGGAGTTCATCGCGGGCGGGCCGCGGAGAGACCGAGAACTCGCAGAGGTTGGTCGGGATGAAGGGCCGGATGATCTGCTCCAGCCCCTGCGCGTTGGCCGCGCTGTAGAAGAAGCGCGCGCAGCGGCCAGACGGCTCGCACGAGTTGCCGGGCCCGCAGTCTGCGTCGGTGGTGCAGTCGCGCACGTGACCGCCTGCGCGGGCCATCGCATCGAGGACGGCCGGAGCGTCTCCAGTCGTCACGTCCGCGCCGAAGCCGACCACGATGGTCTCGATGCCCCGTGCGCGGTTGGCCTGCACGGCGGCCACCGCCGCGGCGTCATCGAGGCAACCCTCGCTGCACCGCGCGCCCCCGCAGCTCCCCAGCGTGCAGCGGCACTGCGACGTCTGGGCGGCGCAGGCTGGCGCGGTGGGCGCACAGCCGCCGCAGGTCGCCGCCTGGCAGGTGCACACCTGGTTCGGATTGGACGCGTTGCAGTTCGGCAGCCCGTCGGTGAGCAGAAACACCAGGTTCCGGCGGGCCGGATCCTGCAGCACCGAGAGGCTGCCCACGAAGGCCAGGGCTCGAGCCGTCGGCGTGCCCCCGCCAGCCACCATCGCCTGGATGCGCGCGTTCGCCGCCGCCGCGGCCGCCTGGATCTCCGTCGGCTCGTCGAGGGCCGAGCCCAGGAAGGCGCTGTCCACGCCCGCGGGCCCACCGCACGAGAGGTCGCTCGGGAAGGTGGTGAGGCTGAAGCGCGCGTTGTTCGCGAACGGTCCGGTGAGGAGGTTGCCGAACGCGCGCTTGAGCTCACTCATGCGCGTCGCGCAGCCCGTCCCGCACGGTGCTCCCGGGCCGCAGCCGGGCGCGCACGCGGGATCGGCGGGATCGATGGGCGCCTCCATCGATCCGGAGCGGTCGACCACCAGCATCACGTTGGGCAGCGGCGGGCGCGCGGTGATCACCTCGGTCCACGAGGTCTGCGCCACGGCCAGCGGCGTCACCGGCTCGAGGTCGTACGTGGTGCAGCCGAAGAGCGCGGCGAGTGACAGCGCGACGAAGCGTTGCATGGGACCTCCCGGGGAATGGGCCGCAGCATGAGCGCTTGGTTCGAGCGCTTCAATTGGGTGTTCATGCTCCACTCCGACATGTCGCCGGCTGTGTGGCCGACGCGGGGCAGGGCCTTCGGGATTTCGGCGGTCTGCGACGGGGGGGCGAGCGCCACCGCCAACGCCCCTGACACGTCCTCGCCCACGAATTCGTGAGGCGCCCCGTCGTCGGTGCTACACGATGCGCCCCGTGAAGATCGTCGTGTTGAGCCGCTCGCGCAGCATCCCTTCGACGAAGCGCCTCGTCGAGGCGGCGCGCGCGCGGGGCCACACGGTGCGGGTGATGAGCCCGGCGCACGTGGCGGTGCACCTCAACAGCAAGGGCAGCCGGCTGCGCTACCGCGAGAAGGTGATCAAGGTGCCCGACGTGGTGATCCCCCGCATCGCCGCGTCGATCGCCAACTACGGGCTGCCCGTGGTGGAGCAGTTCGCGACGCACGGCGCGGTGGTGATGAACTCGGCGCGCGCCATCGGCCAATCGCGCAACCCGGCGCGGTGCCTCCAGCGGCTGTCGGCGCATGGCATCGACATCCCTTCGACCGTCATGGCCCGCGACGCGGCGGAGATGAAGGCCATGGTGCCGCTGGTGGGCGGCGTGCCCGTGCTGGTGAAGCTGCTCGCCGGCAGCGAGCGCCGGGGGGTGATGCTCTGCGAGACGGAGCAGTCGCTCGAGGCCGCGCTGGAGGCGGTGCTGGGGCTCGGCCACAACATCGTGATGCAGGAGTACGTGCGGAAGGCTGGCCGCGACGTGCGCGTCTTCGTGGTGGGAGGCCGGGCGCTGGCGGCGGTGTCCCGCGTGGCCCGGCCGGGGCGGCTGTCGCGCACGCTGTCCCGCCTGGCGAGGCTGGAGCGCTTCCCGCTCACCGCGAAGGTGCAGCAGGTGGCGGAGGCGGCGGCGAAGCTGTGCGAGCTCGAGGTGTGCGCCGTCGATCTCCTCGAGCCGAAGTCAGGCGCGCCCCGCGTCTTCGAAGTGAACGCCTCGCCCGCGCTGCCGGACATGGAGGCCGTCACGGGCGTCGATCTCGCCGCCGCGATCATCGCGCGGGCGGAAGCGCTGGCCTCCCAGAAAGCACAGGGCGGGTGAAACCGCCGCGCACTCGTGGCACAAGGAGCACGACATGATCCGCACGTTCCTCTCGATGGCGATGGTGTTCGGCCTCTCGGCGCTGGCCGAGGTCGACGTGAAGACGCTCTACGACGTGACTACGGAGGGCACGTCCACCCAGGTGAAGGCTGGCGAGAAGGGGAAGGTGGCGATCGCCATCAAGACGAAGGAAGGCGCGCACGTGTCCGACGAGGCGCCGCTCAAGATCGAGCTCTCCAGCAAGGAAGCGAAGCTGGACAAGCAGAAGCTGGCCTACGCCGACTCGCTGGCGAAGAAGGGCGAGGGCGAGAAGTCGCCGCCGGATCCGCGCTTCGAGGTCGCCTTCACCGCGCCGAAGGGTAAGGCCACGGTCGAGGCGAAGCTCACCTTCTTCATCTGCACCGACAAGATCTGCGCGCGCCAGACGAAGTCGCTGTCCCTGCCCGTCGAGGTCCAGTGACCGTCATCTTCGGGATCAACCCGGTGCTGGAAGCGCTGCGCGCCCGGCCCGGCGGCATCGAGAAGTTGTACGTGGCCGAGGGCGCGGTGAACCCCCGCGTGGCCGGAGAGATCTTCAGCCGCGCGCGTGACGCCGGCCTCAAGGTGGACAGCGTCGATCGCGAGCGCCTCGCGCGCATCACCGACGGCGGCGTGCACCAGGGCGTGGCCGCGCAGGTCCGCGAGTTCGAGTACCTGGGCCTCGAGGAGCTGATCGCCCAGGCGAAGGCGTCGGATCGGCCGCCGCTGGTGGTGCTCCTCGACGGCATTCAGGATCCCCACAACCTCGGCGCCATCATCCGCTCGGCGCACGCCTTCGGGGCCCACGGCGTGGTGGTGATGAAGGACCGCGCCGCGGGCATCACCGGCGTGGTGGTGAAGGCGTCGGCCGGGGCCACGGCGCACTGCCCGGTGTGCCGCGTCACCAACCTCTCCCGCGCGCTCGAGACGCTGAAGGAAGCCGGCTTCTGGGTGGTGGCGGCGGATCCCGAGGGCGATCAGACGCTGTGGCAGGCGAAGCTCGAGGGCCCGCTGGCGGTGGTGGTGGGCGCCGAGGGCGCGGGGGTGCGCAAGGGCGTCCTGGGGCACTGCGACTACCGCGTCCGCATCCCCATGGTGGGTCAGGTGGCGTCGCTCAACGCGTCCGTCTCCGCCGGGGTGCTGCTCTCGGAAATCGCCCGCCAGCGGGCGGGCTGATCGCTGGCCGTTGATCTCCTTGACTATCCGATGAGCGCGTGGGTAGAGAGCGCCGCCCTCTGGGAAGGGGGCGGAAGGTGGCGGGTTTCCTCGTGCAGTTCTGGAGCCTTGCCGGTGTAGCTCAGTCGGTAGAGCAACTGATTTGTAATCAGTAGGTCGCGGGTTCGAGTCCCGCCGCCGGCCAGGAGGGTGGCCATCAGGAAGTGACCGAGAGGTACGAGGGCGCGGGCGAACAACTGAATAGGTGCGATTCCCTTTCGGAGGGGTAGCCAAGTGGCCAACGGCAACAGACTGTAAATCTGTCGGTCCTCGACCTTCGGTGGTTCGAATCCACCCCCCTCCACTGAAATCGATCGTCACGCGGGGATAGCTCAGCTGGTAGAGCGTCAGCCTTCCAAGCTGAATGTCGCGGGTTCGAGTCCCGTTCCCCGCTCCACCTCGAGGCCGTACGCAACAGGCAGCAAGAAGTGCAGGAGAGCAGCAGAACAAGAATCGAGAAGACGAGCAGGCAGTGCCCTGATAGCTCAGTTGGCAGAGCGCATCCTTGGTAAGGATGAGGTCTCCAGTTCAATCCTGGATCAGGGCTCCATTTCGCAGCACGACGAAAACCACGACGCACAGAAAGAAGGACCGACATGTCGAAGGAGAAGTTCGAGAGGACCAAGCCGCACGTCAACATCGGCACGATCGGCCACGTTGACCACGGCAAGACCACCCTGACGGCGGCGATCACCAAGGTTCTGGCCAAGAGCGGCGGCGCGACCTTCCTCGCGTACGACCAGATCGACAAGGCCCCCGAGGAGCGCGCCCGCGGCATCACCATCTCGACCGCGCACGTCGAGTACCAGACGAAGAACCGTCACTACGCGCACGTCGACTGCCCCGGCCACGCCGACTACGTGAAGAACATGATCACCGGCGCCGCGCAGATGGACGGCGCGATCCTCGTGGTCTCCGCGCCGGACGGCCCGATGCCCCAGACGCGTGAGCACATCCTGCTCGCCCGCCAGGTCGGCGTGCCGTACATCGTCGTCTTCCTCAACAAGGTCGACATGCTCGACGATCCCGAGCTGCGCCAGCTCGTCGAGGAAGAGGTCCGCGATCTGCTCAAGAAGTACGAGTTCCCCGGCGACAAGACGCCCATCATCCCCGGCTCGGCCCTCAAGGCCCTCGAGGGTGACACGTCGGACATCGGCGAGCCCGCGATCCTCAAGCTGATGGAGGCGGTGGACACCTACATCCCCACCCCGCAGCGCGCCATCGACAAGCCCTTCCTGATGCCCGTCGAGGACGTGTTCTCGATCGAAGGCCGCGGCACCGTGGCCACCGGCCGCGTGGAGCGTGGCGTGGTGAAGGTGGGCGACGAGGTCGAGATCATCGGCATCCGCCCGACCACCAAGTCCGTCGTCACCGGCGTCGAGATGTTCAAGAAGCTGCTCGACCAGGGCATGGCCGGCGACAACATCGGCGCGCTGCTCCGCGGCTTGAAGCGCGAGGACGTGGAGCGCGGCCAGGTGCTCGCCAAGCCCGGCAGCGTCACCCCGCACACCAAGTTCAAGGGCCAGGTGTACGTGCTCTCGAAGGAGGAAGGCGGCCGCCACACCCCGTTCTTCAAGGGCTACCGCCCGCAGTTCTACTTCCGCACCACCGACGTGACGGGCACCGTGCAGCTGCCGGCCGGCGTGGAGATGATCATGCCCGGCGACAACACCACCATCGAGGTCGAGCTGATCACCCCCATCGCCATGGAGAAGGAGCTCCGCTTCGCCATCCGCGAGGGCGGCCGCACCGTCGGCTCGGGCGTCGTGTCCGAGGTGATCGCGTAAGTTCAGCCGGTTTCCACACACCGGCTTGACACGAGGGGAGGGCTCTGTCAGAGGGCCTTCCCCTCTGTCGTCTCATCAAGCGCTTTTGAGGAGTTGAACGTCATGCCCAAGGGCAATCGCAGCCTGATTTCGCTCGAGTGCACGGTCTGCCGTGATCGCAACTACGTGACCACGAAGAACCGGAAGAAGCAGCAGGACAAGCTCGAGCTGTCCAAGTTCTGCCCGAAGTGCCGGAAGCACACCGCGCACAAGGAAGGCAAGGTCGGCTGAGGCGCCGGCCTGGTGGTTCTGTCAGTCGTTTTCTCTAGGCCAGTAGCTCCAATGGTAGAGCAGCGGTCTCCAAAACCGCCTGTTGGGGGTTCGAATCCCTCCTGGCCTGCCAGTTTCATGGAGTGAAGAGGAGCCGCAACGCATGTCGGCCACTGAAGCCAGTCAGCAAGCGAACCGCGCGGGCATGGACCGCCAGCGGCTGGTCGTCATCAGCTACCTGGTGTTCGGCCTCATCCTCACGCTGTTCTTCGGGCACCTCCTCGGCCTGGCGATGGCCGCGCTGAACCTCAAGAACGGCCAGGTGGTGGAAGGCGTCGACATCAAGCTGGGCGACCTGCTGGGCTTCGCGCTGTCCGTCGGCCTCTTCGTCTGGGCGTGGACCAATCAGAAGGTGAAGGCGCTGTCGAACGAGGTGGCCGAAGAGTTGATGCGGGTCACCTGGCCCAGCTGGGACGAGACGCGCACCTCGACCATCGCCGTGGTGGTCGCCTCCCTCATCGCCTCGGTCATCCTCTTTGGCATGGACAGCCTCAGCTACAAGCTGATGGTCGACTGGCTGCCCGAGGTGTGGAAGGCCGTCGGGAACTGAGCGCGCGCGGGCGCCCTGGAGAGCTGAGGGATCAGATGATGACCGACACCGAAAAGCCCCTCGAGAAGAAGTGGTACGTGGTGCACACGTACTCCGGCTTCGAGAACAAGGCGAAGAAGAGCCTCGAGGACAAGATCAAGATGGAGGGTCTCCAGGAGGACTTCGGAGAGATCCTCGTGCCCACCGAGCAGGTGGTGGAGATGCGCGACGGCCAGAAGCGCACCACCCGCCGCAAGACCATGCCCGGCTACATCCTGGTGCAGATGGTGATGTCCACCCGCGCCAAGTCGCTGGTGAAGAACACGCCCAAGGTGACCGGCTTCCTCGGCGCTCAGGGCCAGGAAGATCCTCCGCCCCTGCGTGACGCCGAGGTCCAGCGCCTCACCACCCAGCAGGCCGAGGGCTCGATGCGCCCCAAGCCCAAGGTGCAGTTCGACGAGGGCGACACGGTGCGGGTCATCGACGGGCCGTTCGCCAACTTCAACGGCACGGTGGAAGAGGTGAACCCCGAGAAGGGCCGCGTCAAGGTGCTGGTCAGCATCTTCGGGCGCTCCACCCCGGTGGAGCTCGACTTCATGCAGGTGGAGAAGACCACCGGGTAGTGCAAACGACTGTGCCGGCACTTCCGCCGGCCCACCAGCGTGGGAGGTCGCCCTCGAGGCGACCGCTCGGACCACGGGAGACGTACCGCAATGAAGAAGGTCACAGGTAGCTGCAAGCTGCAGATCCCCGCGGGGAAGGCGAACCCCGCTCCGCCCATCGGCCCCGCGCTGGGTCAGCTGGGCGTGAACATCATGGAGTTCTGCAAGCAGTTCAACGCCAAGACGCAGGCCCAGATGAAGGACGGTCTGATCATCCCGGTGATCATCACCGTGTATCAGGACCGCTCTTTCACCTTCGAGCTCAAGACGCCGCCGGCGTCGGTGCTGCTCAAGAAGGCGGCCGGCCTGCACACCGAGAAGAAGAAGGGCTCCGGGGCGAAGAAGCCCGGCAAGGAGACCGTCGGCAAGGTGACGAAGAAGCAGGTCGAGGAGATCGCGAAGCAGAAGCTGCAGGACACCACGGCCGGCAGCCTCGAGGCCGCGATGCGCACGATCGCGGGCACCGCTCGCTCGATGGGCATCGAGGTCGCCTGACTTCGCGTTCAACCCTTCACACACTTTTTCGAGAGAGGACATCACCATGCCTGGCAAGAAATTCCGCGCGGCCGCCGCGAAGGTCGACCGCAACAAGCGCTACTCCATCACCGAGGGCTTCCAGGTCCTCAAGCAGACGACCGAAATCACCAAGGGGAAGTGGGATCAGACCGTCGACGTCGCCGTGAACCTGGGCATCGACCCCAAGCACGCCGATCAGATGGTCCGCGGCGCCGTGGTGCTGCCGCACGGCACCGGCAAGTCGGCGCGCGTGGCCGTCTTCGCCAAGGGCGAGAAGCAGACCGAGGCCACCAACGCGGGCGCCGACTTCGTGGGTGAGGCCGACCTCGCCAAGAAGATCGAAGAGGGCTTCATGGACTTCGACACGGTCATCGCCACCCCCGACATGATGGGCGTGGTGGGCCGCCTGGGTAAGGTGCTCGGGCCCCGCGGCCTGATGCCGAACCCCAAGGTGGGCACCGTGACGATGGATCTCGCCAAGGCCGTCAAAGAGGCCAAGGGCGGCAAGATCGAGTTCCGCGCCGAGAAGGCCGGCATCGTCCACGCGCCGGTGGGCAAGGCGTCGTTCTCCGCCGAGAAGCTCCAGGAGAACTTCAACACGCTGATCGAGCTCATCATGAAGATGAAGCCCGCCACCGCCAAGGGCGTGTACCTCAAGGGCATCACCATCTCGTCCACCATGGGCCCGGGCATCAAGCTCGACACCCAGGAGATCAACGCCCGCCACAAGTGAGTCGAACGCGAGGCGCTGCGGCCGGCTAAGTCGGCGCAGCGCTTTGGCTTTTGGGGGAGTTGACACGACGCAGCGGGTGCGTGTAAGGGCCCCGAGCTTTGCAATGTCGACGCCAAGGCCGCGAGGCCCGCAGCGTCAATACAAAAAAATACCCTGGACGAAGACAGCAGGGACTCGGCTTCCGAGCCTGCACGACTCCTGGCAACCCCGCGCATTCGGGCGGGGGGTGGGTCGCGCCGACGAAGACGACGGGTTTAAACGGCTGCCTCTTTCTCGCACGCACTGGAGGAAGGGCCGCCCTGCCGAGACGGGGAGCGGTGAATGAAGCGGAAGGGTGATGAGCCCGGCCCGGCTTCGCCTCACGAGCAGTACTCGCTCCTGCACTTTGCGCCAGGAACGCAGGAAGGGAGGTGACAAAGTGCTCAGGAGCGAGAAGGAACAGATGATCAGCGAGCTGAACGACAAGTTCAGCCGCGCGAAGGCCGTTGTCGTGGCCGAGTTCTCGAAGCTCGACGTGTCCACCGTGAACCGGCTTCGCAAGAAGCTGCGCGAGGGGAAGGTCGAGTGGAAGGTCCTCAAGAACACGCTCGCGCGACGCGCGGCGAAGGGGACCAGCGTCGAGAAGGTGTCCGATGACTTCACGGGGCCGGTGGCGACCGCCATCAGCTACGACGACGTCGTCGCACCGGCGAAGATCCTCGCCGACTTCGTCAAGGAGTTGGAGTCGATCAAGATCCGCTCGGGCGTCGTGCAGGGTCAGAAGATCGACAAGGCCGGCGTCGTGGCGCTGGCGAAGATGCCGGGCCTCAACGAGCTGCGCGCGACCATTCTCAGCATGATCAACCAGCCGGCGACGAAGCTGGTCCGGACCATCAAGGAGCCGGGCGGCGCGCTCGCGCGGGTCATCAAGGCGAAGTCAGAGAAGCAGTGACACCCATTCAACCGTTTTCACTCAACCCGTTTTCGAAGAACTGAAGGAAGAAAGTCATGGCGGACATCAACGCAATCGTGGACCAGCTGTCGTCGCTCACCGTGATGGAGGCGGCGGACCTGGTGAAGAAGCTGGAAGAGAAGTGGGGCGTGTCGGCGGCGGCCGCGGTGGCCGTGGCGGCTGGCCCGGCGGCGGCGGCGGCGGCCCCGGCCGAGGAGAAGACCGAGTTCACCGTGGTGCTGGCGAAGGCCGGTGACAAGAAGATCGACGTCATCAAGGTCATCCGCGAGCTCACCGGCCTCGGCCTGAAGGAGGCCAAGGACCTGGTCGAGGGCGCGCCCAAGACCGTGAAGGAGGGCGTCAGCAAGGACGACGCCAACAAGATGAAGGAGAAGCTGACCGCGGTCGGCGCGGCGGTCGAGCTCAAGTAAACAAAGAAGTCCGAGTGGTTCGAGAGGGGAGCCGATGGCCCAGAAAGGGTCATCGGCTTTCCTCGCATGAAGAGGTTGCTGCTTTTGGCGCTGGGAAGTTCCAGCACGACGCTGTCGCAAGACACCTGCCGCTCCCGAAAGGGAGCTCCTGAGAGAGCGAATGGCCACCCTGCAGAACAACTTCCGGGTCCGGAAGAGCTTCGCGAAGATCAACAAGGTCATCGAGATCCCCAACCTCATCAACATTCAGAAGCAGAGCTACGAGAAGTTCCTGCAGGCGGACGTCGCGCCAGAGAAGCGCGAGGACGTCGGGCTGCAGGCGGTCTTCAAGTCGGTGTTCCCCATTCGCGACTTCAACGAGACCAGCTCGCTGGAGTTCGTCAGCTACAACCTCGAGAAGCCCAAGTACGACGTGGACGAGTGCCGCCAGCGCGGCATGACGTTCGCCGCGCCGATCAAGGTCGTCGTGCGCCTGGTGGTGTGGGACAAGGACGAGGAGACCGGCGCCCAGTCGATCCGTGACGTGAAGGAGCAGGAGGTCTACTTCGGCGAGATCCCGCTGATGACCGAGAATGGCACCTTCATCATCAACGGCACCGAGCGCGTGGTGGTGAGCCAGCTGCACCGCAGCCCCGGCGCCTTCTTCGACCACGACAAGGGCAAGAGCCACAGCTCGGGCAAGCTGCTCTACAACGCCCGCGTCATCCCGTCGCGCGGCTCGTGGCTGGACTTCGAGTTCGACCACAAGGATCTGCTGTACGTGCGCATCGACCGCCGCCGGAAGCTGCCGGTGACGGTGCTGATCCGCGCGCTGGGCGCGGTGCCCGACGCAGCCAAGAAGAACCCGCTCGAGTTCCGCGGCACCACCGAGGAGATCCTCAACTACTTCTACGCCACCGAGACCGTGTACCTGCACGGCTCCGACGAGTTCGAGAAGTCGGTGGACTTCGAGCTGCTCTACAACCAGCGCGCCACGCGCGACGTGAAGACCAAGAGCGGCGAGATCATCGTCAAGAAGAACCGCAAGTTCACCCGCGCGGCGCTCAAGAAGCTCGAGGCGTCCAAGATCGTGCGCCTGCCGATCGACGCCGACGAGCTCTTCACCAAGGTGTCGGCCAACGACGTGGTGGACGAGACCACCGGCGAGGTGCTGCTGGAGTGCAACGAGGAGCTCTCCCCGGCGTCCGTCGAGGAGCTGCTCAAGCGCGGCATCAAGGAGATCAAGGTCCTCTTCATCGACAACCTCAACGTCGGCCCGTACCTGCGGGACACGCTGTTGATGGACAAGATCGAGACCCCGGAAGAGGCGGTGATGGAGATCTACCGCCGCGTGCGCCCGGGCGACCCGCCGACGCCGGACACGGCGATCAACCTCTTCAACAACGTGCTGTTCTTCAACCCCGAGCGGTACGACCTGTCGAAGGTCGGCCGGCTCAAGCTGAACAGCAAGTTCGGCCTCGAGGAGCCGCTCGACAACCAGGTGCTCTCCAAGCGCGACATCCTGGAGACCATTCGCTACCTGATCGATCTGAAGAACGGGAAGGGCCAGATCGACGACATCGATCACCTCGGCAACCGGCGCGTCCGCGCGGTGGGTGAGCTGCTCGAGAACCAGTACCGCATCGGCCTGGTCCGCATGGAGCGCGCGATCAAGGAGCGCATGAGCCTCCAGGAGATCGAGACGCTCATGCCGCACGACCTGATCAACGCCAAGCCGGTGACGGCGGTGATCAAGGAGTTCTTCGGCTCCTCGCAGCTGTCGCAGTTCATGGACCAGACCAACCCGGTGTCGGAGGTGACGCACAAGCGGCGCCTGTCGGCGCTCGGGCCGGGCGGGCTGACCCGCGAGCGCGCAGGCTTCGAGGTGCGCGACGTGCACCCGACGCACTACGGCCGCATCTGCCCGATCGAGACGCCCGAAGGTCCGAACATCGGCCTCATCTCGTCGCTGTCGTCCTACGCGCGGGTGAACGAGTTCGGCTTCATCGAGACCCCCTACCGCAAGGTGGAGGGCGGGGCGATGACGCCCGACGTGGCCTTTTACTCGGCGCTGGAGGAGGAGAAGCACACCATCGCCCAGGCCAACGTGGCGGTGGACAAGAAGGGCAAGTTCACCGACGAGCACGTGCAGGCGCGGCGCGGCGGTGAGTTCGTCCAGGCCAGGCCCGAGGACGTGAACCTGATGGACGTGTCGCCGAACCAGCTGGTGTCGGTGGCGGCGTCGCTCATCCCCTTCCTCGAGAACGACGACGCCAACCGCGCGCTGATGGGGTCCAACATGCAGCGCCAGGCGGTGCCGCTGGTGCGCACGGTGTCGCCGCTGGTGGGCACGGGCATCGAGGCGGTGGTGGCGCGTGACTCCGGCGTGTGCGTCGTGGCCCGGCGCGACGGCGTGGTGGAGTCGGTCGACGCTTCCCGCATCGTGGTGCGCGCCGAGGTGGCCGCGTCCTTCTCGGACGTCGCCAGCGAGGTCGACATCTACAACCTGGTCAAGTACCAGCGGTCCAACCAGTCCACGTGCCTCAACCAGAAGCCCATCATCAAGAAGGGCGACAAGGTGAAGAAGGGCGACGTGCTGGCGGACGGCCCGGCGTGCGAGACGGGCGAGCTGGCGCTCGGCCAGAACGTGGTGATCGCGTTCATGCCGTGGCAGGGCTACAACTACGAAGACTCGATCCTGATGAGCGAGAACATCGTCAAGAACGACGTGTTCACGTCCATCCACATCGAGGAGTTCGAGTGCATCGCGCGTGACACCAAGCTGGGCAAGGAAGAGATCACCCGCGACATCCCGAACGTCGGCGAGGAGGCGCTCAAGGACCTCGACGAGTCCGGCATCATCCGCATCGGCGCCGAGGTGAAGCCCGGCGACATCCTGGTGGGGAAGATCACCCCGAAGGGCGAGACGCAGCTGTCACCCGAAGAGAAGCTGTTGCGGGCGATCTTCGGTGAGAAGGCCGGCGACGTGCGCGACACCAGCCTGCGCGTGCCCCCCGGCGTGGGCGGCACGGTGATCGGCGCCAAGGTGTTCAGCCGCAAGGGCGTCGACAAGGACGAGCGCGCCAAGCAGATCGAGTCGATGGAAGAGGCCCGGCTGCTGAAGGACCAGAACGACGAGATCAAGATCCTCCAGGACTCGGCCTTCAGCCGCATCCGGAAGATGTTCCTGAACAAGGAAGCCCAGTCGAAGCTGATCGACGACAAGGGCAAGCAGCTGCTCAAGAAGGGCGACTCGTTGACGGACGAGCTGCTCGGGCAGATCCCCTACAAGTACTGGGGGGAGATCTCGGTCAACGAGCAGGTGGACCAGAAGGTGCGCGACATCCTCAAGAACCTCGAGGAGAACAAGGAGGCCGTGAAGCTGGCCTTCGGTGAGCGCATCGCGCGGATCAAGAAGGGCGACGAGCTGCCGCCCGGCGTGATCAAGATGGTGAAGGTCTTCGTGGCCATCAAGCGCAAGCTGGCGGTGGGCGACAAGATGGCCGGCCGCCACGGCAACAAGGGCGTGGTGTCCCGCGTGCTGCCCGTCGAGGACATGCCGTACCTCGAGGACGGACGGCCGGTGGACCTCGTGCTCAACCCCCTGGGCGTGCCGAGCCGCATGAACATCGGGCAGATCCTCGAGGTGCACCTGGGCTGGGCGGCCCGGGGCGTGGGCGAGAAGCTGCAGAAGTACATCGACGACAACTACTCGCCGGACGCGCTGCGCAAGCAGCTCAAGGGCATCTACGACGACGAGAAGTTCCACGAGTTCCTCGAGAAGCTCAACGACAAGGAAGTCGTCGAGCTCTGCAGGCGGCTCAAGAAGGGCATCCACGTGAACAGCCCGGTGTTCGAGGGCGCGCACGAGGCGGACATTCACGCCCTGCTGGACAAGGCCGAGCTGCCCCGCACCGGGCAGATGACGCTCTTCGACGGCCGCACCGGTGAGCCGTTCGATCAGAACGTCACGGTGGGCGTGATGTACATGCTCAAGCTGCACCACCTGGTGGACGAGAAGATCCACGCTCGCTCCATCGGCCCGTACTCGCTCGTCACCCAGCAGCCGCTGGGCGGCAAGGCGCAGTTCGGCGGCCAGCGCCTCGGAGAGATGGAAGTCTGGGCCATGGAGGCCTACGGCGCCGCGTACTCGCTGCAGGAGTTCCTGACGGTGAAGTCCGACGACGTGGTCGGCCGCACCCGCATGTACGAGTCCATCGTGAAGGGCGACTACACCCTGGAGTCGGGCCTGCCCGAGTCCTTCAACGTGCTGCTCAAGGAGCTCCAGGCCCTCGCCCTGGACGTCGAGCTGCTCGAGACCGCTCCGCCGGAGCGCCGCCGCGCGTCCATCGTCATGGACGAGCCCTCCAAGACCGGCACCGACGCCTGATCCCTTCGTTCAATTCCTCCGAACCTTCAACGCAAGACCTCAAAGGTGAATCTGTGAAGGACATCTTCAATTTCTTCGAGAAGCCGAAGGACCCGCTCTCTTTCCAGGCGATCCGCATCGCCCTGGCGTCGCCTGACAAGATCCGCCAGTGGTCGCACGGCGAGGTGAAGAAGCCGGAGACGATCAACTACCGCACCTTCAAGCCGGAGCGTGACGGCCTGTTCTGCGCGCGCATCTTCGGCCCGGTGAAGGACTACGAGTGCAACTGCGGCAAGTACAAGCGCATGAAGCACCGCGGCGTGGTGTGCGAGAAGTGCGGCGTCGAGGTGATCCAGTCCAAGGTGCGCCGTGAGCGGCTCGGGCACATCACGCTGGCCACGCCGGTCGCGCACATCTGGTTCCTGAAGTCCCTGCCGTCCCGCATCGGGAACCTGCTGGACATGACGCTGAAGGATCTCGAGAAGGTCCTGTACTGCGAGTCGTACATCGTGCTCGACCCGAAGAGCACGGAGCTGGAGAAGGGCGAGCTGATCACCGAGGAGCGCTTCCAGAAGCTGCTGCAGGAGCACGGCGAGGAGTCCTTCGTCGCGGCGATGGGCGGCGAGGCCGTGCGCGACATGCTCAAGGCGATCAACGTCGACACGCTGGCCGAGGAGCTGCGCGGTGAGATGAAGGTCACCACCAGCGAGGCCAAGCGGAAGAAGATCGCCAAGCGCCTCAAGGTGCTGGAGTCCTTCCGCTCGTCGGGTCCCCCCAATCAGCGAAACCTGCCGGAGTGGATGATGCTGGACGTGATCCCGGTGCTGCCGCCGGATCTGCGCCCGCTGGTGCCGCTGGACGGCGGCCGCTTCGCCACGTCCGACTTGAACGACCTGTACCGCCGGGTGATCAACCGGAACAACCGCCTCAAGCGGCTGCAGGAGCTCAACGCGCCGGACATCATCATCCGCAACGAGAAGCGCATGCTGCAGGAGGCCGTCGACGCGCTGTTCGACAACGGCCGCCGCGGCAAGACGATCACCGGCCCCAACAAGCGGCCGCTCAAGTCGCTGTCCGACATGCTCAAGGGCAAGCAGGGCCGGTTCCGCCAGAACCTGCTCGGCAAGCGCGTGGACTACTCCGGCCGCTCGGTCATCGTCGTGGGCCCCGAGCTCAAGCTGCACCAGTGCGGGCTGCCGAAGATCATGGCGCTCGAGCTCTTCAAGCCCTTCATCTACAACAAGCTGGAAGAGAAGGGCTACGTCACCACCATCAAGTCGGCGAAGAAGATGGTGGAGAAGGAGCGCCCGGAGGTCTGGGACATTCTCGACGACGTGATCCGCGAGCACCCGGTGCTGCTGAACCGCGCGCCGACGCTGCACCGCCTGGGCATTCAGGCGTTCGAGCCGGTGCTGATCGAAGGCAAGGCGATCCAGCTCCACCCGCTGGTGTGCACGGCCTTCAACGCCGACTTCGACGGCGACCAGATGGCGGTGCACGTGCCGCTGTCCATCGAGGCGCAGATGGAGGCGCGCGCCCTGATGATGTCGACGAACAACATCCTCAGCCCCGCGAGCGGCAAGCCGATCATCGTGCCGACGCAGGACATGGTGCTCGGCATCTACTACATGACCCGCCCCCGCGAGTTTGCGCTGGGCGAAGGCATGACGTTCGCGTCGCCCGACGAGGTCCGCGCGGCGTTCGATCAGGGCGTGGTGCACCTGCAGGCGAAGATCAAGTGCCGCGTCCGCGGGAAGATCTACGACACCACCGTGGGCCGGGTGCTGTTGTCCGAGATCGTCCCCGAGAAGGTCGGCTTCGACGAGGTGAACAAGGTCCTCGACAAGAAGCAGCTCGGGAACCTGATCGACACCTGCTACCGCCTGACGGGCGAGAAGGAGACGGTGCTTTTGGCCGACCGGATCCGCTCGTACGGGTACACGAACGCGACGCGCGCCGGCATCTCGATCGCGCTCAAGGACATGATCATCCCGCCGGCCAAGCACGAGCTGATCGAGGCGGCGCAGAAGGAGGTCACCGAGGTCGAGAACCAGTACCTCGAGGGCCTCATCACCGTCGGTGAGCGCGGCAACAAGGTCATCGACATCTGGGCACAGACGACCGAGGCGATCACCAAGAAGATGATGGAGCAGATCTCCGAGGAGCAGGTCACGGGGATCAACAAGGACGGGAAGAAGGAGACGCGCAGCCAGAAGTCCTTCAACCCGATCTTCATCATGGCCGACTCCGGCGCCCGCGGCTCGACGCAGCAGATCCGCCAGCTGGCCGGCATGCGCGGCCTCATGGCCAAGCCGTCGGGTGAGATCATCGAGCAGCCGATCACCGCGAACTTCCGCGAAGGCCTGTCCGTGCTGCAGTACTTCATCTCGACGCACGGCGCGCGCAAGGGCCTCGCCGACACGGCGCTGAAGACGGCGAACTCAGGCTACCTGACGCGCCGGCTGGTCGACGTGGCGCAGGACGCGATCATCACCGAGTACGACTGCGGCACGCTGGACGGCCTGGTGATGTCCGCCCTGGTGGAGGGCGGCGAGGAGATCGAGCCGCTGGCCGAGCGCATCCTGGGCCGCGTGGCCCTCGACGACATCCACGATCCCGTGAACGGCGAAGTGCTGGTGCGGGCGAACGAGGAGATCGACGAGGCGCGGGTGCAGAAGATCGTCAACGCGGGCCTGGACCGGGTGAAGATCCGCTCGGTGCTGACCTGCCAGACGCGGCGCGGCATCTGCGTCGAGTGCTACGGGCGCGATCTGGCCCGTGGCCGCAAGGTGTCGGTGGGCGAGGCCTGCGGCGTCATCGCGGCGCAGTCGATCGGCGAGCCGGGCACCCAGCTGACGATGCGGACCTTCCACGTCGGTGGCGCGGCGATGAGCAAGTCGCAGCAGTCCGAGCTGGTGGCGCGGTTCGCCGGCACGGTGAAGCTGCTCACGCTGACGGCGGTGAAGCGGTCCGGCGGCCACCAGGTGGTCACCAACCGCAACGGCGAGATCGTCATCGTCGACGGCTCGGGCCGCGAGCGCGAGCGCCACAAGGTCGTCTACGGCGCCCATCTCCTGGTGGGTGAGGGCGACAAGGTGGAGCCGGGCACCAAGCTGGTCGAGTGGGAGCCGTTCGCCATCCCCTACCTGTCCGAGGTCGGTGGTGTCGTGAAGTTCGAGGACATCATCGAAGGCGTGACGATGAGCGAGTCGATGGACGAGGTGACCGGCCTCTCCCGTCGGACGATCATCGAGTCGCGCGATCCCGAGGCCCGCCCCCGCATCACCATCCGCGACGGGAAGGGCGAGGTGAAGAACCTGCCCAACGGCCAGCCGGCCAGCTACTTCCTGCCGCAGGGCGCGGCGCTGGCGGTGGACGACGGCACGGAGATCACCCCTGGCGAGGTGCTGGCGCGCGTGCCGCGTGAGACGACCAAGACCAAGGACATCACCGGCGGTCTGCCCCGCGTGGCCGAGCTGTTCGAGGCCCGCAAGCCGAAGGATCACGCGATCATCGCGGAGATCGACGGCATGGTGTCCTTCGGCAAGGACACCAAGGGCAAGCGCAAGCTGATCATCACGCCCGAGGTGAACGGCGAGCCGCGCCCGGATCTCCAGAAGGAGTACCTGATCAGCAAGTCCAAGCACATCACGGTGCACTCGGGCGACCGCGTGCGCGCCGGTGAGTCGTTGATGGACGGCGCCGCCAACCCGCACGACATCTTGAAGGTGCTGGGCGAGAAGGAGCTGGCCCGCTTCCTGGTCGACGAGATCCAGGAGGTGTACCGGCTGCAGGGCGTGAAGATCAACGACAAGCACATCGAGACGATCGTCCGCCAGATGCTGCGCCGCGTGCGCGTCACCGACGTGGGCGACACCGAGTTCCTCGTCGACGAGCAGGTGGAGAAGTGGGTCTTCGAGGAGGAGAACGAGAAGGCGCTCAACAACGGCCGTCGGCCGGCGGTGGGTGAGCCCCTGCTGCTCGGCATCACCAAGGCGTCGCTCTCCACCGAGTCCTTCATCTCGGCGTCGTCCTTCCAGGAGACGACCAAGGTGCTGACCGAGGCGGCCATCTCCGGGAAGGTCGACTACCTGCGCGGCCTCAAGGAGAACGTGATCATGGGCCGGCTGATCCCCGCCGGCACGGGCCTGCCCAACTACAAGCACCTGGACATCCAGGTGGAGAGCCCGGCCGACGAGATCCAGAACATGGAGGACGCGCTGGCCGCCACCCACGCCGGCGATCCCTCAGCTCTGTCGGCGCCGCCTCCACCCACCCGCCCTGAGTCCGGCGTGGCCTGAGCCCGCTGGCCCTTTCGGTAGTCTTTCGGGGTGGCTCCGGGCCTTCGGAGTCACCCCGGTTACTTTGTGGGCACTCCCCCTTGCATCGCTAACGCGACGCGTTATATGCATTGCGTCAAAGGAGGGACTCGCACATGGCGACCCGGAACAAGGCAGTGGTGGCTCCGCAGAGCGTCAAGGACGTGCAGGACTTCGTGGTGGTGCAGCTCGAAGAGGCGCGCAAGCGAATCCAGCTGTTCGAGAAGGAGCTGGTGAAGCGCGGCCGGGCCCAGCAGCGGGAGCTGGAGGCGGTCATCGCCAACATCCGTTCGGGCAAGCAGCTCAAGACGCTGGAGAAGCAGGCCAACGCGGCGACGCACGAGGTGAAGAAGCGCCTGGACGGCCTGCAGACGTCGGTCCTCGACGCCCTCGGCGTGGCCTCGCGCGAGGAAATTCGCCAGATCCACCGGGATCTTGCGCGTCTCACCAAGCGCGTCGACACGCTCGTCAGCAAGAAGCCGTCGGCCTGAGTGAGGGGGCCTTGCGCCCCTGTCGGCCGGTGTGGTGAGAGGTGCGCCCATGGAGCCCACCTCAAAGGACAAGCGGACCCTCTCCGAATTTTTCCAGCAGGTCTGGAGCCAGGCGCTGGTGACAGTCACCGGGGCGGAGGAGGAGGTGGCGAAGCTGGTGGGGCGCGTCCAGGGGATGGCGGGGTGGAGCCAGGACGAGGCGCGCCGCCACATCCAGCAGTTTTCCGAGCGCCTGGCGGCCCAGCGGAAAGAACTGGAGCGCCGGGCGGAGGAGTCGGTGAAGGCGTCGATGCACAGGCTGAAGGTGCCTCGGCGGGAAGAGATCGCGCAGTTGAACGCGCGGCTGGCCGCGCTGACGAAGCGCGTGGAGGCGCTGACGAAGTGAAGTGGGGACTCCCAGCGCTGGCCGTGGCCAGCCTCGCGGTGACGGCGATCCAGCTTCGGCCGCTGGTGGAGCCGCCTGCGCCGGCCGCGCTGGAACTCGTCGGAGTGCAGGAGGTGAGGCATCCCGACTTCCAGCGCATCGACGCGGTGCTGCAGAAGCGGGCGCCGGGCTGGGGCCTGCGCCTCCGCACGCACGTGGCCCAGGCGATCGCCGAGGAGTCCGAGCAGGCCGGCCTGGATCCGATGCTGGTGCTGGCGCAGATCACCGTCAAGTCCGAGTTCCAGCAGGACGCCGTGTCCGTCGTCGGTGCGCGGGGGCTGATGCAGGTGCGGCCCACCACCCTGTACTTCATGGCCGAGAAGGAAGGCCTCAAGTTGTCCCGCGCCGAGCTGGACGCGGATCCGTCGCTCAACGTTCGGCTCGGCGTGCGGTACCTGAAGGCCATGAAGGATCAGTTCAGAGGCAATCTCGATCTGGCCCTCATGGCCTACAACGCGGGGCCCAACCGGCTGAGCCAGGCGCTCAAGGCGCGCAACACCGAGCCGTACCAGGGCTACGTGCGGGCCGTGCGGCGGAACTTCGCGTTGCTCAAGCAGGCGCACGGCGAGTCCGGCGACTGGACGCTCGCCTCGCGCTGAGTCGTCTCGACCTCCGCGTCAGCGCCACCGTGACCGATCAGCGGGTAGCCCGCGAAGCCGTGTCAGCGTCCCAGTGGTTCCCTCGGACGCGGGGCGCTAGAGAGGCTCCATGAGCGACGCGAAGTCTGTCCAGGAGACGTACGCGCCCCACAACGCCTGCTTCGGCTGCGGGCCCGCCAACCCGAAGGGCTTGAAGATCCGCTCCTTCCTGCAGGGCGACTCGCTGGTGGCCACGTGGACGCCCGAGCCGCACCACGAGGCGTTCCCCGGCGTCTTGAATGGGGGGATCATCGGCTCGCTGCTGGACTGCCACTGCAACTGGGCCGCGGTGATGCACCTGATGAAGGCGAAGGGGATGACGACCGCGCCCTGCTGTGTCACCGCCGACTACGCCATCAGCCTCAAGCGCCCCTGCCCGACGGACGGGCCGCTGTCCCTCACCGCGAAGGTGGTGCAGCAAGACGGCGACAAGTGCGTGGTGGAAGGCGTGCTGGAGGCCCAGGGAAAGGTGCGGGCGACCTGCCGGGGCACCTTCGTCGCGGTCGAGCCGGGGCACCCCGCGTACCACCGCTGGTAGCCGTCTGGCCCACGTCGATCAGGCGCACTCGGCCTCGAAGAGCGTCTCGAGCTCGCCGTCTTCGGGAGCCCGGCCGATCAAGGTGAACCGCGACGTGGCCCGAGCCTTGGCGCGGCCTTCCAACACCAGCCCCCCCTCACGATCGGGCCGCCAACCCGAGGAGCGACGAGGCGCTCACGGACCGGCCAGGGACGCGGCGGCAGGCGAAGACTGCCTTGCTCGCGGTGGTCACCACGCCGGTCGATCGGGTGGAGGTCCGCGCCGTCAGGCGGTGTGGCGGTTCAGCTCCCGGCTGCGCGGGTGGCGGATGTCGGTGCCCTTCACCATGTACACCGTCATCTCCGCGATGTTCATCGCGTGATCGCCGATGCGCTCGAGGTGCTTGGCCACGAAGAGCAGGTTGGTGGCCCGGCGGATGTTCCGCGAGTCCTCCATCATCAGGCCGATGAGCTCGTTGAAGAGCTTCACGAAGAGCGAGTCGAGCAGCTCGTCGTTGGAGAGGATCTTCAGCGCCGCCTCGGGATCCGCGCGGACGAAGGCGTCCAGCGCCGCCTTGAGCTGCTGCTGGGCCAGCTCGGCCAGGTGCGGGAGATCGCCGTAGATCGGCATCGCCTCCGAGCGGTTGAGGTCGAGCGCGCGCTCGGCGATGTTCACCGAGAGATCCCCGATGCGCTCGAGATCCACCACGATCTTGAGCGCGGTGGTGATCAGCCTGAGATCGCTCGCCGCCGGCTGCCGCAGCGCCAGGATCTTCGCGCACAGCTCGTCCACCGCCACCTCGAGGCGGTTCAGCTCGGCGTCGGAGTCGATCACGTGCTGGGCCAGCCTCGAGTCGCGCTCGGCCACCGACAGCACGCTCTCGGCGATCATCGCCTCGGCCCGGGCGCTCATCGCCAGCAAGCGATCTCTCAGCGTGTGCAGCTCCTGCTCGAAGATCTTGTCGGTGTGGGAGCGCTTCATGCCTGGCATCAACCTACTCCCTTGCCGGGCTTCAGCCGAACTTCCCGGTCACATAATCCTCGGTGCGCTGCTCCTTCGGGTTGGTGAAGATCTGCTCGGTGGGCCCCACCTCGACCAGCTCGCCCATGAAGAAGAAGGCGGTGCGGTCGGACACGCGAGCGGCCTGCTGCATGTTGTGGGTGACGATCACGATGGTGTAGTCCGCGCGGAGTTCGTGAATGAGCTCCTCGATCTTCGCGGTGGAGATCGGATCGAGCGCGCTCGCCGGCTCGTCCATCAGCACCACCTCGGGCTCGATGGCCAGGGCGCGCGCGATGCAGACCCGCTGCTGCTGCCCGCCGGACAGTGCCAGGGCCGAGTCGCCCAGCCGATCCTTCACCTCGTCCCACAAGGCCGCGCGCTGGAGCGACGCCTCCACCCGCTCCGCCAGCCGCGCCCGGTTCGTCTCGCCGGCGATGCGCAGCCCGTACGCCACGTTCTCGAAGATGGACTTGGGGAAGGGGTTGGACCGCTGGAAGATCATCCCCACCCGGCGGCGGAGATCGACCACGTCGAAGCGCTCGACCTCCTGCCCGTCGAGCAGCACCGCGCCCTGCGCCTTCACTCCCGGGACCAGCTCGTTCATCCGGTTGAGCGCGCGCAGGAAGGTGGACTTGCCGCACCCTGACGGGCCGATCAGCGCCAGCACCTGGTGCTCGGGGATCTCCAGCGACACGCCCTTGAGCGCGTGCACGTCGCCGTAGTGCACCGAGAGCGCCTTCGCCTCCATCTTGGTCCGGAGCTCACTCGTCATGACAGCTGCGTCCTCCGCGCCTGCGCGCGCACCAGCATGGCGAGGAGGTTCAAGAGGAACGTCAGCGCGAGCAGCACCAGGACGGTGCCGTACAGCATCGGCCGGGCCGCGTCGACGTCGGGCGCCTGGGTGGCCAGCACGTAGGTGTGGTAGCCGAGGTGCATGAACTGGGAGGACAGGGAGCCGGGCAGCTCGGGCAGGTAGAAGGCCACGCCGGTGAGCAGCACCGGGGCCACCTCGCCGGCCCCACGGGAGATCGCCAGCACCGCGCCGGTGAGGATCCCCGGCAGCGCCCCGGGCAGCGTCACCCGCGTCAGCGTCTGCGCCCGCGTCGCGCCCAGGGCGAGGCTTGCCAGCCGGAGCTCCTGGGGGACGGCGCGCAGCGCCTCTTCGGTGGCGACGATCACCACCGGCAGCGTCAGCACCGCCAGCGTCAGCGACGCCCAGAGCAGGCCCGGCTGGCCGTACTTCATCCCTCCGCCGGTGGCGGCGTCGAGGCTGCCACCCACGGCGTTGACGAAGAAGCCCAGGCCGAACAGGCCGAAGACGATCGACGGCACGCCGGCGAGGTTGTGGATCGCCGAACGCACGAGCCGGGCGAGGCGGCTCTCGGGGCTCGCGTACTCGTGGAGGTAGACGGCGGTGGCCACTCCGAAGGGCATCACCGCGGCCGTCATCAGCAGCGTCAGCACCGCGGTGCCGTAGATCGCCGGGAAGATGCCCCCCTGCGTGAAGTCCTCGCCCGGGCCCTCGGTGAAGAAGCGCCAGGACAACACGCCCCAGCCGCCGGACACCGCGTCGAAGAGGACCACCCCCAGCCCGAGGACGATCACCGCCGCGGCCGCACCCGTCAGCCCGCCGAAGACGCGCGAGAGCGCATGCCGCTGCTGGTTCGTCACGACACCGACCGCCCTTCGCGGCGCCGCATCCGCGCGCGCACCCACTTCCCTGCCGTGGCGTTCAAGGCCAGGTTGAACAGGAAGAGGAGGGCGCCCAGGAAGAAGAGCAGCGAGTAGTGCATGTCGCCCACCACCACCTCGCCCATCTCCGCGGCGATGGTGGCCGCGACGGTGCGCGTCGGATCGACGAGGCTGCCGGACACCAGGGCGGCGTTCCCGGAGACCATCAGGACGATCATCGTCTCGCCCACCGCGCGCCCGAAGGCCAGCACGCACGCGCCGAGCACGCCGGGCGCCGCCGCCGGCAGCACCACCTTCGCCGCCGTGTCCCAGCGCGTACCCCCCAGCGCCAGCGACGCCTCGCGCCAGGTATTGGGCACGCTGCGGAACGCGTCCTCCGACACGGTGTAGACGATGGGGACGATCGCCATCGCCATCGCCACGCCCGCCACCAGCGCGTTGAGGCGGTAGGGGAGATCGAGCGAGTCCTGCATCACCGTCGCCAGGGTAGTGAGGGCGAAGAAGCCGAGCACGACGGAGGGCACGCCCGCGAGCAGCTCGACCACCGGCTTGAGCAGCTCGCGCAGCCAGCGCGGGGCGAACTCGGTGCTGAAGAGGGCCGCGGCGACCCCGAGGGGGACGGCCAGCACCATCGCCACGCTGGACACCTTCAGGGTGCCCATGAAGAGGGGCAACAGGCTGACGTGGGGCACGCGCGCCACCGGCTGCCACAGGAAGCCGTCCGGCTGGCCGGTGCGCCACGGCTGCGGCAGCAGCAGCTTCGACAGGCTCGCCGCCTCGCGCTGGGAGGGATCGAGAAAGAGCGGCAGGGCCTCCCGCGCGATGAAGATCAAGATCAGCGCCACAGCGCCGATGCCGACGAAGGCCGCGGCGGTGACGGCCAGCTCCACCAGGCGATCCGCCCTCCCACCGCGGGACCGGGTGGGGGGCTGGCCGCCCTGAAGGGGCCTGGGGGCGGGCACGCTCAAGGTGCGGGTGGGGGCCATGCCGGGTGCCTACAACGGGAAGAAGCCCGCGGCGCGGGCGAGCTG
>JBFMHF010000071.1:0-36467 GCA_040752975.1 Myxococcota bacterium
CGCCCCCGCCTCCGGTGCCACCGCCGCCTCCGGTGCCGCCCCCGCCTCCGGTGCCACCCCCGCCTCCGGCGCCACCGCCGCCGATTCCGCCGCCAGTCGCGCCGCCACCTCCGCCTCCCGTGCCGCCGTCCGTCCCCGAAGATGAGCCACAGGCCAGCACCAGACAGGCACTCACCGCACACAGCCAGACGCCGCACTTCGACATGGACACCCTCCTTTGGCCGTCCTGGCTAGCGCATGGCGGCGGCCATGGCGAGGCCCGTCGGTTGGCCTCTTGAAAGTCAGGGCGGCCTTCGGCTCCACCACCTCGTAGCCCCTCGTGGGTGCATGAGGCCCTTCGGCGCCTCGGCGGCCTCGCGACAGGTTGCGTGGGCTTCACCAGGGCGACAGCTCGCTCGCGGGCCGCACGTCGACGATGCCCCACAGCATCGAGCGGTCCTCCGCCGCGCGATTGGAGGGGAGCGCCGCGGTGGGCTCGGCGAAGCTGCGCAGCACCACCCTCGCCCCGGGCGTGGCGGCCCGCTTCACCGCGGACACCAGCCGCTCCCGGTACGCCGGCGTGGCCCCGTCGAGGATGTTGGAGAGCGTGAAGCCCTCGAGGCTCCCCGCCGGCTGCTGCTCGAGCCAGGAGGCCGCGTCAGCGTGCACCAGCTGCACCCGCTTCACCTCGGGTGGCGGAACGTCCGTCGACAGCTCGCCGAGGAGCAGCGCCCGCGCCCACGGGTTGGTGCGGTTGGGGCTGTGCGCGAAGCCGCGCGCGAGGCGCTGGTGGAAGACGGCCCCCAGCCGCCGGGGGAGGAAGTCGAGGAAGCGCGACGAGTACACCGCCCGCAGCGCGGTGAAGGAGAAGGCCACGCCCAGGGCCCAGCGGAGCCGCCGGGTGTCGAGCTCGCTGCGCCAGAACTCTGCCTGGGCGGCCACGTCGTCGAGGTCGAGGAAGCGGCGCAGCTTCGAGGGCCACCACCCCAGCAACGGCGCGAAGAAGCGCATCACGTCCATCACCCGCTCGGCGCTGCCGCGCACAGGAGGCGCCCCGGCGAAGCGCTGCGCCGCGTAGGCCAGCTGCACGGGGTTGATGTCCACGGCGACCACGTCGTGGTGCGGCGCCAGCTTCATTGCCGTGCAGCCCGCCGAGGCGATGCACAGCACCCGCCCCGCGCCGCGGAAGGCGTCGAGCTCGATGGCCGGGTCCTCGTACATGCGGCCGAACAGGATTTTCCCGCCGCTCACCCGCGCGTCGAAGCGCCCCGCCACCCACGGGGTCTGCGCGCCCGTCGTCACCAGCGAGGACGTCACCAGCCCTCCGGGAGGCCGGCCGCCACCCAGCCCAGCACGAGGAAGGCGAAGTTCTTCACCACCATGCCGCCCGGGTCGTGGATGTGCTTTCGCGACCACACCAGGCCGTTGGCGTTGAGGGTCACCAGCAGCGCCGACTGCGCCACGGCACACGCGAAGGGGCGCAGCCCCGACAGCGCCCACAGCCCCAGCGACACCTCGACGACGCCCAACGTCATCAGGAAGGCCTTGCCCACCTTCGGCCCGTACTTCGGCACCTGCGTGACGATGGTGAGCTGGTTGGGGTCGCCGCCCAGCAACTTGCACCACAGGCCCTCGTACAGCCACACGCCGGCGACCGCGACGCGCACCAGCCAGATGGGGGGCAGCAGCGTCACGTCGGCGCCTCGTCCTTGAGGGCACGGGGCGCTTCCGCGTGCCGCCGCATTTCCCGCAGGATGTGCCGGTGGAACAGGTGGCACACCACCGCCTCCACCCGCGTCCACAGCCAGCGCGGCCGCCGGGGACTCCGGTAGCGGGTGACGGCTTCGACTTCGGTGCGCCCGCCGGGCAGCTCGGTGAGGGCGTAGCTGCCTCCCGACAGGCGCATGCCGCCGCCGACGTCGAGGTCCTGCTTCACCACCGCGAAGCAGTAGCGGCGCCGCGGCTCGACGTCGGTGACGCGCTTGATGAGACTGCCCGTCTGGTAGAGGCACAGCGCCTCGTCGCCCACCCGCTCCTTGGCGCCCTCGGTGCGCAGCGGCACGGGCAGCAGCAGCCGCAGGTGCAGGGGCGGCTTCGCGGCGACCTCCTCGTAGAACATCAAGGTGTCCCACGCGCGCGCGGCCGAGGCCTCGAACGTCACCTTCGTCACCACGGTGGTTTCGGACGCTGAATCGGCGAGTGCCACTCGAGCCACCTTTCGCGGGCGGGTGCTACCACACGCCGGGCTCCGTGCACGTCCGGCGGTGACGTCGTCGTCCGAAGTGCGGCGCGGAGGTGGCCGCCACGTGAGCGCGCGATCGCCAGCTACCGGGCGAAGGTGGACAGTGCCGCCCCGGCCCGGACCCGCTCGCACATGGCTGCGCCGAGCCACACCCGCCGGTCCGCGACGAGGTAGTCGCCGGCGGCGAGCGGGACCTGGGCCACCTCGACGTCCAGCACGGCAGGTGCTGGACCGGCGACGTCCCACACACAGCCGGCGAGGCGCACCCCGAGCTGCTGCCGGGTTCAGGTTCATGCCGAGCACCTCGGCCACCTCGGGCGCGCTGAGCTCTTCCAGGTCGATGAGGACGAGGATCTCGCGGCGCTCCGGTTTCAGCTGTGCGAGCAGGTCGTGGACCCGATGGCCGGTCTCGCGGCGCCCCGCCAACTCCGCCGGCGCACCCGGCGCCGGGAGATCCTCGCTGAGTGGGATGACATTTCGCTTGTTCTTCCGGCGATAGTCGGAGGCGACCCGGACGGCGACGCCCAACAGCCACGTCTTGAGGCTGCTGCGGCCGATGAACTCACCCAGGCGTCGCCAGGCGACCACGAAACGTCGTGCGCGGCGTCCCACGGCGCCGGAGGGACCCCCAGCCGCTGCAGCAAGCGCCACACCGACGCGAAGCCTTCGGCATACAACTGCGCGAAGGACTTCGGGTCGGCCGGGCCAGCCGCCGAGACCGACCTCGAGAAGGTGCTGACGCAGGCCGAGAAGCTGGCGGGCAAGGAAGTCTGCCGGCGGCTGCGGGCAGACCCGGTCACCCGCGACGTCGCGATTCCGAATGACGTACGCCCAAGAATGCTCACCGCGCGGGGTGAAGAGGGTGACCGCGTCGCCGGCTGCGAGGTCGGCGCCGACGACTACGTCACCAAGCCCTTCAGCCCGCGCGAGCTGACGCTGCGCATTCGGGCGCTGTTGCGGCGCGCGGTCATCGAGCCGGGGGGCACCGTCATCAAGGTCGGGCAGCTGACCGTCGACACCACCGCCCACCGCGCGTGGGCGGGCGGTGAAGAGCTCGAGCTGACGGCGCTGGAGTTCAAGCTCTTGCTCCAGCTCGTCTCGCAGCCCGGCAAGCTGCAGAGCCGCGAGCGGCTGCTGGCTGACGTGTGGGGCATCACCAGCCCCGTGGAGACGCGCACCGTGGACCCACGTGATGCGGCTGCGCGAGAAGCTGTGCAGTGCGCGGGAGCAGATCGAGACCGTGCGCGGCGCCGGCGACCGCCTCGGCGGCGAGCCGGGCTGACTCACGGGCTCGGAGGAAAGGCGACGCCGCGAAAGGCGTCGGCACCTCCGTCGAACGTCCGCGCGAAGAGGAGGCGACGCTCGACGCCGCCATCGTCGACCTCGTCGAAGCGAAAGAGCGCGAACTCGGTGCTGCACAACAGCGGCCCCTCACGCCGTGCAGCCAGGAAGACGCATCGGTCTAGCTGGTCTTGTGGGAACTCCCAGCGCGGCTCCCACGCCCCGCCATCTCTCGCGAAACGCCACACGGAGTTACGCTCCGCCACGAAGAGCGTGTCGACGCCGGCCTCGAGGTCGGTGTCGACGAACGCGAAGGACGTCACGGAACGATTGACGTCGAAGCGCACGACAGGGGTTGCAACGCCGATGGCCTGAACGGCGCCGAGGTCTTCGATGCGCGACTCAAGCTCGATGGTCGAAGCGAAGAGTCGGCCATCGGCGACCTGGAGCGTCGTCCATTGTTCGTCACCGGTGCGGGAGGCCAACAACCTCGAGGCGCCTGCGTCGCTCGGGAGTTCCCGCAGCGCGCCGGGGGTGGCGCCCACCGCCCAGAAGGTCGTCTCGTCTGCCGTCGCCACCGCGAACAACGGCTCCTGTGCGTAGCCCGTCAGCACTCGCGAGACGTCCAGCTCGCCGCGGCGCACGCTGACGATGCGGTGCGCCATCGTGGCCTCCTGAAGCTGCATCGAGGCTGACGGAGGTGAGGCCCCCAGCGTCACGCTCTTTCCGTCAGCTGCGCGGGTCAGAGCCCCTTCGAAGCGGTTTCCCAACGACAAGACGGCGCCGCGTTGATTGAGCACCTCAGCTGCCACCAGCTCGCCATCCGCCACGCGACGCTCCTCGAGGAGCGTGGTGGCCGCCGGCCCGGGACCTGCGTTCGACTGGAGGTGCACCACCAGGAAGGTGTCATCGCCCGCAGTCTTGAAGAAGGCGTGTGGGCCCTTCGCGGAGGTGCCTGCGTCTTCCGTCCCAGGGAGAGTGCACCGCTCCGGGCAGGCGCGGCCAGGCGCGCATTGCTCGGCGCAGAAGCGATCGCGGTACGACTCGAAGGCGGCGCTGAGGTCGCACCCTGTGAGCACGAGGAAGAGCGGCAACGTCAGGCGGGTCATGGCCCCTCCACGCTGAAGGCGATGCCCCGAAACGACGCGGGCGAACGCGCCGTCACGAGCAGGGTCGGCGCCGGCGCCCCACCGTCGAGTACGACGGGGTCGTCGTCGAAGCGCACCACCTCGGTGCCTTCCCCTCGAACACACAAGACGACGGCTCCGGGCGGCCGCGGTAACACCGCCAGCCTCGCACACGTCGTCGCGTCGTCAACACCGATGGCAGCGCTCGCTTCCCACTTCAGCTCCCAACCACCAGGGCCGCGCTGGTACTTCGCAAGCCCCGACGGACGTCGTTCGAGCGAGACGTAGAGCGTCTCGCGCCCCGGCACGCCGTCGAGGTCCACCAACTCGAAGTCGCTCATCGCAGTGGACTGCACTTCAACCAACGGCGGCGCACCCGCGAGCGGCAGCGGCCAGGAGCGCAGGGTGCTGGCCGACGCAGCGAAGAGCCTCCCGTCGCGAACCGCGACCGCGCGCGTGTCTTCGCGTGGGTCGAGCCGCTCCGAGGCCGTGTTCCCTCCTGCTTCCGTACGCTGGAGACCGAACGAAGCCGGGCCACCGACCCAGAAGGAAGCGCCACGCTCGGTGCCGACGGCGGTGATGTTGGTACGCGGTGCGGGCACCGAGGCCACCCATTCCAGCGTGGTGCCGCTGAGCCAGCCCACCTTGATGGCCGTCGCGTCGACAGCGACGGAGCGCGCTCCCGGCGCGTCGTACCCGACCAGCGCCACCCCTCGACCATCTTCCGACAACGACAGCCGCGCCTCGGAAGGCGTGGCAGGCCACTGGGCGGTTGACGACAACTCGAGCTCTCGCTGCAGCACACCCGTGTCTGCGCTGCGCGTTTCGAGGGTGACACGTGCGGGCCCGCCCACCTCGCCCTCGGCTTCCACGCGCACCACCCCAAACGAGACGGCCAGCCCGCCCGGCTCCAGGCAGAGCTCCACGCACCGGGCGGCCAGGCCCTCGCACTGGGCCGCACACGCGCGCCTAGCGTAGTCGCGCGCCGAGGCTTCGAGGTCACAGCCGAGGAGGCCCAGTGACACCAACCACCAGCCCTTCACCACCACACCAACCGCCCGGGGCCCGGGGTGGGGACCAGCCACGCGGTCAGGCGCGGATTTCGGCTGAGGGCCCACCAGATGATGCCCGTGGCGATGGCCACCCCGCCCGTCACGAGCAAGGAGATGCCGACCACCTGCTCCGGCGCTCGTTCGCGAGCCAGCTGCTCCGCTGCCTCGATCGACAGCTCGGGCGTGACCGGCCCGCGCAACCGGATGTTGGCGTCGGCGACGCGAACCATGAGGACGCTGCCGGCGATGACCGCCGCTGCACCGACCCCAGTCACCACCCACGGCAGTACCGGCGGTTTGGCGAGCGTCGGGTCGAGCGTCACGATGAAGGCGTCGGCGGCGTCGGTGACGGCGTCGAGGGTGGCGTCTTCGGAGCCCACCGTCTTCGAAAGCGAAGACACGGTGCTGCCGTCGGCGGAGCGCACTATGCGCACGTTCACGGTGTACGAGCCGCCCACCTTCGCCACCTGCCCGAGGCCGAGGTAGGTGCTGCCCAGCGCGCCGGCGAGCTCTGCGATGCAGTTCGTCCCCTCCTCGGCGCAACCCAGCAACTGCCGCTGGCGCTCATTCGACAGCAGGGAACGAACGGTCTGTTGGGTGATGACCTTCGCCCCGCGCTCTTCGAGCCGGCTGGCGAGGCGCCCGGCGAACACCTCGCCCAGGCGGGCATCGCTGCCCACCACGGTGAAGTCGACGACGGCGATGGAGGGAGGACTCGCGCTCGCAGACAGCGCGACGAGGGCGACGAGGCACGGGACGAAGCGCATCGTGGGAAGTCTAGCATCGGGCCCCCGGGGCCATGTACCGCTGAAAGACCGAGTTGAATGCGAGGCGGTCCTCAGCGGTCCTTCTTGAGGCATGCGAAGAACAGGCAAAACAAACCGGGAAACCGCCGGGCCGGGTGAGACGCGGAGTGCGGCTCGAGGGGAAGTGAAGCACGGCGAAGCCACCGTCGGCGAGCGCGTGGAGGCGTGACGGAGTCGGGATTCCCGACGGTGGGCACACCGGTGGCGTGACGGGCGAGTCGTCGGTGAGGTGGACGGGCAGGGGCTACACCTCCAGCGCGAGTTGAGGAGGTGCGGTGGGCTTGGGCAGGAGGCGGGAGGGGAGGGCGACGCCCAACTCGACGAGGCGGGCCTCGGCGGCCGTGCGGGTGAGGTGGACGCGGCGGACGGTGCGACGGCCTCCGCACGGACACTGGAGGACGTCAGTCCCGAAGGTGCGCTGGTGCAGGCTGGCCCAGTCGAGGCGTGGAGGAGGCGGCGGTGTCCTCTTGCGGCCGGGCGGCGGCGGTGGTGGCGGAGACTGCGCGGGCGCCGGCGTCCGTGGCGTCACGACGAGGGGGCGCAGCTTTGCGTTGGGCGCATACACGCCATGGAAGCTGGTGAGGTGGCGGTTGGGCGGGGGCGTCAGCGCGACGAGGCGCTTCACGAGGGCCTCGGCGGTGAGGGTGAAGGCGACGCCCTTCTTGGGTGAATACTCGTAGCGGCCGTCCGCCAGCTTGCGCAGCCGGGACTCGGCCACGGGGCCGCGGGCGCCGTACCTGCACAGTCTCTCGAGGCCTTGTCTGTCGTTGCCATGGACGGCGGTGTCGGTGTGGAGGCTTCAAGCCGTGCGCGGCGGCGAGGCGGTGCGTGGCCTTGTGCGGCAAGGCCAGGGGCAAGGGCTTCTGCAGGGCGCGGAGCTGGAGGCCCTCGAAGTCGTCGTCAGGGAAGGGGACGTCGACGTCCTCGAAGTCCTTGCGCACGAGGCGCAGGCCACCTCGACGAAGCCGAAGCGCACGTCGCCGCAGGTGAGGAAGCGCGCGGCCTCCTCCTGGATGCGTTTGGGCAGCAGCGACGAGACGGACGGCCAGCCGCGCCGGAAGGCCTCGTGCAGCGTGGATGCTTTGAGGCGCCCGCCGCCGGCCCGACTCCCCCGTCGCCACCCGGCGTGTCTCCCGCCCACGCCTGACATCCCACGGGGGAGGGGGCCTGCGCGTCAGTTGCGGCGGTACATCGTCATGACGCACGCCCCGCCGAGGCCCTGGTTGTGCTGCAGCGCCACCTTCGCCCCCGGCACCTGCCTGTCACCGGCCTGCCCGCGGAGGTGCCACACCAGCTCCGTGCACTGCGCCAGCCCCGTGGCGCCCAGCGGGTGGCCCTTGGACAAGAGGCCGCCCGACGGGTTCGTCACCCACCTGCCGCCGTAGGTGTTGTCGCCGTCCCAGATGAACTTCTCAGCGCCGCCCTCGGGGCACAGCCCAATCGCCTCGTAGGTGAGCAGCTCGTTCGACGTGAAGCAGTCGTGCAGCTCCACCACCTGCACGTCCTTCGGCCCCAGATTGCCAGGGACTCCGCCTGCTCCCACTTCCCCCGCGCCACCGGGTCCACTGAGGTCGTCGACGAGCTCGTCGATGGCCGCCTGCACCGTGTTCGCCGCCACCATTCCGTGCGGCGCGTAGTCGACCTTGGTCGCGGCGCGCCGGTGTGCCGTGCCGTCGAAGTGGTCGCTCAGCACGGCATCGATGGCGTCGAGCGCCGCCTGCACCGTGGGGGTGCCGGGAGCGAGTGCGTTCCAGCCCGCCGTGGTGATGCCGACCGAGCTGCCTTGTACGAAGACGAACGCCTGCCGTCGCGAGGTGTCGATGTCGGTGGTGACGATCTGCGTCTGCCCGGGCCGCCGGCGCACGTCACAGACGCAGGAGCTCATCAGGTTGCAGCGCCATCTTCGGAGCGGCTCCTGCGGCTCCCTCCGCAGCCTGAGCGATTCCCCAGGCCACCGTGCACGGCCTGGAGGTCGACACGCGCGTCGCGGTGAAGAAGGGCCTCACGCTGGGCGTGGTGGGCTCGTGGAACAACTTCTGGACCCGCCAGGACCGCGCGACGTACACGCTGCCGCAGGGCGCCATCACCGCGCAGCTGTGGCGCTACAACGAGACGTTCCAGCTGCGGGGCACCATCGGCTACCACTTCGTCGTCAACCGCAAGACGCTCGACCCGTGATCCTGACTCCCGGCGTCAACAAGCACGCCGAGGGCAGCTGCCAGGTGGAGTTCAGCGACACGAAGGTGCCGGTGACGTGCAGCGTGGAAGAGAAGGTGCCGCCCCACGTCTTCGGCACGGGCGGAGGCTGGGTGACGGCGAGTACGGCATGCTGCCGCGTTCGACGCACGGGCGGATGAAGCGGGAAGCGGCGCAGGGCAAGCAGGGCGGCCGCACGCTGGAGATCCAGCGGCTCATCGGCCGGGCGCTGCGGGCCAGCATCGACTTGAAGGCGCTGGGGCCGCGCACGCTGACGCTGGACTGCGACGTGATCCAGGCCGACGGCGGCACGCGCACCGCGTCGATCACCGGCGCGTGGGTAGCGATGGTGCTGGGCGCAACGGCAAGCTCGAGGTGAAGGCGCCGCACCTGCCGGGCCTCGCGGTGCCCGGCGACTACATGCTGTTCGTGGTGAACGATCAGGGCGTGCCCAGCGAGGGGCAGTACGTGCAGCTGGGCTGGGCTGACGATGATCAGTGAGTGGTGACTCGAGTGGCGGCGGAGCGGCCCACCCGCTCCGTCGCTGCTCAGCGCTTTCTGGCGCGCCTCGTCCATCAGCCCGGCGTCGAGCAGTGACGCGCTCAGGTCCGAGCTGCCCGAGTATTGCCCGCGCGAGATCGTCGAAGGATAATCTGCAGCACTCCATGCTCCTGCGTCCCTCGCTCCTCGTCTTCGGCTGCTTCGTCTTGACCCTCGCGCCGTCGTGCACTGGTCCCAAGGGGGCAGATGGACCTCCAGGCGCGCCGGGCCCCGCGGGTGAGCGCGGGCAGCCGGGGCCGGCAGGAATGCCGGGCCCGCCGGGGACGGTCGAGCTCGTGCTGCCCGACGGCGGCACGCTGAGCGTCGACGGAGGGATCCTGATCGTCGAGGGGCCGCCCGGGCCACCGGGGCCTGCCGCGCCACTGCTGGTCGTGGTCGGGGACGGCGGGGTCGCTTTCGTCGACGGTGGCGTGCTCTTCGTCGAGGGCCCGCGCGGACCGATCGGCATGACGGGCGCGCAGGGACCCGCCTCGTCCTACGTCGTCGCCATCAGCGACGGTGGCTCGGCCGTCGTCGACGGCGGCGTCCTCGTGGTGTCCGGCCCGCCGGGTCCGCCCGGCGGCAGCGACCTGCTCCTCTACGGAGACGTCACCGGACCGAACCTCTTTCCCTCCGGAGTTTCGAACCCGCTCTCCTTCGGCATGGGGAGCAGCACCTCGACCGGGGTTCCCTCGATGTTGATCGAAGGCCGGCCCTATTCGGCCACGCTCAGAATTCAGACTCACAGCAACACCTCGGCGCCGATTCCGCCGGCGGCTGGAGGCGTCGGAGTGGTGGGCCTGCGCTGGAACTGGCGCTGCGCGTTCGGCGGCTCGACGAACGTCGATCAGCCCGCGCTCGCCAGCATCAACTTCACCGCTGGCGTCTACAACGATCGCTCCGTGGCCTGGTCGGGCACCGCGCCGGCAGCGCCCAATGTGCCCGATGGCCGCGCGGCCTGCCGTCTCGATTACGTGCAGATCATCGCGGGGCCTGGCTCTTCCGCGAGCACGCAGAACGTCTACACCGACGTCAGCCTGGTGCTCCGGGTGACCCAGAACTGAAGCGTGCCCGAGGGCTCAGCGCTTCTCCGGCTCGTACACGAGAAGAACAGGAAGAAGAACAGGAACTTCAAACCGGGAAACCGCCGGGCGGGCTGAGAAGTGCGGCACGAGGCGAAGTGAAGCACGGCGAAGTGTCCCTCGGGTAGGCGTGCATGGCTGGCTGGAGGCGGGATTCCGGGCGGCGGGCACACCTGTGGCGTGACGGGCGTGTCGTCGAGGACGGCGGGCGAGGCGGGCTACCCGTCGAGCGCCAGCTGAGGCGGGGCGGTGGGCCTGGGCAGGAGGTGGGAGGGGAGGGCGACGCCCAACTCGACGAGGCGGGCCCGGTGAGAGTGCCTTCATGGCCGAGGCGGCGGGAGGTGGCGCGCTGAAGCCGCCAGACGGCGCGCACGAGGCGCACCTCGAGCCGCTTGAGGAGTGCGGGCCGCTTCACGACGTGGAAGCGCAGGGCCATGGGCAGACTCAGCGTCCACTGGCGGTGGGCGACGCGAGGCAGCGCCGACTCGAGGTGGGCGCCGGTGTCCAGCGCGCGGCGCGTGGTGCACGACGGGCACCAGCCGCGGCCCTTGCACGAGAAGGCGACGAGGCGCGCGTCGTCGCACGAGGCGCAGGCCACCTCGACGAAGCCGAAGCGCGCGTCGCCGCAGGTGAGGAAGCGCGCGGCCTCCGCCTGGATGCGTTTGGGCAGCAGCGACGAGACGGACGGCCAGCCGCGCCGGAAGGCCTCGTGCAGCGTGGATGCTTTGAGGCGCCCGCCGCCGACTCCCCCCTTTGCCCCCCGGCGTGTCTCCCGCCCACGCCTGACATCCCACGGGGGAGGGGCCTGCGCGTCAGTTGCGGCGGTACATCGTCATGACGCACGCCCCGCCGAGGCCCAGGTTGTGCTGCAGCGCCACCTTCGCCCCCGGCACCTGCCTGTCACCGGCCTGCCCGCGGAGGTGCCACACCAACTCCGTGCACTGCGCGAGGCCCGTGGCGCCCAGCGGGTGGCCCTTGGAGAGCAGCCCGCCCGACGGGTTCGTCACCCACTTGCCGCCGTAGGTGTTGTCGCCGTCCCAGATGAACTTCTCGGCGCCGCCCTCGGGCGCCAGTCCAATCGCCTCGTAGGTGAGCAGCTCGTTGGTGGTGAAGCAGTCGTGCAGCTCCACCACCTGCACGTCCTTCGGCCCCAGGCCCGTCTTCTCGTACAGCTCCGTCGCCGCGGCCTTCGCCATGTCGTAGCCGACCATCTTGATCATTGACTGGCCTTCGAAGGACGACGGGAAGTCCGTCTTCATCACCTGGCCGGCGATGTACACGGGGTTCGACGCGCCCACCTTCTTCGCGAAGTCGTCGCTGCACAGAATCGCCGCGGCCGCGCCGCACGTGGGCGGGCAGCACTGGAACTTGGTCAGCGGGTCGAACACCTCGTCGCTGGCGAGAATCTGCTCCACCGACAGCACCTCGCGGAACAGCGCGTACGGATTCTTGGACGCGTGCAGCCGCGCCTTCGCGGCGATCTTCGCGAACGTCTCGCGCTTGGTGTCGTGCTTCCAGCGGTACTCGCGGCCCGCGCCGCCGAACATCTGCGCGGCCGGAGGCGCCGAGTTGAACCCCTGCTGCTGGTTCATCACGTTGACGTGCTGGTCCATCGGGTTGGTGCGGTCGTTGAACTTCGCGCCCAGCGCGCCCTTCTCCATCTGCTCGAAGCCGACGGCCAGCACGCACTCGGCCAGCCCGCCCTCGATGGCCTGCCGCGCGAGGAAGAGCGCCGAGCTGCCCGTGGAGCAGTTGTTGTTCACGTTCACGACGGGGATGCCCGTCATGCCCACCGTGTAGACGGCGCGCTGCCCACACGTGGAGTCGCCGTACACGTAGCCCGCGTACGCCTGCTCCACCTGCTTGAAGTCGACGCCCGCGTCCTTCAGCGCCTCCTTGATGGCGCCGCTCGCCATCACCTCGTAGCCGTCCGAGGCGCCGGGCTTCTGGAACTTCACCATCCCCACGCCGATGACATTGACCTTGCGACCCATGGTTGTGTTCTCCGTGTTCTTGAAAGTGGTTGTCTGGAAATCAGGCGAGCGACTTGAGGAAGCCCAGGCGGTGCACCGGCTTCATCGAGCCGTCCACGCGGAAGGAGCCGTGCTGGTACAGCGCCTGCGGCGCGGCGCCCTTCGACAACTCGACGAAGGACTCGTCCGTCAGCGTGATGGTGGTGGCGGCCTTCGCGTCCGCGCCGTCCTTCAGCGCGCCGCTGGTGCCGTCGATGGTGAACTCCACGCCCGCGTCCTTCACCTTGAAGGCGACGACTGCGCCGAGCTCCTTCGCGAGGCCCGGGTTCTTCGCCAGGCGCTCCTTCAGCGCCGCGAAGAGCTTTGGCGCCTGCGCCCCTGACGACGCCGCCGGAGCCGAGGCCGCCGGAGCCGCCGCCCCACCCGACGAGGCGAGCGCCGCCTCGACCTCGCTGCGGTCGAGCTTCTTCAGGAACTCCAGCTTCTGGCTGGCCATCACGTTGCCGGTGATCTTCAGCTTCCCGCTCATGAAGAGCTTCTGCGGGTCCGCCTTGCCGCTGGTCATGTCCAGCCAGTCCGAGTCGGCCAGCGTCAGCGTGCAGTCCGCCTTGTCGACGGTGCCGGCCTTCACCGAGCCGCCGCCGTTCTTCAAGTCCAACACCCACGCGGAGTCCGGGCCCTTCAGCACGAACTGGTAGACGTTGTTCACCTGCTTCACCAGCTCCGGGTGCTTGCCCAGGTACGCGCCGATCGCCTGGAAGATGGCGCCGCTGGTGACCGTGCCGCCGCCCCCCGGAGCCGCCGAAGGAGCCGCTGCCGCCGGAGCGGACCCACCCGCCACAGCGCTGCGGTCGATCTTCTTCAGGAACTCCAGCTTCTGGCTCGCCATCACGTTGCCGGTGATCTTCAACTTCCCGCTCATGAAGAGCTTCTGCGGGTCGGCCTTCCCGCTGGTCATGTCCAGCCAGTCGGCGTCGGTCAGCTCCAGCGTGCAATCGGCCTTGTCCGCGGTGCCGGCCTTCACGCTTCCGTTGCCGTTCTTCAGGTCAAGCGCCCACGCGGAGTCCGGGTTCTTCATCTTGAACTGGTAGACGGTGCCCACCGCCTTCACCAGCTCCGGGTGCTGCGAGACGTACGCGCCGATGGCCTCGAAGATGACCGGCGTGGAGATGGCAGCGGGAGCGGCCGCGGCCGGAGCAGCCGTCGTCTTCGGGGCCTCGGCCACAGGCTTCGCCTGCGGCCTGGGGATCTCCTTGTAGAACTCCACCACCGCGTTGTTGATGCACACCTTGTTGCGCTCGACGACGGTGGCTCGCACGAGGCAGCGCAGGTCGCTCTCCTTCCAGAGCTCGATCTTCAGCGTCTCGCCCGGGAAGACCGAGTCGGCGAAGCGCACCTTGATGGACTTGAAGGTGCGGGGATCGCCCTTGGCCATCGCGTTGATCGCCGCGCGGCCCACGAAGCCGAACGTGCACAGGCCGTGGAGGATCGGCCTCTCGAAGCCGAACATCGTCGCGAACTCGGGGTCCACGTGCAGCGGGTTCCAGTCGCCGGACAGGCGGTAGAGCAGCGCCTGGCTCTCGTCCGTCTTCTCGGTGATGACCGCGTCGGGCGCCCGATCGGGGTAGGTGACGTCGCTCGACGGGCCGCGCTCTCCTCCCCAGCCCCCGGCGCCGCGCACGACCATCGACACGTCGTTCTTCACCAAGAGCTCGCCCGTCTTCGCGTCGAAGGTGTCGATGTGTGTGACGACGACGGCGTGCTTGCCCTTGTCCCAGATCTCCGAGATGCGCGCCTTGTGCTTGAGCTGCGCGGAGGGCGGCAGGGGCCGCAGCACCTCCGTGGTCTGCTCGCCATGGAGGATCCGGTCGAGCCCATAGTTGAGGCCGGGCGCCGTCTTGCCTTCAGCCGCCAGCTTGAAGATGGCGTTGAGCGCGGGAATCACGCCGTACGTGGGCAGCGCGTAGAAGCCGTCGGAGTTGCGCTCGTAGACGAGGTGCAGGTCGTTTGGATCCGTCGGCTTCTTCCCCGCGCCGACGCCCAGCGCGTAGATGGCGAGGTCGCGCTCGTCGTAGGACGACGTCAGGTCCTCCATCTCGAAGCCGAGCGCCTGGTCGACGTCGATGAACTCGTTGCCGCCCTTCGACTTCGTCGACAGGTTGCCCATCACCGGTGAGAGCGCCTCGGTGATGTTCGCGGGGTGCGTCGTCTTCCCGAAGTCCGTCACCTGCTCCCACGCGGCCTTCACCGCCTCGGCGGGGATGTCTCGGCCCAGCTTGAACATCTTCCCTTCGGTGCGCTCCCAGCGCAGCTTGCCGTAGAAGCCGCCGCCCACCTCGAACAGGCCGCCCGTCTCCTGGCAGTCCTCGTGCGTCAGCCAGCCGACCAGCGACGTCACGTACTCGGGCTTCAGGTTCTCGAGCATCTCCTTCGGCAGCACCGTCTCGGTGAGGCGGCTCGCGGCCACCGGCGCGATGGCGTTGACGCGGATGTTCTTCTTCTCGCCCTCGAGCGCGAGGGTGTTCGACAGCCCCACCAGCGCCAGCTTCGCCGCCGAGTAGTTCGCCTGGCCGAAGTTGCCGTAGATGCCCGCCGCCGAGGTGGTGAAGATGATGCGGCCGTAGCCCTGCTCGCGCATCACCGGCCACGCCGCGTGCGTCACCCGGAAGGCGCCGTGCACGTGCACCTTGAAGACCAGGTCCCAGTCCTCCTTCGTCATCTTCTGGAAGCTGACGTCGCGCAGGATGCCCGCGTTGTTGATGAGCACGTCCAGCCGCCCGAAGGAGTCGATGGCCGTCTTGACGATCTTGTCCCCGTCCTCGACGGAGTCGTAGTTGGCGACCGCGGTGCCGCCCGCCGCCTTGATCTCCTCCACCACCTTGTCCGCCGCCGCGGAAGACTTGCCCTGGCCGAACGCCGAGCCGCCCAGGTCGTTGACCACGACCTTCGCGCCCCGCTTGCCAAACCACAGCGCGTGGCTGCGGCCCAGGCCCGCGCCCGCGCCGGTGATGACGACGACCTTCCCATCGAATCGCAGCTGGTCCGACATGTGTGCGCCTCTCCTGTGGCGCCGTCGAGCCCTCCGGAACCCCCCGGTGCCCGCGGCGTTGCGGGGCCCTTTGGAGCAGAAAATTGATTCTCAAGTCAACAACCAACGGCTGGTTTTCCGTCACCCGCCGGTGACGTTCTCGGACGGCTAGGATGACCGCGGCGATGGCGCGCGACGAGCGACTGGAGGGTGCAGAAGCCGAGGCCTTTCTCGCGGGGGCGGTGGCGCTCGCGCGCGACGCCGTGGTGACGGCGACGCACTTCGAGTTCGCGGTGCGGGCGCTGGAGGCGGCGCTTGCGGAGCGCCCGGTGCTCCCGGCCCCCACGCTGGCCTTCGATCTCGCGGCCCTCCTGTCGGGCGAGCGGCTCCAGCCGGTGACGCCGCCGTCGCAGGACGCGCTCAAGGACGCGCTGCGCCAGTACGAGGATCATGTGCTGGCGCGGCTGGTGTCGGAGCGCCGGTGGACGCCGCTGATGGAGGCGGTGGCGGCGAGCCCGAAGGAGCTGCGGGCCTCGGCCGTCGGCATGACGGTGGCGATGGTGCTGCAGCGCGTGCAGCTTGTCGGGGGCACAGGCCTCTCCACCGGCGTGGTGCGGCGCATGGCGCAGAAGCCGCCGCTGGAGATCCTCGACATGGGGCGCGCGGCGCTGCACCAGCCCGAGGTGGCGGCGCGCCTCTCCGACGGGCTCTTGTTGCTCGCGAAGGCGGCGCGGCGGTCGCGGGAGCTGCTGTCGGACGCGGAGATCTTCGTGGTGGAGAACCTCGCGGCGCTCAAGGGCCTGGGGCCCCGGGTGGCCCTGGCGCAGCTCGCGGAGGTGGCGCAGGCGGTGGACGAGAGGCTGCCGGTGCGGCTGCGCGGGCACGTCTTCGAGGACGGCGAGGCGCCGACGGCGCTGGAAGAAGACTCCGCGTACCCGGTGGGCGGCTTCTCCAGCATCAGCACCTCGGGCAGCCTGGAGAACCTCGTCACCAGCGAGCTCATCTACATGGAGCAGGGCGACGTCGAGCACCTGCGGCCGGATCTCTTCGACGTACGCTTCGTGGAGAACGAGCTGCTCTACTACGCGCGCGACGAGTCGGTGGCGGTGCGGAAGAAGCGGGCGCTGGTGCTGGTGTTCGACGGCTCGCTGGCGCAGGCGCGGGTGCTGGACGGCGGCGAGCGCTACCAGCGGCTGGTGTGGGCGCTGGGCAGCGTCACCGCCCTGGTGCGCAAGCTGTCGCAGTGGCTGGACACCGAGGCCTTGCGCTTCGAGCTCGTCTTCCCGGCGCTCAAGGGGGATCAGCCGCTCGCGGAGGAGCGCGGCGTGGTGGAGCTGCTCTTGCGCGAGTACCGCGAGCGCGGGCAGTTGGACGTGCTGGACGCGACGGACACGCTGTCGGCGGTGCGGCGCGCGCGTGACGTGCACAAAGGCCGGGCGCGGGTGATGTTGTTCGCCGCGAAGCTGCCGGGGGGGCTGGAAGGCGAGGCCGCGCCCAACGCCCTCATCGACGTCTCGGGGCCGCGCCCGATGGTGCACTGGCACGACGCGGCGGTGGCTGGCGGTGAAGCCCCGAAGGACGCGGTGGAGGCCTGGGCGGCGACGACGCGGCAGTTGCTGGACGGGCTGTTGTCGAAGCGGAGGTAGTCCGCGCTCGGGGAAGACTCCGCACGCCTGGATGGTGGAGGCGCTGCTGTCCGCGAGACGGCGTCTCCGTTCGTCTCCGCCGCGCGCGACAGCGTGAGGCGACAGCGGCGCGTCAGCGTCAGCTCGAGCGACGACGTGCCGACGCGGCCCGCCAGCGGTGGGCCATTCTCTGCCGCGAACGAGGCGCCGGGGATGCGCCGTCAGAGGTCGATGAACGCCTCGGCTTCGCCCTTCTCCCGCAGGCCGCGCACCGTCCACAGCGACACATAGTCCTTCTCATGCCAGGGGCTGCCGAGGAACTCGCGCACCTCGACGGAGAAGGCGTCTTCGGGGAGGAGCGCGCCGGGGCGGAGCAGTTGCGGATTCTCCGGCTTCACCCAGAGCGTACGCCCGACCAGCTTTCGCCCGCGGTGGACCTCGACGAAGACGCGCCCCTCGCGCGCGAAGCAGCGCAGCACGCCGTGCGGCAGGCGCTCCTCCGCGCCAACTGAGATGAAGCGGGCCGAGGGCCGGACATACGAGCGGAAGCGCGCGGAGAGAGGCGAGGCGGCTCCCAGGTCCGCGGCGTAGAGGCTCTTCGTCTCGGTGGTGGGCGTGCGACTGGCTCCCGCGGTCGAAGCGAGGGCGGCGAGTGCATCGGAGCGGGGCATGGCGTGCTCCAGGCTGGGGCGGACGCCGTGGGTGGCGCCGCTCCTCGAGTCCCGGTGCAGCCCGTGTGCCCGACTTCAGCGGACGGTGGCCCTGGTGTTGTTGCCGGGGCTCTGCGCCCAGATGACGCCCTCGTTCGTCTCCACGCCGAAGGCGACGCCGTACTTCTCCACCGCCTTCACGTCGACGTTCTTCACCTGCTTGTCGTGGAAGTCGACGAAGGTGCGGTTGTAGTAGCCCGCGATGCCCGAGCCGTGGAACGCGAGGTCCACCTTCTTCCAGGTGAGCTGGCCCTTCTTCTCCACGGGCAGCATGGCGAAGGCGTGCTCCATGCCGTCGAAGCCGCGCAGCTGCTCACGGATGAGGTTGTCGCTCACCTTGAGCGTGACGTCCGCGGTGTTGCCGCGCCCCGACGCATTCTTCGTGACGGTGACGACGGGGTAGAAGGCCCTGGAGATGGTGGTCATCGCGGCGTCCCTTTGCGTGTAGGTGAGATGCCTTCATTGTCGGACGAGCGCCGACAGGGTTGCTGGAGGGGGAATTGCCGTTGGAGTTCAGCCGGTTACGGGGCGAGCTGGCCGGGTTCCGCGGGGCCATGGGGCGGAGTCCAGTCGGCGCGACCGCGGAAAGCTGTCGCGAGCAGAAAGGCAAGGGCCACGACAGCCCCGACTGCCAACAGCCATGTGCGGGTCGACATGCGCCGGACCCAGCGTAGTCTGCCCGCCCGGTGAGCGCGACGGAGGACAGTGCTGCAGTCGTGGCCGAGTCGCTCGAGAAGACGTGGAAGGGCTGGCTCGGCCCTCCGCATCGCGCGCTCGACGGCCTGTCGTTGCGCATTCCGCGCGGCGCCGCCTTCGGCCTCATCGGCCCCAACGGCGCGGGGAAGACGACGTTCATCAAGCTGCTCCTCGGCGTGGCACGTCCGTCGGGCGGCCGCGTGCAGGTGCTGGGCGGCGAGCCCGAGGACACCCGCGTGCGCGCCCGCATCGGCTACCTCCCCGAGCGCATGCACCTGCCCGCCGCGCTGAAGGCCCGCGACTTCCTGCGCTCCGTCTCCACGCTGAAGTCGCTCACGCCCTCTTCCAGCGAGCTGGTCGCGCTGCTCGAGCGCGTCGGCCTCAAGGACACGCCCCAGCGCATCGGCACCTTCTCCAAGGGCATGCGGCAGCGCCTCGGGCTGGCCGCTGCGCTCCTCGGTCAGCCGGAGCTGCTGGTCCTCGATGAGCCCACCGACGGCATCGACCCCGTCGGGCGCGTCGAGGTGCGAGAGATCCTCCTCGCCGAGAGAAAGCGGGGCGCGACGATTCTGCTCAACTCCCACCTCCTGGCGGAGACCGAGCGCCTCTGCGACCGCGTGGGCATTCTCGAGCAGGGAAGACTCAAGTTGGAGGGCTCGCTCGACGAGGTGCGCAACGCCGCGGGCCGCTTCTTCGTGCGGTTTGCGCCTGGAGCCTCTGCCGAGGCCATCGCCGCCGCCGGCTTCGTGACGGAAGGCAATGGGTTTGCGTTTCCGTCAGGGGATGTCGACGCGCTCAACGCCGCGATCGATCGCGTGAGGGCGACAGGCGGGAAGGTGGTGGAGGTGGCTCCCGCCACGAGAGACCTCGAGGACGTGCTCACGTCCACGCTTCGCGCGGGCGACTTCCCCTCTCCCTGACCCTCTCCCCCGACGGGGGAGAGGGGACAGCTGCTCAATACCCCGCGTCCTTCAGCGCCTGGCGGATCAACGCCTCGTCGCCCGTCAGGGACAGCACCGTCGACCCCTTGCACTGCCGCCACGTCGCCTCGAGCTCCGCGCGCCCGAGGCTGGCCAGCACGTCGAACTGCGTCGCGACGCCGTCCGTCGACCGCCCCAACAGCGCGCGGTGCGACAACACCGCCGCCACCACGTCCGTGCTGGAGTTCTCCATCGTGGCCTCTCGCGCCACCTCCCACCGCGCCCGGCCGATCGCCGCGTCCGTCAGCGCCACCTTCTCGAAGTCCGCCGTCGTGGCCTTCAGCACCTTGAGCGCCTGCGCCAGCCGCCCGTTCTCGATGGCACCCGTCCAGTCCAGCCGCGAGGTGCCGCCCAACAGCGTCGAGGATGAGCCGTGGATGCCGTAGGACGCGCCCAGCTCTCCGCGGATCTTGTCGAACAGCGTCGCGCCGAGCAGCCGCGCCGTGGTGTCGTTGGCCAGCTCCTCCGCCTCCGTCGCCCCGCGCGCCAGGCAGGCGAGGTGGAGCTGCGCCTGCGTCGCGTTGGGCTGCGCCGTCACCAGCACCTCAGGCCTCGAGTCGCTGCGCACCGGCACCGGGGGCGCGTCCGGCAACGGCTTGCCGCCCGGCGTCCAGTCGCCCAACCAGCGCTTCACCGCCGCCAGCGTCTGCTCTGCGTTCACGTCGCCCGCCACCACCAGCACGGCGCCTCGCGGGCTCCAGGCGCGGTCGAACCAGCTCTCCACCTCGCCCGCCGACAGCCCGCGCTGCTCCGCCACCGTCGCCGTCCTCCCGAAGGGGTGCCCGGCGAACAGGGCTGACCGCAGCGCCCGCTCGGCGCGCACCTGCGGCAGTTGCTCCGTCTTCTCCAGGTAGTCGGCGAACTCCGTCTTGAAGTACTCCGCGTCGGCCGTCTCGACGTGCATCGACGTCACGCGCTCCGACAGCTGCGCCAGCATGTTGTCCACGTTGCCGCTCGCGCCGCTGCCCGTCACCGTCGACACGCTGGCCGTGACGTTCACGTCCCACTGGATGCCGTAGTCGCCCGGGTGGCCGTACTTGCGGCCCCTGGGCGAGGCAATCTGCAGGCCGAGGTCAGCCGCGCCGAAGGGCTCTGCCGTGCCGCTGCCGTGCGGGAAGGTGAGCTGCACCACCGCCACCGGCATCGCGTTCCGTCGCCGCTGCACGATGACGCGCAGCCCGTTGGGCAGGGTCTCTTCGAGGTGATCCGCCGAGGCCCGGACGATGGTCTCCATCGCGTGCGCCTGCTGCGACTTCCCCAGCGCCTTCACCGACTCGGGCGGGATGACGGTGGGCAGCGCGTTGCCGGACGCGGGCGAGAGCCCCGTGGGGCCGACCGCGGCCTCCTTCGCATCAGGAGGGAAGGGCTCGACCAGCACCGCCCGTGCGCGCTCGCGCTTGAGGTACGCCTCGGCGAAGTGCGTCACGCGCGCCTCGTTGATGTCGATGAGGGCCTTGAGCCGGCGGCTGTAGGTCAGCGGGTCGCCGGTGAAGTGGGTGGACATGGCGCGCTCCGCCCCGCGCGAAGCGATGTTCTCCGCGTCCAGCGTCATCTGCATCACCGCCGCGTTGCGCGAGCGGCCGAAGGCCTTGTCCGCCGCCATCAACACGTTCGCGTCGCCCGCGTACTCGGTCGTGGCCCAGATGTTCACCAACTGGTCGAGCAGCTTCTCGTACGACTTCTCCACGTGGTCGCCGCGGCGCAGGGTGGCCTGCGCCACCAGCATCGACGCCTCGGCCGCGGGCACGGTGAAGACGTTGACGCCCACGATGTCCGGATCCGAGAAGAAGGCGGCCTGCAGCTCCCGGCTCGCGGCGGCGCGCACGAAGTCCAGCAGCACCGTCTCGGCCTCGAAGCTGCGCGGCAGCGACCACACCACGTACAACTCCGGCGACGCGACGGTGGAATACCTCTTGATCAGCCGCTGCGGCGGGGGCTCGGGCAGCGGAGGCGCCTGCGCCGCGAGCCGCGACGGGTACGCGTCCTTCGACTGAGGCAGCGGCTGGAAGAAGCCGGCCGGCAGCCCGCGGAAGAGATCTTCCTGCACCCTCGTGAGGTCCACGTCGCCGATGATCACCATCGTCATGTTCGCCGGCTGATAGTGCTTCGCGGCGAAGGCCTTCGCGTCGTCGAGGGTGATGGACGAGAGGCTCTCGTGGCTGCCGCCGATGGGCCGGGCGTAGCGGTGCCCGGGAGGGAAGGCCGCTTCCTGAAGGAAGTTGAACGCGGGGCCGATGGCGTTCTCCCCGCGCTGCCGCAGCTCGTTGCGCACCACCTCGCGCTCCACCTCGAAGGTCTTCTGATCGACCCCGAAGAGCGGGTTGGAGAGCCGCGCCGCGTCGATCGCGAGCAGCGTCGGCAGGAGGTCCTTCGCGCCCACCTCGAAGTACATGGTGCTGTCGAGATCCGTGCTGGCGTTCAAGAAGCCGACGCCGGCCGACTCGAGCTGACTCCACGCCGTCAGGCCGCCGCCGGGCGTGGCGCGGAAGGCGAGGTGCTCGAGCAGGTGCGCGAGGCCTTCCTTCCCCTGGGGGTCGCCCGCGCTGCCCACGCCCACCACGGTGAAGACGCCCACCAGCGGGCTGGCGTGATCTTCCTCGACGATGATGCGCATGCCGTTGGCCAGCCGGAACTCGCGCATGCGGAACTGCACGTCGGCCATCGCCGGCTTGCCGGGCCTCGGCAGGCTCGCGCAGGAAGAAGCCACCAGCAGCGCCGCCACCAGGATCGTCACAGGTCTCAAAGGTGTCACCTCGGGCAAAGGGCCGCGCGAGGGTAGGCCACGGACTGCGCGGTGCGGAAGTCGAAAGGCAGCGCGCGGACTGAAGATGACGCGCCGGCGGAAGGCTCGGCTACGCTCCAGGCATGCGGCGTCCGAAGACGCCGCGGGAGGCGACCACGGTGAAGGACGCTCGCCGGAACGCAGGGGTGCTGCTGCTCGTCCTCGGCTTCGGGCTGGCGGGCTGCAAGTCCGAGAAGGACTACCTGGCCAGGCTGCCGAAGGTGCCGGATGCGGGCCCGGAAGAGCTGCGCCCGCGGCCGCCCGAAGCCACGTTGCTCCTCGCCGAGCAGAACGGCCCGCGCAACCTCGAGGTCGTCTCGGGGCAGGTCTTCTGGATGACGCAGGGCGGCCGGCCCACCGGCGCCATCGGCGTGTTCGGCATGCCCGACCGCGGCGGGCCCGTGACGACCTACACCTCGGGCAACGCCGACCTGATGGCCATCGCCGCCGACGCCGACGCCGTCTACTGGCTCGAGCCCCGCGCGGGCCGGGTGATGAAGAAGCCCCGCGCCGGCGGTGAGGAGACGAAGCTCGCCGATAGCAACGGCATCTCGCGCGGCCTCTTCCTCGATCGGGACACGGTCTACTGGGCGGAGAACGAGGCCATCTTCGCGGTGCCCAAGGCCGGCGGGAAGGCGCGCGTCGTCTCACCCACCGACATCCCCGACCTGTTCGCCGTCGATGACGGCTTCGTCTACTGGTACTCGAGCATCTCCGGGAACCTGTCGCGGGCGCCGAAGAAGGGCGGACGGGCCCAGAAGATCTACACCGACAAAGAGCACACGCTGCACACGCTGCTCGTCGACGGCAACGACCTGTTCGTGGCCTGGGGCGCGGAGGGGCGCATGACGATTCAGCGGCTGCCGACGGGAGGCGGCGCGCCCGTCACGGTCGTCGACGGACAGCAGAGCCCGCTCGACTTCGCCCTCGACGCGCAGCACCTCTACTGGATCACCGAGGACGACGTGCTGAAGGTCCCCCGCACGGGCGGCGCGGCGACCAAGGTCGTCGAGAAGCTCTGGTTTGGCACCTCGCTCGCGGTCGACGACCAGTACGTCTACTGGACCGACAAGTCGCGCATCCAACGGATGCCGAAGAAGTAGCGCCGACGGAGAGGGCTCCTCTCGCCGTCACTTGAGCAGCGGGGCCTTCTCGAGCAAGGCCATCAACCTCGCGAGCGCGTGGTCCGGACCATCGCCCGCGGCCTCGACCGCGAAGCCCCGTGCCTTCGTCCCCCGCCCCGGCACCCACTGCACGAAGGCGCGGGCGAACCACTTCGTGGCCGTCGGCGTGCGCCGCGTCACGGAGACGCCGCTCTTCACCTGCTTCGCGGTGCGGGGAACGAGCTGCAGCAACAGGCGCCGGGCGCCGTCGACGAGTGCGCGCCTGGCTTTGCGAGCCACCTGGGGCCTTCGAGCAAGGGCCATGGCCGGCTTCTACTCCTCCAGCCGCCCAGGCACATGAACGTCCGAGACTGGTGGTAGAACCCGGGTGGACACCGATGAAGAAGCGCCACGTCATCTTCCGGACGACGGCCGACGTGGAGCGCACCCAGGCGCTGCTGCGCGGACAGACGGCGGAAGGTCCGGCGGGCGCGGACAGCCTGGTAGGCGTCCTCTCCGACACGGTGCGCACGGATCCGCGGCCCTTCCGCGGTGAAGTGGAGGGCGGGCGCTTCAAGCTGACACGCCGGGTGCGGGGCCGGCGGGTGCGGGTGCAGCTCGAGGGGCGCCTGGAAGGGAAGCCGGACGGCACGACGGAGATCCACGCGTCGATGGCGCCTCCCCGGACCCTCACCCTGGGCCTCTACGGCGGCACGGCCGCGGGGCTGCTGGTGGCGCTGGTGCTGGCGGCAGGCGGAGCGCTGGCGCCCGCGGCCTTCCTGGCGGCGGCCCTCGTGCTCGGCGTCTTCCTCGGCCAGCGGCTGTTCGACCGCGAGGCTTCTTCCAGCTTCCGGGCCCTGCGCGACGCGGTCCCGGAGAACGCGGGCGCGTTGGCTCCCGTGGTGGAGGGGCTCGCCGAGTCGAAGCCGGCGCCCACCGACGAGCGCGTTGCCGACCGAGCGCGCAGGGGTTGACTCCGGGCCGCCGGCTTCCCCCCGCGGTGGGCGAACTTCCTGCGCCGGGACGCGGGCGACTCGACGCCATTCCAGCGGGTTGCCGTGCGCACGCGGGTTGCTGCGGAGGGGCTCAACGGGAGGTGCGCGACCACGCACGGGGGGAGGCGGTGCGTGCGTCGCGCCCAGGTCGCTTTGGGCGCGCGGCGCCTCGACTCTCGCCACGTCGCGCCCTGGACTCGCCGGGCGACTGCCCCATGTCTCGCTGGCGGCGGCGCGGTCGATTCGGACAGAGTGCGCGTCGGAATGAGGCAACTTCTGCGCATCGCGGTCGACCTGCTGCTCGAGGCGTCGCGCCGCCGCTGGTTCCTCGGCCTGTTCGGCGCCATCACCCTGGTGCTCCTGGTGCTGGGCCTGTCGCTGGAGCTGGAAGTGGTGGACGGCGCCATCGCCGGCTCGAGGCTCTTCGGCGAGGTGCTGTTCAAGTCCATCCTCACCGTCAACCACGTGCTGGGCCCGCTGTACCTCGCCGTGGCCTACGTAGGCTTCTACGGCGGCGCGTGCTTCCTCGCGCTGGCGTGCAGCGACTTCGCCCCCGAGCTGCTGGCGCCCGGCCGCATCGAGCACCTCCTCTCGCTGCCCGTCGCGCGCTGGCAGCTCCTCTTCGGCACCTTCCTCGGCGTGGTGACGCTGGCCGCGGCCAGCACCCTGTACGGGGCCGTGGGCCTCACGTTGCTGCTGGGCGTGAAGACGGGCGTGTGGAGCGCGCAGCTCCTGCTCTCCGCCGCCATCGGCTGGGTGGGCTTCTGCGCCCTCTACGCGGTGATGCTGACGGCTGCCTTCTTCGTGCGCAGCGCGGCGGTGTCGGGCTCGCTCGGCGTGGTGACGCTGGTGCTGGGCATCTTCGCCAGCTTCCGCGAGTCCATCGCGAAGGTGATGGAGCCTGGCGTCGGCCGGCATCTCTTCGAGTGGGCGATGCTGCCCTTCCCCCGTCTGGCATCGTTGGCCACGGCGTCCGCTAGGGTGGCGGCGGATCAACCCGTGGAGTCGGGCACGCTGGCGCGCCTGGTGGCGGGGTGCTTCATCTTCTCGGCCGCGCTCTTGTCGGTGGCCGTGTACCGCTTCGAGCGGAAGGACTTCTGACACCATGGCGACGACGAGAGCGAAGGCGCGGTGGCCGTGGCTGGTGGTGGCGGCGCTGCTGTTGGTGCTGGGGGCGTGGCTGATGCTGGGCGCCGAGCCGCCGCCGCGTCCTCCTCCGCCGGACATCCGGCTCCCGTGGAAGATGAGCGACGCGGAGCGACTTCGGGGGGAGGCGCGGCAGACGTGGGTGCCGCTGGCCCCGGTGGACGCTGGCGAACGGCTCGAGCCGCCGTCCCGGCCGAGAGATCCGCTGATGGCGATGATGCCCCCCACCGTGAAGCGCGGCGCGGTGGTGGCCGAGGTGAGCGCCATCTTCCACTCCGAACTCGGCGGGCTGATGATGGACTGCCTGTTCGAGGGCGATCCCCGCGGGCTGGCCATGCTGCGCGACGGAGGGCTGGACCCCGCGACGAAGGTGGATCGCGTGGCCCTCATCGACGACGCGCTGGTGGTGACGGGGGACTTCCGTGGCGCCGCCTTCGAGCGCTTCCTCCCCTCCGACACCACGCGGCGCGGGTACGGGCAGCGCGGCCAGCTGCTCGAGTGGCACCGCCCCGACGGCGGCGCGCAGCTCATGGGCCTGTGGGACTCGCAGCTCCTGGTGATGGGGGACGACGAGGCCCAGACGAAGGCCCTGCTCGATCGCCTCGAGTCCTCCGGCCCCAGGCCCGCCGGCGCGCTGTCCGAGGCCGACGCGTGGGGAGAGGTGTACGGGGCCATCACGTCCGACGCGGTGGCCGAGCTGTTCGAAGCCGACAACCCGGGCCTCGCCGACACGCTGCGCCAGTCCGCGTCGGGGATGACGCTGCACCTCGACGTCTCGCACGACGTGGGGCTGGTGGGTGACGTGACGCTGGAAGATCCGACGAAGGGCGACGAGCTGCGGCGGGCGCTCGGCTCGGCGCTGTCGCTGGCGCGCATGGAGGCGGAGGCGCGCGGCCGCACCCGGGAGGCCGAGTTGCTCGACCTCGCCCGGGTGGAGGCCGTGGAGGAGGGCGCCTTCCGCCTCCACGCCGGGCTGCCGCACGACTACCTCAAGGCAAGCCTCGAGCGGTGCGTCGAGCGCCAGCGCAGCCGGCGCCTCCAACGGGAGCGCGACGGCGGCTAAGGTGCCGTGACTTCGCAGGATTCCGGCGACGAAACAGGGGGAGGACGACCGCCGTATGAGCACTCGTGAGGCGACGGTGAAAGCCGAAGCCAGTGATGAGGCGCTCATGCAGGCGTACTGCGACGGAGACACGCGCGCCCTCGAGGCGCTGTTCGACCGCCACGCGGCGGGCGTGCACGGGTTCCTGCTGCGCATGGTGCGGGACGCGGCGCTGGCGGACGATCTCCTCCAGACCACCTTCCTCTCGGTGGTGCGTTCGGCCGATCGCTACCAGCGCGGCGCGAAGGTGATGCCGTGGTTGCTCACCATCGCCGGCAACGCGGCGCGGGACACGCTGCGCCGCAAGCGCCTGGGGGTGGAGACGGTGGCGGACGACCCCACCCACGTCCCGGAGCCCGCCGTGGAGCCGGGCGTGAGCGACCCGCTGGCGCGCAAGCGCATCGAGGACGCCTTCCAGCAATTGCCGGTGCAGCAGCGGGAAGCGGTGCTGCTGCACAAAGTGCATGGCCTGTCCTTCGAGGAGATCGCCGAGTCGCTGGACATCACTCCCACCGCCGCGCGGATCCGCGCGCACCGCGGCTATGAGAAGCTGCGCGAGCTGCTGGGAGATCTCCAGTGACGCCTGACGTGCAGCTCCCAACTCCCGGTGCTCCGCGGGCGTCGGCGCTGGCCAGCGCGCGGGCGGCGATGCTGGCCGAGGCGGCGAAGCCCCGGGGCATGGGCTGGCGTGCGCGCGTCGGCCTGGTGCTGGCGCTGACGGTGGGCGCCGCCGCTGCGCTGGCGGTCGGTGGGATGGCGGCGGGCTTCGTGTCTCCAGACGTCCTCGCCTCGCGCTGGATGACGGCGCTGCCGGTGACGGTGGCGGGGATACTCACCGTGCTTGCCGCGTGGTCTCCGGGGCGTCGGGGCATGCGCTTCGCGGCGCTCTTCCTCGCGGTGGGCGCGGCCGTCACGCTGGTGTTGGGCCGCACGGCGTCGGAGCTGGCCGGCTCGACTCCAGAGTGGGTCTGCACGGTGAGCCACCTGGCCGCGGCCATTCCGGCGGGAGTGGTGGGCCTCATCGGGCTGCGCGGCATGGCGCCCAACCGCATGCGCGCGCTGCTGGCGGGCCTCGGCGTGGGCACGGTGGGCGCGCTCCTCGGAGAGTTGGTGTGCGCGCGCGGGCCGCTCCACGTCGGGCTGTACCACCTGTCGGCGTGGGCCGTGGTGGCGGCGGCCATCGTCGTGCTCGCGTCGCGCCTCACCTCGAAGTCCTTCGCGCCATGAAGCTCGAGTCGGACGGCAGGGCGCTCCTGGTCCGCGAGGACGTGACGGGCGCGCCGGTGCGGGTGGGCCAGTGCGTGCACCTGGGCCGCGCGGGGGATGACGCCAGCTTCGACGAGCGCTTCCTGGACCGCGTGGGCGTGGTGACGGGCTTCTTCTACGACGACGTGCCGGCGCAGTTCCCTCGGCAGCCCCTGGTGGTCGTCGACGGCCTGGGGGAAGAGCTGTTCTTCCCGGAGGAGCTGCGGCCTGAGGCAAGGGTCGCTGCTTCCCGTCGTGGGCGCCCGGACACGTAGGCAGGCAGTCGGCCCTTCGCTCTTCGCACGAGACGAAGGGCGTCGCCCTCTGTCTCCAGGTTCGAGACTTGCGAGGCACTCCGCGCCGTCGTCGCCTGGAGGCAGCACGATCCTCCGTGCCTGGAGGCAGGCCGTGCCAAGCAAAGGACAAGAGGCGCAGCCCCTCGATGAGCGGGGGCCGGAGCGACCGGGGCCGTCACGGCACGACGGCGAGGGTCTCGTCGACGGGGGTGTACTCCACCTGGCATCGGTCGAAGCGGGTTCCGCAGGCGCGATCGAGCTCGCCTCTCGTCGGGCAGCCCGGGCGCTCTCCGTCACACGTGTCCGGCAGGTATGCCCAGACGATCTGCAGCAGGCCGTGCCGCTCGGGAGGCAGCGCGACGAGGAACTCCTCTTCGTGACGTTGCAGCAGCGACGAGACGCGGACCACCGTCCCGTCGATGACGACGTTGCCCTTCCGGCGCATGAAGCGGCGCATCGCGTCGTCCAGTTGCGCGTCCAGCGTCTCACCACCGAAGGGCGCGCCGTCCAGCACGCCGTGGCCCTTCTCGCCAGTGAAGAGGGCGAGGTGCACCCGCGCGTCGCCAGTGGCGTCGAGGAAGCGGCGGAGCATCGCGCGCTTCGTCAGCCGCTCGCCGCCGATGGGCCAGCTGCGCGTGAAGGTGGACAACTGCCCGGCCGACGCCCCGCGGACCTCGAGTAGCTCGAGCAACACCACCGCGTGGTAGGTGTTGAGCCAGAAGGCCACCCTGTCCTCGGGCGTGGCGAAGGCGTCAGGCCTCGTGGCGGGCGCAAAGGCCGCGAGCGATGCGACGAAGCGCTCGAGCGCGTCATGCCGTGCCTTGAGCTGGGCGAGGTTGACCTGGCCGCGTGGGTCGACGGCCTCCAGCGCGCGCGAGAAGTCGGTCAGCGAATACGGCGGCGCGTCGACGGGCACACCCGCGGGGAGCCGGCCGTCGATGTAGAGCGCCGCGATGGAGCCGCAGATGAGCGAGAGCGCCGCGAAGAGGACTCCGCGACGGAGCCAGGTGTTTGGTTGGTGCCCCACAGGTTCCGGGAGTGTAGTTCCGTCGGGCCGCCGGGCCGGCACTCGAATCGACGATCCACAGCCGCCCCGACGAGCATCCGGTTGCAGCGCACTGACGGCCGGACGAAATGCGGCGGGGGAGTGACCCATCAGCGGGATGACGGAGGCCATGGGGTCGCGCACCCTCCGAGGGTTGGGGAGGTCGCGCACGCATGCCAGCCCCGAGGATCTTCAATGAGCAGGACGCGCGGCGGTGCGTGGCGGCAGCGCGCTCATCACGAGGTGGCCTCTCCCTCGCCGCATGGGCAAGCGCAGACGGCGTCGATGGGCGCTCGCTCAACGCGTGGCGGGGTGATGGGCTGCGCGCGACGCGTCTGAGCCGAGGGGCATCTCGATGGCGGCGGGCGGCAGCCCCCGAGGGTGCGGAAAACGGCTGCGGGCCGGCTTCCGGCCGCCACTGGCGAGGGGTACTCCGACGTCACCTGTGGTGCCTGCTCGGACTTCGGGAGCCGTCCCGTCTCCGAGCTCCGAGTGCCGCTTCCGTGTGCCGCCTCCTTGTGCTGCCGAGTGCCGCCCCGTTGTGGCCGAGTGCCGCCCCGTTGTGCTGCCGAGTGCCGCTTCCGAGTGCCGCTTCGCCGGGCGCCTCGAGCGGACTGAGACTGAGATGAGACAGTCGCCTCAAAATCACCCCAAACCCACGCCCAAATCCGCTGGGTTGCGAGCGAGAAATGAGACGACCGTCTCATCTCAGTCTCACGCTTCGAGGGCACAGGCGGGTCACGCCGGCGTGGGCCGGACGCGTGCTGCCAGGGGCTACGGAGACCACCCCTGCGGGGAGGAGTATTTCGGGGGAGAAGATGACCCGGACAACCCGACGGGGGCGACGGACGCGGGTGTCCGCCCGCCCGACAGCGGTCGGTTCGCGCGCGCGTGACTGATGGCGGGCAAGCGGGCTCTCGCTGAGCGCGGGCGCTGCGTCGGCGGCGCGGCACCCCGTCTGGGAAAACGGCGGGACCGGAGGCCCTCATCGGCACCCCCGGTCCGCCTTTCCGACGTGAAGCTGCTTCGTCAGCGCTTCGCCGGAGGCGCGCGACCCTGCGCCTGGCCGGTGGGCGTCGCCTCGGCCGGCGCCGTCATCGGCACGGCCTTGATGGTGGTGGGCCCGCTGGTGGTGAGGAAGGGCTTGAGCTTCTCCAGCTTCTTCTTCCCGAAGCCCTTCACCTTGGTCAGGTCCTCCACCCTGGAGAAGGGCTGCTTGCTGCGGTACTCGACGATCTTCTTCGCCGCCTTCTCGCCGATGCCGGGCAGCAGATCGAGCTGCTGCACCGACGCCGCGTTCAGGTTCACCACGCCGGTGAGCTGCTTCTTCGCCACCTTCTTCCCCGCCAGAGCCTCACCGGCCCCCAGCGCGAGGAACGCCACCGCCACCACCGCCATCACCTTCGTTCCACTTCGCTTCATTTCAGTGTCCTCCCATCGAATTGGCCATGTCGGCCATACCCGCCGGCGACCCATTCGCCGGCGAAGTCCTCACGTCACCGCTCGCGTCCCGCTTCTCCACGTACTCGCGAACGTGCAGCCGCCCGTCGAGCGGCAACACGTCGAGGTACACGTTCATCGAGCCGTCACGGTTGATCCACGCGCTGCCGGCCTTCACCCAGACCGTCGTGCGCTCCCGGCCATCCTTGCCCGGGTGCTCCTTCATGCTGAAAACCTGGTACCGCTTTCCACTCACCAACACGCCCTGCCTCCTCGTTGTCGCCGGCGTCATTGCCGACGAGCGCAAGGCAGAGCAGCGCGCGTGCCAGCGCGATCACCCGCGTGACGGCAGGTGGAAGGAAGATGAGGCGGAGGCAAATCGTCCGCTCGGTGAGACGCGGACGTAGACGCTCCACTCTTCTCTCGAAATTCGAGAGCGCGTCTCAGTCGAGCAGGAACGTGTACGTGTAGATGAAGGTGTAGCCGACGGCCTCGCCGGCCTTGGTCGCCGGCTTGAAGTGGAACTTGCGGAGGGCGTCGCGCGCGGCCTCGTTGAGCCCGTAGCCGGGCCCGGAGATGACGACGACGTCTTCCACGACGCCTTGCGCGTTGAGCGTCACCTTGAGGCGAACGCTGCCTTCGATGTCGTTCTTCCGCGCCTCGTCGGGGTAGGGGATCTTCACCTCGCCTATGAGCTCGGGCTCGGAGTCGGCGCTGCCCGGCGGGGCGTACTTCGGCGCGGCGTACGGCTTCACCTCCGACGGGTCCACCACCTTGTCCGACGCCTTGCCGTACGTGGTGTTGCCCACCTGCACCGCGAAGCTGCCACCTACCGCGGTGGAGTTCATGGTGACTCCGATGACCAGCGGCACGGGCTTCGTCGGAGTGGGCGGCGGCTCCTCATTGGGCGGCGGGGGCGCCTCCTCGGGCGGCTTCGGCGTCTCCACCTTCACGGGAGGTTTCGGCTTCGGCTTCTCGAGCTCCCTGGGGGGCTCGGGCTCCTCCACCTTGGGTGGCGGCGGCGGTGGTGGCTCGTAGAAGGCCATCTCCACGGGGGAGTGATCAGGACCCCGCGGGGGCGCGGTGGACGGCAGCGCGACGATGGTGACGACGTGCGCGAGCGCGGACAAGGCCATGAACCCGAGCAGGAGCGGCCAGCCTCCGGTGTCTCGCTCAGGCATCTGCACGGCGATTCCCATCTTCTCCGCTTGCCCGACGCTCCCTGGAGGCGCGGGGTTCCTCGTTACGACCCGTCAGGGCGTGGCTGGCGCGGCGCCCTTCGATTCCTTCTGGATGTTGAGCGCGAACTTGGTGATGCCCGCTTCCTTCACCAGGTCGATGAGGCCCATCACCTTGCCGTAGTTGAGCGTCTGGTCGGCGCTGATGATGGCGCGCACCTCTTTGTCGTTGGCGACCGCGGCGCGCATCTTCTCCATCAACGTCCGCTCGTCCAGCTCGGCCCCGTCGAAGAAGACCTTCGCGTCCTTGTCCATGGTGATCATCACCGGGCCCTGGACGGTCTTGTCGTCGGTGTTGGCGGCGCGGGGCAGGTCGACCTCCACCGTCTCGCGGACGATGAAGTTCGCCGTCACCATGAAGATGATGAGCAGCACCAGCACGATGTCGACGAGCGGCGTGACGTTGATGCCGGTGATCTCGTCTTCGTTGTCCTGCGAAGGCGCCGCCATGTCACTTCCCCGTCGCGCGCAGGTGGCCCACCAGCGCGTGGCCCAGCGCGGTGGAGCGGGCGGTGGTGTTCTTCACCGAGCGCGTCAGCACGTTGTAGCCAATGACCGCGGGGATGGCGACGGCGAGGCCCACCGCGGTGGCCACCAGCGCCTCGGAGATGCCGGCCATCACCGTCTGCTGGATCTGCGTGCCTTTGGCGGTCGACTGCCCGAGGTCGTGGAAGGCCTTGATGATGCCCAGCACGGTGCCGAAGAGGCCGATGAAGGGGGCGTTGGAGCCGAGCGTGCCCAGCACCGAGAGGTTGCGCTCGTAGCGGGGGCGCTCGCGGGACAGGGTGGCGTTGACGACTTCCTCCACCGAGTCGGGGCCCTTCTCGGCCCACTCGAGGCCCTCGCGCAGCACGGCGGCCTCCATGCCCTTCAAGTCCTTCACCTCGTTCTTGAGCGCGGGGAGGTCGCCCTTCGCCAGCTTGAGCAGCAGGTCCTCGGGGTTCGCGAGGCGGCGCGACTGGATGTAGATGAAGCGCTCCAGCATCACCGCGATGGAGATGACCGAGAGGGCGGCGAGCAGCCACAGCACCCACTCGGCGTTGGTGGTGAAGGTGATGAGCAGCTTCTGGGTGAGCCACCCCTGCTGCTCGTTCACCATCTGGGCCAGCGTCAGCGTCGAAGTCATGAGGAGGAGGTCGAGGGAGGGTAGAGAAGGGCGATCTCTGGTTTGCGCGGTGCGTAAAGTCAACCCAAACGCACCCCCACAAGTCGTTCAGGGTGGGGCGCATTCCCTGCGGGGGTCCTCAGAGCACCCTGCGCTTGCGCCGTCAACGAATCGTGTGACACCTTTCCGGGATTCATCAATTGTTTTGCGTGGTTGTGCGATGCGCTGCCGAGCGGGCGCGGACGGCGTCTCGGAGGGCCAGGGCGGCGTCGCGGACCTCCCGGAGCCTGGCAGGGCTCAGGCCGGCGGGGCGGGGGACGGTGGGTTCTCCGAGGCCGGAGTCCTTGTGCTGGCGCAGCATGCCGAGGATGAGCTCGCGCAGCTCGTCGGCGTTCTCCAGGCCCACCATCGTGACGAGGTGGGAGTTCGAAGTCGGATCCTGCGGGGACGCGTCGGAGCCGGCGGTAGACACGATGAGGGACTTGAAGCCGAACAGCCGCTCCAACGGCCCCTGCAGCACTTCGATGTTCTGCACGTTCGCGTAGGACAGCGTCGCCTCCTCCCTCCGCCACGCGCCCTGCGCCACTCGCAGGCTGCGATCTCCCACCAGGTAGTGCCGCAAGTCGTAGTCGACTCGGGTGGTGACGAGCGCCAGCCCGATGACGAAGAGCTCCACCACCCCCAGCAGCACGGCGAGCGCCACCCCCGTGCCCTCCAGCCGCATGATGAGGATGACGGCCATCACTCCCACCCCGATGAACTGGTTGAGCAGCCCGAAGAGCGTCTGCAGGTAGCGGTACGCCAGCCACGACGGCGACGGGCGCAGGTGGCGCACGAGCGAGCTGCCTTCCGGCAGGTGCGGGGGCTCCAGCTTCAGCTTGAGCAACGGGAGGAAGATGGGGCGCAGCAGGTTGAGCAGCGTCTCCACGTCAGCGGCCCTCCTTCAGCGCCTTCGCCGCGTCCACCAACGCGTCACGGATCTCCACCAGCAGCGCGTCGGCGCCGGCGGCCTTCTCTTCGTGAGGCTCGGCGCGCACGCCCCGCATCTTCGCGTACAGGTAGTCGCGGATGGCCTCGAAGTCCTTCACGCCCACGATGGTGAGGTTCCCCGCCGCGCCCGCGCCCGCCGTCTGCACCGTCACCGTGCCGATGCCCAGCCACCGCTCGAGGATGTTCTGCGAGAGGTGGATGTCCTGCATGCGCGCGTAGGTGAGCTGCAGCTCGCGCCGGAAGAGGATGCCATAGCCCATCGACACGCCCGTCGCGTCGAAGCGGTACCAGAGCGTGTGGTAGCGGAAGTAGAGCGGAATCAACACCAGCGGGGCCGCGCACAGCGTCACCAGCGCGGTGAGGACATACAGCACCATCAGCGCCGGCTCTGGGCGCTTGATGAGGTGAACGCGCTGCTCCAGCGCCGACAGTTCCTGGGGTGTCATGGCCGCGCACCCTACACGCGCGCGCGCAGCAGTGCCGGCTAGAAGCGCACCACCACCGCCGCCCCCAGCCCTCCGCCGGGCATGATGGTGGGGGCCAGCGCTGCGTGCTCCCGCACCTTGTTCCAGATGCGCGCCGGCAGGCCGTCATCGTTGTTGCGGTAGCGGGAAGAACGGTGCTGCACCACCCAGCGGCCCACGCAGAAGCCCAGCGCGGCGCCGAGGATGACGTCGGACGCCCAGTGGTAGTTGTCGGCGATGATGGTGACGCAGAAGAGCAGCGCGAAGGTGTTGAGCGCGATCCACACCCCGGGGTTGTTGAAGTAGTGCATCAACACCGAGGCCATCGCGTACATGGTGGCCACGTGCCCCGACGGCGTGCCCGAGGGGAAGAGCTTCACGAAGCCCGCCGGCCCGTAATAGCGGCCCTCGCCCGTCGTCTCGCCCGGCGTCACGTTGTCCTTGGGGCCCTCGCGGCCGGTGAGGAACTTGATGCCCAGGTGGTAGACCTGCGTGACGGCGAAGGCCTCTACCGCGAGCGCGGCGACCTCCACGTACTCCGGCGCGTCCGCCGTCATGCCGTAGAGGAACATGCTGGCGAGGCTCCCCCAGATGCCCATCCAGATGAACATGTCGCCGTACGTCGTCCAGATCTTGAAGTGCTCCGGGCCCCCCAGCATCTCCTGCAGCCCGCGCTGGATGCGCACGTCCGGCGAGGGCTCGGTGGGCAGGGACAGCGCCACCGTGGACGCGATCACCACCGAGAAGACGGTCCAGTCCCACCAGTCCCAGGCCACTACACCCGCAGGGATGGCGACGAGGTCCATCAGCGAGCGCAGCACGAGTCCGCCCACCAGGTTCCACTTCTGGCCGTAGCGGTACTTGTCGTGCGTCCACACGCCCCGGCCGTCGCGCAGCTCCAGCAGGCTCGCCGCGCTGGGGGAAGAGGCGGGCGCCTCCGCGTGCATGGGCCCGTGGGTGTGGCCGCCGGTGGGCGAAGGCGCGGTCTGCGCGTCAGGGAGCGCCAGCGGCGTGGTCGTGGGAGCGTCAGACGGCTTCGCGTCCTCCGGGGGCGACGCGGTGGGCGCTGGCTCCGACTGCGCGAACGTCAGGCCAGCCGTGAGAGCGAAGGCGACTGCGGTAAGACGCGCGGCGTCACCACCCATGGCCGCCGAGCCTACTTCGCTCACGAACGAGAAGAAGCGGAGAAAAGCGCCCGTCTGGACAACGCCGCCGCCCGCCCGGTTCCACTGGCGACCGACTACGCGGATTGCGGAAGGAATCTGACCTCGAGGGAGTTTAAGCTGACGAACCGCGGAAACCTCCTGTCCCCATGGCGGCCGGCGAAGAGCGACGCAAGCAGGTGGTCAAGGCGCGGATCGCGCGCGTGCGGCGACGCCTCGATCTCGAGGTGCTGCTCAACGCGGCCGTCCTCCCCGTGTGGATCGGCGCGTGCGCCTTCGTGGCCTGGCGGCTCCTGGTCCATCGAGGCGTGGGCGTGGCCGGAGTCGTCGCCCTCGTCGCCGCACTCATCGCCACCTGGCTCATCGCGAGACCGCGCCGCGTGTCCGACGCGGAGGCCGCGGTGGTGGCCGATCGCCGCGCCAACGCCGGAGGCCTGCTCCTCACCCGCCTCGAGCGTGCCGTCGGCGAGTGGGAGTTGGGCCTCAACCAGCGCCTGCACGACCTGTCGCCTCCGGCCATCGACGTCCGGCGCGCCGTCTCGCTCCTCCTGCTGGTGGTGCTCTTCATCGCCGCGGGCCTCCTCGTGCCGGTGCCGGAGCGCCTGATTCGCCCCACCAACGCCGCTGCCGAGACGCGCGTCGAACACCTCCAGGACAAGCTGACCGCCCTGGCGAAGGAAGAGCCCGCGGAGGACGCGGCCCAGGCCGAACTCGATCGCCTCAAGGAGGAGCTCGCCGACGGCACCTTCGACGCCGCCGACTGGGAGGCCGCCGACGCCCTGGACAAGCAGCTCGATCGCCAGGCCGCCGAGGCCGCCGCGGAGCTGGCCCGCGCGGAGGCCGCCGCGAAGAACCTCGAAGACGCGATGGCCCACGCGCAGTCGCAGGAGGGCACCCAGCGCGAACGCGAGGAGTTGGAGCGCGCGCTCATGGAACTCTCCGATGGGCAGGCGAACAACGGCGAGCAGGCGCTCCAGCAGGCGCTCGGGCAGCAGGGACAGGACGGCCAGCAGGGCCAGCAGGGACAACAGGGTCA
>JBFMHF010000072.1:0-36417 GCA_040752975.1 Myxococcota bacterium
TCGCCGCGGCGGGCCGGGTGGCGCTGGGGGCGTGCTTTCTCCTGCTGGCGCTGCCCTTCGGCAGTGAGCTGCCATCCCTGCTGGTGGTGCCGGCCCTCCTCGGCCTGGTGCTGGCGCTGGAGGGCACGCCGGGGTGGAGCCGCAGCGCACGCTTCATGCTGGGGCCGGTGCTGGGGGCGCTGTGGGCAGCCTGGCTGGCGGACCTGTTCCACCCGTGGAACGTCCCGTCGCGGCTCCTGGAGCTCTCGCTGCACGGCGCGGTGGGCCTCTTCATGGGCGTCGGCCTCGTCGCGGCGCAGGTGGAGTGGGTGAGCGACCCTTTCACCGAGCGCCTCACCGGGCGGACGGCCGAGGTGTGGCAGCGGGCGGCGCAGGCGCTGGCTCGGCTGCCGCGCGGGAAGGGACGAGAGCAGCTGAAGGCACAGGTGCAGGCGGTGGCGCTGCGGCTGCTCGCGCGCCAGCAGGAAGCGGCGGGCGTCGCGGCGGCGTTGGAGACGGCGAACGCGCCCCTCTTGCGCGCGGAGCTGGAGGTGCTGCGCCAGCGCGTGGAGGCCGCGGTGGACCCGGGCGCGCGCGCCCATCTCCTCGAGGCCCTCCGCGCCCACAAGGACACGCTGGAACAGGTGGACGGGCTGCAGCGCCAGCGCGAGCGGCTGGAGGCGCGGGCGGCGGCGGAGGTGGCCCGACTGGAGCGAGCGGCGTTGTGCCTCGAGCTGGCGGCGCCCTCCGGCTCCCTCACCGCGCTGGCGGAGCGCCTCTCGCAGCTCACTGTGGAGGCGGCGTGAAGTCCTGGGGAGGCCAGCCGGGGCGCGGACTGTGGCATCCCGGCGGCGTGGAGAACTCCCCGCTTCCCCGACACATCGAACGCCATCAGCGCCTCGGCGCCGACGTGCAGGGCTACGCTGCGCTGGGCAACACCTTCGTGGACAACATGGAGGTGGGCGCCGTCGTTGACGGGCGGTGCGGCACGATTCTCGGCAACACGTTCCGCAACGGCGTCGTCATCAAACGGCACGCCCTTCGGCGGCCAGCTCTCCCGGCTCGCTGCTGCAGACGACTGGCAACACCCAGTGCGACCCGCGCTGACGCGGCACAAACACTCTTCGGCAGCGCCGCTTCCGTTGGGCTACGACGCGCTTCGTGAGCCTCCGGGGAGTGGAAAGCGAGAAGGTCGACGCCGAGTACTTCGCGCAGCGGCAGCTCAAGCAGGGCGCCGCGGGCTGGGTGCTGCTGGTGGGGCTGGGGGTGGCGTACGTCATCTCCGGGGACTACGCGGGGTGGAACTTCGGGCTGGCGCAGGGCGGCTGGGGCGGGCTGCTGTGCGCCACGCTGCTGATGGCCACCATGTACCTGTGCATGTGCTTCGCGCTGGCGGAGCTGGCGTCGATGATTCCCACGGCGGGCGGCGGCTACGGCTTCACGCGCACCGCCTTCGGGCCGTGGGGCGGCTTCCTCACCGGCACCGCCATCCTCATCGAGTACGCCATCGCGCCGGCGGCCATCGCGTGCTTCATCGGCGCGTACTGCCAGTCCCTCTTCGGCGTGGGCGGCTGGCCGGTGTACCTCGCCTTCTACCTGGCGTTCGTGGGGCTGCACGTGCTGGGCGCGGGCGAGGCGCTCAAGGTCATCTTCGGCATCACCGCGGTGGCGGCGCTGGCGCTCATCGTCTTCATCGTCGCGATGGCGCCGAAGGTGGACGTGGCGCGGCTCTTCGACGTGCCGGTGACGCAGTCCTTCGGGGCGAGCCGCTTCCTCCCGCACGGGTACGTGGGCATCTGGGCGGCCATCCCGTACGGCATGTGGTTCTTCCTCGCGGTGGAAGGCGTGCCGCTGGCGGCGGAGGAGACGAAGGACCCCAGGCGCGACCTCCCGCGCGGCCTCATCGGCGCGATGCTGGTGCTGCTGCTGGTGGCGGCGTTGATGCTGGTGGTGGGGCCGGGCGGCGCGGGGGCGGAGGCGCTCAAGGCCTCGGGCAACCCGCTGGTGGATGCGCTGCTGGCGGCGTACGGCGGCCCGACGTGGATGAGCCGGGTGGTGAACGTGGTGGGGCTGGCGGGGCTGGTGGCGAGCTTCTTCTCCATCATCTACGCCTACTCACGGCAGATTTTCGCCCTCTCTCGCGCCGGCTACCTGCCGCGCTCGCTCTCGGTGGTGAACGCGCGGAAGGCGCCGGTGCTGGCGCTGGTGGCGCCGGGCGTCCTCGGCTTCCTCCTCTCCCTCACCGGGCAGGGAGACCTCCTCATCCTCGTCGCCGTCTTCGGCGCGACGGTGTCGTACGTGTTGATGATGGCGGCGCACATCACGCTGCGGGTGAAGCGTCCGGACCTCCCGCGGCCGTACAAGACGCCCGGAGGGGTGGTGACGTCGGGCGTCGCGCTGGTGCTCGCGGTCGCGGCGTTGGTGGCGGGCTTTCTGGTGGACCCGCGCGTCCTCCTCGGGGCGGCCGTCATCTACGGGCTGCTCATCGCGTACTTCGCGCTCTACAGCCGGCACCACCTCGTGTCGGGCACGCCGGAGGAGGAGTTCGCCGCGGTGAAGGCCGCGCAGGACGCGCTCAAGTAGCGAGCGTGGACGGCGTCGACTTCGCTGCGCGCGTCGTCCTGTGGCAGGGAGGCCCGACGGTGGCCCCACCTCGTTCAGTAGATGGGGGGAAGGTCCTCTTCGCGCACGGCCGTCGCCGTCGCCCCGCGCACCTTCGCCTGGTGAGCGGCCTTGAAGAGCTGCTCCAGGGCCGCCAGCACCTGGGGATGGTCGGGCGCGAAGGCCCGCGCGATGCGCAGGTTGCGGTCCGCCTCCTTGAAGCGGAAGTGCGCCAGGTCCTCCATCCCGAGCAGGTAGAAGACCTCCGCGATGGCCAGGGGAGAACGCGGGCTTGGAGAAGCGGGAGCGGTCATGACACCTGCGGCGGTCGCCCCCCGGCTCGCCGGTACCCTGGTTGTACCACGAGGCCTTTCCCACGGTTCAGTGGGAGTGAAGGCCAAATCGCCGCACACCTCTTGCCGTGGAAATCCCGGGCCCTGCAGGCCGAGATCCGCCGGCGTCAGCTGCACCATGCGCCCCGCCTGCACCGGCACGGGCCGCAGGTTGGGGAAGAACGCGGTGCTGGGCGCGGTGTTGAAGTACGCGACGTACACCGACATCGGCACCAGCCCCGCGGCGATGGCAGGGTCTCGCACCGTCGCTCACGATGAAGCGCTCGGCCGCGACTCCGCGGTACCCGCCCCCTGCCCTCTCCGCGGACGCCTGTTCACTCCGCTTCACAGGTGACGCGTCGCGCTGCCGTGACGCTTCGACGAAGCGCGGGTCGACCGCCCTCTCACCGCGCGCCACCTTCCGCCACATGCATCGCACCGCCCTTCTCGTCGCGCTCCTCAGCACCGCCGCCCTCGCTCAGGACACGTGGACGGAGCCCTTCCCGGGCGTCCGCCATCTCCACCGCGTGCAGCCGGGCCAGAACATCCACGTCACCGTCATCGACCTGTGCCGCTCCGGCGTGTCCGTCCGCGTCACCGACTCGGGCGAGCGCGGGCAACGCCCTTCCGCCTTCGGCAGCAGCATCGGCGCCCAGGTGGCCATCAACGGCGACTTCTTCAGCTACGGCAGCTACTCCACCGACGGCATCACCGCGCACGACTGGAACCAGTGGCCAGGCACCGCGGACCACACCTACGTCGGCCAATTGTGGGTGGGCGACGAGCGCGTCGGCCTCATCCACCACCAGGAAGTCATCACCCGCGCGCCCTTCATGAAGGAAGTCATCGGCGGCCACCCCACCGTGGTGTGGAACGGCGTCGTGGAAGACAACTCCGGCGACACCGGCCTGTGCACCGCCCGTCACCCGCGCACCGCCGTGGGCCTCTCGAGAGACAGACGCACCCTCTACCTCGCGGTGGTGGACGGCCGCCTGCCGCCTTCCCGCCTCGGCCTCACCTGCAACGAATTGGGACAACTGATGAAGGACCTCGGCGCGTGGACGGCGATGAACCTGGACGGCGGCGGCTCCTCCGCGATGTGGCTCGCGGGCCAGGGTGTGGTGAATCGGCCGTCCGACGGCAGCGAGCGCGTCGTGGGCAACCACCTCGCCGTCTACGCCACCGGCCAGGGAGACGCCCCGCACTGCGAGCGCAACGCCGAGGCGGTGCTGTACGACCTGCCGGTGCACCTCGCGGAAGGCTCGAGCGACCTCGACGGCGACGGGAAGGCGGACGCGTGCCTGCGCGGAAAGGACGGCGTCACCTGCACCACGTCGAAGGGCGCGTCCTTCTCCACGCCCTTCCTCGGGCCCGCCCTCACCGACGCCGCGCAATGGTGGTGGCCCACCTACAGCCAGTCGCTGCGCCTGGGCGACTTCACCGGGGACGGCAAGGCGGACCTGTGCGCGCGCTTCGACGACGGCGTGCACTGCTGGCCTTCCACCGGCAGCGGCTTCGGCGCCGAAGTCCCCGGGCCCGCGCTGCTGGGCGCCGACGGGTGGAACGAAATCCAGTTCAACACCACGGCCGCGCTGGTGGACGTCACCGGCGACGGCAAGGCCGACTACTGCGTGCGCAACAGCGAGCGCCTCCTCTGCTTCCCGTCCACCGGCGCCGGCTTCGGGCCGTCCTTCAACGGGCCGGCGCTCCCCTCCTCCGCGGGCTGGGACGACCTGAGCCGCTTCGGCACCCTGCGCTACGGCGACGTCGACGGCGACGGGAAGAAGGACGTCTGCGCGCGCGACGACGTGTACTTCAAGTGCTGGCTGTCCGACGGGCGCGGCTTCCCCACCGAGGTGCAGGGCCCGGCCTGGCCCACCGTCTTCGGCTTCGGCGACGCGAAGTACTGGAGCACCATTCGCCTCACCGACGTGGACGGCGACGGCAAGGCCGACGCGTGCGTGCGCACCAGCAACGACTTCCGTTGCCACCTCTCGAAGGGCGCCAGCTTCGGCGACGCCATCATCGGCCCGCCCTTCGTCGACTTCTTCTTCAGCACCCACAAGTACTACAGCACCATCCGTCTCGCGGACATCGACGACGACAAGGACAAGGACCTGTGCGTGCGCACCGGCGACGGCCTGCGCTGCTGGAAGTGGACGGGCGCCAACTTCACCGGCGACCCGGTGGTGGGCCCGCCGCTGTCCAACGCTTTCGCGTGGGACCGCATGGAGTACTACGCCAGCCTCCGCTTCGCCGACGTCAACGCCGACGGGAAGCAGGACGTCTGTGGCCGGAGCGCCTATGCGCTGTCGTGTTGGCTGTCCGACGGCAGTGGTTTCCCGACGCAGGTGGACGGGCCTGCCTGGAGCGACGCCGCCGGCCTGGGGCCCATCATCTACGGGCCGTCGCTGCGCATGTCGGGCGGCGGGCCGCTGTGCCGCCCCACGACGGAGGTGTGCGCCAACGGGCAGGACGACGACTGCGACGGCGAGGTGGACGAGGGGTGCGCCGTCACCACGCCCCCGACGTTGCCCGCACCGACGCCTTCCACGCCCACGAGTCCCTCCACGCCCGACGCGAACGAGGCGCCGGCCGCCGAGGAGGACCACACGGTGCGCGGCGGTTGCTCGGCCGTGGATGGCACGACGCTCGGGTGGATGCTCCTGCTTCTCCTCGGCCCGTTGCGGCGACGGGGCCAGTTGGCGTCCCTTCCGCCGGTCAGGGCCGGCAAATCCACGACCAAAACCCATCGCGGCGACTGACCGGTGCACGATTCCACTCCGCACTTCCAGGAAAGCGTGACGTCCGCCGCCTCACGACGAAGGAGACGAAGGCGAGAGAGCCCTCATGGGTCTCGAGGTCCCGTGGGCGAAGGCCCTCGCGAAGGGCTACCTGGCCTACGCCCTCCTCATCGGCGTCGCCGTGCTGATGACCGTCGTCGTGCTCCATCGCGTGGCCAGGTGACGCCGAAGCTCGCATTCTTTCTGCCCATTTCGGCTGCGTGAAAAAAGGGCCGGCGGCCCGTTGTCTTCCAGACATGAACCCGCTCGCACCCTCCCCCGCCCGCCGCCTCGAACTCACCCGCTCCACCTCCTTCAAGGATGAGAAGGATGGGGGGCGACTGCTCGAGCTCTCGATGGCCGTCACCCTCTTCAAGAAGCTGCAAGACGCCAGGCTGATTTCGGCGTCGGCGAAGCTGGCTGACCGGCTTCCCGAGGTGCCGGGCCTCAAGGGCAAGACATGGGAAGCGCGCCTCGTCGAGCTCATCCAGGACGCCGACGCCAACGGACAGTTGGACGTCGACCTCGCCGCCCTCGCGTCTTCGCTGCCGCTGAAGGGCAAACCCACGGCAGCCGACCTCGAAAGCATCCTCGCTGGCCGGAGCGCGGCGCCGCTGCCCGACGCCTTCCTCGCCTCGCAGAGGGACGACTCCCACCTCGCGAAGTGGCGAGCCCTGACGCCGAAGGGCGCAGCGGTGCAGGCGTACTCGTTTGGCATGCGCCTCACCGGCGAGCAGGACCGCGCCACCCTTGCCTTCGTCGAAGAGGCGCTGGCCGTGCTGGACAGAGACCCGTCTTCTTCGCGCACCATCGCCAACTCCGCCATCGGCGGCGCGCAGCTCCTCACCACGTCGGGCCAGGCGGTCCGCGCCCGCGAGTTACTCGACGCCACCGCCGACACCCTCGTCGCGCACGGCCGCTTCGAAGACGCGCGCCGAGTGCTGACGACGCTGACTCAGCCCCCGCACGCCGCCGTGCGGAAGAACCTCGTGCAGGACGCCATCGACCAGGCGAAGGCCGTGAAGCCGGACTACGACGAGCGCACCGGACTGCCGATTCCCTGCCAGACCCCCGCTGGCAACGTGCTGCAACTCAAGCCGCGCAACTACGAGTCCACCGTCGGCGAGGCGGCGGTGGCCCGGCTGATTCAGGTGGACGTTCGCGCACGCATGAGCGCCGTGCTGGGTCGAAACGTCAACCCGTACTCCATGGAGGACGTCGGCGCGTACCTCCGGGCCTTCTCGAAGGGAAGAGACGCGAGCGCCGTCGCGCACGCGTACGGCGAATACCTCGCGGCTTTCTACAAGCACGCCGGCGAGGGCGTGGAGTGGACGAGCGCCATCCCTTCTGACGAGCGCGCGGCCCGCCTCGACGAACTCTTCGACGGCCAGCCCTTCGACGACGCGGGCCGGCGCATCGTCGACTGCGAGGGCTTCGCGTACCTCACGCACCGGCTGCTGGGCGGCATCACGACAGCGGACGGCGCGCGGCGCTTCGAGGTGCAGTACGCGACACGGCCGGGCCACGTCATCACGGGCGTCCTGGAAGTCGGCTCGCAGCAACTCTTCACCGTCAACAACGAGGCAGTCAGCAAGCCCGCCGTGACGAAGTCGGTGCTCGCCCAGCAGGAGCTGATTGCCAGGGAACTGTGCGGAAAGTACCCCAACATCATCGCCATCGCCGGTGCGCAGTCCGCCTCCCAGCCGTCCGAAACCACCGCCGCGCGCCTGGCTCCCCCGAAGCCGGGCGCCCTCATCTGGAATGGCGCGCAGGTGTCAGGCGTCGTCACCGAAGACACACGCGCGCGATACGCCGAATACGCGCAGCGCGTGCTGTCGCCGTCCTACAACGAATTCCTCGTCAGCGGCGGCAGGTAACTCGAACTCCGGCGGCGGCTTTTTCCCGCCGCCATCGCGACGGGTGCCCAACCGGGAGGCAGGGTCAGCGAGCGCCGACGGCTTGCGCCCTGGAGCCGCGTCGGTCGGGGCTTTCACAACTGGAAGGCGACCTGGGCATTCTCTCCGGCGACGACGGTGACGTCCTTCGTCGCGCGAATCGCTGGCTGGACTGCCCGGCTGTCGATTTCCACGACGTACGCGCCCGGCGCGATGGAGGTCAGCGTGGCGGTGCGCGCGCTGCACGTCTCCTGCTCTTCCTTCACCTTGTCCGTCAACGCGCCACCCGCCTGCGCCGGCGGCCGGTAGATGGAGATGAAGTACGGCAACACCACCGACGACGGACACCCCGTGGCCCCCAACGTCCAGGTGACGACGACGTCGGCGGGCTTGGGACGCAGCGTGAGGGCGACAGGCTCTCCGCCGGTGCCGGAGGACTTCACCATCAACGACGTGCCCAGGTGCGTTACCCGCGCGACGCCGCCCGCGTCCAGGCCCTCCGCGCGGATGGTGTACGAGCCTCCCGAGGGTGAGAGTTCGCCCAGCTTTCCTCCGCCCGCCGCGCAGGGAAAGTCCACGTCGGTGAGGGTGCCGCCCGACGGGCCCCAGGTGACGCGCACCGTGGTGACGTTGTTGGTCGCGCAGTCGCCCGTCTGGAAGGACCACGTCACGTTGAGCGACAGGTCCGAGGTGCTGCTGCCGCACGATGAGAGCGAAGACGCGAACGAGAGGACTGCGATGGACAGCGCGACCTGTCGGAGCATGGGGGCCTCTTCGGAGAGCGTTCGCCCCACTCTACGCGACGCCGAGGCTGACTTCCCTCCCCCGGCGAGGGAGAGGGAGAAAGGTGTCACGTCAGCGGAAGTACGGCGAGCAGGCGAGGTCGAGCCGACGGATGAGGTCGTCCATCTGCGCCTGCCCCTGCGCGTTGTACCGGCTCCTCTCCGTCACCAGCGCCGCGCGCGCCGTCACCAGCGCGTCATACGCCTCGTTCGTCTGCATCGCCTTCAGCACGTCGACGACGACGCGGCGGTTGGCGATGAAGCGGTGCCCGTCGCTGTTGATGAGCATGTTCTTCGCCACCGCCACCACCCGCGCGTGGAAGGTCGGGTCGCCGAGGTACGGGTTGGCGGCGATGGGGTCGCGCCACTCGGCCGGGTCGACGAAGAGGTTCTGCAGGAAGGCCACCGCCAGCGTGTCGGCCCAGGCTTCCGCGTTGGGGCCCATGGCCAGCACGTCCGCGCGCAGGGGCGGCGCCACCTCGCTCATCAGGATGTTGAAGGCCTCGAGCCGCTGTGCCTCAGTCGACGGCGCGCGCACGTAGCGGGTGATGGTGTGGATGTCGGCGTACGTCACGCCGCGCGTCTCGGCGAGGTTCTGCCGCACCTTCTGCACGAAGGCGGGCCCGAGGTCGTCGGTGAGAGGGTTGGCGCCGGTGTCCCAGCGGTCGCACGACGCGTCCACCCAGGTGTCTTCGTCGGTGCAGAAGGGCTGCGAAGCCGGCGCGGTGTCCAGTCCGTAGAGGTAGCGCACCGCCGCGATGTCCCAGGCACCCGGCCGGGGCAGCAGCGACGCGTCTTCGTCGCGCGTGTAGTCCATGACGGACGAGCCCTGCAGGCTGCCCTTGAAGTTGTGGCGCAGGCTCAAGGTGTGGCCCACCTCGTGGAGGATGGTGTGCGTGATGACGTTCTCGATGAACTCGCGGCGCGTCATCCCCGGGGGGATGGTGGCCACCTGCTCACGCTCCAGCGCACACGTCTCGCCGGGCGTCATCGGCTCCCACACCAGGCGGGCGGCCGGACGGCCCGTGGCGGGCGGAGGCACCAGCGCGGCGCCGCCGTCGAGGGTCGAGGACGGCGGAGTGGTGAAAGCCACGCTGCAGCTGCAGGCGTACGGCGCGGACAGGCTGCTGCGCGGGGCCGGCGTGCCCGTCGCGAAGTCCGCAGCGTTGACGTTGACGTCCTGGCAGCCCTGGTCGAGCCGCTGCGCCGACGACGTGGTGGACAGCGTGGGCGCGGAGAAGACGCCTTCAGCGCAGTTGGTGGCGCCGTAGCCCACGAAGTCGACGACGACAGGGCCTGTGGGGCACGCACCGGTGGCCGCCGTGACGCCTTCCACCAGCGCCACCTTGCCCGCGGTGGCAGAAAGGGCCAGGCCGCCGCGCAGGTCCACCTGGGGCAGCGCCACCCCGCCGTCCGCGACGAGCGCCGCCAGCCCGACGAGGAAGTAGCCGCCGGGCGCCACCGTCCCGGACAGGGGGAACACCTGCCACGCGGTGCCCGACGCCGAGCCGTACTGCAGCGAGAGGCCGTTCAACGCCACAGGCGCAGCGGAGCGGTTGTGCAATTCGACGAAGTCCTGCGCGAAGGAGCCCGCCTGCGAGTTGCCGCCGAAGACCTGGCTGATGACGAGCGACGGCGCACAGGCGCCGGGGCTGCCACCGTCCACAGGGGCGCCGCCGTCCACCTCGGGCGCGCCGCCATCCACCTCGGGCGTACCCGCGTCCTGGAGCGGCGCACCGCCATCCACCTCGGGCATGCCCGCGTCTTCGGGCGCGCCGCCGTCGTGCTCGAGCGCGCTGTAGACGAAGGCCGACGAGAAGTAGACGGACGCGCCGCGGATTTCCCCGGTGTTGGGGTTGTCGCGCCAGTTGGCGAAGGCGAGGTTGGCGCCCGGGTTGGGGTCCACCACGATGAAGTTCTTGTCGTCGTCGCCCGGCGAGTCGGAGGCGCCCGTGGGCACCACGCGGAAGACCTGGAAGCCGAAGGCGTCATTCCAGCGCTCGACGCCGCGGGTGATGGCGCCGCGCACGTCGATGCCGGCGAGGCGGGGGTCGCGCTCCAGCACCTCCAGCGACTTCGAGATGCGCCAGTCGATGGGCTGCATGCCCGGCTTGATGTTCCACTTCACCGCCCACTGGCGGTAGCGCGGCTCGTTCTGCACGTACTGCCAGTGCGACGACCAGAAGTACTGCTTCGTCGACGTCGGGCTGTACTCCAGCGGCGTGAAGTCGGGGCTCTGCTGGTAGCGCCGCAGCGTCATGCGCAGCGTGCCCGAGGCCCGGAAGGGCTGCGCGTAGTCGAGGATGCCTGGGCCCGCGTACTCGGTGTAGCCGGTGAAGACCTCTTCCCACGACACGCCGTCGGCCAGCGTCTTGAAGCCCTGGAGAAAGGTCAGGTCCGTCTGGAAGCGCGCCCAGTACTGCTGCGCCAGCTCGTCGCCCTCCACGCCGAAGCGATTCAGGCCCGCGGCCGGGTCGAAGAGGACGTAGTTGGCCGCGCCGGGCAGCGCGTTGAACTCCGCGTTGGTGGTGACGACGGGGTACGCCTCGACGATGACGGACGGGTCGAGCACGTCGCTCCAGGTGTGGCCGTCGGTGACGTCGAAGACGAAGAGCTTGCCGTTCTGCACCTTGAAGCTGACCACGCGCGTGCCGAGGCTCTTCACCGGCGTGTTCTCCGACGGGTGCCACTGCGTGAGGTAGGCCGAGAGGAACCAGCGCTGCCCCAGCTGCGACTTGTGGATGGCGACGTAGAAGGTGTCGTCGGTGGTGATTCCCAGCGCGCCACCGTCGGCCCCGAAGGTGGACAAGGCCTCGCGCGACACCTTCACGAACGGGTCGTTCTTCGAGAGGTCCGACTCGGACATGGTGAGGTCGGCCGTGCCGCAGGCGGAGGCCAGCAGCGCACACACGACGAGCACAGGCGCGAACACGCGCCGCATCAGCGGGAACATGGAACGGGCTCCTTGAACGAGGTCGACGGCGTTTGACGCGCCGCGTACGGCTGGTGAAACCCGATGGGGGAGGCTGGTGTGCAACGAAGTCGGAGTGGACATGCGCCAGTGTCGGCAAAGGCCCGTTACGTGGGGCGACAGGTGAGTGGACCGGTTGCGCCACGCCAAGTGCTTTGAAATCAGCGACTTCCATGCCTTCTAGGGGCGGCAGTCACACCCGGCCAGAACGGTGTCGTCACCGTAGGCCTGGTTCACCAGCACGCACGCATCGCTGGCAAAGCGCTCGAAGCGCTCGACCTCGTCCAGGAGGGGCTGCATCAGCACGAACAAGCCGTCGAAGAGAACCTGAACCTGGGGAGCACGACAGGCGAGGCGCTGGTGGGAGAGCCACCCGAAGTCGGTGGAGAGAAGCAGGTCTTCGGGCACGGGCAGCTCCGAAGAGGAAGCGCCGATGGAGATGGTCAGCCCCTCCTGTCCTCCTCCGAAGCGCAGGCCGCCTGCGGTCCAGCCTCTTTGGGACCCCCGGGCGGAGACCAGGGGAGCGGTGGCTCGCCAGCGTGGTGCGGTCGGCGCAGGGCCGTCGAGTCCAGCGAGCTTGCGCTCCAAGGTCACGATGTCTCCGAGGCGGCCGATGAGCCGAGCCACCCGCAACGTCGGCGAGGGGTGAGTCACCGAGAGGACGGGCCAGACACCTGACCCTTCGCACCGACACAGCGTATCCCGGAGGAGCTGCGAGGGGTCGGCGGGCACAGAGGGGGCCAGGCCCAGCGTGGCGCGCCACCCTTCAAGGGCGTGGGCGGCACCGATCATGCCGCGCAGGGCGTCTTCCTTCCCCGCGCACTCCGGACTTTGGCCGCCGGCTAGGCTGCGCACGTACGCCTCGGCGCTGAATGGGCTGGCGGCGGCGATGTCCTCGTCCATCGCCCCGACGACGATGCCAAAGCGATCAGCGGCGAGCTCGGCCTCGATGGCCTTCTCACGCTCCTGACACGCGGCAACCCGGAGCAGCTCGAGCTTCTGTTTTCGGGTGCGCTTCAAGTCGACGAACAGCCAGGAGCTGAAGGCCCCCGGCGCGCCCTGGCGCAGGTGATGGAGTTCGTGGGCGAGGACGAACTTCAGTGCCACCGGCTGCTGAACGAGCAGCGCCACTCCCTCGGCCGAGCAGCGGATCTCGTTACCTGGTGCGGCCTCGCACAGACCCTTCACCGTCAACGCGTCCGGGGCGCCCACGGCAGCGGCGAACGGAACGACACACCCCTCGTCATCGACCTGACCCTCTCGGGCGTCCGTCACCAGAGTGACTGTGACGTCGACAGGGACGCTCCACCCCCACTGGGCAGGGGATTCACCGATCTCGATCATCGGCCCGCGGCCGATTGATGCTCGCGCTGGGTCGTTATCTTCCAGCCACTTCGCTGTTTGCTGCAACCGCTGAACGACATACTGAACCTCAGCCACGAGGGCCCGCTGGTGGCTGATGCGGCACCTTGGTACAGGGCGCCACTGGGCCAGCCCCGTCGACGCGCTCAAGAGCACGGCGGCGACGAGTCGACGATTCACTTGCGCTCTTCGAACAGTACCCCGTGCCACATCGCCGGGGCGCAGTGCTGGGCGAGCTCGGGCCAGCGCTTGAAGGCGTACTGCAGGAAGCGCCCGCCCGCGTCGCGCGCGACGTCGAGGGCAACCAGGTGGTGATTCCTGCCGTTCGCCCAGTTCGCGGGAAACGGCCGCTTTCCCGTCGCTGTCTTCTTGTTGTCCTTCGCGAGTTGTTCGTGGGTGAGCGCGTTGCTGGCGCAGTGCTTGGGGTTGCTGCCGCCGTAGACGCCGCTGACCAGCCCCTTCGTCTTGAGACCCTCGATCGCCTGACGCGCAGTCGGGAGCCACAGTTCCAGCTTCATCAACTCGCTCTCCTTCGCGGCGTCCTTGTTCAGTTCGATGAAGTTGGTGTGCGAGTAGAAATCCTCGATGCCGTGCACGGCTCGTCCGAGCGCGTGCAGCCCGTCGTCGTACATCCACTCGTAGGACTTGCCGGCAGCCTTCCTCAGCCGCGCCTCGGCGATCAACTGCTCTACTTCGGCCAGGAGCGATTGGATGAGCGCCAGCGACTCGTCCCAGGCGCAGTTGTCGAAGTGCGCTGCGCTGTCTCCGTACGAGAAGATGTCCTGCCGCCACTGCGCCCAGGAGACGAGGTCGGTGCAGCGCGACGCGGCCGCGTTGTCCAGCATTCCCGAATGAATGGTGACGTCGAAGCCGTAGACCTCTGGTTGCTGTTCGAGCTTGAGAATGGAGCCGCCCGAGAAGGCCTCCAGCCCTGGAAAGCTGACGCCCGCGTCCGGTTTGCCGCGAACGCCCGCATCCGCTGGGGCTCCCAGCGCTTGCGTTCCGAGGAACACGAGCACGACTCCTACCCGACCGATCATGAATTCCCTCCCGAAGTGCCCCAAACGGTACCATGCCGGGCAGAGGTGAGCCGTGTTTCGCCTGCTTCCGCTCATCGCAGCGGTTTCCCTGGCCGCCCACGCAGAGGAACAGTTCGAGCGCACCTCTTCGCCCGCAGCGCCTCCGGGGGCACGACACGGCCAACCCGAAGACGCACCGGAGCCCCGCGGCATCTTCCTCGGCGAGGCGTGGCGCTACCGGCCGGGAGGGCCGTGGGGGTGGACGAAGGGGCTCGTCACGCGCTCGTTCGCGGACCTGCTGTCGATTCCGTCCAGCTTCCTCAACTTCACGGCGCTGGAGTGGACCGCGCTGACGCTGTCCCTCGCGGCGACGGTGGGCATGCTCATCGACGTCGACGGGCGCTCCTTGGACGCGCGGCTGCAGGACGCGCTGCACGACGCGCGGGGGGTGAATTGCACGCACCCTCCGGCCGACTCGCAGGTGTGTCCGTCGGGCCCGACGCCGGGCGGCTTCCACCTGTGGAGCCCCGTCTCCAACGTCATCATCGTCGGCGTGCAGGTGGCGGTGCCCGTGTCCCTGCTGCTCGCGGGGGCGCTCGGCGGGCACCCGGAGTTGCTCGAGTCCAGCACGCTGGCCATCGAGGCGTGGAGCGTCGCGCAGCTCTACCACGTCATCATCAAGCTGCTGTCGGGCCGCGAGGGCGTGCTGTGGAGGACTGGCGCCGGGACCTTTCACGGGCCCAACGCCACCTTCTTCGCGGACGGCTTTCCGTCGGGCCACGCCGCCAGCCTCTTCGCCCTCATCGGCGCGTACACGACGTACTTCGACGAGCCGTGGCTGTACGCGCTGCTGCTGGGCGCGGGCGCGGGGCTGGCGGTGGGCCTCGTGCTGGATGACTACCACTACGCCTCGGAGACGCTCTTCGGCGCGGCGATGGGCTTCTTCATCGGCCGCTGGGTGGTGCGCTACCGGAGCTCGCGCTTCACCTGGCACCCCGCGGGACATCCCGTGCGGCTCGAGGCCGTGGTGCCGACGGTGACGGCCTCCGGAGGCGGCGCGGGCGTCATCTTTCGTTTCTGAAAGTGAAGGGCGCCGGCCGGCTGCGGGTGACGCGCGATGATTTCGCGGGCGAAGAGGTCGACGCGAAACCTGCGCGCCCGGGCGATGGCGCGTCCAGCGACTTCAGGCGGCGACAGCGGCCGAAGCCCGGCACGGAGAATGCCTCTTCTCTCCGGCGCAAAGGAGGCGGCCATGTTGCCACGCGACGAACGTGAGGAAGGGCTGAATGTCTGCTTCGACTGCGGGCTGGAGCTCGGTCTCGACGCAAGCCACGCGTTTGCCGGTGAGGGTGGCGTGCAGGTGTGCTGGGACTGCGCGCTCAAGCGCGGCGGCGTGTTCGACGAGGACGCCGACGAGTGGCGCGTGATTCCGGACTTGTCCGGCCTCCCGGACGAGCGGCGCCCGCACGCGTGAGCGGACGCTCGACCAAAGCCCACACGAGAAGCGAGCGCAGGCGCCCCAGGGGCATCGGCGAGGAGTTCACGCGCAGGCGGCGCAAGGCCGACGAAATCCTGCCACCGAGACGTGCAACACCGGCGGAGACGGTGACACGCACGCGACCGAGCGGGGAGGCTCGCCGGAGGTCCAGTCGCCCGTCGCCTCTGCCAGCTGCCAGCCCGCCGCTGAAGCCCTTCCGTGGGGAGCACGAGCGGGGTGGCTCGCCGAAGGTCCCGTCGCCCGTCGCCTCTACCAGCTTGCCAGCCCGCCGCTGAGCCCCTTCCGTGGGAAGAGAGCGGCTCGCGACCTCAGCGGTCCGTCAGCTTGTCCAGCGCCATCGACTCTTCGATGTCGCCGACGACTTCCGCCGCCGACAGCTGCTGCGTGGCCGTCGGGTCGAAGACCTCGTGCGCGGTGGTGACGTCTTCCGCCAGTGGCGCGGTCACCGGAGGAGGCGGCGGGCGCCCCGACGACGGGCGCTTCCTCTTCGCGGCAGGGACTCGCTTCTTCGCCTTCGCCGCCGGCTTCGTCTTCCGCGCGCCTGCGACGCGCTTCTTCCCGCGCGCCTTCTTCGTCGCGCCAGACTTCCTCCGCGCGCGCTTCGGCACGGACCGCTTCTTTCCCGCACCACGCCTGCTCTTTCGTCGCTGGGCCACGGGCCTCCCTCCGCGTGTGTTGCGAACCCGGCAACAGTGGTTCGCGCATGCCTGATCCGCCGCGGCAGTCTCTCATGTCTCGAGAAGCCCAGGCCCCTGAGAACACGGCAGCCCGCGTTGGCGCGTGGGTTGCTCTCCGACATGGGCACACGCCGTTCACTCACACTCCAAGGAGCTTCCCATGCCCACCGTCACCGCCGTCCGCACTGCCCCTGTCGTGCCGTCGCGCTCCACACCTGTCGCGCCTCCTGCGCAGCCGCGCCTGTCGGTGGTGCGGCCCGACTCCTTCGAGACGGCGGCGGCGGCTCGCAAGCACCCGGCCGTGCGCCTCGCGGAGGTCGAGCGCGAGCTGGTGTCGGTGCGCACCAAGCTGTCGCTGCGCCTGGGCGAGCTGCGCGCGCACATGTTCACCGCGTCGCAGGCCGAGCTCTTGATGCTGACGAAGTCCTTCCCTTCGATGGCGTCGGAGAACCGCGAGCTGGCGAAGGCCACGCGCGACCACGCCTCCCTCACGCAGCGCCGGGCGACGTTGCTCGACCAGGTGCAGGCCCACCCCACCGACGGGCGCCTGCGCCGGCAGCTCGAAGCCGTGGAGGCGAAGCTGGACGACGCTGAAGTGTCCCTCCGCCGCGCCATCCGGTCGGCCCGCGTGCCCCTGGCCCAGCTGTACCCGGTCGACCTCGCGAAGGCCGAGAAGGTGCTGTCCCCGCTCCTGCCCCGCGGCGAACAGCTCGAGACGATGATGGCGAGCGCGAAGAAGCTGGAGGACGAGGCGGCGAAGCTGCGGGCCCAACTGCGCTGAAGACCAGAGACAGAGGGGTCCTCAGAGCACCCTGCAGCCGGGGAGCATCCTCAGAGCACCCCGCACTCCCCCTAATCGCCCGAAAGTACGTCATATTTGACGGGCCGCCCGTGCGGAGGCAGATTCTTTCCAGTAAGGAAGAATCTGTGGCGCTGAACATCAAGAATGAGGAAGCGGAGCGGCTGGCCCGGCTGGTGGCGCGTGAGGCGGACGAGACGGTGACGGAGGCCATCGCCCAGGCGCTGCGGGAGCGGCTGGCGCGGCTGAGAGCGCGGCGCGTGGTCGATCACCAGCTCGATCGCGTCCTGGAGCTGGCCCAGCAGTGCGCGCGCCTGCCGGATCAGGACCCGCGAAGCCCGGACGAAATCCTCGGCTACGACGAGCACGGTACACCGTGAGCGACGCCATGGTGGTGGACAGCTCCGCCTTCGTGGCGCTGCTCCTGGGTGAACCGGAGCAGGTGGCCATCGCGCGGGCCATCGCCGCGGCCGCGGAGGTGTGGGCGAGCTCCTTCTCCATTCTGGAGACGGCCATCGTCATCGGCAGCAAGAAGGGGCCGCAAGGACTGATGGCGTGGGACGCGCTGGTTCAGCGGCTGGCCATCGAGGTGGTGCCGCTCAGCTCCATTCACGTCACCCTCGCGCGCGAGGCATGGTTGCGCTTCGGCAAGGGGCGCCACGCCGCCGGCCTCAACATCGGCGACTGTTGCTCGTATGCCGTGGCGCAGCACGCCGGGCTGCCGCTGCTATTCAAGGGCGAGGCCTTCGCCAAGACGGACGTCACGCCGGTGCGCCTGGGCCCCTGAAAGCGCAGCGCTCCTCTTCGGTGGATCGCCGCCCGTGCCGTGCTCTACTCGCGCCACCGGCATGAACGTCCTCTTCCTCTCTCCGGCGTTTCCCCCGCAGTTCTTCCGCTTCTGCACCGCGCTGCGCGCCCACGGCATCAACGTGCTGGGCATGGGCGACACCCCGCCCCACGAGCTCAACCACGAGCTGCGCGCGGCGCTGGGCGAGTACGTGCACGTACCGGACATGGACGCACATTACGACTCGGCCATGCGCGCCACCGCGCACCTCATCGCCAGGCACGGCCGCCTCGCCCGCATCGAGTCGCACAACGAGCACTGGCTGACGCTGGAAGGCCGGCTGCGAGAGGACTTCAACGTACCCGGCCCGCGCCCCGAGACGCTGCAGCGCTGGCGCGCGAAGTCCAGCATGGGTGACTTGTTCGCCGCCGCGCACATCCCCGGACCGGTGGGGCACATTCACACCACCGAGGCGGGCACGCGCGCCTTCGCGAAGAGCCAGGGCTACCCGCTCATCTTCAAGCCCAACACGGGCGTGGGCGCACAGCGCACCTTCAAGGTGAACAACGACGCGGGCCTCGAGGCTGTCTTGAAGGAGCCGCTCGCCGGCTACCTCGTGCAGCCCTTCATCACCGGCGCCATCGTCAGCTACGACGGGCTGGTGGACGACGCGGGGCACATCGTCTTCGAGACGTCGCACGAGTACTCCAGCGGCATCATGGAGGTCGTCAACCAGAAGCTCGACTTCACGTACTGGAACGTGCGGGAGATTCCCGCGCAGCTGCGAGACTACGGCCGGCGCACAGTGGAGTCCTTCGGCGTGCGCGGGCGCTTCTTCCACATCGAGTTCTTCCGGCTGGCCGACGGAAGCCACCGCGCGCTCGAAATCAACGTGCGCCCCCCCGGCGGCTTCACCACCGACATGATGAACTACTCGGCGGACATCGACGTGTACGACCTGTGGGCCCGGATGGTGGCGGGGCAGGACCTCAAGTCCTTCCGCTGGACGCCGAAGTACCACGTGCTGCACGCGAGCCGCCGCGCCGGGCGGCACTACCGGGCGGACCACCAGGCGCTGCGCGCACACCTCGGGGAGAGGTTGCTGTGGGACCGCGAGATGCCCGGGGCCCTCGCCGCGGCCATGGGGGAGTACCTGGTGCTGGTGCGCCATCCGGACCTCGCGCAAGTGCAGGCTGACGCGCAGTTCATCCAGGCGACGGCGTAGTCCACGCCGGTGCCAGCCGGAGTCGTCGCCAGCCGGAGTCGTCGCCAGCCGGAGTCGTCGCCAGCCGGAGTCATCGCCAGCCCGAGCCGCCGCCAGCGGGAGCCGTCGCCAGCCGGAGCCGTCGCCAGCCGAAGTCGTCGCCAGTCGAACTCGTCGCCAGTCGGAAGTCGCCGCCGGGGGGGGCGGGCGCGGCTCAAGTCCCGAGCGCCCACGCCAGCGCCTCAGGGAGCCGCCGCTGCCAGTCGGCCTCGCTGTGGATGCCACCGGGCTCGAGCCAGCACTGCACCTCGTGCGGGGCGTAGCCCAGGGACACCAGGTGCTGGTGGAAAGCCCTCACCTTCTCGCCGTACGGCATGTTCCAGCCGCGCACGAGGCCTTCGTTCTCTCCCGCGTCGAGGTACAGCTTCGTCCACTGCCGGGTGTGCTTCGTCCACCGGCGGAAGAGCTCGTCGCCGCCCCACATCACCGACGGAGAGAGCGCGGCGATGCGTCCAAACACGTCCGGCCGGGTGAGGCCCAGGTAGAGCGAGATGAGGCCGCCCAGGCTGGAGCCCACCGTCGCCGTCCACCACGGCTCGTCTCGCAGGCGGTAGCGCGCGCGCGCCCACGGCACCAACTGCTCGGTGATGAAGCGGCAGTACACGTCGCCGCGCCCCTTCACGCCGTCGCGCGGCTCGTCCCACGGAGAGAAGTCCTCGAAGCGCCCCAACCCGTGGTCCACCGCCACGATGAGCCACGGGCCCACACGCCCCTCGTCGAGGAGGCGCTGCAGCGCGAAGTTGGCCTGCCAGTTGGGCCAGCGCGCCGTCTCCGGGTGCTCGAAGACGTTCTGCCCGTCGTGCATGACGATGAGGCCGAAGCGCGTGTCGGGCTGCTCGTCGTACTGCCGGGGCGTGAAGACGCGCAGCACGCGGGGGAAGCCCTCGGCCTCGCTGTGGAAGCCGCGCAGAATCTCGATGCCGCTCATGATGCTGGCCGCACGCTAGCGGACTTCGTGGGTACCCGAGCGGACGAACGAGGGGCGGGTAGCGTGGCCCGGGCTGCCCCGGAGTCTCTGGGAGCGAGGCTGACGCCGCCGCGCTTGCAGCGGCGAGTCGCGAGGCGCTCAACCGGTGTCGCGGCCATCCGGGCGCAGGGCGCGTTTTTCGCCGACGGCAAGGCAACCGTGACAGCCTTCCCGGGAGAGCCGGCTTCCCGCCATCAACTCAACTGCGCGCGCACCTTCGCTTCGTCTTCGACTGACGGGCCCGCGAGCGTGATTTCCTCCGCGGAAGCGACACCGAGCCCCAACTCCACCGCGCGCCTCATCACCGGCAACTGCCACACGCTGCCCTGCATGATGCGCTCGTTGGCGCCTTCCAGCCGCAGGTGCGCGAGGCCCACCGCGTCGATGGCCACCGGGTCCGCGCCCACCGCGAGGAAGTCCAGCGCCGCCTGGTCGCCCGAGTCCGGCCCGCCGTCGACGAAGCCCTGGCGCCCGTCCATCACCACCAGCGAGGGCCGCACCACCAGGTTGATTTCGGCCAGCCGCTCCCTGAAGCCCGATGGCAGGTGCATGCCCAGCCGCGCCGACGAGTCCACCACACCCACGAGGTTCTTCAGCGCCATGGTGAAGTCACCCAGGCGGTGCGTGCGGGGCGTGCAGAGGTTGATGAGGTGGTCGGCCTCCAACACCGGCTGGTAGATGGGCACCGCGCCGTCGCTCCAGTGCGTCGCCAGCGGGTGTGAGCGCGAGACGACCGCGGTGTTGTCCAGCGCCTGACAACTGATGTGCGCTTGCCGCGCGGCTTCGTCGAGGCCGAGCGCGTGGAAGGTGAGCGCCGTCGACCTCGAGAAGACGGTGCGATCCGCGATGAAGGGAATGGCGCCCGCGTCCTTCACCAACTGCGCGATGGTGAAGATGACTTCCGGGTCCGTCGTCGCCGGGTACGGCCGCGTGCTGTTGACCGCCGGCTTGAGCAACACCCGCTGGCCTTCCCGCAGAAAGCCGAGGCCCCCCGCCTTCGCCACCGCGTCACGCACCGCGTCGGCGAGCGAGGGGTACGCCGACGGCCGCACCAGCGCCACCAGGCTGGACGGCTTCTTCACGCTGGGCGGCGGCAAAACCTGCGCCCCGCTGCCGTCGGGGCCACTCATCGTGCGGCAGCCACCCAGGGCCATGAAGGCCGCGCCCGCCGCAAGCTGTTGCACACACTCGCGTCGCGTCGTCATGAGACGAAGGGCGTGCATCCGGCGGGCCTCGAGTTGGTCCGGAGGAGGTCGAGCCGCTCGTGGAGCCCGACGCACGCGCCCCGCGGCTCAGGGGCGGTCCACACCACGCCGGGGGACGGAAACGACGACGCCCACCAACCGCCTGCTCCGCGTGTCAGGGCCGGCTCACTCCCGTCGCGCTCGGCCCAGACGCGGCGACACCGCTGGTTCCGCGTGTCAGGGCCGGCTCACTCCCCGTCGCGTCTCGGCCTAGGACACCGCCAACCGTTTGCTCCGCGTGTCAGGACTGGCCACTCCGCGTCGCATCACGACCCAGACACGACGACGCCCACCGACTCCTCGCCGGTGGGCGCCTGCTGCGAGGTGTCAGGGCCGGGCTACTCCGCGTCGCGCCCCTCGATGATGCGCTGCTGCAGGTGCTGCTTGAGGGCCAGCTTCTCCGCGTCATTCAGCGTGCCGTCGCTGTCCGCGTCGAACTGCGCCTTCACCTCGGCCTTCTTCGCCTGCCACGCGGCGATGAGGTCAGCCTTGAACGCCTGCCGCTCGCCTGGGTCCAGCACGCCGTTGCCGTTCGCGTCGTAGCGGCTCAACACCTCCTGCCGCGCCGCCTGGATGCGGGCCACCAGCGCCGCCTTTGCCGCCTGCCGCTCCGTGGCGTCCAGCACGCCGTCGCCGTTCGCGTCGAACCGTTGCATCACGTTCGCCTTCACGCGCTCGCAGCGGGCCTGCATGGCGTCCACCAGCGCGGTGCGCTCCTCGGGCGACAGCACGCCGTCGGAGTTCTCGTCGAAGACCCACTTCAGGCGCTTGAGCACGTGCAGCCGGTGCTTGATGACGAAGCGCGTCGCCAGCGGGTGGTGGGTGCGGTCCTCGAGGTCCGCCTTGAGGGCCTGGCGCTCGACCGGGCCCAGCACGCCGTCGCCGTTGGCGTCGTAGCGGGCGATGACGCGCGCCTTCACCGCGCCGAAGTTGCACACCCCGTCCGCGTCAGACGAGGGCAGCTCGGGCAGCACCGCCGCGTCCTCGGCCTCCGCTTCCATCACCGTCACCTCTTCCGCGGCGACAGCCTCCGAGGCGAGGTCGCCCGTCTCCTCCGAGGCGGTGAGGTACGAGGTGGCCTCGCCGACGGCTTGCTCGTCGTCCGTCAGCGCGCCCTGGCATCCGGCGGTGGAGAGGGTGACGACAGCGAGGGACAGGGACAGCAGGGAGAGACGGACTTTCATGGGCTCCTCCAGGGGTTGGTTCCGGCCTACGCGGCCTTCAACCCGGGAGCCCTGCGGTGGTTGCGGTGCGGCCGAAAATTGCCCGGCGACGAGGGGTTACATCTCGTCGACGCTGGCCATCAGCTTGTCGTTGAAATTGTCGCGGACCAGCTTGAAGGACTCGAAGACGGGGCGCGGCTTGCCCACGACGACCTCGCCGTCCGGGCCCTGGAGCGTGCCGTTGATCAAGTCCGGGTCGTTGAAGTCGACCTTCTGAACGGGCGGCTTCTTCGCGGCGGGCTTCGGCTGCGACTGCGCGAGCGCGGGGACGGTGACGAGGGCCAGGCAGAGGGCGAGGAAGCGCATGGACATTCTCCCGGGAGTGAGTGCGCCGATGGTACGCCCTCGCCGAGGTGTCGGTTCCACCCCGCCTGACGTCCCACACGCCTTCAGCGCCGGCCCACGTCCCGATGCGCGTCCAGCCGCGCGATGATGGCGTCTGCGCCCTGAAAGAGCTGCGTGCCGTCCCACAGCGCGGGGACGTCTTTCCCGCCGCGCGCGGTGAGATCCGCCAGCACCTCCGGGTACGTCACGTTGCGGAAGCGGAGCTCCGACAAGAGCTCGTGCTCCTTCACGTACCGACGCACCCGCGCGCTGCCCTCGTCTGCGATGGCGTGAAACAACTCGAAGGGAGGGGCTTCCTCGTCGCTGGCCACGCCCTTCCTTCTAGCGCACGCCGCATCGAAAGCCGCTAAGCCGCCGCCATGGAGCGCTTCCTGCGCCTCGCGCTTCTCTTCCTGTTGCTGGCCACGGGGCTGGGGGTGCTGCTGCGGGCGGCCATGGTGACGCCGCTGTCCTTCTTCAGCTTCGGAGATGCGCTCCACGCGCACTCGCACACGCTGTACTTCGGCTGGGCGGCGCTGGCGCTCTTCGTCCTCTTCTTCGAGCGCGTGGGGGCGACGGACGTGACGGTGCGCCGCACGCTCTGGTTGGTGGTGGCCGTGTCGGGCGCCACCTTCGTGGCCTTTCTCCACTCGGGCTACGGGCGGCCGGGCGTCATCGTCTCTGCCGCGTCGTTGGTGGCGTGGGGCGTGGTGGTGACCCTCTTCCTGCGCCGCGCGCGGGGCCACCGGGACGCGGACGTGGCGTGGCTGCGCGTCGCGTGCTGGTACGTGGTGGTGGCGGCGGGGGCGGCGCTCTCGCGCGTCGTCCTCCTCGTCACCCGGCAGGAGCCGCTGTGGGGCAAGTTGGCCGTCGCCGCCTTCCTCACCACCTTCGCCGGCTTCTTCCTCTTCGGGGTGGTGGGCCTCACCGCGCGCTTCCTCGCCCTGCGGGGCGCGCCCCTCGAGGCGCGGCTGCTGCGGTGGCAGTTGGGGTGGATGGCGCCCCTCACCGCATTGATGTTCCCCCTGGGCGTCCCGGAGGCGATGGAGACGCCCTTCGGAGTCATGGCCCGCGTCGCCGCCGTGGCCGCCGTCGTGCCGGCCGCGCTGTGGCTCGCCAACCTCTGGCACGCGTCACGCCGTCTGGAGCGGGGGCTGAGGCTCTTCCTGCGCAGCGTCGCGGTGGCGTGGGCGCTCAAGGCGAGTCTCGAGGTCGGCGCGGCCTTTGGCCTCACCGCGCTGGCCGCCACCTCACGGCACTCCGTCATTCTGCTGTTGCACCTCGTGCTGCTGGGGGTGGTGTCATCGTTGCTGTTGTCGCTCATCGGAGCGCGGCTGCGACGGGACGTCACCGGGGCCCTCCTCGTCCACCAGCTTGGAGTCGTGGTGATGAGCGTCGGCCTGCTGCTGGCGGTGCTGGCCGCGAGCGGCGGGTGGAAGACGGGCGTCGGGGGCCTGTGGCTGGCCCTGGCCGGAGGGGCGGTGGTGGTGGGCGCAGACCTGGCGCTGACAATCCGGTGCTTCGAGGCCCCGGCGTCAGGCGAGGTCATGGCAAGCGGGGCTGCTCGACCGCCGGGGGCGTCGGCGCCTGGAGAGCGGGAGCAGGACTGACGCCGTCCCGCCGCGAAACGACTCCATCAAGACGATGCGAGCGCAACGCCGCGGGCACGGGGCCGTGCGACGCGACCCGGCCGAATTGCCCCCTCCCACGGGACGACGCAAGCACCCGGCACGCAGCGCGGATTCTCCTGCCGACCTGCGCGGACCTCGACCGGGTCAGCGGCAATCGACCAGCAGGCTGGGCACCCCGCCATTCGCTACGCGATCGCACGCGACGCCGTGCAGCGTCAGCTCGCCGTTGGCGCGGTCGAGCCACTCCCAGCCCTCGGGGCCTTCGGCCACCTCGTCGCCGTCGACGAGGAAGCGCAGCGGCCCGCCCGGCACGGCCCCGACGACGAGGTACGTACAGCGCGTGAGCTGCGCGGTGATGCGCGTCAGCGCGTCGGTCAATTCGGCCTCGCTCGTCGCGGAGTAGTAGCGCTTGCCCGGGCCCATGCGCGGCACGCCGCCGGCCACGGCCATCCGGTCCAGCGTGGACGAGAAGCGGTCCAATTCCGAGCCCAGGCCGATGATGTAGGTGGGCACCTGCGTGGCGCGGAAGATGGAGTCCAGCTTCGCCACCGTGCGTTCGTCGTCGAGGCAGTTCTGCGCGTCGAGCTGGCAGACCGTGGCGTCGAGCCGGGTGCAGACGCAGTTGAAGGGGTCGAGGCTTGCGTTGCAGTTGGGCGCCCCGTCGGTGGCCAGCACCAGGGCCTTCGCCGCGCCCGCGGTGTGCAGCCCCAGCAGGTGCCGCGCCGCCACGTCCAGGGCCCCGAAGGTGGGCGTGCCGCCGATGGGCCGCGTGCGGAAGAGTGCCAGCAGCCGCTGCGCGTTGCCCTTCGCCGGAGAGAGGTCCACCGCGGCCGGGGCGTCACAGGTGTCGCCCGTCAGCGGGTACATCAGCGCGCCCATCGCGAGCTGCTCATCGCGCGGGGGCAGCACGCCGCGCAGGCTGGCCTCCAGCACCGCCCATCGGCTCGCCGACTGCCCCGCGTCCTCGCGGCCGTCGATGTCGAAGGCCATCGAGCCGGAGCGGTCGATGACGAACATCACCGTGGGGACGGCGGGCTCGAGCGGCACGGGGATGACGGGGCAGCCTCCGTCGGTGAAGCCCGCGTCCACCCCGGCGTCGTGCCCAGCGTCGACGGAGGCGTCGGGCGGGTGCTGGACGTAGCGGACGACTTCGGTACGCCCGCACGCAGCCAGGACACTCAACGCGAGCGCGAGGAGATGAGAGGCACGCACCGGGCCGGCAGCAGAGCCCGAACCGCGGCCGCCACACAAGGGGGACCTCGGCGCTCCACTCGAACCAATGGCTCGCACGAGCGCCCTCGAGGCGGTGGGGCGTGGCGCGGAGCGACTTGCGCCTCAACCAGGGTGACGGTGGCCGCTCCTCGACCCCAGCGCGAAGCGCCCGCGAGGACACCGGCCGGCAGCTGCAAGCGCGCTGCGCCTACTGCGGCCGGGCGACCTCGATGCGCTTCAGCTCGACGCGGATTTTCTCCCGCAGGGCTTCGGTGCGCGGGTCGGTCAGCTCGTAGTCCTTCATCTTCGCCTCGGCGTCGGCGATGCGCTTCTGCGCCGCGGCCACGTCGATGCTGGCCTGCGGCTCGGCCTGGTCCGCCAGCACCCGCACCAGCGCGGGCGCCGCCTCCACGAAGCCGCCGGCCACGAAGTACACGCTCTTCTGCCCGCCGGCGTTCACCGTCACCGGCCCGGCCATCATCTTCGAGAGGAAGGGCGCGTGCCCCGGGCGCACGCCGAAGAGGCCCGAGGCGCCAGGCGCGATGACCTCGTCGGCCTCGGCCTTGAGGAGCCGCTTCTCCGGCGTGACGATTTCGACCTTCAGCTTCGCCATGGTGGCCTCGCGTCAGCCCTGCGCCAGCTTCTTCGCCTTCTCCACCACGTCGTCGATGCCGCCCACCATGTAGAAGGCCTGCTCGGGCAGCTCGTCGTGCTTGCCCTCGACGATTTCCTTGAAGCCGCGCACCGTCTCGGCGACCGCCACGTACTTGCCCGGCGAGCCGGTGAAGACCTCGGCCACGAAGAAGGGCTGGGACAGGAAGCGCTGGATCTTCCGCGCGCGCGCCACCGTCAGCTTGTCCTCTTCCGACAGCTCGTCCATGCCGAGGATGGCGATGATGTCCTGCAGCTCGCGGAAGCGCTGCAGCGTCGACTGCACCTTGCGCGCGACGGCGTAGTGCTCCGGGCCCACCACCAGCGGATCCAGGATGCGCGAGGTCGAGTCGAGCGGGTCGACGGCCGGGTAGATGCCGATCTCCGTCAGCGCGCGGCTGAGCACGATGGTGCCGTCGAGGTGCGCGAACGTCGTCGCCGGCGCGGGGTCCGTCAGGTCGTCGGCGGGCACGTACACCGCCTGCACCGAGGTGACCGAGCCCTTGGTGGTGGTGGTGATGCGCTCCTGCAGCGCGCCCATCTCCGTGGACAGCGTGGGCTGGTAGCCGACGGCCGACGGGATGCGTCCGAGGAGCGCCGACACTTCCGAGCCGGCCTGCGTGAAGCGGAAGATGTTGTCGACGAAGAGGAGCACGTCGCGGTTCTCCTCGTCGCGGAAGTACTCGGCGATGGAGAGCGCGGACAAGGCCACGCGCGCGCGGGCGCCGGGCGGCTCATTCATCTGGCCGAACACCAGCACGCACTGGCTCTTGCCCTCGACCAGCCTGGGCAGGCCCTTGTCGTCGTACTTGATGTGGCCCTTTTCGTCCTTCTCGCAGGCGATGACGTTGCCTTCCTGGAACTCCTTCCAGAGGTCGTTGCCCTCGCGGGTGCGCTCGCCCACGCCGGCGAACACCGAGAAGCCGCCCTTCTCGATGGCCGCGTTGCGGATGAGCTCCTGCAAGAGCACCGTCTTGCCCACGCCGGCGCCGCCGAACAGCCCAATCTTGCCGCCGCGGGTGAAGGGGCACAGCAGGTCGATGACCTTGATGCCCGTCTCGAACATCTGCACCTTCGTGGACTGCTCGGTGAAGGCGGGGACCGGGCGGTGAATCGGGTAGTGCTTGTCGGACTTGATGGCGCCCATCTCGTCCACGGGCTCGCCGACGACGTTCAGGATGCGGCCGAGCGTCGACTTGCCCACCGGCACCTGGATGGGGGCGCCCGTGTTCTTCACCGGCATGCCGCGCGAGAGGCCGTCGGTGGTGTCCATGGCCACGCAGCGCACCGAGTTCTCGCCGAGGTGCTGAGCCACCTCGATGATGAGGTTGTCCGGCTGGCTGGAGATGGCCGGGTTGGTCACCTTCAACGCGGTGTAGACCTCTGGCAGGCCGCCGGGCGGGAATTCGACGTCGACGACGGGGCCGAGGATCTGGGTGATGCGTCCACTGGTCGTAACCGAAGCGCTCATGGCGGGCGCGCGCGTAGCACCCGCATTTCAGTCACGCAAGGCGGATCAATCGCCTCATCAGCGCCGGAAATGGGAGGGATTTCCGGCCCCTTCCCTCACTTGAGCTGGGGCGCGGAGTTCCCCATGCCGGACACGCTGATCTTCGGCTTCTTGCCGCCGGGGCCCGACTTCCACGACACCTGGTTGCTCATGCCCGACACGAGGATGGTCTCTGCGGTGTCGGTGGCGATGTTGTTGGACTGGCCGGACACGAGCACGCTCTTGCACGGGCCGGTGAGGGTCAGCGTGTGCCCCTGGCCGGAGATGCGCACCTCCTCGTTGGCGCCGCAGACGTGCGTGCCGCTGCGGCCCTGGCCGGTGACGGTCCACACGCCGTCCGCCAGCGTGGGCGCCGGGCCGGTGCCGGTGTTCTCCACGGTGATGGTGTTGCCCTTGCCGTCGGTGACGGTGGTGCCCGCGGCGTTCACCTGGACGGTCTGGTCTCCGCTCTTCACGGTGGTGGCGCCGGCCCCCGTCTGCACGTCGACCGTCTTCGTCTCGCCGGCGGCGGTGGTGCCCTCGACGGTGGTGGTGGCGCCCGTCGTCTTCACCTTCACGTTCTTCCCGCCCTTCTTCACGGTGAGGTCGCCGCCGGCGCCGACCTCGACGGTCTTGTCTCCGGACTTCACCTGCACCTGCGCGAAGGCGACGGACGAAGCGACGGCTGCGACGACGAGGAAGTGGCTCTTCATGGATGGCTCCTGATGGGTGGTGGCCCGGCGGATGCGGACCGGCGCGACGGACTGTACCGAATCCGAATTCACTCGGAGGACTTCGTTGCGGCGGCGGTGAAAAACGATCCCCCCGCGGCTGCCGCGGTGACATGCTCGCGCCACCCATGCCTTCCGGCGCCCGGCCGCGGCCTCATGGTGAATGGCTCCGGGCACCTGCCGTCACTTCGACCGAACGCCTTCCAGGAGGACGCCCTTGAACGCCCGTTGCTCCGCCGTCCTGTTCACCGCATTGCTGGCGCTGCCGCTCGCCGCGCAGGCCCAGTCGTACAAGAAGCCGCTGAAGGACGCCGCACGCGCCCTGGAGGATGCCGAGACCAAGGCCGACCGCGCGGGTGGGCGCTGCCGCGCGGCCATGAGCGACCCGCTGGACAACGCTGCCGAGAAGGCGCGCGACCTGCGGAAGGGTGACTCCCTGAGGGGACGGGAGCTGGGCCAACTGCGAGCCGAAGTGGCGGGCTACGCCTCGTCGGCGTCCTTCTCGGGCTGCCCCTTCCCGGTGCTGGAGGACCTGCAGCGCGCGCTGGAGAACCTGGAAGAGGCGCGCATGGCCCTGTGGAACGAGCGCAGAGGCCAGGGCCGGCCGTGGGACGATGACGACGACCGGCCAGGCCAGCCGCCCCACGCCTCTTCCTACGCGCAGCTCAGCGCGCTCAAGGTCCAGACCAACGCCACCTTCGAGGGCGAGCGGGCGGTGAAGCTGTCCGTGCCCGAGCTGCGCATGTCTGGCATGCAGGGCCAGACCTTCTACCTGGGCGCGCGCTACCGCAGCTATGAGGGGCAGTGGAGCGACTGGGTGACGACCAACGCGTGGACGGTGCCCAGCGAGCCCTTCGTCTGGAAGAACGCCTTCAACCACTTCTTCCGCTACAGCACGCTGGCCGAAGACGACTTCTCCCAGGGCCGCTTCGTGGCGCGCGTGTCGGTGTTCGACGGCAGTGGCCGCGAGCTCGCCTTCCGCGAGGTCACCTTCCGGGTGTCGCTGCCGCAGCTGCCGTCGGCGCCCCCGCCGGTGATGCCGCCGCCGGTGCAGCCTCCCCCCACCCAGCCGGTGACGCGGCGCGACTGCGGCTCGGGCGCGGGCCAGGACGTGGGCTGCGTGATGCAGCGCGACGGCCAGTACCCGATGGACGCGCCCACCTTCTTTGGCTTCCTCAACGCGCTGCGCACCAACACCAGCGAGGCGCAGCGGCAGCGCATCTGCGAGACCACCTTCCAGCGCAGCTACCTGACGGCCTTCCAGCTGGGCATGGTGCTGGACCTCTTCTCCAGCGACTCGATGCGCCTGGTGGTGGCCCGCTTCGCCGCGCCGCGGGTGGTGAATCCCCAGCACGCCCTGGGCTACGCGTCGAAGTGGAGCTCCAGCGCGCAGGGCGCCCAGTACACCCAGTTGATGACGGCCCAGCTGCCGGGCCAGCCGATGCCTCCGCCGGTCCAGCCGCCTCCGCCGGTGCAGCCTCCACCGCCCGTACAGCCTCCGCCCCCGGTGCAGCCTCCGCCGCCAGTTCAACCTCCCCCTCCGCCCGGCGGCTACCGGGACTGCGGCACGGGGAACGACCCGGGCTGCGCGATGGCGCGCAACGGCCAGTACGCCATGGACGCGGTGACGTTCCAGGGCTTCCTCACCTCGCTGCGCACCAACAGCAACGAGCTGGTCCGCGCGGACATCGCGAAGAACGTCCTGCGCAACAGCTTCCTCACCGCGCTACAGCTCTCGCAGGTGTTGGACCAGTTCTCCAACGAGCTGACGCGCCTCGACGTGGCGAAGACGGCCGCTCCGAAGGTGGTGAACCCGCAACACGCGCTGGGCCTCTCGGCGAAGTTCAACAACACGTTCAGCGCGCAGGAGTACGTGCAGGTGATGACGGCGCAGATGGGTCGCTGACTCGCAAGGCCAACATCCATGAAGCTGTCCGACGGCCCGTTCCTCAGCTGCTTCCGCGCCGGGGCGGACCACCTCACGCCGTCGGCCAGCGCTGCGAGCACCGGCCATGGGCGGCGAGCGCCGCGCACCAGGTGCAGACGAAGGACCTCGGCGGCAGCGCGAAGCCGGCAGCCTTCAGCGGCGACGCGATGAGGTGATGGGTGCGGGGCGGCCTGGCGCTGTCACTCACCGCGGTCGTGCTCGCAGCCGCGTCGGGCGCGCGGGCCGAGGAGCCGCCAGACGCCGGCCCGTCGAAGTCCTCTGTCGCGGCGAGGGCGCAGAGGCAGACGCCGGATGCCGGCGCCACCCTCGCGGCGGACGAGTTCGAGCTCAGCACCACCGTCTCCGGCGCCCGGCAGCACGTCCCCGAGCAACGCGCGTCCAGCACGGTGCGCCGGACCGAGCTGCAGCACCGCCAGCCGCGCTCGGCGCCGGACGCGTTGCGCTACGAGCCCGGCGTCTTCGTACAGCAGACGGCGCACGCGCAGGCCTCGGCCTTCGTGCGGGGCCTCACCGGCCAGCAGACGGTGCTGGTGTTCGACGGCCTTCGCCTCAACACCTCGACGTACCGCCAGGGCCCCAACCAGTACTTTTTCACCCTCGACGCGGCCACCATCGCCAGCGTGGAGGTGCTGCGCGGCGGCGGCTCGACGTGGTTCGGCTCGGACGCGCTGGGCGGCGTGGTGGCGACGCAGCCCGTCGAGCCTCCCGACGCCTCGGAAGGTCCCCTGCTGCGCCCCACCTTCACCTTCCGCGGCGCCAGCGCGGACGGCGAGCTCGGAGGCCGCTTTCAGCTCGAGGCCGCCCTGGGGCGCTCGAGCTTCCTCGGCGGCGTCGGCGCGCGGCGGGTGGGCCTGTTGCAGAGCAGCGGTCCGGTGACGAGCCCGGCTGACGGCTCCGTGCCCGACGTGCCGCGCTTCGACGACGACGGCCGCACCCAACTGGGCACCGGCTTCAACGAGTTGACCGGCGACGCGCGCTTTCGCGTGCGGGTCGCCGACGGCCACTCGCTGACGGCGGCCCTGTACGCCTACCGGCAGTTCGACGCGCCGCGCACCGACCAGTGCCCCCCGCCCGGCGCCCGCAGCGACGAGTGCCTCACGTACACCGAGCAATTCCGCACGCTGGCCTACGCCGCGTGGGACGGCGCCTTCGAGAGCGGGGTGCAGGCGCGGGCGGCCGTGTCCTGGCAGCGGCAGCACGAGCGCCGGGAGAATGCCCGCCCCGCGTCCTTCGTCCTCGGCACCGGCCGCGACGTGGTGGACACCTTCGGCGCTACGCTGCGCGTACAGCCGCGGACCTTCACCCCGCGGCCGTGGCTGGGCCTCACCGTGCGCACCGGCGTGGACACCTGGGTCGACCTCGTCGACTCGCGCGCGTGGCTCACCTTCGACGACATCGGCGTGACGCAGGAGCGCTCGCGCGGGCAGTACCTGGCCGGCTCGTCGTCGGTGACGGGCGGCGCGTGGGTGGACCTGGAAGCGGCCTTCTCCGAACGCTGGACGGCCCGGTCCGGCGCGCGGGTGGCGTGGGCCGCGGTGCAGGCGCCCGCGGACCCGGAGTCGGGCAGCGCGGCGGTGGCTCAACGGTGGTTTCCGCTGGCCGGCCACGTGGGCCTCGAGTGGCGCGCGCTGCGGCCTGTGTCACTCGTCGTCAACCTCGACCGCTCCTTCCGCGCGCCCAACCTCGACGACCTTTCGTCCCGGCAGCAGACGGGCGCCGGCTTTCAATTCGAGAACCCGCGCCTCGAGCCCGAGACGGCGACGACGCTGGAGGCGGGCGCCCGCGTGCGGACAGCGGCGGTGACGGCCGACGCGTGGCTCTTCCAGACGTGGCTCGCGGGCGCGGTGGGCAAGCAGCCGCGCGAGGTGGCGGACTGTCCTCCGCAGACGCCCGCGTGCAACGCGTCGTGGAATCGTTTCCAGTTGGTGAATGCGCCGGGCGTCGCCGACGTGCGCGGCGTCGAGGCGGCGCTGAAGCTGCGGCTGCCGTGGCGCCTGGGCGTGCGGGCCACGGCCAGCTGGACGTGGGGGGAAGGGCCGAACCTGGTGGCGCGCCCGGCCGACCCATCGGCCCCCTGGACGGAGCGGGTGCCGCTGTCGCGCATTCCTCCCTTCAACGGCACGGCCGAGTTGACCTGGCAGCACCCGGCGGGCCTCGGCGCGGCGGCGGCGCTGCGCTGGGCCACGCTGCAGGACCGGCTGGCGGTGGCCGACTTCTCGGACGCCCGCATCCCGGCCGGGGGCACTCCCGGCTACGCGGTGGTGGACATGAGGGTGTGGGCACACCTGTCGCGCCACATCCTCGCAGTGCTGGTGCTGGAAAACCTCTTCGACACGCCGTGGCGGGCGCACGGCTCGAGCGTCAACGGGCCGGGACGCGGCGTCATCGTCAGCCTCTCGGTGTCGCCTTGAGGTACGTAGCCCTCGTGCGCCACCTGCCAGCGGCACTCCTCCTCTTCTTCTGTGCGTGCCCAGGCCCTGCGCCGGCGCCGACGGACGGGGGCGTCGACGGGGGTGGCAGCGACGGAGGCGCCGCGTGCCAGCCACGCCCCAGCTTCCCCGAGGACGCGGGCGCGTGCCTGCCGCTGGCGGACGACTACCAGCCGCGATTCAATGGCTCTTCCGGTGACGGCTGGCCCGCCTGCGTGAGCGACAGCAACACCTACACGCCCATCAACCCCAGCATCTCCACCGTCGCCCGCGTCGCGGCGTACGAGGGCATCGCCGAGTTGCTGTGGCGCGATGGCGGCGTCCCCTCGCCGCAGGCCTTCGTCGATGCGCGCGTGCTGTACGCACAGGACCAGGGGCTCGACTCGCGCGTGCAGCGCCGGGAAGACGTGCACTACCCCGCCGCGCCCATGCCCTGCAGCACCGCGGGCATCCCGGAGCAACACCCGGAGCGCTGCGTGGGCCCCGCGAAGCTGCTCCCCCTCCTCAACGACGCGTTCGCGCGTGGGGCGATGGGCGAGGCGCCGCGCGTGCACGCCGCCCGCATCGAGGGCGCGCTGCACTGGTTCCTCTACGTGTCATCGCTGTCCGAAGTGATGAGCTGCACCAACCGCGCCCAGGACTGCGACAGCTGCTGGGCCTACTACACGGGTGGTACGCCCCGGGACTCGCCGCTGGGACTGGCGAGGGAAGTCGCCGCCCTGGGCCCCGAGGCGCACCAGCGCGCCTACGACGGGACGCTCGCCGTGCGCTGCTGGCGCAACCTCGACAACGAGACGGGGGTGGCGATGAACACCACGCTGCGCGACCGGGCCTTCGCCCAACTGGACCGCGCGCTGCTGCGCGGCCTGGCGTTGGCGCTGCGGCAGCGGGTGACGGAGTTGCCCTGTTCCACGGGCGACGTCCTCGACGCCCGGTGGGCGTACGTCCAGGTCCTGGCGCCGCTACTGGACCGCGCCGCCCGGGAACGCAACGGCCCGCAGGCCGATGTGCTGAAGGCCGAGCTGTCGAAGTCCTCGCCGTTGTCCGTGGACGTCGGCGCGGTGACGGGGGCGCTGGACGCCCTCTTCCCCTGTCCCTGAAGGGTGCTCCGACAACGGCGGTGAGTCGCGCTCATCCGAGGTACACTCGCCGGCGGCGATGGTTTCCCTTTCGATTCTCTCCTTTACGGCGGCGTTGCTGGTGGCCCAGGCGGAGCGTCCGAAGCTGGCGGTGTTGGAGCTGTCGGCGGGCGTTGGCCTGGATGCGTCCGTCACCGGGCCCTTCACCGATGCCCTCGCCGCCGAGGTGCAGGCGCGCGGCTTCTTCGACGTCATCTCCTCACGCGACATCCAGACGTTGCTGGGCGTCGAGCGCCAGAGGCAGTTGCTGGGGTGCGGGGAGGACTCGAAGTCCTGCATGGCCGAGCTGTCCGGGGCGCTGGGGGCGCGCTTCGTCCTCTCCGGCTCGCTGGCGAAGCTGGGCGACGCGTACCAACTGACGCTGTCCACCCTCGACTCCCAGAAGGCCCAGCCCATCGGCCGCGCCACCCGCATCGCGAAGGACCTCGACGGGCTGCGCGCCGCCCTGCCTTCCGCCGTCGCCGAGGCCACCGCCACGCCGCTGCCGCCCCCGCCGTCGCGCGCGCTGCCCATCACCCTCATCGCCACCGGCTCCGCCGCCGCCCTCTTCGGTGTGGTGTGGGGGGCGTTGACACTCACCCAGCAGGCGCAGTTGTCGGGCACCCTGGACGCAGGCGCCAACCAACCCGGAGTGCTGGCCACCCGCGCCAGCTACGAGCAGCAGGTGGCGGCCCTCACCACGCAGAAGTGGGTGGCCCTGGCCAGCCTCCTCGCCGGCGCCGCCCTCATCACCACCGGCGTGCTGTTGATGCCGGCTGACGACGGGCGTGCGCGCCTCGCCCTGGTCCCCACCGGCACGGGACTGGCCGTCGTGGGAAGTTGGTGATGCGAGTCCTCCTGCGTGGCCTCGCCCTCTTCGTGCTGGCTGGCCTCCTCGGCGGCTGTCCGCCGGACGTTTCCACCGGCCGTGCCTACCGCTGCACGCCCGGAGGCCCCGCTGCTCAGTGCCAGCCCTGGGTCTGCCGCCTCGATGGGTACTGTCATGACCCGGCCGTGGGCGAGCCGCTGGACTGCGCGTCTGACGACGACTGCGGCGGCCAGTGGTTCTGCGGAAAGGACGCGCGCTGCCACGACCCCTCGGTGCCCGGGCCGTTGCGGTGCGATGCCGACTCGCAGTGCGCTGGCGGGTGGCGCTGCAACACCGAGGGGACTTGCGTCGACCCCGGCCCACCGGGGGCCCTGTCGTCAGGGCGAGTCGAGCGCCTCGTGCTGCTCTCTCCGACGATCAGCCAACCGACGCTCGTCAGCGTCGGGCCAACCGTCCTCCCCAGCCCATACGTCCTGCAGACACCCGTGGCGATGGCCTCGGGCGGGCGCGTGGAGTTCCTGGGTCTCTCAGCCGAGGTGTCCAGCGTGGCCACCAGCTATTCGCCCTGGCAGGGCGTTCTCGACTTTCAGGGCGAAGTCGTCGACGTGTCCCTGTCCACGCCTTTCCTCGCCGTCACCCTCGCGGACGCGGGCACCTTCATCGGCCGCGAAGAGCCGGACGGGGGCGCCTTCGGCCTCTTCTCGTCCAGCGCGCCGGCCCGTTTCTGGCCCCTCAGCGTGCTGTACCCCGACGACGGACTGCGCCCGTTCGCTGTCCTCGCAGGAGACGAGGTGCGCGTGGTGTGCGAGGGCCTCTGCGCCCCGATGGGCACGGTGGTGTGGAACGCCGGGGCGGAGACGGTGGTGGACGTCTCCAGCACGGGGATGCAACCGGAAACCTCTTTCAACAGCCTCCTCATTCCCCTCGTCATCTTGACGAAGCAGCGCCTGGTGACGCTGTACCCCGCCGTCCCGGGCACGTTCCAGGCCACTCCATATGTCACCAGCTTCCCGGGCTTCGGCACCCTTTCCCCCGTGGCGCTCCGCGCGACGCCGGAAGGCTTCGCCGTGGCCTTCGAACTCAAGGCGCAAGGACAGCGCGAGCCGGCGACGCTGGTGGCCGTCAGCGCCTGGGAGGGCCGCGGCGACCTCCCGGTCCCCGAAGGCAGCACGGCACCCGATGGAGGTGTCCTGGCGACCACGCTGCTGGCGGAGACCGCCTGCCCTGCCAGCGAGCAACTGCGCGACTTCGCCCTCATTCCTCCCACGCCGCCCAACGCGCCGGTGCTGTCCGTGGAGGTGGTGTGCGCGGACAGGCAGACCGGGCAGCAACGGTTGTACCGCGGCTCGCCCCTGCGACTGGTGGCCGAGCGCGGCGCCGGACCTGTCGACGGACGCACCTCGGGCGCGCACGCCTGGGTGTCGCCGCAGGGGCATCTGGCGCTGGGTTCGGAACTCGTCGAGCCGACCTGGTTCACCCTGGGCACGACGCCGGACTGGCTGACCTGGATGAACGGCATCCTGGTGGCCCGTTCCGGGTCTTCCTTCTACCGGCGCGACACCAACGGCCTCTTCCTCAGCGCGATGGCCTACCAGCCGGAGGGCATCATCGAGCGCATCGCCGAAAGCGAGACGGACGTGGTGGCGTTGTTCCGCCAGGGCACCGTCCTGCGCTTCGCCGGCCCGAGCGACGCCGGCAGCGAGGCCATCTTTCTCGTCCGCGGACAGCGCACCAGCACGTCCAGCCCCGGGGCGTGGCACTTCGTCGATGAGACAGGGACCGAGCTTTTGGTGGCCGCGCTGGGCGACGGCGTCTTCGCCGGTGCGCGAGACGCCGGGCTGGGCAGCCTGGACGCGGTGACGCGCCCGGCCC
>JBFMHF010000073.1:0-36058 GCA_040752975.1 Myxococcota bacterium
TCCCCCTCCACAGCCGGAGAAGACGAGGAGGGGCGCTGAGGCGAGCAGCGGCGCCAGAACGAAAGGTGCCAGCAGAAGTCTTCGCATGGGTTGGGTTCCGTTGGGGAAATGTGGGTCGACCGGCCTGGAACGCTGTGTCCCAGCGTACCCAAAACGGGCCAGTCCCGGGCACCAAACCCGCGCGTGTAGGGAATGTGGATCCTCCGGTGCGCTTCCAGGCTTGCGCCAGCCTGGCCTCGGGGGAATGCTCCGCCGGCCATGACGCGCAAGGACTCGAAGCGCTCCGGGGCGCCCCCTGCCGCACCGAAGGACGAGCCCGCGGGCCACGACGACGTCTCCCGGCGCGTCTTCGTGCGTCGCCTCACCTTCATGGGCGGCGGCGTGGTGCTCGTCGGCGGCGCGGGGGTCGGCTGCAAGGACGACAAGCCACCCCAGAAGGCGCCCCCGCCGCCTCCCCAGGCGCTGGTGTCGAGCCACAAGACCTTCACCAACGACGAGTGGGCCACGCTGTCGGCCGCGGTCGACCGCGTGCTGCCGAAGGACGAGGATCCCGGCGCGCTCGAAGCCGGCGTGCCCGAGTACATCGACCGCATGCTGCAGACGCCCGCGCTGGAGCAGATGCGGAAGAACTTCGTGCCCGGCCTCGCCGCCCTCGAGCGCCGCGCTCAGAAGATGTTCAAGACGAGCTTCTGGAAGGCCACCGCCGCCCAGCAGGACGAGCTGCTCACCCTCTTCAAGAACAGCCCCGAGACGTCGGGAGAGGCGCGCTGGTACGAGATGCTGGTGGTGCTGACGCTCGAGGGCTTCCTCGGAGACCCGAGCTACGGCGGGAACAGGGGCGAGGTGGGCTGGAAGCTGGTCGGCTTCGAGCTGGTGGGGCGAAACGTGAAAGGCGATCCGAAGCCCCCGTACGACGGCTCGCAGCGCCTCGACGAGCTGCGCTGCGGCGGAAAGCGGGGCTGCTGAGGTGGCGAAGGATCCCGTCGACATCGTCATCATCGGCTCTGGAGCCGGCGGCGCGCCCATGGCCCTCGAGCTCGGCCGCGCCGGCTTCAAGGTGGTGCTGCTGGAGAAGGGCGCCTGGTACAAGCCGGAGGACTTCGTCCACGACGAGATCCTCAACTCGCGGCGGAACTTCTTCATGCCGCTGCCGTGGGACGAACCTCATCTCTGGCGCGCCGGCCCCGACAAGCCGTACTCGCGCACGAACGAGGCGTGGACGGCCAACTGCGTGGGCGGCGGCACGGTGCACATGAGCGGCTACTTCTACCGCTTGAAGCCCGTCGACTTCCGCCTGAAGAGTGAGCTGGGGGCGATCCCCGGCGCCAACCTCGCCGACTGGCCCATCACCTACGCCGACCTCGCGCCGTACTACGACAAGGCCGAGGAAGAGCTGGGCGTCTCCGGCAACGCCACGCCCCACCCCTTCCTCGAGCCCCGCACGAGGAACTACCCCGTGCCGCCGCTGGCGTCGCACCCCGTGGCGGAGGAGATCGAGAAGGCCTGCAAGCAGCTCGGCTGGCACGCCGTCCGCACCGCCCGCGCGATCGTGTCCACCCCGTACCGGGGCCGCAGCCCCTGCGTGTACTGCACCCTCTGTGGAAGCTACGGCTGCGAGCACGGCGCGAAGAGCAGCACCGCCGCGTCCCTCATCCCCGCGGCGATCGCCACCGGCAACGTCGAGCTTCGGGCGCGCTCGATGGCGAAGGAGATCACCGTCGACGCGAAGGGCAACGCGAAGAGCGTCGTGTACCTCGACCAGGACGGCGTCACGCAGGAGCAGCCGGCGAAGATCATCGTGGTGTCGTGCACCGCGGTGGAATCCGCGCGCCTGCTGCTCAACTCGAAGTCGTCGCGCTTCCCCAACGGCCTGGCCAACGACAACGGCCTGGTGGGCAAGAACCTCGTCTTCTCCAGCTTCGGCCAGTCGAAGGCCACCTTCAGCGTGTCGAAGCGCGGAAAGGAGCTGCCCTGGCTCACCTCCACCCTGCCCTTCGTCGACCGCGGCATGCAGGACTTCTACCTGTTGCCCGACGACAAGTTCGGCTTCCGCAAGGGCGGCACGCTGGGCTTCATGTGGGCGCACCCCAACCCCATCTTCGCGGCGGTGGGAATCGCGAAGAAGGGCGAGCGCGGCATCTTCGGCAAGGCGCTCAAGGACAAGCTGCGCGAGTACCGGGACAGCCGGATCCTCGAGTTCGAGATCTACGGCGAGTTTCTGCCCAACCCGGACACCTACGTCGGCGTGGATCCCAACGTGAAGGACAAGTTTGGTCTGCCGGTCGCCGCCATCACCATCAAGCGCCACCCGCTGGACTTCAAGATGACCCAGTTCCTGGTGGAGCGCGGTGAAGAGGTGCTGGCGCTCCTCAAGCCCGACAAGGTGGACCGCGTCGGCACCGCCGGAGAGACCACCATCCTCCAGGGCGGCACCTGCCGCTTCGGCAACGATCCTGCCACCAGCGTGCTGGACAAGGACTGCCGGGCCCACGCGGTGAAGAACCTGTACGTCGTCGACGGCAGCTTCCTTCCCACCAGCGGCGGCGTGCCCATCACCCTCACCATCGCCGCCAACTCCTTCCGCGTGGCGGATCGCCTCGTCACCCGGCTCAAGAAGGGCGTATGAGGCGCACGCTCGTCACCCTCGCGCTCCTCGCGACGCTGGCCGGGTGCCCGAAAGAAGACCCGGCCCCGCCTCCGCCGCCACGCGACGGCAAGCTGGGAGCGCAGCGCTGCACCGGCAAGCCGGGCCCGAAGAACGCCGTGATGCCGCTCCTGCAGCGCCCCTTCGACGGCCACTTCCCCGTCTACAACCTGTTCGACCACGACCTCCCGCTGCCGGGGGAGATCCGCGCGGCCGCCGTCGCCGACAGGGAACTCACGTACTGTGGGATCCAGGCCCTGGGTCTCGCCGAGGGGTACCCGGGTTACGCCTTCGGCCTCCCCGCGGGCACCCCCGTCCTCGCCGCCGCCGACGGAGAGGTGATCGCCGCCGGGACCGTGCCGCCCTTCGCCTGCCCGCTCACCATGCGCCTGGTGGAAGATCAGGCCGCGGTCGACCTCCGGCACGACACGCTGGGCGGCATCGGCTTCATCACCCGCTATGTGCACCTCTCCAGGGTGCTGGTGAAGCCAGGCGACAAGGTGGTCGCCGGCCAGCGCGTCGGCCTGTCGGGCCAGTCGGGCTGCGCGTTGCAGCCGCTCCTATACTTCGAGGTCAAGCGCCTCACGGGCACCCGCACCGGAAACCCCACCGTGGTCGACCCCTACGGCTGGGACGGCCCGGGCGAGGATCCCTGGGCGAAGAACGAGCGCGGCGCCGCCAGCCTGTACCTGTGGAAGGACGGCGAGGCCCCGACGCTGCGCGCGAAGTGAAGGCTACTGGAGGTCGCGCAGCCGCAGCGGCAGCACGTCCAGCTTCAGCAGGTATTTGGTGCGCGCGTCCGACTCCACGTCGATGAGGTGATCGCCGATGCCGGAGAGATCGGCCTTGCGCGACACGAAGCCCTTCTGCTCCGCCTCGCCCACGAAGGCGCGCCCCGACACGGGGATGCGTACGCGGCTCGAGCAGCTGTTCTCGAACAGGTTGATGACCGTCTCTTCTCCGGTGCCAGCCGTCTCCGACAGGTAGAAGGACACCGTCACCTCCGACGGCTCGAACAACTGAATCGCCACCTTGTTGTGCCCGGGGAAGCGCCCTTCGATGTAGCTGCGATCGCCCAGGAAGCACCCCACCGTCGTGCTGCACACGGCCCACTCTCCGTTGCAATCGTCGGGCACCCGCGTGCCGATGAATTGGGCTTCGAGCCCCTGGCACCCCACCAGGGACAGCGCGAGGAAGGCGACGAGGCCGAGGTGTTGGGGTAGAAACGGCGCGTTGGGAGGCCGACTCGCTGAACGAGGGAACTGCATGACGCGCTCGATGTTGGTGGGCTGCATTGTCGGAGTCATTCTTTCCATTTTCCCCGCCTGTGGGAAGGCGCCTGTCCCCTGTGACGGCGATTCTCTGATGCCTGAGCCACACTCCTGCCCCGATCGCGCCAGCATCGGCTTCGCCCAGGAGTTCGGCAGCGGGACCTTCATCGGCACCTCCGTGCAGGAGTCGCTCTCCATCCGCAACGGCGGTGTGGCGGATCTGCAGATCAGCGACATCTCTTTCTCGGGTGACTCGGCCTTCAGCATGGCCCTGGAGCCGAGCGTGCCCAGCACCATCAAGGGCAACAAGAACCAGTTCGTGCGCCTCACCTTCGCCCCCACCCAGGCGAGGCTGTACACCGGCACCCTCACCGTGACGAGCAACGCCGTCAACGTCACGGGCGGCACCCAGACGTTTGCCGTGTCCGGCTGCGGCGTACCCACCGACGGCGGCACTTCTCCCTGCTACCGCGACGGCGGCACCGCTCCCTGAAGCACAGCCCAGTGAGCGCCGCGGGCGCGGAGGACCAGGCACCTGCCTCGGCGTCCGCGCCCGTGGTGTTTCCTGCGCCCGGCGGCTACCGGGCGAAGCCGCACCCGCCGTCTCCCGACGGGCAGCTCACGGTCGCGCCCCCGTCGCCCGTGTAGGTCGACGGGTAGGCGCCAACGCTCTGCCTCAGCCGGTAGACGAGCGGATCATTCCGCGTGCGGTCGACGACGCCCAGGTTGGCGAAGAAGCGCCCAGCTGCGACGCGCGGCGCCGAGAGGCACTGGCAGGCGATGGGCGTCACCGTCAGCACCGTGGAGTTGCCCTGGTTCTGTCGGGAGATCAGGGTCGCCACGTACGGCAGCGTCGGGGGCGTGTACCAGGGCGTCTGGGGATCCGTGCTGAAGGCGAATATGCGCGTCTGGGAACCTCCGCACAGCCCGCCGTCGCCGGCCGCCCCCGAGCCACAGAAGGTGAACTCGAACACCACGTCTCCGGGCGGCGAGCCCGCGTCACCGTGGTCGATGATCCACTCCAGCTGCCACGAGAGATCGGCCGCCCCGCTCAAGTTGAATTGGAAGAGGTCCTTGTCGGTGTCGAAGGCGTCGTAGTCCTCCGGCCCGCGGATGCCGCTGCCGATCCGCCGATCGAAGTCGAAGTTGAGCATGCGCCCGTAGCCATAGGTGAGGGCGCCGGAGACCTCGCTGGTGGAGCCGCCGAGGGTAGACACGGTGGGCCCCGACTGGCGCATGGCCTCGTCGGCGTCGTCGTCCCAGCGCACGTTGACGGTCCAGTCGCGATCGTCCGCGTACTTGATGCGGCCAGCCCCCTCGTCACGCACCAGCATGTAGAACTCGACGGCCTGGTTCGCGGGGATGGGCAGGGCCCCCACCAGGTTCTTGAGGTTGTCGTAGTCGGGGTGCTCGTTCCGCTGCGCGTAGAGGCAGTGCGGCGGATCGGCCGTCTTGCACACGGCTTCCACCAGCAGCGCTGGATCCGACTGGGGATCGTCGTAGCCCTTGGGGCACGCCACCGGATCGGTGATGCACGCATTCTGGCGATCCTGCGCAGTGGCTCCCTGAGTCACCTGCCGGAGGAAGCGCACCTGCCGCGTGGCCGTGGGCGCCAACGGCGGGAAGCGCCCGCCCCCGCTCGCCACCGACATCTCCCAGCGCAACACCGACGGAGAAGCGCGCGCCGGCAGCGAGAAGCGGAACCATTCCTCGTCGGGCACCGTGGACAGCTTGCCGGTGATGCTCTGCCCGGAGTTGGGCGCCATGGTGATGGTGCGCGCCGTGGCGAGCGTGTCGTTGGGCTCGGTGGCGTCGACGTCGGGGAGGATTCGGACCTCGACGTCGTACTTGATGCGCAGATCGCCCTTCACCGAGCCGGGCATGTTGGGCGGCCGGTACGCCGTGATCTTCAGCGTGTAGTTGCCCATCGCGGCGGCGAGCCGCGCGGTCGAGAGATCGATCTGCTGGAACTCGTTGTCGACCTGGCCTTCGGAGATGGGGTTGTTCGAAGGATCGTACAGCGTGTAACCGAGGCGGAAGGGCGGCGGCGGGTTGGTGGGGTGCGGGTTGGGCCCGGTGATGCGCAGGTAGATGATCTGCCGGCCGCCCAGGGACATCGGGAAAGTGAACTGATCGACGTCGTCCGTCGTCGCGAGGTAGCCCGACTGCGTGCCCTGCTGCCCTCCGCCTCCAGCCGCCAGGTTGATCACCGTCGGCGTGGTGTCGTTGGGCTCGTTGGTGTCGGGGTTGTCGAGCACCTCGACCAGCATGGAGTAGGGATTGCGGTTGTCGACCTTGACCTGGCTGGTGAGCTGCTCGTGGCCGACGAGGAGGAACAGCTTCGCGTTCGCCTCGGCGAAGGGAATGATGATGTCCACCGGCTTCGGGGCCGCCGCACCGTGGCGATCCGCGCCCGAGACGATGCTGGTCGTCCCCCCGTCGGCCAGGTCCTGGAGCACGTTGATGCTGAAGTCCACCGCCGTCTGGGGCGCCGAGTACCCGCCGTTGATGTGGAGCAGGCTCCGAGCCGTCAGCGTCCCCGGCATCTGCGCGAAGTAGAAGTCCTTGTCGATGCCGCCGTCGCCCAGCGTGGAGATGAAGAGGTCCATCTTCCGCACGTCCTGCCCGGGCATCGTCCCGACGGTGAGGTGGCAGTGCTCGCTGTCCGCCAGCGCCTCTTCCTTCGAGTCGCAGAAGTCGGGCGGCAGGCCCCCGTCACAGCTTGGCTCGTCCCCTTCGATGCACTCCGGAGGCTCGGCGGGGGGACAGGCGGTGAGCGCGCCCACCGCCAGGACGGCGAGGAGAGCGCGGACGAAGCGGGTTCGCATGGGTGGTTCAACCTCGTTGGAGAGAAGACGACCGGCCCTTGAACGTTACGTCACGGGGTCGACGGCTGCACCTGCGACGGCACACAGCCCGGCAGGAAGTCCTCGGTGGTGACGCGAATGATGCCGTCGTGCGGCGACTTGATGCCGCCCACCGGGAAGCGGGTGGTGGTGTGGCGGAAGGCGCGCATGATCGACCGGCCCTCGGGATCGTCAGCCGGGCGCATCGACGTGGTGACGAAGATGTCGTTGTACCCGGCGCCTCGCCGGTAGAGATCCGGACCGCCGTCGGGGTTGCCCGCGTCGCGCGTGTCAGGCGCCGTGTTGGCCAATGAGATGTTGGAGATGCGGAAGCGGAAGCACTGGCGCCCTTCCGCGTCGAGGCCGCCGTCCTTCAGGGTCTCGTAGCGGTAGCCGATCACCGACAGGTTCTCCGAGTCGACCACCACCGGGTTGGTGTGCATCAACACCTCAGACCGAGTGTCCAGCCGATCGTTGTCGGGATCCTGGTCGAGATCCTTCGACGAGGGCTGACTGCCCAGCTTGAACTCCACCGAGTCCGCGATGCCGTCGTCGTCGCTGTCCATGCGCAACCCGTTGGTGCCGACGATCTGCTCGTCGCAATCGAGCAGGCCGTCACAGTCCTGGTCGACCCCACGCAGCTCGGGCGGGCACCCCGGATCGCCCGCGTCGAGGGTGGGATCCTGGTTGGGCGTGAAGTTGCCTCCCCGGCTGCGGAAATAGACTTCCACCCCGTCGGAGAAGCCGTCCTGGTCGGTGTCCACCACCCAGGGGATCGTTCCTTCCTTCACCTCGTCGGGCACCATCGGATCCGGGTGGAGGTCGATCAGGCCGTCGCTGTCGGTGTCCGCGAGCTCGAGCGGGCTCCCCGCCGGCGCCGAGAAGTTGGACGCCACCAGCTTGTCGAAGATGAAGTTGCGCCGCACCTGCCCGAAACGGAAGTTGAGGAAGTTGATCGGCTCGTTGTTGCGGAAGTCGCGGAAGTCGCCACCGCCGAGCTCCGCCATGCGCTGCAGCCGTTCCGCGTTCTGGTTGACGATCAGCAACGGGCACGCGCCGGGCGGGAGGTTGGGGATGCGGCAGCTCATTCCACCCGCCGGCAGGTTGACGCCCCCGTCGAAGTCGCAGTTGGTGGAGGCCACCGGCTGGGACGGCAGGAAGACGTGCACGGTGTTCACCTTGACGTCGTCGGCCAGGTCCTTGAGCTGGCGGATCCGCCGCACCGCGTCTCCGCAGAGCAGGTCGTCGTCCTGGTTCGTGGTGGGTTGTCCGTCGGACAGGAAGATGACCGAGTAGCGCGCGCGCGTCTCTTCGCTGGCGGTTGGATCGCGGCTGACCGCGATGTCGTAGTTGATCGCGCCGTAGATGTCGGACAGCGGCTTGACGAAGTCGGTGGAGTCACGGTTCGCCATGTTGGACGGTGCGGTGAAGCTCAGGATCCGCTGCCTCAGGTTGTCCTTGTCGGCCTGGCTGTAGCTGGTGATGCTGTCGAACACCTGCGTGCCCGACTTCGACAGCCACGCCGTGGTGCTGCCCGCAAAGAGCATGGGCAGAATGAAGACCTCGTCTTCCTGTGGCAGGTTGTCGATCAGGTCCACCACCGCCTGCGCGCGGCTGCCGTTCGGGTCCGTCACGCGCATCGACTGGGAGGCGTCCATCGCCACGAGGATCTTGATCGGCCGCAGCACCTCGTTGGTGGACGGCGTGCAGAACTCCCCTTCGATGGCCACCGTGCGATCGCGCGGCAACTGATCGTCTCGGCGCTGATCGTAGAGGTACGTGTCGGTGCAGGACACGGACAGCGCCACCGCCGACGCAGTGGCCAGCAGCACCCTCATGGCATTCGTCATGGCCGCTGGCCCTGGGTCGGAGAGACACCGACGCACCGCTGTTCATACCCCGCGGGGTCGCCCGCCATCTGCTCCGGCGTGACGAAGTTGCGATCGTCCAGAGGAGGGGTCTCAGGCCCGGCCGGCACCCGCACCGAGGGCGGATCGAACTGCGCCCACGCACAGGCCGTCCTCCACACGCCGTAGTCGGCGGCCACGCCGCTCTCAGGCGCCTCAGCGAACCAGACCTTGAAGAGGTTGAACCCCTGGCGGAGACCCGCGCGGTTGGGCGGCGTCACCAGCTGCAGGTTCGACACGCTGAATTGGTAGCAGACCCGTCCGTCCGGCTGCAGCTCGCTCTCGAGAGCGTATTGGTACGCGTTCTTCTGCTGGAAGGCCTTGTCGCTGCGAATGGGGTTCGAGCCCAGTCGGAACTCCTCGATGTCGGGCACGCCGTCGCCGTCCGTATCCAGGCCGGCGGGCTGCCGCTGAATCGGACTGAGGCCGTACTTGGTCTCCAGGCCGTCGGGGATTCCGTCTGCGTCGCTGTCCGGCATGCTGGGGCTGGTCTTCAGGTAGACCTCGGCCTCACCCGAGAGGCCGTCACCGTCGGTGTCGCGCACGACGCAGCCCATCGTGAGCGGCGAGGTGGGATCACACCCGCGGCCATCCTTGGCGTCGGCCCGGAAGCCGTCATCGAAGCCGCGCACCTCGAACATGTCGTCGAAGCCGTCACCGTCCGTATCGGCGAAGAACTTGTTCGTCTTGTTGCTGAAGTCGTTGTCGAGCTCGTCGATGAGACCGTCACCATCGGTGTCCGTCACGCGGTTGACCTCTCCCGGTTCACTGGACATGGCCTGCACCATCAACTGCTTCATCACGTTGCGCGACGCCAACGAGGCGTAGTCCAGGGCGCCCAGGTTCAACTGGCCGATGCCGCTGAAGTCGTTGAACTCCTGGTACACGCCGTTGCCCTTCTGGGCGAGCTGCTGGAGGGTCCACCGGGCGATCTCCCGCGCCGCAACCGGTCCGTCGGGCACCGGCACCGGCCCCGGCCAGCGCACGTACTGCCCGTACACGTCCTGGCAGATCGGGCCGCAGGCGCGCACCGCCTCGAGGTTGAAAAGCAGCACGGTGTGCAGGCGGATGTCGCCGATGTTGTATTGCTGCTTGAGCTCCATCAACTGGTCCACGTAGCTGAAGAGTTGATAGTTCTGATTGCGATCCGTTCCCGCGACGTAGCCGGTGATGGCGTCCGGGTCGTCCGGGTCGATGGTGTTGCAGAAGTCGCCGGCGCCGTACGAGTCGGCCCACGTGAGGTGCGGATTCAAGTCGTCGGCGTACTGGGTGAGGAAGTCGTTGGCCGAGCACTTGGGGAAAGGCACGCCGTCGGTGAGGAAGACCACCACGTAACGGGTGCGCGGCAGCAGCTCCGGTGTGGCCATGCGACCCGGGGGGGGGTTGATCTGTGCGCTGATGTCGCTCGCCACCAGGCTGTAGGCGTACGCGAGCGCGCCCTGGTAGTCGGTGCCCTTGCCCAGCTGCGCCTGCAGCGTGTTCACCTGAGAGCGCAGCGTCGCGTCGACGCGGGCGAAAGCCTGACCTCCGCTGCCCGCAGTGGGCCACGGGTCGCGAACGTTGGTCTCGAAGGGCACGAGTGCCACCTCGACGTTGGGCTGCCGCTCGAATTGGTCGAGGAGCAGGTTGAGCGCGCGCACGCGCCCGGGCTGCGTGATTCCCGGAGGGATGGTCGCGTACATCTCGCAGAAGCCGCTCGACTCCTGCGAGCCGGGCGGGTCGGAGATACACATCGAGCCCGACTGGTCGACGACGAGGACCACCTTGACCGGGAAGCCGGCCGGGTTTTGCGGCGCGGTGCAGACCTCACCGCTGATGGTCAGCCGGTCATCGACATTGGTGATGTCTTTTCTCCGGGCTTCGATCTGTACGTCTGAACACGCCGCCAACAGCGCAGCACCCGGCAGCAACGCCAGCACCGACAAGCGCAGCAGCTTCATGGTTGGGGTCTCCCGTTCGGCCCTTTTGGAGGAGCACAGCGTACAAAAAAGCCGAGCCCCCCGTCAGCAAGTGCCGACGAGGGGCCCGCGCGGTTCAGCATGTGGGTGGATGGGTGGGCGAAGGAGCCATCACGCCTGCCCCATCCCTCCGATTACCGGCGACGGCGGATGAGGGCGAGGAGCGCCAGGCCCAGGCCGGCCATCGAGGCGTCCATCGGGATCGCCGCGCAGGTCGCACCACCACCCTTGCCGTCCGGAGTCGCGGTCATCTTCAGGTCGGACACCGAGTCGCGCTGGTCGGGGTACGCACGGTCAGCGAAGGCCAGGTGCGCCTGCAGCTGGATGGTGTACTCGCCGTCGACGTCCGCGGTGAAGGTCGGCACGTTGCCGTCCTGGTACGCGTAGGCCCAGTGCCGCGACATCGTCACCACGCCGGTCGGGTTCTCGACGGAGTTCTTCGAACCGGCCGGGCGGGACTTCACCGTCCACGAGTACTCGATGGCGGCGCCGTTGCGGTTGGCGAACAGCGGGAGGCGGAACTTCTCGCCAGCCTTCAGCATGATGCTGCCGCCACCGTGCACGCGGAACGGGCCGTTCGGGTCGAGGCAGTCGGCCGGGTTGGAGCGGTCCACCACCACGCAGTACCGCGCGTCGCAGAGGTCGCCGAGGCCGTCACCGTCGTCATCCCACTGGGTGCGGTTGCGAACCGTCTGGCAGTTGTCGGCGGTGTTCAAGATGCCGTCCGCGTCGATGTCGAGGTCGCACACGTCACCGAGGCCGTCGAGGTCCGTGTCGAGCTGGCTGGAGTTGACTGCGCTGATGCAGTTGTCGCGGGCGTCGTTGATGCCGTCGCCGTCCGCGTCCGCGTTGCAGAGCGGGTCGTTGATCTGGTTCTGCGCGGGGTTGGCGATGCCCGGGCAGTTGTCGTTGACGTCCAGCACGCCGTCGCCGTCGTCATCGTCATCGCACAGGTTGCCGAGGCCGTTCTGGTCGAAGTCCGCCTGGTTCAGGTTGGGGATGAACTGGCAGTTGTCCAGGGCGTTGGCGATGCCGTCGCCGTCGATGTCCGCGTCGCACGCGTCACCCTCTCCGTCGCCGTTCACGTCCAGCTGGGAGAAGTTCGAGGACTGCGCGCAGTTGTCGCAGAGGTCGCCCACGCCGTCACCGTCGACGTCCAGCTGATCGCGGTTGGAGACGAAGGCGCAGTTGTCGTGGTCGTCCGACTTGCCGTCGCCGTCCGCGTCGTCGGTGTAGGCCAGGGTCTTCCCGTCGTCCGTGTAGGCCACCCAGACGGAGCAGCCACAGCCGCACCCACAGCCACCGCCTTCTTCCTTCGGCTTACCGCACTCGCTGCCGAGACACTCCGGGTTGTCCACGTTCTGGGCGAAGGCGGGCACGGCCCACAGCGCCGTCACCGCACCAATCATCACTGCCATCAACTTGCGATTCATGTGTTGGCTCCTTTCGAGGCGAAACCGAGTGGCTGAGTAGCAAGCGACGATCCAGCGGCTGCTCCTGCGCTTCAGTCGGCGAATTCAACGGGTTGCGCCAGCCGCTCGCCAGGAGAGGTTGGGGGGTGAGGGGGGCGCCCCCCACTCGAAGTGGGGAGCCGACTCCACACCCGGCACCCGATCAGAGGCCCGTCACGAAGTCGTCCGGGCCGAAGGTGACGATGCCGCGCGGCTTGCGGGTGGCGGGCGGCGTGAACTTGATCTGCGGGACGAAGAGGGAGCCGATGCCGGTGCCGCGAGGATCGTTGTCCCGGCCCACCTGGAGGTAGATGTAGATGTCGTTGGTGCCCTGCGGGATGATGACCCCGGTGCCGTCGGGCGAGGGCCGCTTCTGCGTGCCCACCACCGTGACGTTGTAGATGTTGATGTCGTAGCAGGCGCGCCCGTCCGGCGTGGGCGCCGCGTCCTTCACCGCGTAGCCGTAGCCGCGCTCCTGCTGGAAGGCGATGTCGGCAGAGATCGTGTCGGTGTGGGTGATGATCTCCGTGACGTTGGGCGAGCCGTCGCGATCGTCGTCGGCGAGATCTTCGGCGATGAGCGGGTTCGAGCCTCCGAGGAACTCGACGAGGTCGGGCAGGCCGTCTCCGTCGGTGTCGGTGATGCAACTGTCGGTGCCCAGCACGCGCTCTTCGCAGTCGTTCAGCCGGTCGCCGTCTTCGTCGTTGGCGAAGTTGCAGCCCTTGACGATGTCGATGTTCTCCCCGGTGGGGTTGCCCATGTCGTCGAGGATCACCATGGGCTTGAGCCCCATCTTCACCTCCACCCCATCGCCGATGCCGTCGAAGTCGGTGTCGATGAGGGTCGGATCCGTGCCGATCTCCCCTTCCTGCGCGTCGGACACCCCGTCACCATCGCTGTCGACCAGCACCTCGCCGTTGCGGGACAGCGCGTTCCGGTTCATCGCCACCAGGCGCTTCAACTTCAGCTCACGCTGGAGCGACGCGTAGTTGAGAGAGGTGAGGACGTCTTCGATGTTGTCGCTGGTGGCCTGCTTGAGCTCGGTCCCTCCCGCGCGCGCGATGGCGGCGGCCACATAGCGCGTGTCGACGTCGGGCATCGCCTCGTCCGTCACGAAGACCGGCTGCACGGTGACCTCACCGGCGCCGTAGCGCTTGCCGATCGCCTTGAGCTCCTCGGTGACGCGCGCGAGCTCGCAGGCGGCGCAGTGCGCCTCGTCAGGAAGGAGGTTGTTGCAGTCGTCATCGATGCCCGCGTTGAACACCTGGTTGGCGCAGCTCGCGTCGCGCGTGGCCATCACCAGCACGATGAAATAGCGGGTGCGGGCCACCTGGCCGCGGCAGCCGGTCTGCATGTCGCCGCTGATGATGCTCTGGGCCAGCTTCAGCGGCGCGCGGTGCGAGACGGGGCCCGACTCCTGGTAGGCGTTGAAGCGGGCGATCGCCTGGGCGACCCGCTCGTCGCGCACGAAGCTGCCCTGAAAGCCCGTGGCGATGGAGTGGTAGCCGATGACGGCGAAGCTGATGTTCTGATCCGAGAACTGGGTGGTGACGGCGTTGAGCGCCTCAACCGTTTTTCCGACGATGGTGCGGTCGATGCCCGCCCCGCCCTGCAGCGCAAACAGCACCTTGACCGGGAAGGCCTCGCCGCTGGCCCGCGGCACACAGGCCGTGCCCTTGAACTCGGAGCGATCGGGGCCGCTGGGGCCGCCCGCGCCCGCGGCGTACAGCCCCGCGTCGGTGCAGCCGGTGAGCATGATCACGGACAAGAGGAGGCCACGCGGTAGGATCGAGCGCATGTCGCGGCGGACCTTACTACGAGCGACGCGCGGCTTGGGGAACCGGGGCGTGAACCGCGGTGTCGGCCCCGGGACACTGAACCCGATCTCCCGCGGAGGACCTCGACCGATGCGACCGCTGCCACATCTGCAGGTTGTTGCGCAGGGTGTGCGACAATTCCCCGTTCGAGGCGCGGGTAAACCTTGACGATGCGCCTCGCTGTTCGCTTTCATCGCTCAGCTCCTATGCGCTCGATTCGGTACGCGCTCTGCGCGCTTGCGTTGTTCGTGGCCCTCGCCGCCGAGGCCGGGCCGAAGAAGAAGCCGGGCAAGAAGCCTGCTCCCGCCGCGGCTCCAGCAGCGGCGCCGGCGCCCGCTCCCGAAGCAGCGCCGTCCGGCGACTCCGGCGGGGCTCCGGGCGTTCGCGGCCCCACGCGCATCGACTTCGATGACCGGCTGATCCAGGGCCAGACGAACAAGTCGGGCGCCGTCTACCTCTACGATCGCAAGGAACTGAAGATCCGTTCGATGATCAAGAAGCGGGAGAACTTCCGCGACGAGATCGTCGGCTCGCTCTACGACAGCTGATTTCGCGCTGACTCTCTTTCTTCTTCCGTCGCGGCCAGGAGCCTTCACGTGAGCGTTCAACCCTCTGTCCTCCAGGTCGTCATCCTGCGTGACGGCTTGCTGGTCGGGACCCAGGTCTTCATGCCGGGGCAGTACACGCTCGGCTCGGGCTCGCACTGCGACGTGCTGCTCGACGACGCGACGGTGAGCGAGGCGCACGCTTTCCTCTATTTCCAGAACGGGCGCGCGGCGATCCAGGACGCGGGTAGCGGGGCGGTGTTCGTCAACGGGCACCGCGTCAACGCGTGCGAGGTCCGCCCGGTCGATGAGATCGCCTGCGGCCCCTTCACGCTCAAGGTCCGGGTGATGGCGCAGAAGGCCCCCGCCCGGCCCGCCCCACCGCCGGACGTCGCGGCGATCCTCGGAGGGGGCGAGCCCGCGCCACCCCCGGTGGCACCCGTGCGCCCGGTGGCTGCTGCGCCTGCGCCAGCGCCGGCGGTCGCGCGCTCGACCCCCGCCAAGGGAGGACAGGCCCCCGCCACCGTCGTCTCCAGCCGCCGCATGGGCGGAGCGGCGCCGCAGGACGCACCGCAGGCGCGCGGGCCGCACCTCAGGCCCGTGACACCGGTGCCGGTGGACGACGGAGATCAGAAGACGGAGAGCATCTCGCTCGGCAACGATCTCTTCGGGCCCACCGTCCCGGGCGGAGGCGCCGCGCCTCGCCACGATCCGCTCGAGACCGTCCCGCTCTCCTCGCACCCTCCGCCGCCCGCGCCGACGCGCGCTCCTGCGCCGGCGCCCCGCGCTGCGCCTCCGGTGCAGCCCTCCCACTCGGCGCCCACCGCCGCCTCGCCCGCCCACCAGCCCCACGCGAAGGCTGCCCCGGCGCCAGCGCCTGCGCCCGCCTCCGGCCGCGCCCACGGGAAAGCCAGGCCTCAGCCGCGACGCGCGTCGGGGGAACGCCCCCTGCCGTCGATTCCGTCGGCCAACGAGGGCCGGGGCAGCCCGAACCTCTTCGTGGAGCTCTACTGGGGCGAGACCCGCAAGGTGGCCCGGGGCTTCAAGAAGATCGACCCGAAGAAGAAGCTGGTTGCCCGTGAGGACGACTCGGCGCCGCTGCCGCTGTGGGGCTTCCACCTCGAGGGCAAGGACTTCGTCTTCGCCGAGCAGAAGGGCGACCTCTTTCGCGTCTTCATCCCGCCGACGGCCGCCGTGGAGCGCCGCGCCCAGGACGGCAACTTCTACCCGGTGCAGACGGAGACGCTGGAGGTCGGCCCGGATCAGCGCCGCTGCGTCACGATGGGCTCGGGCCACGCGCTGCGGCTCACCGGTGACGACGACATCACGCTGGTCGCCTACGTCCAGCCGGCGATCCCCAAGCCCTTCGTCAACCCGCTCAAGGGGCTGCCCTGGCTGGTGTTGGTCTTCCTCGCCCTCTTCTCGAGCGGCTTCCTCACCTTCGTCTTCTATTTCGCCGAGCTTCCGCAGGGCGCGGACTTCGACAACAAGAACGTCAACCCGGTCGCCGTCAAGCTGATCGCTCCTCCGAAACCCGAGGAGAAGAAGAAGCTCGAGAAGCTCGAGAAGAAGATCGAGAAGGCCAAGAAGAAGCCCGAGAAGGAGCTGCCCAAGGTCGTCCAGAAGAAGGAAGTGCCGGCAGAGACGAAGAAGGCGCTCAAGTCGATCGAGAAGCTGCAGGCGGCTGGCCCGGCGATGAAGGACCTGCTGGCCGCCGTCGACAAGCTGGGTTCCGGTCCCGGCGCAAAGAACGCGAAGAATGACTTCAAGCTGTCCGGCCTCATCGGCAAGGCGCCGATCGCCAGCGCTGGCCTCGGCACCTTCGGCCTCGGCGGCGGCGGCGGCGGCGGCATGGGCATCAAGGGCGCGGAGCTGTTGCGCGGCAAGGGCGGCGGCGGCATCGGCGCGCTCGGCGCGGGCCGGATCGGCAAGGGCAACGTGGCCGGAACGGTGACGCACGCCGTCTCGCGGAACGTCGGCGCCCAGGGCACCATCGACAAGGAAGCGGTGGCCAAGGTGATCAACTCGCACCTCCACGAGGTGTCGAGCTGCTACGAGCGCGCGCTGCTGAAGACGCCCGGCCTGGCCGGGAAGATCGTGCTCGAGTGGCAGATCACCACCTCGGGCTCGGTGGGCTTCGCCAAGACGAAGTCGTCCACCATGCAGAGCCCCGCGGTGGAAGGCTGCATCCTCCAGTCGCTCAAGACCTGGCGCTTCCCGCCGGCCAAGGGCGCCGGCGTCATCATCACCTACCCGTTCATGTTCAACTCCGTCGGGTACTGACGCCGAGCGCTCGCAAGACGCAACCCGCGTGGTTCGTCAAGCGCGCCGTGGGCGCAACCTGTAGCGCCCCACAATCGCCTTGAATTCGATCGCCGGGGGTATTTGCATCGCCCGGTCCTCGTTCCACGACTCGCGCGGCGCGCGGGAGGGTTGACGTGCACAAGACACTGTTGGTGTTGAGTCTGCTGGCTCCGACGGCAGCGCTGGCGCAGCTTCAGGAGCTGGAGAACCCCGGCACGGTGAGCGCGATTCAGGAGCGCGCCTACCGGATGCAGCATGAACTCAACCTGGCCATCGGCCTGTTGCCGCAGGACGCCTTCTACAAGGGCCTCACGGTGAAGGGCTCGTACGGCTTCCACTTCACCGACTACTTCGCCGCGCAGGGGTACTTCACGTACTCGTACAACCTGCCCACCAGCCTGCGCCAGCAGCTCGAGCGCGACTTCGGCGTGCTGCCCACCGCCTTCGACGAGGTGCAGTTCTTCTTCGGCGGCGATCTCATCTGGAAGCCGCTGTACGGGAAGCTGTCGGTGATGAACCGCAGCGTCATCCACGGCGAGGTGTGGCTGCTGGCCGGCGGCGCCGGCTTCAAGTTCACCAACACCTTCCGTCCGGGCATCAACATCGGCGGCGGCGGGCGCTGGTTCATTTCCCAGTACGTCAGCCTCCGCCTCGACGTGACGAACTTCATCGTGCTGCCCGTGGGCGGTGGCTCGACCACCTTCACCAACGTGCTGTCGATGACGCTGGCCCTGGCGCTCAACTTCGGCGGGGCCGAGTGACGCGGAGATCGTCGACCATGCGAACGTTCCTCCTCACCGCCCTGCTCAGCGGCGCCGCGCTCGCGCAGGGGACCGATCCGGTCACCGGTGAAGCCGCGGCGCCGAAGGTCGGAGTCGCGGACGGGGGCATCCTCGACGCGGTGGCGCCTGCGCCCATGGCCAGTGGGTCCAGCGCGGCGACGCCGGCTCCCACGCCGCAGCCGAAGAAGATCGACCCCAAGCTGTTCGATGACGCGCTCAACGACTACTTCGGCAACCGGCCGAAGGACGCGGCCCCCAAGCTCTTCGAGTACACCGAGAACGTCCCGTCGACTGACGAGAACTACGCCTGGGCCCAGTTCTTCCTGGCGCGCTCGCTCATCGAGCTCAAGCTGAACCACGCTGGCGCCGTGTACCTCGCGCGTATCGCCCGCGAGCGCACCAACCCGGCCGTGCTGCCCAAGGCGCTCGAGGAGCTGCAGAAGCTGACCGATCTCCCGCACGACGAGGTGATGATCGACGAGCAGGTCTTCGGCGCCCTCGACCTCGGCTTTCTGCCCGAGGAGGTGGCCGGGTACGCGCACTACCAGCAGGGGCTGGTCGACCTCCGGGTCGGCAACGAGCGCTGGGCCACCACGCACTTCTCGAAGCTGCCCGAGGGCTCGTCGGAGGCCTCGCGCGCCCGCTACGCGATGCTCGTCACGCGGCTCAAGACGGCGAAGAAGGACATCCCCGAGAAGATGATCGAGGAGTTCCAGGAGCTGGCGAAGGACGACAAGCTGACCCAGGACGCCCGCAACGACTCGATGCTGGCGGTGGCGCGGCTCAAGTACGAGCTCAAGGACTACCGCGGCGCGCTGGAGGCCTACGGCAAGGTGCAGCTGCCGCCGCTCGATCCCGGCCGGGCGTCGCTGTACCTCGAGGAGGCGTGGACTCGGTACATGCTGGGCCAGGTGCACGCCGCGATGGGCATTCTCACCACGCTCGACGCGCCGTCCTTCCGCGAAGAGTTCCTGCCCGACAAGTACCTCTTGAAGGCGCTCATCTACCGCGATCTCTGCCACTACCTGCCCGCCAAGCGCGCGGCGAAGGAGCTGACGAGGAAATACGCCGACTCGCTCGACGCGATCCGCGAGCGCTACGATCTCACCGAGGACACGCGCCTGCTCCGCGCCGCGTCGGCCCGGGGCAGCACCAAGCGCGCGCGGAAGTTCCTCGAGTCGCTCGAGCTCGAGGGCGAGCAGCTCGGCCGTTACGCCGGCAGCTTCGGCGATCGCATGTTCGGCTACATGTCGGGGCTGTACGACCTGGCCCGCGCCGAGGCGGTGCGCGTGTACAACGCGCGTCTGCGTGAGTCGGTGCGCGTGGAAGCGGACAAGCTGCTGCGCGCCGCCGAGCAGGTCCGCCTGATGGAGTACGAGGTGGGCCTCAAGCTGTACGAGCGCGTGAAGAAGGGCGCCAAGCTGGTGAAGCTGATCGAAGAAGAGCCGCTGGGGCAGCACCAGGTGGCCTTCAAGTTCGTCGACGAGTACTGGAACGACGAGCTGCGCGACTACCGCTTCTCGCTCAAGTCCCGCTGCATCGAGGAGACGGCCCGATGATGGCGCTCACCCCGGTGGTGCTGGCGGTGGCCCTGGCGCAGGCCCCCAACTCGCGGCTCGAGAACCCGCTCGTCACCCGCGCCCGCGAGAAGCAGGATCTGATCGAGAAGCTGCGCCGCGACATCTTCAAGGTCGATCGCAGCCTCGGCGAGACGGACAAGCTGATCGCCAAGAGCCGCAACGCGCCGTACCTGCCCGACCTGCAGTTCCGCCAGGCCGAGCTGTACGTCGAGAAGAGCCGGTACGTCTACTACCTCCAGGCCGAGACGCGGCCCGAAGGGCAGAAGGGCGCGATGGTGTCGCCCGAGACCAAGCTGCTCAAGCAGAAGGCGATTCAGATCTACACGCGCATCCTCCGCGAGTTCCCCGACTTCCGCGACGCCGACAAGGTGACGTTCTACCTGGCCCACGAGCAGCGCGAGCTCGGTGAGTTCGACAACATGCTCAAGACGCTGGGCGACTTGATCAAGAAGTACCCCAGCTCGCCGCTGCGCCTCGACTCCGAGCAGATCCTCGGCGACTACTGGTTCGACAAGGCCGACCTCAAGCAGGCCGAGGATCACTACCGGGCGATCCTCGACGCGCAGCCCTCGCCGGTGCACGACCTCGCCCGCTACAAGATGGGGTGGATCCGCATCAACCAGGCGAACCACGCCGAGGCGGTGACGTTCTTCGAGGCCGCGGCGGCCAGCGCGCCCCTGCCCGGCGTCGACGTGTCGAAGGCCCTGTCCATCAAGCGCGAGGCGCTGCTCGACCTGGTCTACAGCTACACCGAGTCGCGGCCAGCCAAGGGGGCCATTCAGTACTTCGAGAAGCTGTCCGACTCGCGCGCGACCTTCTCGCTGGCGCTGGACAAGCTGGGCAACCGCTACTTCATCAAGCAGCAGTACGAGTTCGCGATCCCCGCGCTGCGCAAGCTGCTGGAGATCCAGCCGGACCCCGAGCTCGAGGTGGAGCGCGTGGAGAAGCTGTACGACTCGCTCAAGGCCGCCAAGGGCAAGGTGCAGCCCAAGCCGGAAGACATCTCCTTCCTCGTGCGTGCGGCGGTGCAGGTGAAGATCGACCCGGCGAAGGACGAGGTGAGCCGCAAGAAGGTGCTGGTCGAACTCGAGGAGATGTCGCGCGACCTGTCCACCAGCATCCACGTGCAGGCGCAGAAGAAGAACGACCGGGCGCTGTACCTCGACGCGGCGGACGCCTACGAGCGCTACCTCTCGCTGTTCCGCCCGCGGCAGTACGCCACGGTGATGATGCAGAACCGCGCTGACGCGCTGTTCGCCGCCAAGCGCTTCCCCGAGGCCGCCCGGCAGTTCGAGGAATTGGCCCAGTACCTCGACTCGGCCCGCGCCGGCGACAACAACAAGGGCGCGAAGAAGGATCAGCCCAAGGCGGGCGACACGCTGGACATCTCCAAGGCCGGTGAGGCGGCCGCCGAGGGGAAGGAGGGCGCGCCGAAGCCCGAAGACAAGCCGAAGGACGCCAAGCTGGCCGCGGCGGCAAGCGTCGCCGGTGGCGCGTCTGCGGGCACCAAGACGATCGGCGGAGAGATGAAGAGCCACGACGAGGCGCTCTACGGGGCGCTCTTGTCGCACTACTCGTCGCTCAAGCCCGGCGAGGTCGAGCGCATGAACGCCTTCGAGGTGGCCGACGCGCGCCAGGCCTTGAAGCTGCTCGGCGCCCAGTTCATCGCCCGCTACCCGAAGAACGAGCACGCGCTGGAAGTGAAGTTCAACATCGCGCGCGCCTACTACGAGGACGGCGAGTACAAGAAGTCGGCCGAGCTGTTCAAGGAGTTCGCGCTCAACCACTTCGACCACAAGGACGCGCAGGTGGCGGGGCAGCTGGCCTTCGACTCGCTGCGGCAGCTCAACGACTTCAAGGGCATCGAGGAGTACGGCAAGGCCTTCCTCGCGTCGAACCTGCCCGCGCCCTTCAAGGCCGACGTGCAGAAGATCCTCACCCAGACCAAGAGCGAGGCGCTGGGCGAGCTGGCGCTCAAGTCGTCGGAGGAGACGGGGGACGTCATCTCGGGCCTCTTGAAGGTGGCCGACGAGAACAAGGGCCAGGAGATCGGCGAGAAGGCCTTGTATGGCGCCTTCGCGGCGGCGCGCGACAAGCGCGACATGCGCAAGGAACGGGAGATCGGCGACCGCTTCGTCGCCGAGTACCCGAAGTCGCAGTTCCTGTCCGATGTGATGCTGACGCTGGGCCGGCACGCGGCCGAGTCGGGGCGCTTCGACGACGCCGCCGCCTACTTCGAGCAGATGGGCAAGCAGTTCGCGGGCGACGCCACGGGCCTCGACAGCCTCATGGCCTCGGCGCGCCTGCGCATCGCCATGGGCGACTTCCCCGGCGCGGTGAAGGTGCTGGAGGCCACGGTGGATCAGGCCGGCGCGCGCAAGGCCGAGGTGCTGGTGCAGCTCGCCCAGGTGCAGATGAAGATGAAGTCACCGCAGAAGGCCCGGGCCACCGCGGAGCAGGTGATGAAGCTGGACAAGACCAACGCCACCGCGGCGGCGATCATCTGCGAGGTGGCCGCGTCGTCGCCCGGCGAGAAGGTGGAGCCGCTGGTGGCGATGATGACGACGGTGACCAACAGCCCCAACGGGGCGGGCGAGGACGCTGCCAAGGGCCTCTGGTACATTGGGGACATGCTGTACCGGCAGTACAAGGCCATCCCCGCCGACAAGGTGGAGGAGAAGGTGGCCGCGCTCCAGCAGATGCAGGGCGTCTTCCAGCAGGCCGCGTCGATGGGCTCGGCGGACTGGGCGGTCGCGTCGCTCTGGCGCATCGGCAACGGGCTTGCGCACATCGCCGACGTGGTGGAGGCCACGCCGGTGCCGCCGGGGCTCAAACCGGCCGAGGTCGAAGAGTTCCGCAACGCGGTGAAGCAGCAGGTGGAGCCGCTCAAGCAGCAGGCGGACGGCGCCTATGAGACGTGCATCACCCGCGCCGAGCAGCTCGAGGTCTTCAACGCCGCCGCGGTGGGCTGCCGCAAGAAGGTGGACGAGGCGTCCAACCCCTTGAAGGGGCCCGGCCCGGAGCGCGCCGTCAACGTCGACGACTTGAAGAAGAAGGCCGAGTCGACGCAGGCGGCCGCCGACTTCGAGGCGCTGGGCCTGGCCTACCTGGGCGCGGGCCAGGTGAACAACGCCATCCTCAACTTGAATCGCGCGGTGGAGATCGACGACGCGCGGGCGTCGGCCCACAGCGCGCTGGGCTTCGCCTTCCTCCTCAACGCCGATGCAGCGGCGGCTCGCGCCGAGTACGCGCGCGCGCTCGAGGCCGACCCCACCTACGACAAGGCCCGGGCCAACCTGGGCGCCATGCGCTGCCGCTTCTTCGACGTCGAGGGCGCCAAGCGCGAGCTCTCCGTCGTGAAGGACACCAGCATCTTGACGGGGCCGGATGTCGACCCGGAGTGGAAGTCGTGCAAGTAAATCACCCCCGCTGGCGCCGCGCGGGCGCCACGCTGTTGCTCGCCGGCCTGGGGCTCTGGGCCTGCGGCAGCGTTCAACCGGGCAAGACGCCCCCCAGGCACCGCCTCGAAGGCAGCGTCGGCCAGGTGATGGACCTCGGCTACGACGAGGTGCGGATCAGCGAGACGATGGACGACGTGTCAGTCCTCTTCGTGCGCGTGCAGACGCTCGACGACTTCCTGCCAGACGGGGGAACGTCGAACACGGCGGGCACCATCGAGGACTACCCGTTCAAGGTGGCGCTGGCGCTGCGCGGGCAGCCGACGCCTGTCGACGTGCGGGTGGATCTGACGGAAGAGGACAACAACATGAACCAGCGCGGCGTCTTCTCGCGCAACGTTCGGCAGGATCCACGCACGTCCTTCCCCCGGGCGGTGCGGGGCACCCTGTACCTCAGCCGGCCCCTCTTCGACGACGCCGGCATCCCCAACGACTACGTGAGCGGTGACTTCCACGTCACCTTCGAGAACGGCATCGAGCCGGCCAGCGGCCGCACGGTGTTCGGCAACTTCAACGCCAAGGTGGTGCAATGACGCGCCTGTCCATGGTCCTGGCGGTAGCGGTGCTGGCGAGCGCCTGTGGCATCAAGCGCGTGCCGGGGAACATCCTCGAGCAGCTGCCGTACGAGGCGAAGATCGAGCTGCTCGAGTCGGAGAACGATCTCGCGCTGGCGGTCGATCGCGTCGACGAGGCGAAGAACGAGGTGGAGCGCACGCGCAAGCAGATCCGCCGCGCGAAGGACCGCCTCGACGCCGCCAAGGGCGAGGTGAGCCGCGCCGAGGACGAGCTCTCGCGCGAGGTCGCCGAGCTCGCGGTGGTGGAAGCGGAGAAGCGGGTCGAGTGGCTCCGCGCCAGCCAGCGCATCAACGGCAAAGAAGAGGATCTGGCCGATCAGAACCTGGAATGCGCCTATGCCCGGTACGAGCTGGCCCGCCTCACCGCCGCGCGCAAGGCGAAGCTGGAAGGCAGCGAGGAGCTCGACCCCGAGGCCTTCCAGGCGCAGGTGACCGACTGCGAGGAGGACTACGCGGAGCTGAAGGAGAAGCTCAAGGAGTCCAACGCGGAGGCTGAGCAGTTCCGCGCCGACTGGGATCAAGCCCGGCAGGCCCTGGCGAAGAAGACGTTCGACGCGCGCGCCAGCCCCTTCGTCGAGTAACCCCAGAAGGCACCAGGCCCCATGCCCATGCTGACGCTCGCCCTGACCGTCGCGCTCTCGCAGCTCTCCACCGCCGAGCTGGAAGCGCTCAAGCGCACCGTCTCGGTGGAGGCCGCCGCCGTCGAGAAGAACGCCGAAGACACCGAAGCGCTCTACCGGCTGGGGCTCGCGTACCTCACGTTGGGAGACGCAAAGAAAGCGGTGAAGCCGCTCGAGGCGCTGGTGCAGAAGGACGCGGAGTCGCTCGACGGGAAGCTCCTGCTGGCCCGCGCCTACAAGCAGTCGGGCGAGGTGGACAAGGCGAAGCAGCTGCTCGATCAAGCGCTCCTGTCGATGCCCGACGAGTCGTCCCTGCACGCCGCGCGGGCGCAGCTGGCCCGCAGCCTCGATGACACGGAGACGGCGGTGACGCACTACCGCAAGGCGGTGGAGCTCTCGCCCAACGACGCGCAGCTGGTCTTCAACCTCGCCGAGGCGCTGCACAAGAGCCGGAAGAGCCTCGACGAGGCGATCGCCACCTACAAGAAGGCGCTCACCATGGATCCGGACCTCACCGACGCGAAGGTGAACCTGGGCAAGGCGCTGGCCGAGAAGGGGCTGTTCGGCGAGGCGAAGGAGATCCTGTCCTCGGTGTCGAAGTCGACGCTGGCGGACGCGGAGGCGCACTACAACCTGGGCGTGATCCTGATGCGGGAAGGCGCCGTGGGCCAGGCGATCACCGAGTTCGAGCGCACGCTGGCGATCAACCCGAAGCACGCGCAGGCGGTGAACAACCTCGGCGTGGCGTACGACGCGGTGTCGAACAGCAAGAAGGCGCTGGAGAACTTCAAGAAGGCCACCACGCTGGATCCGACGTACGCCGAGGCCTGGTTCAACATGGGCATGAGCCACATGAAGCTGGATCAGGTGCCCGCGGCGACGAAGGCCTTCGAGCAGGCGCTCAAGCTGGAGCCGGACTCCTCCGGGCCGTACGTGCAGCTCGGCACGCTGTATCTGAAGCAGGGCAAGCGCGATCGCGCGGTGGAGGCCTTCAAGAAGGCGATCTCCGCAGGCGAAGCCGAGGACAAGAAGAACGCCGGCTTCCTGCAGTTGGTGAAGCTGTCCGATCGCAAGCGCAGCACTGACGCCTATCGCGGGCTGGCGCTGGCCTACCTCGGCCAGGGCAAGGTGGACGACGCGGTGGCGACGCTGAAGCAGGCGGTGGAGAAGATGCCGAAGGACGCGTCGGCGCGCGAGGCGCTGGGTGACGCGTACCTGGCGCAGGGGAACTACGACGGGGCCATCGAGCAGCTCACCGAGCGGCTGGCGCTCGAGCCCACCACCGACGCGCGGCTCGATCTCGCGCGGGCGTGGGCGAAGAAGCGCGTCGCGAAGCAGGCGGAGCCGCTCTACAAGGACGTCTTGAAGGCCGAGCCCGACAACCGCGACGCGAAGATGGGGCTGGTGGATCTCTACCTGTCGATGGGGCGCTACGCCGACGCCGAGCTCGAGCTGAAGAAGGCCATCGAGAAGGACCCGAACGATCTCCAGGCGCTGGCGCGCTTCGGGATCCTCAAGTCGCGCATGGGCCGGCCCAACGAGGCGCTGGAGCCGCTGGAGAAGGTGGCCCAACAGAACCCGCTGCTCTACGACGCCCGCGCCGAGTACGCCTTCCTGCTCTTCCGTGGCGATCCCTCGAACGCCGATCGCTGCATCGTCACCATGACGGACATCCTCACCGCGGAGCCGCGGCACGTGTTGAGCCTGCACTACCTCGGGGTGTGCTTGTACGCGCGAGACCAGAAGGCTCGGGCGGAAGAGACGTTCAAGGCGGCGCTCAAGGTGGACCCGGGCTTCGCAGCCGCGCACTTCTCCCTGGGCGAGCTCTACGAGAACGACGGGAAGAAGGACGAAGCGAAGAAAGAGTACGAGGCCGCCGCCAAGCTGGATCACGCCGAGGCCCGCGACGCGTTGAAGCGCCTCGCCGCCGCGAAGTGACGGCCCCGGTCCGAGGTGCGGGAGCAGCACGTCCTTTGCGCCTGCCCCCTGAGATCACCTGAGCACACCTCGCTGGTCGTTGCCCGGCTCTCGTCGTCGCTCGACCTCCGGGCAACGTCGTGCGGCATCCACGCTCTACCCGGGTGAACTCCGGGGCTACGCGTGGCACTGCTTGAACTTCTTCCCGCTCCCGCAGGGACACGGCGCGTTCCGCTCCACCTTCGTGCGCGTCACCCCAGGAGCGCCCGACACGTAGAGCCACCGGCCCTCGCGCCTCACGAAGGAAGACCTCTCCCGCAGGGCCACCACCGCGCCGTCCTCGAGGTACCGGGCGATGAACTCGACGGCGCCCTGCCCGTCGGCCGCCCCACCCTGCTCCGTCGCCAGCACCTCGAGGCCCAGCCACGCGACGGACCTCGCCCACCGCGACGTCTCGGCGCGCTGCTCCGGAGTCGAGGGGGCGTCGTGGGTGGCGGCCAGGTAGTCGCCGAGACCGCGCGCAAAGGCCGAGTAGCGCGAGCGCATCAACGCCTCGGCCGTCTCCGCGGGCCTTGTCCCGTCGTGGCGGGGTCCACAACACGTCTCGTAGGCGGCGCCCAGGCCGCAGGGACAGCTCAAGCCACCTTCTCCCGCTCCTGCGCCGTGGGCGCGAGGAGCGGCTGTGGAGGCGGCGTCACTCCGGTGATGAGGCGAGCGCCGCGGCTCCAGGTGAACCACGCCCAGGCCCATTGGAACATCACCAGCAGCCGGTTGCGGAAGCCGATCAAGTACAGGATGTGAATGAAGAGCCACGCGAGCCACCCGATGAAGCCGGACAGCTTGAGGCGCCCCGTCTGCGCGATGCCGGCGGCGCGACCGACGGTGGCCATGATGCCCTTGTCCAGGTAGCGGAAGGGGCGGCGTGGCTTGCCCTCGAGCGTGGCGAGGATGTTGTCGGCCGCGTGGCGCCCCTGCTGGATGGCGACCGGCGCGAGGCCCGGCAGCGTGCCGCCGCCCTCCACCTCGAAGGAGGCGAGGTCGCCGATGACGTAGGCGTCAGGGTGCCCGGGGATGGTGAGGTCGCTCTGCACCTTCACCCTGCCGGAGCGATCGAGCTCGGCGCCCAGCGCGCGGGCCAGCGGCGGCCCCTGCACGCCGGCAGCCCACAGGACGGTGTGCGCGGGCAGAAACGTCTCGCCCAGCTTCACGCCGTCGCTGCGCACCTCGGTGACGCGGGTGGACAGGCGCACCTCCACGCCCAGCTTCTCGAGCGCGCGCCGGGCCGACTCGGAGAGGCGCTCGTCGAAGGCGGACAACATGCGCGGGCCCGCCTCGACGAGGACGACGCGCGTCTTGCGGGGATCGAAAGCGCGGAAGTCTCTCGCGACGGTGAAACGAGCGAGCTCTGCGATGGCGCCGGCGAGCTCCACCCCGGTGGGGCCACCGCCGACGACGACGAAGGTGAGGAGCGCCTCGCGGGCGGCTGCGTCCACCTCCGTCTCGGCTCGCTCGAAGGCCGTCAGCACGCGGCGGCGGATCTCCAGCGCGTCGTCGAGGGTCTTCAAGCCCGGGGCCGCTGCTTCCCACTCGTCCCGGCCGAAGTACGAGTGGCGCACGCCTGCGGCGACGATGAGGGCGTCGTACGTCAGCCTGCCGCCGTCCCGGAGGAGGACCTCCTTCTTCGTCAGATCGACGCTCGTCACCTCGGCCATGCGCGTCTCGACGTTCCGGTGCCTGGCCAGGAGCGAGCGGATCGGCGAGGCGATGTCGGCGGGCGAGAGGCCGGCGGTGGCCACCTGGTAGAGCAGCGGCTGGAACAGGTGATGGTTCTGGCGATCGACGACGGTGACCTTGACGGGTCCGCGGGCGATGCGCCGGGCCGCGGCGAGCCCGCCGAAGCCGCCGCCGATGATGACGACGTGTGCCCCCATGACGGGAGTGTAACGTGCGCGCCGCGGAGAATCCGCACTCGCGCTCCCCGCCGGCGTCACGGCACGAGCGTCACTTCTCCGTGCGGGCCGCGCCTCACCTCGTCGAGGTCGCTCAGCATGGGCACGAGTTCCCCGTTGCGCCAGGCCTCGTATTGATCGCCGTAGTGCGGCGACTTCGGCCACCCGCTGGCGCCGGTGTCCACCACCCACTGCGAGTGCGAGAGGTCGCCGAGATCCATCACCGCGCGCCACACCGGGCCGGCCACCACCTTGAACGGCGCCTTCTCGTTGCCGAGGTCGAAGTGCGACTTCCAGATGCTGTCCAGCTCGCCGCCGGCCTCCATGCGCTCGAGGTTGACGGTGCCGTCCAGCACGGAGCGGCTGCCGAAGGCGTGCATCGGGCGGTGCCAGTGGAGCGCGCCCCAGCGCCACGACGACGGCTCGCCGCCCTGTGCGTCGTGCAGCTCGCTGACGGCGGCCTCGAGCGCGGCGCGGACGACGGCGTCACGTGTCTCCTTCTGTGGGGTCCGGAGGTCGTCCCACACCACGTGCTGCGCGTCGGCGAACCAGGCGTCGGAGGTGTTGGTGGAGTAGCGCTGCGCGAGGAAGAACTTCACCGCGGGCGCGGGCAGCTCGTCCTCGAGGGCGGCGATGACGGCGCGCCGGTACGTCGAGAAGAAGATGGCAGCCTCGGGGCGATCCGCCTTCGCGTCGAAGGTCCAGTGCTTGAGCAAAGACGCGGCCTCCCGGGCGCGGGGCGACAGCGTGGAGACATCGCCCAGCGCCTCGAGCACGCGCGGCGCCACCGACACGGCGCGGAGCGAGTACGTGTCCACCAGCATGCGGGAGAAGCTGGCCGCGTCGTGCTTCTCGGTGGCCTTCGCGAGGGACACGATGCGCTCCTGGCGGTAGGGCGGCGCGGAGTCGACCTGGATCCGCTGGAAGTCAGCGGACCGTGGATCCGCCATCAGGTTGTTGCCGTGGGCCAGCACACCGTCCGGCGGATCGACGGAGTGCGGCATCACGTCTCCCCGGGCCCACTCGGTCCACTCGTACTTCCCCACCCACCCGGGGACGGGGAAGGTGCCGCGGTGGTGGGGCCGCACCGGCACCGCGCCCGAGACGAAGGACGCGATGTGCCCGTCCACGTCGCCCACCGTCCAGGTGTTCCACGTCGATGGCAGCTTCGAGACGATCTTCCCGACCTGCTCGGCGCTCTCGACGCGGTTCAGCTCGAGCAGCACGGGCAACGACTGTTCGGCGGCCTCCACCTTCCAGCGGATCGCCACCAGGGGGCTGCCGGGGGGAAACAGCTCGGGGTGGAGGTCGTTGTACAGCGGACCGTTGCAGGTGCTGCGCAGCGTGAACTTCACCTCACGGAAGTCGTCTCCCTCGCGCACGCGCACCACTTCCTCGCGGGACGTGAGCGCGCAGTCTCCGCCCTCATGCAGGACGAAGCCGGGCCGCGCGGGATCCACCTTCTCGAGCACGAGGTCCACCACGTCGGTCATCGTCGAGGTGACGCCCCACGCGACGCGCTGGTTGTGCCCGGCCACCACCCACGGCAGCCCGGGCACGGTGACGCCGATCACGTCCAGACCGGGGCCCTTGAGGTGCTGCTGCAGGAAGAGGCCGGGCAGGAAGTGGGAGAGGTGTGGATCATTCGCGACCATCGGCTTGCCGGAGCGCGTGCGCTCGCCTGACACCACCCACGAGTTCGACGCGCCGCCGAGAGCCAGCACGTCCACCGTCGCGCGCGCGAGGGCAGCGTCATCCAGCCGCGAGTGGGCCAGCTTCATGGGGAACAGGCCGTCGAGTTCGGTCGCGACCGCGGGCGGGAGCTCGGCCAGGGACGCGGTGGTCGTCACCGTGCGGCCGCCGGGCAGCGGCTCGGACGGGTAGATGGCGTTCATGCGATCCACGCCGACGGACATGGCCAACAGGAGGCGCACGGCCTCCTGCTGGTAGTTGTGGGTGATGCTCCAGATGTTGAGGAGGCCCACGGCGAGCGAGTCCTCCGGACGCCAGGGTTCGGGCTCGATGCCCAGCAGCCGGTACTCGAGCGGCTTCCACTTCCCGACGGCCGCGTTGACGCCTTCCGCGAAGGCCGTGACGAGCGCGCGATCCTCCGCCGAGAGGTCCGCGAAGCTGTGTGTGGCGCGCCACTCGATCTGCCAGCCGCGCATCACCTTGTCGTACTCAGCGGTGGTGGACGAGACGAGGGGCTGCTCGCCGACGACTTCCGAAACACGGCCCCGCGCGAGGCGGCGCATCATGTCCATCTGGAAGAAGCGGGCGCGGCCCTGCATGAAGCCCGAGGCGCGGGCGAGATCGCCGAGCGTCTTCGCCTCGAGGTGCGACACGCCCTGCGCGTCCAGCACCACCGTGACGGGCGCCGACAGCCCGGGGAGCTGCAACGTCTCCTTCGCGGTGTCGTCGGGGTAGTCCGGGGCGATCTTGTAGCCGAGCAGCCGCGTCGCGGCGCACGCGGGCAGGACGAGCAACGCAGCCACCAACAGGGAGCACTTCTTCATCGGCGTCACCAGAACTTGAGGACGGTGCGGATGCCCGCGGTCAGCACGTTCGCCGGCCGCGTGTACCGACCAGGGATGAGATCCTGCGTGCGGTAGCTGGCGTACACCTGGATGGGGAGGCCGACGCGCAGGAAGGACAGCGTGACGGTGCCCTTCACCAGGTTCTTCTCGCCGGGCTGCCACAGCTTCTCGCGCTCCCACGCCCACAAGTCGGAGTCGGTGTTCCAATGCGACTGCAGGGTGCGGATGTGCGTGTACGCGAGCGACAAGGTCAGCAGCGGGGGCAGCGTCTTCGCCTTCTCCAGGCTGTTGCCGGAGACGATGGTGGCCCGCGTGGGGCCGATGACGGGAACGACGTCGACGCTCAAGGTGGCGCCGAGCCAGTCGCCACCGTCGATCCAGTAGCTCTCCCCGACGTAAGGCGCGAAGTTGTTGAGCAGCGGATTCAGCGCGCCGGTGCCCGACTGGTACTTCCGCGGGAGGAAAGCGGCGTAGAAGACGTCCGCGCCCACGTTGCCGCGAGACACCCCGTCGTCCTCGAGGAAGGGTTGATCCGCCGAGAGGTGCGCCTCGATGGTTCCGGCGGCGTGGAGCTCCCAGAGGTTGGTGCCGGCGCTGACGGCCTCTTCCGGATCCATGTTGCTGCCGGTGGGGAGCGCGACCTGCAGCGTCGCGGCCCAGCGGAAGCCCGACGCCTTCATCCACTCGAACTCGGGCAGGAGGTACCGGGCGCCGAGGATGATGTCGGAGATGCGCCCATTGTTGCCGCTCCATTCGTTTGCCACCCGCGGCTGGCCCATGCTGGCGGCCCAGGCCCAGAAGTCGTCCTCGGAGTACGCGCGGCCGAGCTGGCTCTGGTAGTCGCCGGGCTCCCACGAGAGGTTGGTTTTGATCGACGTGTTGAGGACGATCGGCAGGTAGACGGCGACGCTCAGCCTGTCGGTGATGCCGTACATCAGCTGCAGCAGAATGAAGTGGAAGGTCGCGTCGGGCCGCGCGCGCAGAATGCCCTGCAGGCCTCCCCCCGGCTCGTAGCGCGGCATCTCGGGGATGAGGGACACCGCGCGGCGCTCACCGTCCCACTGCTTGTCGATGGTGCTGCGCATGTACGCGAGGTCGACCATCCAGGTGCCCCTCGGCAGCACCTGGGTCTCCATCGCGAAGGCCGAAGTGGCCCACAGCACGAGCGTGACGCCGAGACGCCTCATGGCCGCACCTCGGTGACTTCAAAGGGTCCGTCGGTGGCCGGCACCTGCCCCATCGCGGAGTGCACCTGCCGCGCGCCCAGGTCCAGCACCACGGCATTCATCGAGTCGCTGCGGTCGACCAGCTCGGGATCGGCGAGGTAGCTCTCGAGCGCGGGCACGTCGATGGAGCCGTAGGCGTCCTTCACCTTGCGACCCAGGCCGTCCATCGCGCGGCGGCTGCGGAAGAAGAAGCTGCTCCAGAGGCGCTGGGGCACGATGCGCGTCCCGGCGATGGGCAGCACCGGCGCGTCGTCGAGGTTCTTCGCGTAGCTGGAGCCGGCGAGCAGGTCGTCCACCCCCACGCTGGCGAAGGGGCGGCCCGAGGCGTCCACGTCGGCGGGCGTGTAGGGGTAGACGCCGTTCTGTCCGGCCTGGAAGACGTCTGAGTCCACTTCCACCGCCTCGAGGCCGCCGGCCGCGTCGGCCACCAGGCAGGTCCAGCCATAGACGTGATCGACTCCCTGCATGGCGGCGCGCGCGCTCGCCGCGTCGGTGGCCTCCAGCATGATCTTCCGGCCGACGAAGCCGATGGGCATGCCCGTGGCGAGCAGCTTCGCCTGAGAGAGATCGGCGACGTTCTCCAGCACGGAGCCGACGACGGAGTTGTCCAGCGTGTCGGCCGGGTTGCACACGTAGCCGACGCCGCGCTCCGAGAGGCCCGCGAAGCCGTACACCACGCCGGCCCAGCCGATGGTGACGAAGGCGGGGCCATTGTCGGGCTGGTGACGCAGGGCGACGGTGTGCTTGTGCGAGGTGTTCGCGTCGAGCAGCGCAAAGTGCTGGGCGAGGTACACGCCGTCTCCCGCGGTCGCGGCGCCGCGGACGCCGGTGGCGATGGTGGGCGGGCGCGTGCGGTTGTCGTGCTGGCGCGGCCGGCGCACGTCGCGGCGGTGGAGCCCCGCGCCGCGCACGGTGAAGACGAGTTCTTCGTCGCGCATGAAGCTGGCGTGGGACGGCGGCGGATCGTCGATGATCTTCGTGTCGCCGGCGGAGACGACGATGGTGACGACCGCGCCCATGGTGAGCGGCTGGGTCGGCGTGGCGACGAGCTCCAGGTGCGTCGCGTCGGGCGAGGTCATCACGAGCTGCGGGCTGCCTTGCGTGAAGAGCTCGGTGCCGAAGGTGACTCGCACGGTTGCAGGGTCGATGCCGTCTGGGTCGACGAGCAGCACTTTGAGCTTCGTGTCCACCGGCAGCTCGACGGCCTGCGCGTTCAGCTCGGGCACCCAGGGAGAGAAGACGCCTTCGCCGGCCTCGTCGACTTCGCCGTCGTTGTCGTTGTCCACCGCGTCGGTGGAAGCGCCCACGAGCTCCAGGGACTCGATGAGGGGCGCGCGGCTCTGACGGATGGCGAGGGCGACGCCGCGGGTGGCGAGCACCGAGTCGACGAAGGTGTTCAGCACCAGCACCTCGTCGTAGGTGAGCCCGCTGCCGTCGGCGATGCCCTGCAGTTCCTCGCGGGTGGCGCGGTTGAGCGTGCGCTGGACGGACTGCGCGGAGTCCAGCAGGAGCGCGTAGGCGAAGTTGCCGTTCTGGTAGCGCTCCTTCTGGTACTCGGTGAGGAGCGACGCGATGTCGGGCTGCTCGCGGGAGAGGTACGGGTAGAGCGAGTTGGTGAGCAGCGTGGTGTAGAAGCTGCGGATCTTCGAGCGCAGCGCGGTGCCGTGCGTGAGGCCGCGATCGTACGGCGAGCCGGTGAGGGTGAGCGTCTCACGCGTGGCGGGTGGGGCCTGGGGACCACAGGCGAGCAGCGTGGCCGCGAGGGCGAAGAGGACGAGGGCGGGGGGCTTCAAGGCGGGCGCACCCTTACCCGCTGCGCAGGTAGCTGCAAGCGCGGCGGCAGCGAACATCCATTCGCGTCGTGACGGAAGCGCTACGCGACGGAGACCTTGATGACGCCCTCGGCGACGGCGCGGGCGATGCCGTCCATCAAGTCGCCGTTGATGGCCGAGCCTTCCTCGCTGGTGACGACCCAGCCGGCGGCCTCGAGCCGGGCCAGCGCGTCCTCGGTGGCCTCGCCTTCCTTGCCGGCGGAGAGCATCTCCATCACCGCGCGCTCCTCGGGGCTCATGGCGGTGACGAGGATGCGCAGGTACGTCTCCACCACCGCGCGGCCCTCCTCGGACTCGGAGAGGACGTCGAGGTCGAGCAGCGCGTCGATGGCGTCGGGGGCAATTTCCCCCTTGAAGCCCGGCGCGAGGCGGGACGCGGCGATCGCGCAGAGGGTGAAAATCTCCCAGGGGCGGTTGCCGCTGGCCTCGGCGATCGCCCCAAGGGCCTCATTGGAGAAGCTGATGCCGAGCGGCTGGGCGGGGGTCTGCACCAGCGTCACCAATTCGTCGTCGGTGACGGGCGGGACCATCACGGTGGCGACTCCGGCGCGGGCGACGACGTCGGACTCGAAGAGCGCGTCGAGATCGCGGTGGCGGTGGCAGATGACGCACACCTTCACGTTCTTCGGCGTGTCGAGGAGCGCGTTGATGACGCCGCGGGCCTTGTCGCGCCCCAGGCCGTGCAGGGCGATCAACTCGTCGAAGCCGACGAAGAGGGGCGCGGCGAGGTCTCCGAGGACGGCCAGGGGCTGCTTTGGATCAGCCTTGAGCTCCTTCGCGCCGACGCGGCCGAGAAAGTCGTTTACCTTGGCGGCCACGCGGCCCAGCACGGACTCCGGAGACTGGGGCAAGCCGTCGTCGCGGTCGGGGTCGCGCAGGTCCAGGGTGAAGGCGGCGCCGCCGGTGCGCTCGCAGGCCCGCTGCAGGACGCCCTTCATCAGGGTGGTCTTCCCGATGCGCCAGAAGCCCCGGATGCAGGCGTGGTGACCGCCAGTCATGTGCGCGGCGAGCTCGTCCTCGAGGCCGCGGCGGACGCGGAGCTCGTCGGGGAGATCGTACAGGGCGTCGAGGTACCGGTCGGCCAGCGGATGCAGCTCGGGCATGGAAGGCTTCTCTTACCGCAGGGCGGGCGCACTTCAATGCGCGTTGAGGAGCATCGGCGCGGCGCCCGGGCGCCTGGCGTCGCACCGCCGGATGGTGGACGTCCGGGTGCTCGGTCAACGTCGTGGACTAACCCGGCTCGCAGCACGTCGTCGCGAAGCTCGCCCCCGACGAAAAGGTGGAGGCCAGAACCGGCGAAGTGCACGTGGTCCCACTGCGGGCCTGCGTCGCCCGGGAATACGCGCTGGAGAGTCCCCCGTCATCCAGCGAGAAAGCGCCCACCCTGAAGCCCGGCACGGTGTTCTGGGTGCTCGCACCGATCGGCGAGGGCTACGCCACCGTGTGGCTGGAAGACAAGCTGTACGTCGGGGAAATCCTCTGCCTCGACCCGACCTCGAAGCACGAGGCCTCGTGCTGGGCGCACATCGACGACGGTGACCCGCCGAGAGCGTTCGAGCGATGGAGGAATCACCGGTGGTGGGTCCACGTGCGAACGGGGAAAGGGCTGAGCGGCTGGGTCGACAACACGGAGGGCGTGCTGACCGGATTCGACGCCTGCGGTTGAGGGCGGACGTGTGAGCCGACGTTGGGAGGAGCCGCAACCCTGAGAAATCGAAGTGGGCCTCAGCGGCCGGGACTGACGACGATGCCGGCCGTAGCATCGACCGCGATGATCAGATCCGGATTCCCGTCTCCGGTGACGTCCGCCAGGGCGAGGTCATTGACGGGCGCTCCGGCGACGAGGGTGTACGGCTCGTGGGTGTAGACTGAGTTGGTGGGTGGAACGGAGCTGAGCGGGAAAACCCTCACATTGTTCCCGATCGCGACGAGGATGGCAGTCGGAGGGTCGCTGAGCCGGCCCGAGAAAGTGCCTACCTCGAGGGCGTTGATGAAACCGAGCGACGGGAGCACGCCTCCGTCGGCCTGCTGGATGGGCGCCCAGCCAGGCAGGTTTCCCGAAACCACCTTCGAGCCATACAGGACGCCGCCACCGAAGCCAACCAGCAGAGATGCGGCCTGGAGGGAGTGCAGGTGAGAGAAGTTGTTGCCGGAAGAATGACTGTTGAGCGTCAATGTACCACTGGTGCTACTGATGATTTGGATTCCTGAAACCGAATCGCTCGCGATGAACGCATAGCTTGGACTACCCGAAAGCCCAGCGATGCTGTTTGCTCGCGCCGGGAAGTTCAGGGAAGCGCCCGGATTCAACATCACGTTCGGTTGGTCGACCCAGCTCGAGGCGGTCCCCTGCGGTGGATTTGTGCGATAGGTCGCCACCAGAACGTCGTCTCCGGGGCCGCCGCCGAACCCGAAGGCCTCGACGTACGACAGTTCAGGCTCGTTCAGGGGGAAGGTGGCAATGACCCCTCTGGCGGGCCCGCCGTCCGGGTCTGCTCCACCACGGATGTGGACGAGTCCTGCGTCCGTCGCCAGGACCACGATGTCGGTGCGGCCGTCGGCGCGGCGAACGGTGTCCAGTCCGTTCAGAGTGCCCCAGCCCATGGTGGAGATGGGGACGACGCTGACCGAGCCGCAGACATTGCTGACCGTCGCGAGGGTCCCGCTGGTGGTCTGGATGACAAGTTCCTCCGGCCCGGTGCCATCGAAATTGCCCGCGCGGACCCGAAGCACCGGAGTGGAGAGGCTCGGGACGCACTGGGCCGCACCACCGCCACCAGCGCCGCCACCAGCGCCGCCACCAGCGCCACCACCGGCACCGCCGCCGGAGCCGCCGCCG
>JBFMHF010000074.1:0-35629 GCA_040752975.1 Myxococcota bacterium
GTTGAGGCAGGTCTGCGTCCCGGGGCACATCACGCACGCGCCCCCGTCCGCCCCGCAGGCCTGGTTCTGCGTGCCCGGGAGACAGCCGCCGGTGGAGTCCGTGCAGCCGGGGCACTGAAACGTCTGGCAGGTGAAGTTGATGCACGTCTGGCCGTTGGGGCAGCGCTGGCACGTGATGCCCCCCATGCCGCAGGCGGCGAAGAGGTTGCCCCCGCGGCACTGCCCGGTGGATGCCTCGCAGCAACCCTGGCAGGTGGCCGGGCTACACCCTCCGTCCGTCGGAAGGCCGCCGCCTCCTCCCGCTCCTCCTCCGGCGCCGCCCCCCGTCGCCCCTCCGCCGCCCGTCGCTGTCGGGACGCAGAGCCCGCGATCGCAGGTGTCCGTACGCGCGCAGCTCGAGCACAGGTTGCCCAGCGCCCCACACGCGAAGAGCTCCGTGCCTGGCTGGCACTCGCCGTTTACGTCGCAGCAGCCCGCGCAGTTGGACTTGAGGCACATGAGGCCCGTCGACGTGGGTCCGCACGCCGGGAGCACCGAGATCAGCGCGCCGATCAACACGCCGGTGAAGAAGGCCCGAGACACGAAGTAGCGGCCTAGCACGCGGCAGCGCCCGCCAACCAGCGCCAGCGTGCTGGTCCGAACTATGTTCGGGGCGATGCGCGGGGTGCTCCTCTTCGCGGTGTGTCTGGCCTCGTCGGGCTGCCCCCGCTCGGTGGCGCCGTGCGAGCCGTGGATCCGCTGGGAGCTGTCGGACATGGCCGACGCACCCGGGCAGCGGATCGAGCAGTGCGACGCGACGCACCTTCGCTTCCGGGTGATCCCCGGCGGCACGCGGGCAGCCTTCCTCAAGCAGCTGGGCAGCCGCCCCTATGCCGGCTGGCGGACCTGGAAGGAGACGGTGCTCGTGCGCTCCGGCGAACCAGCCGTGGTGCTCGAGGTGCGCGAGGACGGCGCCGATCTCGTGGTCGAGCTTCGGCCCGAGCCCGGCATCGACGTGAACCGGGCGCTGCGCGAGCTCGACGGGCCGTAACGCGGGGAAGGTGGCGCCGGAGGGCTGGCGGCCATTAACGTCACGCGTCGTGGCCGTCGCCTTCTTCGATCTCGATCGCACCCTGCTGGCGGTGAACTCCGGCACGCTCTGGGTCCGCCGCGAGGTGGCGCTCGGCTTCCTGCGCAAGCGCGACGCGCTGCGGGCGGCGGTGTGGCTGGCGCGGTACCAACTGGGCTTCGCGTCGGCCGAGCACATGGTGGAGGAAGCCGTGTCGCACCTCGAGGGCAGCCCGGCCGAGGCCCTGCGGGAGCGCACGCGCCGCTTCTTCGAGGCGGAGGTGCGGCCCACCTACCGCCCGGGTGGCCGACAGGCGTTGGTGATGCACCGCGAGCGCGGCGACCGCCTGGTGATGCTGACGTCGTCCACCAACTACCTCGCCGAGCTGGTGGCGGCCGAGCTGGGGCTGGACGAGATCCTCTGCAACACGCTGGAGGTCGGCGCCGACGGCCTGCACACCGGCCGCGTCGTGGGGCGGGTGTGCTTCGGCGCGGGGAAGCTGCCGTACGCGCTGGACGCGGCCGCCAGGCACGGCGTGGCGCTCGAGGCGTGCAGCTTCTACACGGACTCCTTCAGCGATCTCCCGGTGCTGGAGCGGGTGGGGCGCCCCGTGGCGGTCAATCCGGATCTCCGCCTCCGGCGTCTGGCGCTGCGGCGCGGGTGGACCGTCACCGACTGGGGCGAGCCAGAGCCCGACGCGGCGCGCGGCCAGGTGGCGTGATCCTCACCGGCCGAGGGTGGTGCGGGACTACTCCCCGGTGCGCCCGGCCGCGTAGAGTGCACGGCTCATGATGCACGCTCTGCTGCTCGCCGCGCTCCTCTCCGCCAAGCCCCCGCCGGATCCACGGCAGGATCTCCTCGATGCGATGGTGGCCGAAGTCGATCGCTCGATGGCCGAGCTGAAACTCAAGGAGAACAAGCCGCCGTACTTCATCGCCTACCAGGTGAAGGACTTCGACTCGCGCGAGGTGGGCGCCCGCTACGGCGCGCTCTTTCAGGACCTCTCCTTCCACGATCGCAAGCTGTACGTCGACGTGCGCGTGGGTGACTACAGCTTCGACAGCTCCATCGGAGACGAGCTCGACTTCTCCTTCTCCATGAAGGGGACCAGCTACATCCCCCGCAAGCAGGGGCCCCTCGACGACTCGCCTACCGCGCTGCGCACCGCGCTCTGGCTGGTGACGGACGAGAAGTACAAGCAGTCGCTCTTCAACTACCTCAAGAAGAAGGGCGAGGACGTCTACACCGTCGACGATCCGAAGAAGCCGCCGTCCTTCACGAAGGAGGAGCGGGTGATGCAGCTCGGCGTCCGCGCGCCCTTCAGCTTCGAGCGCGAGCGCTGGGTGAAGCTGTCGCGCGAGCTGTCGGCGCGCCTGTCGAGGGAAGCGGCCTTCTTCGATTCCGAGGTGCGCGTCACCGGGGACAAGGTGCTGCGCCTCCACGTCAACACCGAGGGAACCCGGCTGGTCACCGAAGAGACGCTCTACGGCATTCACGTGCAGGCCTTCACCCGCGCCCCCGACGGGCAGCTCCTGGAAAACTCCCGCGATTGGTACGCGCCCACCGAGGCCCAGCTGCCGACCGACGACGCCGTCCGCAAGGCCACCGAGGTGATGGTGAAGGATCTGCTCGCGCTGCGCGCGGCGCCCACCATCGATCCCTACACGGGCCCCGCGCTCCTCGAGCCCGACGCCGCCGGTGTGCTCTTCCACGAGGCCGTGGGCCATCGCCTCGAGGGCGAGCGTCAGGACAACGACGCCGAAGGGAAGACCTTCCGTGGCCAGGTGGGCAAGCAGGTGCTGCCGCCCTTCCTCTCCATCGCCGACGATCCCACGCAGCGCGAGCGGGCGGGCATCCAGCTCAACGGCTACTACCAGTTCGACGACGAGGCCGTGCCCGCCCAGCGGGCCGAGCTGGTGAAGGACGGCGTGCTCAAGGCCTACATCCTCTCGAGGAAGCCGGTGGAGGGCTTCCTCAAGTCCAACGGCCACGGCCGCGCGCAGGGCAACCGCAAGCCGATCGCCCGCATGGCGAACCTGATCGTCGAGTCGAAGAAGCGCCTGGCCGACGGCGAGCTCAAGAAGCTGCTCCTCGAGGAGGCGAAGCGGCAGGGCAAGCCCTACGCCCTGATCATCCGCGACATCACCGGCGGCACCACCAACACCACGTCCTTCGGCTACCAGGCCTTCAAGGGGACGCCGCGCATGGTGTACCGGGTGGACGTGAAGACGGGCCAGGAGACGTTGGTGCGCGGGGTGGAGATCGTCGGCACGCCGCTGTCCTCCATCAACCGCGTGCTGGCCACCGGGCAGAAGGAAGGCGTCTTCAACGGCTTCTGCGGCGCGGAGAGCGGGATGGTGCCGGTGTCCACCGTGGCCCCGGCGATCGTCCTGCAGGAGATCGAGCTGCAGCGCGCGCTCGAGGGGAAGGACCGGCCGCCGCTCTTGCCGAGCCCCGCGGCGATCTCGAAGTGATCACCGCAGCACGTCCTGGAGGCGCTTCGGAGGGCGCCCCACCGGCCGGGCCCAGTCGCGGAAACCCTTGAGGCGCAGGTACGTCTCGAAGTCGCGCTGGAAGAGGCGGGGCGTGAGGCCGACTGCGCGGGTGAAGGCGTCGGAGAAGTCCTGCCCGCCCTTCATGTGTTGCATGACGGCGGAGATCGTCTTCACGCCGTAGCGTCGCGCGAGGAAGGCGAAGGCGTGGTGGGCGAGGCCGTAGACGGGTCCCGAGAAGTCCCTGGACAGCGCCTCGCCGTCCTTGAAGGCGTCGAGCTCGCGGTGCTGGGCGAGCCAGGTGGAGGCGTCCTCCAGCGTCGGGTACTTGTCGCCCTGCTTCGCGGTCCAGATCGCCATGCCTTCGCGGAACCACAGCGGAATGCCGCGCCGGCCCCAGTCGTCGGCGCCGCCGCTGCGCTGGAACATCAGGCAGTGGGTCAGCTCGTGCGTCAGCAGCTCGACGAGCGGTTCCTGCGTCGGCGCCCAGGTGGACGGCGCCTGCAGCATCACGTCGTCGTAACGGGCCCAGGCGCGCAGCCAGGCGAAGCCGGGGCGGCGCACGGCTCGCTCGAGCTGCTCGTGATCAGGGAGGAGGTGGACGGTGACGGGCTGCTCGAGACCGCCCCAGATGCCCAACGGGCCGGTGGCTGCGCTGAGCGCGCTCGACACCCGCTCGACGTCGCGGCCGGCGTCCTCAGTCGATCGCAGCTGGTAGCGCTGCGCGTCGACGGTGAGGGTGCGCTCCGCGGTGAGGGCCGAGAGCGGGCTCGTGCAGCCCAGGCCGCAGAGCTCAGCCAGCACGAGGGCGAGCGAGACGAAGACGTGCCGACGAACGCCGGGGACTCTCACCCGGCCATGATCGCTCAGGGGCGGCGGGTGTCCATTCATCACGGGCCGCCCATCCACCAGCCGGCCCGGGACTTCCCCCCTCTCGCTCCACGCGGGCGGCGCATTTCGCCGGGCGCTCGTCGTCGTTCCACGCGTCACGGCCCCCGTGCTTCGGGGTGTCCAGCGCGCGCTCTCGCGACCCGGGAGAATGGTACGGGCCCACTCAGCGGGACGGGCCGGGCGAGGAGAGCGCCCGCTCACAGAGCTCCAGCAGGTACTTCGCGCGCCCCGCGAGCCGCCCCTGGTCGGCTTCGCGCCGCAGCAGCCCTGCGAGGTGTTCACATTGCCGCCGCCTCGTGGGCTTTCTGCGCGCCAGGCCAGCGTACCCATACAGCGATCCGTAGAGTGAGTGGTTCTCCGTGTCGCTCCTCGTGGTGACGAAGCGTTCGACCATCGCCGGTGCCAGGCGCTCCCAGGTCTCCAGGGTGAGGCTCCCCATCGCCCGCAGGAAGAGGCCCTCCCAGCGGGAATTGAACACCGTCTTCACCAGCGCAGCGGCGTCGTCCGGCACATCCCCGTGGAGCAGGCGCTCGAAGAGGTGCCAGGCCTCGGGCGGGAGCCGGTCGAGGGTTTCCTCGTCGTTGTTGCCGCTGCCGGTCAACTGCGAGTGGTCTCGCCACTCGAACCACGCGCCGCAGGTCGGGCACTGGAGTGCGTCGAAGGCGCCCATGCCAGTGTCGTTCCAGAGCGCTTTCAGCCGGCCGAAGGAGTCCGGGAAACGGGCGTCTCGACCCGTGTTGACGGTGAGGGTGTCTCCGAGGCCGTCGCAGGTCGCGCACGCGGTCATAGGCGGTGAGACACGGGGGCAGGCGAGCCCTGGTCCCTGCCGGAGAGCTCCAGGATCAGCCGGCCGACGTCGGCGACGGTGTGGGCCTCGACCTGGGCGGGGCCGAAGGACAGGAGCGCCACCGGGTTGCGCGTGTGGCTGCGGGTGGAGAGATCCTCGACGTTGCCGTGATCGCTGACGATCAGCACCTGCGCGTCGGCGGGGCGCGCGGCGATCACCTCGCGGGCGAAGGCGTCGAACGTCTCCAGCGCGCGCAAGGCGCGGGGGAAGTCCTGCTCATGCCCGGCTTCGTCCGCGAGGTAGTGCTCGAAGAGCGTGAAGTCTCGAGCCAGGCCCCAGAAGATCTCCGCGGCCTCTCGTGGCGTGCGTGTGGGGACGTCCAGCCCTCGTGCGCGGGCCAACGTGCCGTCGATGTCGTGCGTGAGGCCCTGTCCGCGTCGTGCGTCGTCGAAGGTGCGCAGCTCCACCTTTCCGGCCGCCATGGCGAGCGTGCTGGCCGACGCCTTCCCCTTCTTCCGGTAGCGCTCAGGCACGTGGAGGTCGGGCGTGGACGAGGCCCGCCGCGGCACGCCCAGCACGTCCAGCCACGCCGCCGGGTAGGCGTTGGCGAACGTCGCGGTGCGCCCCGCGTCGGCGAGCTGTCGGATGATCGAGGCCTCAGCGATCAACGCCCTCAGCGGTGCGGTGGGGAAGCCCAGCACGTGCTTGCCCAGCAGCTTCGGCGCAGGACGTCCGGTGAAGATCGCGGTCTGGTTGGTGGCCGACTGCGGCCGTCCCTCCACGCCGAAGGTGGTGTCGAGGTCGAGGCGGCGCCCTCCGTACGGTAGCGTCGCGCCCGTGCCGTCCTCGAACTGCGAGAGCAGCAGGTCGAGCCGCGCCAGCGGATTCACCGCGGCGTCACGCGCGCCGACACCCACTCCGTCGATGAAGAGCAGCGCGACGCGCATCCGGGTTTGACTGTAACCTCCCCATCAACTCATGGCCTTCCACGGCGACCTGTCCAGCTACCCGTTGCCCGATCTCCTCCAGTGGCTCGACGCGTCACGGAAGACGGGGGCGCTGGCGCTCACCTGGGACGCCGGACAGCGGAAGATCTTCCTCCTCACCGGGCAGATCGTCGCCACGGCCGCGCCCGGGTTGTGGGAGCGCCTGGCGCGGGTGATGGAGCAGGGCGGGGAAGCGCAGGGCGAGCGCGTCCTGGCGATGCTCAAGCGCGGGCAGGCCACCGAGCCGGCCGTCACCGCCGCGGTGCGGCAGATCGCCGAGGAGGATCTGCTCGGCGCCTTCATCGATCTCAACGGCGCCCAGGGCGGCCGCTTCTTCTGGACCGAGGATCCCGATCGCGGTGAGGACGAGTGGGTGTCGATGGAGCTCCCGCTGCGCCATGTCGTCTTCGAGGCCTTGCGGCGCGTCGACGAGGCGCACGAGGTGGAGCGCGTCTTCCCGCACGATCACCTCGTGGTCCGCCCGGTGCCGGGCGCGGTGAAGCCCTCGCACGCGCTGGCCCGGGCGGTGCTCCGCCTCGTCGGCAAGGAGCCGGAGATGACGCTGTCGCGCGTGTGGTTGGCGCTGGGGGTGTCCCGCGGCGTCGTGACCCGGGCGGTGTACGATCTCCTCCGCACCAGCCGTGTCGCGGTGGACGGGGCGCGGACGCCCGACTCGGATCCGATCGCCGAGATGCTCGAGAAGGGCGCGGTGCTGCTCCGCGAGCGCCAGTTCGACGCGGCGGCCCTGGTGTTCGCCACCTTGATGCAGCGCGATCCCGGCGATCGCCGTGTGCGCGAGTTCGCCCGCATGGTCGAGCGCGAGCATGTCGCGGCGCTCTACCGGGAGATCGCGCCCGTCACCGTCTTTGACGTCACCCCCGAGCCCCAGGCGATGACCGCGCTGCGCCCTGACGAGCGCAACCTGGTGGGGCAGCTCCAGTCGGGCTGGGATCTCTCCGCTGTCGTGCTGGCGAGCCCGCAGCGCGAGCTGGACACGCTCAAGGCCATTCACAAGCTGGTGCGCCAGGGCGTGATCGCCCCGCGCGGAGAAGCTGAGCCGCGCGCATAGGCCTACCGCTTCTTGAGCCGCTGACGCAGCACGTCCAGTGGCACCTTCGTCGTGGGCATGTTGGGCCCTGGCCCAGCGGGGATGCTGGCGACCTGCTGATCGACCGGCACCGGCCCCACCACGCACATCGGCACGACCCACGCGCCGCCCTGCTGCTCGAGCTGCAGCACCCAGGTGGAGCCCGGCTTCAGCGTGGACACGTCGACGCTGCACTTGCTGCGCCCGACGGTGACGAGCCCGGGCTTCACGCCACCCTTGAACACCTCGTCGACGCGCACCTCGACGCCTCCGCTCTCGGAGGTCCCCTTGACGGTCGCCAGCACCACCGTCGTCGCCCGCTCGACGCCCGCCCAGAAGTCGAGGGGAGGTCCGCACTCGCACGCCAGGGCCGCGCCAGCACCGAGGGCCGCCATCACCGCCGCCGCGCGTACGAGGGTCGTCGTCATGCGGGGGAGGGTAGCAGGCTGCTGAAAAGGCCGGGCAGGACCCGTCAACGCCAGGCATTTTTCAGCAGCCTGGCTGGATGATCCCGTGGGCGCCGGGGTGAGCCGGAGCTACTGCTGCGGGGTGGGGAGCCCCGCGTGGGTGAGGCGCACGAAGGTCTGCGCCAGCACGTAGAGGGCGAAGGCGGCGTCGTCGATCCGTGCGCCGCCGCGCGCGGCTCGCGTCTGCAGCTCGAGGACATCGCGCCCGTCGAGTCCCAGCAGGTACGACTGGCTGCCGATGTTCCCGTCGCCGGCGAAGGCCACCCCGCGCGTCACCGTCTCCAGGCAGGCCCGGACACAGCCGTCGTAGTCGCCCTGCGCGAAGGCCACCTCGGCCGCGCGCGACGGATCGATCAGCGCCGCGGGCGCCAGCGCCGCCACCGGGCCCAACAGCGGCCTGGGGGCCTCGGGCGGCGGCGTCGGCAGGGTGGGCGTGGCTGCGTCGAGGTGCTCCTGAAGCTGTGCCTCCAGCGAGCTCTTCTCGTCCTTCGCGAGCGCCATCGGCTCGGCCACGGGCTGCTTGCGTGACTTCGGAGACGGCACCACCCGCCGCGCGCGCAGGTCGAGGATGACGAGGCGGATCATCGCCTTCATCGCGTCCAGCACGCCCTGGCCCGCGGTGGCGGACGTCTCGAAGTCGGGCACGCCGCGCGGGTTGAGGGCCGCCCGCATGTGCTCGATCGGCAGCGCGTTGGGGAGATCGCGCTTGTTGTACTGGATCACCAGCGGGAAGCCCTCCAGCCGCACGCCCTGCTCGGCGAGGTTCTCCGTGAGGTTGGCCATCGACTCGCGGTTGGCGTCGTCGGCCCCCGGGTTGGAGTCGGCGACGAAGATGACGCCGTCCGCGCCCTGCAGCACCAGCTTGCGGGTGGCGTTGTAGAAGACCTGGCCGGGCACGGTGTAGAGCGCCAGCCGCAGGGCGTACTCGCCCACGCGCTCCACCCGCACCGGGAGGAAGTCGAAGAAGAGCGTTCGATCGGCCTCGGTGGGCAGCGACATCAGTTCGCCGCGCAGGCTGGGCTTGATCGACTCGTAGATGCACTTGAGCGACGTCGTCTTCCCCGACAAGCCCGGCCCGTAGAAGACGAGCTTCGCGGCAACTTCCCGAGCCATCACGTTGACGGTACTCATGCGGGTTTCCTCGCCTTGAGCGGGTCAGCCTTCTTCAGCGTCGCCTCGATCTGCTTCACCGCGCGTCCGGCCGCCAGCGCCTCGCCCTCGATGCCCAGGCCGGGGAGCACCTGTCGGTTGGCGATGAGGAGGTGCTTCCAGGGTGAGCCGGTCGTCAGCGCGGAGACACCCAGCCACGCGTCGTCGGGCACGCTGAACAGGGGCCAGGGCTCGCCCCGGCCCGCGGCCACGGCGGGAGCGTCGAGCCACGGCGTCGATTCGACCACCGCATGCTTGCGCGTGAAGGGCAACAGCTCGTCCAGCGCGCTCCACAGCGTGCCGATGAAGGAGCGGATCGCCGGCTCACCTCCCGCGCGCAGCTGGATCGGCGCAGGGACGGTGACGGTCAGCACCCGGTGATCCGGAGAGTCGGCGTCGCCCGCCGTCCGCGCCGGCGACACCTGCAGCAAGGCCACTCCGCCGTCGAAGGCCTCGCTCTGCACCAGCGCCAGCTCGCCGAGGCCGCGGGGCAGGGCCTTCTCGGGCACCACCGCGTTCAACGTGAAGAGGGCCTTGCTGGCCAAGACGCGGGAGAGCACCTTGTCGGCCTGTCGCTGCCGTGCTTCGGGCACCAGCTTCACCAGCACGTCGAGATCGCACGCCGCGACGAGGACCGGCGCCTTGTAGATGGTCTCGGTGCGGGTGAGGCGCACGCCGGCCGCGGTCCCCCCGTCGAAGGACAGGAGCTGCACGGCCTCGTCCGCGAGCAGCACGTCGGCGCCCAGCTCGCGCGCGCGCTCCTGGAGCAGCGTCAACAGTCCCTCCCGGCCGCCGGGGAAGACGGTCGGTGCGTCGAGGAGGTGGCCCAACGCCCGGGCCCTCGTCAGCGGGCCCGCATTCACCACCGGCGCCGCCCACGGCAACAGGCCGCGCAGCATGGACGTCGCCTCCAGCGGGGTGTCCTGATCGAGCCCCTCCACCTTCGCCAGCATGCGCTTGAAGCGCCACGACGCGAAGAAGCCCTCGGGCGGGAGATCGGGGTGCGTCTGGAAGAAGGGGTCGCTGGCGGTGGACGCCTCCACGGCCTCGAGCCACGCCGCGTCGAAGGCCTCGGCGCCGGCGCCCAGCGCGCGGGTGAGCTCCTTCGTCCGCGCCGCCTCGTCGGGAGAGCGCTCGAAGCGTCGCTTCGGCTCGATCAGCTGCAGCGGTGGTGCGCGGACCAGCCGGTGGACATTGGTGGTGACGCCGAGGGCGAGGAGCTGCTCTTCCAGCAGGGGAATTTCCCGCAGCGGAGGCATCACGAAGGCCAGGTGCGGCAGTCGCCAGTCGCCGTGCACGTAGGGCGCGGACATGCCGTCGTGCGGCACCAACAGCACGTGCAGCCCGTGGCGCGCCAGGAGCGCCGTCGTCAGGACGCCGGACAGTTGCCCGCCGAAGACGATCGCGTCGTAGACGTGCCTGCCCGGCGTCGGGCTGCGCTTGGCCGGGGCCGTCATGTGAGCGGCTCCGACAGCGTCACGCGGCGGCCATTCAGCTTCACCCGGCCTTCGGCGATCGCCCGCACCACCTTCGGGAAGAGGCGGTGCTCCTCGGCGTGGATCCGCTCGCCCAGCGAGGCCTCGTCGTCACCGGGCAACACCGGCACCGCCGCCTGCGCGATGATCGGCCCCGTGTCCGTGCCCTCGTCGACGTAGTGCACGGTGCACCCCGTCACCTTCACCCCCGCCTCCAGGGCCTGACGGATCGCGTGCAGCCCCGGAAACGAGGGGAGCAGGGCGGGGTGGAGGTTGACGATCTTCCCCGGGAAGCGCTGGAGGAAGACGGGGGTCACCAGCCGCATGTAGCCGGCGAGACAGACGAGATCGATCCCGTGACGCTCCAGCTCGTCGGCCACCGCCTTGTCGTAGGCGTCGCGGCTCGGCCAGCGGGCGTGTTCCATCAACACCGCGGCGACGCCGGCAGTCCGCGCGCGCTCCAGCGCCTTCGCGCCGGCGACGTTGCAGATCAGCACCGACACCTCCGCCGGCGAGTGGGGGACGTTGAGCGCGTCCACCAGCGCCTGGAAGTTCGAGCCGCTGCCGGACGCGAGCACCCCCACGCGCATCATGACTCGACGATGGCCTCCGCCTCCGCGCCGGGCTGGCCGGCCTCGATCCGCCCCACCTCCCACGCCTCGAGGCCACGGGACGACAAGAGCTTCAGCGCCGGTGCGACATGCTCGGGCGCGACGATGATCGTCAGGCCGAGGCCCATGTTGAAGGTGCTGTACATCTCCGCGGGCGCGACCTGCCCCAGCCGTTGGAGCACGTCGAAGATCGCCGGGCGCTTCCACCTCGAGGGCGTGAGCACCGCGCGCGTCCCCTCGGGCATGCAGCGCGGCACATTCCCCGGGAGCCCGGAGCCGGTGATGTGGGCGAGCCCCTTCACCGGCACGGCGTCGATCAACGCCAGCACGTCCTTCACGTAGATACGCGTGGGCTCGAGCAGCGCGTCACCCAGCGCCAGGCCATCGACGGTGGCGGTGAGGTCCAGCTTGTTGTCCGCGAGGATCTTCCGCGCCAGCGAGTAGCCGTTGGAGTGCAGCCCGGTGGACGCCACGCCGATCACGCGATCGCCCGGGGCGACCTTCTTCCCGTCGATGATCTTCGAGCGCTCGACGATGCCCACGGCGAAGCCGGCGAGCTCGTACTCGCCAGGCGTGTAGAAGCCGGGCAGCTCGGCCGTCTCGCCGCCCAACAGGGTGCAGCCGGCCAGCTCGCAGCCCTTCGCGACGCCGGCGATCACCTTTTCGGCCTGGTCGAGGGCCAGCTTGGAGGTGGCAAAGTAGTCGAGAAAGAAGAGGGGCTCGGCGCCGCTGGTGAGCACGTCGTTGACGCTCATCGCGACGAGATCGATGCCCACCGTGTCGTGGCGGCCCATCGCGAAGGCCAGCTTGAGCTTGGTGCCGACGCCGTCGGTGCCGGAGACGAGCACGGGCTCCCGGTACTTCCCGGGGGGGATCGCGAAGAGGCCGCCAAAGCCGCCGACGCCCGAGACGACCTCGGGACGGCGAGTCTTCGCCGCGTGTGGCTTGATCCGCTCGACCAGCGCGTCGCCGGCCTCGATGTCCACGCCCGCGTCTTTGTAGGTAGTCGCCACGGGCCACGGCTTGTACCGAAAGGCGCCTGCGGGGGCCATTGATTGCGACGCGCGGGCGCAGCCATCGGAGTAGGCTCTGCCGCCCGTCCCGATGCGTGCCCTCCTCTTCCGCCGCCGCTACGAGGTGTTCGGCCTGGCCGTCGCGCTCGCCTTCGGGATCCTCCACGGCTGCACGTCCCGGCCCATCGTCGGCCTGTCGAAGGAAGGTGGGGCGCTCCACCGCGGCGTGCAGGCCTTCGAGGGGCGCGTCACCAACATCTTCTTTCGCGTCCGTGGGGAGACTCCGGCCAGCCCGGATGTGGTGGTGGTGGAGATCGACGAGAAGGGCGCGCAGCGCTACGGCCTGTGGCCCTGGCCTCGCGACGTGGTGGCGAAGCTGATCAGGAACCTCGTGGAGTCCGACGCGAAGGTGGTGGGCCTCGACATCGCCTTCACCGACGAGGTGGCGCACGGGGACGAGGCGAAGGCGTGGCTCGAGAAGCTCGAGGCCGCCGGTCCGCTGCCGCCTGGCCTGGAAGCGCTCAAGGCCGAGCTCGAAGCCGCGGCGCGGCGATCGCCCGACGCCCTGCTGGAGGAGGCGCTCAAGGCCGGCGGCTCGAAGGTGGTGCAGGGGGTGCTGCCCCTGGCCGACGGAGATCTCAAGGCGGTGACGCCCGAGGCGCTGGCCCGGTACCGCTCCGGGGAAGAGGGCGCGCTGCTGACCGAGCTGCCCGGGGCGGTGAAGGGCAGCGTGCTGCCGATCACCCCTGCCCAGGTCGAGGCGTGGAGGATCGCCGCGGTGCAGGTGCCGTTGCCGCGCTTCGCCCGGTTGGGGAACCGCCTCGGGCACTTCGGCACGGTGACGGACGTGGACGGGACGATCCGCCGCTCGGCGCCGCTGGCGAAGGTGGGCGATCGCGGCTTCTTCCCCTCGCTCGGGGTGCAGGTGGCGGCGGCGATGTACGACGCGGCGGTGGAGCCGGTCGTGGACGTGGACACGCGCGAGCTGAGGGGCGTGCGCCTGCGCCGCGCGTCGGGCGGCCCGGTGCTGATCCCGATGCAGGGGGACATGCCCTTCACGCCCATCAACTACCCGGGCAGCGAAGCGAGCTTCAGCCGGGTCAGCGCCACCGAGGTGGTGGACGGCGCCGTCGATCGCGCGCGCCTCGCGGGGAAGGCCGTGCTGGTGGGCGTCACCATCACCGGCAGCTCGGGCGATCAGCGCGTCACGCCCTTCAACGAGTTCAGCCCGGGCATCTACACGCACGCGTCCTTTCTCTCGAACGTGCTGCGCGGCGACTTCCTCAACCGTCCGGGCGGGATGACGGAGCTGGAGCTCGTCCTCCTCACGCTCCTGGTGCTGCTGGTGGCGCTGGGCGTGTCGCGCGCGAAGTCCTTCACGGCCAAGGCGGTGTTGATCGCCGTCGTCGTCGTCGGCTGGACGGTCGCCAGCTTCGTCGCCTTCACCCGGGGCGTGCAGCTGGCCTGGGTGGTGCCCACGCTGGCGCTGGTGGTGGCGTCCTTCGGCACCGTCTTCCTCGGCTACCTGTCCGTCGATCGCGAGAAGCTGAAGCTCCGCAGCACCTTCAGCCGCTACCTCGGCGAGGACGTGATCGCCCTGGCGCTGGAGAACCCCGAGCGGCTCAACCAGGGAGAGAAGCGCGAGATGACGGTGCTCTTCTCCGACATCCGCGGCTTCACCTCGCTCTCGGAGCGCATGTCGCCCGAGGTGCTGGCGGACTTCATCAACCAGTACCTCTCGCCGATGACGCGGATCGTCTTCGACGAGAAGGGCACGCTGGACAAGTACATCGGCGACGCGCTCATGGCCTTCTGGAACGCGCCGCTCGATCAGGCCGATCACGCGCTGCGGGCCTGCCGGGCCGCATTGGCCATGCTGGTCAAGCTGGAAGAGCTCAAGCAGGGCTGGAAGGACAAGGGCTACCCCGAGCTGGACATCGGCATCGGCATCAACAGCGGGCCGATGGTGGTGGGGAACATGGGGTCGGACGTGCGCGTGGACTACACCGTGCTGGGCGACGCGGTGAACCTCGCCAGCCGGCTCGAGGGCACCACCAAGCTGTACGACGCGAAGATCATCGTCAGCGAGTTCACCTTCGCGCAGGTGAAGGACGCGGTGGTGGCGCGACGGCTGGGCGCGGTGCGGGTGAAGGGCAAGCAGCAGCCGGTGCAGATCTACGAGCTCCGGGCGCTGGGCCGGCCTTCCGCCGAGGACGCGCAGGTGATCGCGACCTTCGAGAAGGCGCTCGACGCCTGGGCCGCGCAGCGCTTCGACGAGGCCCTCGCGGGCTTCTCGCAGGTGCTCGAGAAGTGGCCGCAGGACGCGCCGGCCGCGCGCTACCGGGTGTCCGCCGAGGAGTTCAAGGCGCAGCCGCCGGGCCCCAACTGGGACGGCGTGATCTCCCTGAAGACCAAGTAGGCGAACTTCAATTGACGCCCCCCGAAACACGGGTGAGAGTCCCTTCACGCACATGAGCGCTGAAGACGCCCTGTTCCAGCGGTTCGGCAAGGAATTCAAGCGCGGCACGGTCCTGTTCCGCGAGGGCGAGCCCGGCAAGGAGATGTATGTCCTCCAGTCGGGGCGGGTGGCGATCAGCAAGAAGGTGCGCGACGTCGAGAAGGTGCTGGCGATCCTCGGGCCGGGCGAGTTCTTCGGCGAGATGGCGATCATCTCCAACAAGCCCCGCAACGCGTCCGCCGCGGTGGAAGAGGACGCGCGCCTGTTGGTGATCGATCCCAAGACGTTCGAGGCGATGATCCGCGGCAACTCGGAGATCGCCGTCCGGATGATCAAGAAGCTGGCCGAGCGGCTGTCCGACGCCGACGCGCAGATCGAGAGCCTGCTGCTCGCGGATCCGAACAGCCGCATCGTCCACCACATGCTGCACCTGTGCCAGACGCGCGGGAAGGCGGGCGAGGAGGGGATCGAGATCGACTTCCCGGTGAAGGATCTGCCGCGGGAGCTCGCGGTGGGTGAGCCGGCGATCCGCTACATGATCTACCGGCTGGAGCGCTCGGGCCTCATCGACATCACCGGCGATCGGATCACCGTGCGAGACACAGCGCGGCTCTTCGACTTCCTGCGCTTCCTCGAGATGAAGTGGAAGTTCGGAGATCTCTAGGCCCGTGAAGCTCAAGGTCCTCGGTCCCCACGGCGGTGAGCTGCCCGGGTGCAAGAGCACCTGCTTCCTGGTCGACGGGCGCCTGTCGCTCGACGCGGGCTCGCTGACCAGCCAGCTGCCGCTGGATGAGCTGGTGAAGGTGGACGACGTGCTCTTGACGCACAGCCACTTCGACCACGTGAAGGACCTCCCCATGATGGCCGACGTGCTGGTGGGGCGGCGGGACAAGCCGGTGGTGATCCACTCCAACTCGGAGTGCATCGACACGCTCAAGAAGAACCTCTTCAACAACGTGCTGTGGCCGGACTTCACGGCGATCCCCACCAGGCGGAGCGCCGTCTTCAAGCTGAAGGCCTTCAGGGCGGGCGCGAGCGTGAAGGTGGGCCCGTACCAGGTGAAGAGCGTGCCGGTGACGCACCCGGTGGAGTCGTGCGGGTATGTGATCTCCCACGGCGGCTCGACGATGGCGATCAGCGGCGACACCGGCCCCACCGAGAAGTTCTGGAAGGTGCTGAACGGGGTGAAGGGCCTGGCCGTGCTGCTGCTGGAGTGCAGCTTCCCCAACGAGCTTCAGGAGCTGGCCGACATCTCCGGGCACTTCACGCCGCAGACGCTGGAGCAGGAGCTCGAGAAGTTCGACCGTCGCGGCTGCGAGGTGCTGCTGTACCACCTGAAGCCCGCCTTCGTGGAGCAGCTCAAGCGGGAAGTGCGCCACCTGCCGGTGCACGTGTTGGAGCTGGGCGAAGAGTACGAGTTCTAGTCGGACGCGGCTTCGTGCTAGGGCGCCTGACCGATGTCAGCGCCGCTCGTCGTCGGAATCGCAGGTGGGACCGCCTCGGGGAAGACCACCGTGGCCCGGAAGATCCACGAGGCCCTGTCGCCCTCGCGGGTCGCCTTCATCGATCAGGACTCGTACTACCGGGATCTCTCCGGCATGCCGTTGCATGAGCGCCGCGAGGTGAACTTCGATCACCCGGACGCGTTCGATCAGGAGCTGCTGGTGGCGCAGCTCAAGGCGCTCAAGAGCGGCCAGTCGGTCGAGAAGCCCGTCTATGACTTCGTCGACTCGACGCGAACGCCGCGCACGGTGGCGGTGAACCCGGCGGAGATCATCCTCATCGAGGGGATCCTGGTGCTGCACATGGAGGCGGTGCGCGCCGAGCTGGACGTGCGGATCTTCGTGGAGACCGAGGACGACGTGCGGATCATCCGGAGGCTCACCCGCGACATCAAGGAGCGCGGGCGCGACTTCGATCATGTGATCCACCAGTACTTCCGGCACGTGCGCCCGATGCACATGGCCTTCGTGGAGCCGTCGAAGCGATGGGCCGACATCGTGGTGCCGCACGGGGGCAACAACGACACCGCCATCGACATGCTGGTGGGCGCGCTCAAAGGGCGGCTCGTCAAGCGGAAGTGACGGTCTGCCGCATCGAGCCGAGCCAGCGCCTCCCCGTCAGCGGCCTCCGTCGACGGCCGCGCCGGCGTCGTCGGCCTTCGGCTGCTCCAGCACGTCACCCACGATAGTGGGGAAGTCGCGGAAGCGCGCGCCGTCCACCTCGGCCACCAGGGCACGGCTGCCGCGCACGTAGAAGGTGTCGGGCTTGTTGGGCACCGCATCGCCGATGGTGAGGCGGGCGAGCTCTCCGTCAGGGCCGAGCAGCGCGATGAAGCGGGACTTCGGGCCGATGCCGTACTTCCCGAAGTCCTTCTCCTTGTCGGTGACGATGGTGTTGGCCTTGTAGGCGCCCAGCGTCCACAGCACGCTCGTCACCTTGTACACCTGCGCCTTGCCTTCGCGCGGGGCCAGCACCCGCCACGCCTCGGCGGACGCGTCGGGCGAGTCCTTGCCCACCACCACCTCGGTGCCGTCGGCGTTGTGGAAGATCACCTTCGTCACCAGCTCCTTCTGGAAACGCAGGAGCGTGCGGTCCTTTAGCTCGGCCGGGTTGCGATCGAGCTCATTCATCGCGGCCTCGGGCACCTCGGCCAGCGTCGCGCCGTCGGAGTCCTCGCGCAGCGCGTACACGGCCTCGGGTGTGCCGCCCTTCGAGAGGCGGAAACGGATCACCTGGCCTTCCTGCGTGGTGAAGGTGGCGTCGACGAGGGGCTTCTCCAACCCGAAGGCCTTGCGGTTGTCGGGCGTGTCCACGGGGAACTTCTGCGCGCGGTGGCCGCCGAAGGCGTTGAGCATGCTCAGCACCACCCCGGAGTCGGCGAGATCGGACGCGGGCGCGGTGAGGGCCCACTTGCCCTCGGCGTTGCGCTCGAGCGTGTAGCTGTTGGCCTTCGCCTTCACCTCGAGCTTCTTCAGCTTCGGTTCCTCGGCCAGCAGCACCTGCTTCTCACGCAGCTCGAAGGTGGACTTCGACAGCGCGTAGCGCACGCCGCCCTCGGCCGAGTACACGGTGGGCAGGCCGTCCTTCCGCATGAAGACGGAGCCGTCGAAGGTGTTCTCCGCGCCGCCCTCGAGCCGGACGGAGCGGATCTCTCCGGCGATCTGCGCCTGGGCTTCCACGATGAACTTCGGGGCGTCGAGGCCCCACCTCTTGAGCGACTCCGCGTCGGGGTTCTCTTCCAGCGTGGCCTTGAACTTCGCCGTCTGCAGTTGGCTCACCAGCGCGTCCATCACCAGCTTGTCGGCGGCGGCCTTCACGGGGGCGGTGAGGCGCCAGCTCTTGCCCGGCTCGCGCTCCAGCACGGTCGTCTCGCCGTTGGAGGTGACGGTGACTTTGGTGAACTCGGCCGGAGGCGCACCTCCGTCGGCGCTCGTCTCGCCCAGCTTCTGCGGCGCGAAGAGGCGGGCCTCGTGATCCTTCTTCTTCGTCTCCTTCTCGTCCTTCTCGTAGACGCCGTAGTACGCGTAGAGGCCGACGCCGCCGGCGAGCACCAGCAGCACGGCCATCATCACCAGCGTCTTCGCGCTCTGGCTCATGGCGTCACCGGGCCCGGCGGGTCAGCCAGATGGTGAGGCCCACGCCGATGAGCAGCAAGGGCAGCACGTCCATCGAGAGCAGCCGAATGGTGGAGAGCAGATCAGGGGTGAGATCGATGGTGCTGATGTCCCGATCCGGTGGGCGGATGGTGATCTTCTGCGTCTGGAGCGTGGCCCAGGCGATGGCGTTCATCACCAGGTTGCGATCGGGCTCGTAGCCGAAGGCGCCCACCATCGCCTCCGAGTCGCCGAAGACGATCAACCGCGCCTCGTCCGAGCGCTTGTTGGCGACCGACGCGGTGTTCCTCGTGGCGACGATGACGAGGGGCAGCTGCCCCGACTTCTCGCCCGCGTCCAGCGTCGGATTCTCGGACAGCGACGTCTCGAGCCAGGCGGCGGGGCTGGTGGTGATGAGCGGGAGGGGGGTGACGCCGTCGAGGAGGCCCTGCGTCAACACCGTCAGGGATCGCACCGTGGGGAACACCAGGTTGGCGGCGGCCTTGGTGAAAGGCCTGGTGATCTCGTGCTCGGCGAAGAAAGGGGTGATGACGACGAAGGGGTTGTCACGGTTGGTCTTCTCGTCGGCCACCAGCCCGGGATCCACCTGCACGCCGTACTTCGCGAGGATCGCGTCCAACCCGGGCTCGGCGCCCACCTCGGCGAGGTAGACGACGCGCCCGCCCTGCTCGAGGAAGTCCGCCACGGCCTTCTTCTCGGGCTCGGTGAACTTCGATCTCGCGCCGCAGATCACCAGCGCGGACGCGTCGCGCGGCACCTCGCCGCGCTCGATCAGGTTGAGCTTCTCCGGGGCGTAGCCTTCGTCCTGCAGCACGCGGTTCACGGCTGCCAGCGAGGCGAGCACGGCTTCCTCCCCCTGGCCCTGTGGCTCCAGCGGCCACTCGCCGTGCCCCTGGGTGAAGTACAGCTTCTGGGTGCCCACGGTGTTCAGCTTGATGAGGGCGTTGGTGAGCTCCTGCTCGGCCAGCTGCGGGCTGCCGAGGCGCGCCAGGTTGAGCGGCGTATGGCTCTCGGTCGAGCTGTCCGGGCTCTTGACCAGCACCGCCGACACCTGCCCGGTGCGGATCTGGTACTTCTGCACCAGATCGTTCGCCTTGCGCGGATCCTTCACCTCCCAGGTCAGCTTGTCGTTCAGCGCCTGGTAGCGGCGGAAGAGATCCTCCAGGGCGGGCGCAGCTCCGCCTCCCTCGATGAAGACGAGCACCTTCACCGGGTCCTTGAGCGCCTTCATCGTCTGCTCGGTCTGAGGGGACAGGGAGAAGATCTTCTTGCGGGTGAGATCCCACGTCGGCGCGCGCCTGGCGGCGATGAAGTTGGCGGCCACCAGCAACCCGAGGAAGACGACGGCGATCACCGCCGAAGACGAGAAGAAGAAGGCAGAGCGGCTCCAGGTGGCGATCGAGCGGCCGTTGGTCACGCCCCACACCGCGAGCAGGGCGAGCCCCAGGCCCAGCTTCACGAAGAAGACGACGGGGCCGCTGACGATGAAGAGGGTGATGAAGGAGGTGAGGGTGAGCAGCAACCCGAGGCCCCCGGCGATCTTTCCGAACGTTTTCATGGGCAGTCCTCTCTTAGGCCCAGCGGCGGGCTTCCACCGAGCGGTGGGTCAGCAGGAGGAAGAGGGCGATGATGGACAGGAAGTAGACGATGGGCTTGAGGTCCAGCACGCCCTTCATCAGGTTCGTCACCTGGTTGTTGAACGACAGGTAGAGCGCGATGGATCGGATCGGCTCGTCGAGGCCGATGAGGAGGCCAGGCGCGAACCACCAGACCAGAAGGATCGCCATGGTGATGACGCCCGCGACGATCTGCGAGTCCGTGAGGGACGAGACGAACACGCCCACCGCCATGCACGTCGCACCGAAGAGCGTGAGCGCCAGGTACGCGAGCCCCACCGTGCTCCACTCGACTGCGCTCCCCGACTCGGACGAGCCGACGAGGCTGAGGATCAGCGGGTAGACGAGCGTGACGGACAAGGTGAGGACGATGGCGGCGAGCGCTCCGAGGTACTTCCCGAGGACGATGTCGATGCCCCGGGTGGGCGTCGTCATGAGCAGCTCGAACGTCTTCTGCCGCCGCTCTTCGGCGATCAACCGCATCGAGAGGAACGGCGTAGCGAAGAGCGTGATGATCAAGACGAAGCCGAACAGCCCCACCACCACGCCGTCGGTGAGGTTCCGGTACGTCTGCATGTCGGGCGGCAGCGCCTGCCAGCCGTACTGCCGCGCCAGATCCTGGACTCTCTTGAAGTCGACCAGGGCGACGAGGAAGGCCAGCGAGCTGATGAAGCTCATGCCGGTGAAGACGATCCACGCCATGGGCGTCGCGAGGTAGACCGACAGCTCCTTCTTCGCGATGGTGATCGTGTTGCTCATGGTCACTCCGCCGTCAGCTGAATGAAGGTGTCCTCGAGGCCCGTCTCCTTGCCCTTCGTGAGGGCCTCCATGGAGTCGTTGGCCACGATCTTCCCGCGGTGGATGATCAGCACGCGCTGACAGATCGCCTTCACCTCCGCGAGGATGTGCGTCGACAGCACCACCGTGTGCTTCCCGGCGAAGGACTTGATCAGCTCCAGCACCTCCTTGCGCTGGCGCGGGTCGAGGCCTTCCGTCGGCTCGTCGAGGATGAGCAGCGCCGGATCTCCCAGGAGCGCCTGCGCGATGCCCACGCGCTGCCGGTAGCCCTTCGACAGCGCCGAGGTGAGCCGATCCAGCTCGCTGGTGATGCCCGTGGCCTGGGACACGCGGTCGATCTCGGCCTTGAGCTGCTTGCCCGGCACGCCCTTCAGCTCCGCCACGAACTTGAGGTACCCGCGCACCGTCAGCTCCGGGTACAGCGGCGGCGTCTCCGGCAGGTAGCCGATCTTCCGCTTCGCCTCGAGCGGCTTCTCGAAGATGTCGAAGCCCGCCACCTTCGCCTTGCCCTCGGTCGCCGGCATGAAGCCGGTGAGGATCTTCATCGTCGTCGACTTGCCCGCGCCGTTGGGTCCGAGGAAGCCGACGATCGAGCCCTCGTCGATGGTGAAGGACAGCGCGTCGATCGCCACGCGGTCGCGGTATTTCTTCGTCAGCTTCTCGACTTCGATCATCGCCATGCGCGCAGGCCCTCGTGTCGGCCGGGAAGAAATGCGCGCGGACTATAGGGGTCGATCGCCCGAAGTCAACGCAGTTTCCCAAGTAAATCCCGCAGGTTCCGCTGCGTGCTGGCGTCCAAGAGGCGGAAGAACCGAAGGGAGCGCCAGGTCATTCCCGGGTGCGCGTTGGCCGTGGACCTGCAGTGGGCTAGATGCGGCGCGGCTCGGAGGACACATGTCCCGCATCGTGGTGCAGAAGTTCGGCGGCTCGTCGGTGGCGGACGTCGAGAAGATCAAGAAGGTGGCGGCGAAGGTGAAGGCGCGGCGCGACGAGGGCTGGCAGGTGGTGGTGGTGGTGTCGGCGATGGGGGACACCACGGACGAGCTCTTGGCGCTGGCGAAGAAGGTCAGCCCCAATCCCCCGCGGCGCGAGCTGGACATGCTGCTCACCTGCGGAGAGCGGATCTCCATGGCGTTGATGTCCATGGCGCTGCAGGAGATCGGCGTCGAGGCGATCAGCTTCACCGGCAGTCAGAGCGGGATCATCACCGACACGGCGCACTCCCAGGCGCGGATCATCGAGGTGAAGCCGGCGCGCATCGAGGAGGAGCTGGGGAAGGGGAAGGTGGTGATCGTCGCCGGGTACCAGGGCGTGTCGAAGGCGCGCGAGGTGACGACGCTGGGCCGCGGAGGCTCGGACACCTCGGCGGTCGCGCTGGCGGCGGCGCTGGGGGCGGACTGTGAGATCTACAGCGACGTCGACGGCGTCTTCACGGCGGATCCGCGCGTGGTGCCGAGCGCGCAGAAGCTGGAGTCGCTCACCCACGAGGAGATGCAGGAGCTGGCGTCGGCCGGGGCGAAGGTGCTCAACGCGCAGGCCGTGGAGTTCGCCCGCGAGAAGGGCATCGTGATCCACGCGCGCTCGACCCACACCGCGGGTACGGGCACGGCGGTCCAGTCCACGTCGGGAGGCGGCCGCGTGAAGGGCGTCACCTGCGAGAAGGACGTGTGGGTGCTGGCCACCGCGGGCGCGCCCGACGCGCTGCTCGAGCTGCTCGACGCGCAGGCCGTCAAGGGGCGCAACCTCCTCTTCGACGACGCCGGGCGCACGCTGGTGGTGGTGCCGACGCAGGACATCCATGGGCCCGAGGCGCTCAAGGCGAAGCTGCCCGCGGGCGTGACGGTGCTGGACGACTGCGCGACGGTGACGTGCGTAGGCACGGGCCTCAATGCGGACTGGGCGGTGGCGCGGAAGGCGCACGCGACGGCGCGGAGCCTCGGGGCGAAGGTGACGGCCACCTACACCTCGGCCCTGCAGTTGACGCTGGTGGTGAAGCACGAGCACGTGACGGCGCTGACGAAGGCGCTGCACGAGGCGCTCATCGGGTGACGGCGCGGCGGCCAAACCGCTGAGTTCGAGTTGCCTGTGCGACTGCGGAGGGGGCCAGGCGCTCCGGGCGGTTCGTCCCCCCGGGCCAGCCGGGCGCGCCGCGGCGCGTGCACCGCCAGACCCCAGCCCGTACGTGTCACCGGTGCCGTTACGCAGCGCGGCGCCTTCGCCAGCAGGCGTCGCGTGCACCTCGGGGCGCAGGACCCGCCGGGACGTACTGGCCCGGGTGGCCCCCGCAGCACCGCCGTGCACGGAGGGCCGGCAGTTCAGCTGCCCCCGAGGCGCGCCCTGTCCACCACGTCCTGCGCGCTCGGGCACCCGGCGTCCCCCGGCGCGAGAAAGACAGCGACATTCCCCCCGTCTCGAGGGGCCAGGCCCACCTGCGCCGCGCGGGAAGGCGCCTCGGCACACCAGGCGAAGTCGTAGAAGGGAATGCCGTGGGGCAGGAGCGGCCAGATCGTCTCCCACTCGCGGTGCTCCGCGAAGGAGGCCACGCCCCCATCGGAGGTGGGCTCCGTCCAGGACTCGTTCGCCCGCGCGTGCGGGTAGCTGAAGCGCACCAGCGTCACCTGCACATCGAGGAGCACGCCCCCGTCTTCATCGAAGGCGGCGACCTCGAGCCGCTGCCTGAGCGTCGCCTTCCGCGGCCACGGGATGCACGCGCTGATGAGCGCCGCGGAGAGGAAGACGGCGAGGAGCCGCGTGGAGGTAGAACCACAAGGTGCGGGGTGCGCGAGCACGAGGTGCGTGACTTACCAGGATTCCCGGTGGCCGAGACGGACAGCGGAGACAGCTCGAGCCGCGCGAAGCTCGCCGTGGGTCGGCGTGTGGAGTCACCTGGCCACAGGCAGCCCCCCGACTCTCGGGAGGCCCACCGTGACGGGGTGCGACTCTCGTGGTGGCCGGCCGAGTCGCACGGGCCGATCACCTCAAACAGCCAGCGCCGGGGCCTTCAGGTGGAGAGCGCCGCCTTGACTGCCCGCGCTCCGGGAACGGTCGGCGCACCCCGCGCCAGCACCTTCAGCTTGTCCAGCACCGTCAGCTGCCCGGCGTAGAAGCGGCCGATCAGCGCGTCCTCATGGCGGTAGAAGGACTCGAAGATCTTCAGGCGAGCCTCCGGCTCCGCGCCCCGGAAGAGCATGCGATTCAACAGGCGGAAGAAGCCCTGGCCAGCCCAGTGCGTACGAGCGCGCTCCGCGAGCCAGGGGGTGAGCGCCGCGGCCGAGAAGTCCTCGCGCGCTGCGAGCTCCTCCGCCAGACCCACGGCCATCGGCACCGAGTAGCCGGTGGTGGCGTGGAAGAAGCCCGCTGCGACCCCGACGGTGGGGCGGTCGAAGGCCGGCGCCGTGCCCGACAACGGAATCGGCAGCGCCGCCGACTCCTCGCGCACCACCTTCGCCACCTTCCACCCGCGCGACGCGAGGTACTCCTCAATCCGCCTGCGCAGCACCGGGAGCTCCAGGGCCGCGTCGTCGGAGTAATACGTGTCTTCGATCAAGAGCCGTCGCTCGTCCCAGGGCAGCAGGTAGACGAAGCGGAACGCCCCGGGTTGCTCGACGCGCCCGTCCATCAAGAGCGGGACCTCGAGGCCGTGAGGCGTGGAGAGCTCCACGTCGAGGCCGAGGAACTTCTGGAAGCCGCACGGCCACGCGGGGGCTGCGGAGAAGCCGCGAGCGTCGATCACCGCCTTCGCCTCCAGCCGCTCGCCCGTCGACAGGGTGACGTGCGCGGGGCCCACCTCCGTCGCTCGCGTCTTGAGGCGCAGGCGATCCTTGAGGCGCTCTGCCAGCTTCCAGTGGAAGTCCTCGCTGCGGATCGAGTGGTAGCCGCCGCCGATCCTCCGCGGCTCCGCGCCCAACCACACGTCATGGGACGGCCACGACTTCGAGGCCAGCACCCACAGCCACTCCAGCTGGGCCTCCGTCACATCCGTCCCGTGGAAGCTCCAGGTGTGGTTTCCACCCAGCGTCGGCCCGGCCTCGATCAAGGCGAAGGTGACGTCAGGACGCGTCAGGAGCAGGCGCCAGGCCAACAAACCATTGGCCAATCCGCCACCTACGAGGACGAGGTCCAGCACAGGCGCGTCTTAACCGTTCTCTACGGAAACAACCTGCCCGTTCGGGACATCTATGGAGTGTGAAGGCGCCGGAATCACTCCGGTTGCACGCGGAAATCCGCGTCTTACTTAGAGGGTTGTCATGAAAGGTCTTCCTCCGAAAACGTTGCCAGTGCGTGTCGTCGTCCAGGGCGATGACGCGTTGATCGAAGCGCTCTCCGCCGACTCCGATCGGCTGATCCTGTCCCCTGTCGAGACCAGCCTGGAGATCTCCGCGCGCGTCACGCAGGCCGACGTGGTGGTGGTCGATGTGGCCGCCAACCGCAATGTAGGCCTCGCGGCGATCCAGGACCTCACCTTCGATCGGCCGGTGCTGGCGCTGGTGAACGCAGGCGGCGCCGCCGAGGCGATGGAGGCCGGTGCGAGCGGCGCCATCCGTCGGGACTCGCGCGTCTCGGCCATCGTCGCGGCGATCCACGCCGTGCACCAGGGGCTGACCGTGTTCGACGGCGACTACCAGGGCGTCCCCGCGGCGCAGGCGGTGCACCACGGCGGGACCACTCCGGCGGCGGAGAAGACGGGCGGCGTGTTGACGCCTCGTGAGAACGAGGTGCTGACGCTGCTGGCCGAGGGCCTGTCGAACAAGGAGATCGCCGCCAAGCTGGAGATCAGCGAGCACACCGCGAAGTTCCACGTGAACTCGATCCTCCAGAAGATGAACGCCCAGAAGCGCGTCGAGGCTGTCGTCCGCGCCGCGAAGATGGGGCTCATCGAGATCTAAGGCGTCGCGTCATGGACTTCGCCCCGGGGCTGCGATCGCGCACCTCGGGGCGAACTCTTTTCTGCGGGCGGCGAGGGCCGGTGCGTCGCGAGTGCCTCGTCGATCATCGTCGGGAAGCACTGGTCCCCCGCACCTCGGCCCCCCTGAACGCGCGGCGTGGACCCGCCCGGGCGGGGAGCGCACACTCTCGTTCCCAGCCATTCGGTTGATTTGGCGCAAGGCCGCCCTCCCTAGCGTTCTCCGTGCTGCACCACCCGCAATTCGGAGAACCACCTCATGGCGATCTCAGCCGTCGACCTGTCGGAGACGTTCAGCAGCATCGTGGAGACCACCGGGAAGTCCGTCGTGCGCGTCGAAGGAAGGCGCCGGCGGCCGACCAGCGGGGTCGTGTGGAGTGAGAAGCAGATCGTCACCGTCGCGCACGGCCTCGAGGGCGATCGCGCCGTGGTTGCCCTCGACGGCCGGGAGCTCGACGCGCGCGTCGTGGGCACGGACTCGTCGACCGACCTCGCGCTCCTCGAGGTCCAGGAGGCGCTCTCGCCCGCCGCCTTCGACGACGGGGCGGGGCTCAAGGTGGGGCAGGTGGTGCTGCTGCTGGCGCGGCCGGGTGAGACGGTGCGCGCCACCAGCGGCATCGTGAGCGCGCTGGGCACGAGGCCCTGGCGAGCCGGGCGCGGCGGCGGGGAGATCGACCGCTACCTCGAGGCGGACGCACCCCACCAACCGGGCTTCTCGGGCGGGCCCCTCGTCGGCATCGAGGGCAGGGTGCTGGGCATCACGTCGTCTGGCCTCGTCCGCGGGACGTCGCTGACGATTCCGACGACCACCGTTCGACGGGTGCTGGGGCAGCTCTCCGCGCATGGAAAGGTCCGACGGAGCTACCTCGGGCTGTCCATGCAGCCCGTGCAGTTGCCCGAGCCCGTGCGCCTCGCCACCAACGAGGAGATCGGCCTGCTGGTGGTCGCGGTGGAAGACTCAGGCCCGGCGGCGCAGGCGGGCGTGCAGTACGGCGACACGCTGCTCCACCTGGGCGACGACTCGGTGAAGACGCTGCACGATCTCTACGCGTTCCTGCGGGAGGATCGCGGCGGCCAGCAGGTGCCGCTGAAGCTGTACCGCAACGGCCAGGTCCACACGCTTCAGGTGACGCTCGGAGCGAGGTAGCCCATGTCACCGCTCGCGCTCTTCAGCGATGAGCTCGAAGCCCTGGTGCAGAAGGTCGCGCCCGCCGTGGTGGCGATCGAGCACCGGCGGGGCCACGGCACCGGCCTGGGGCTCACGCCCGACGGCCACGTCCTCACCAACGCCCACGTCGTGCAGCACACGTCGCGCCCGCGCCTGCGCTTCCACGACGGAGAGACGACCGACGCCGAGGTGGTGGGGCGAGATCCGATGACCGATCTCGCCGTGCTCCGGTGCCTGCAGAGCCGCCCCGCGTCGCTCACGCTGGCGGAGGCGGCGGAGGTGCGGGTGGGGCAGGTGGTCATCGCCCTCGGGCACCCCTTCGGCTTCGAGCGGAGCGTGTCCCTCGGGGTGGTGAGCGCGCTGGAGCGGAGACTGCCTGGACGCGACGGCACCGCGCTCGACGGGCTCATCCAGACCGACGCGGCGATCAACCCCGGCAACTCGGGAGGCCCGCTGCTCAACGTGCGAGGGCAGGTGGTGGGCATCAACACCGCCATGCTGCCCTTCGCGCAAGGCATCGGCTTCGCGGTGCCGGCCTTCACCGCGTCGTGGGTCGCGGCGCTGCTCCTGCGACACGGGGAGATCCGCAGGCGCTTCCTCGGGGTGTCGGTGACGAACGAGACCTTCCGCGGCGAGCTGGCGAAGGAGCTCGGCCAGGCGAAGGGGGTGCGCGTGAAGGCCATCGGGCGGGATACGCCCGCGGCGCGCGGAGGGCTCGAGACGGAGGACGTGCTGCTGGAGCTGAACGGGACGAAGGTGACGTCGACGGAGGACCTCCAGAGGTTGCTCGCCCTCGACGCGTCCGAGGAGGTGATGGTGACCACCTGGACCCGGGGGCAGCGGAAGACCAGGCCCGTGAGGCCGTCCCTCCGCCCGGCGGCGTGAGGGCGCTCACAGCTGCGGGGCGAGCAGCCGCGCGAAGGACTGCGCGAAGCGGCGGTGGAGCGGCGCCTTGTCCTCGAGCCTCATCTTGAGCCGGCACTTCTCCTTGTCGGCCTCGAAGAGCTCCGAGAGGCGCTGCACCACCGGCCCGCCGTAGCACGCGGCGATCACCTCGAAGTTCAGCTTGAGGCTCCGGTCGTCCAGGTTCGCCGTGCCCACGATGCCGAGGTCGTCGATCACCGCCGTCTTCGCGTGCAGCATCCGGGGCAGGTAGAGGTGAATCCGCACGCCCGCGCGCAGGAGCGGATCGTGGAAGGACGCGCTCGCGAGATCGACCATCTTCGAGTCCGTCTTCGTCGGCAGCACCAACTGGACGTCCACCCCGCGCAGCCCCGCCAGGCAGATGGCCGACAAGAGCGACTCGTTGGGCACGAAGTACGGCGTGGTGAGCCACACCCGCCTGCGGGCGGTGCCGATCGCCGCGAGGTAGAGCGCCTCGATCGCCCGGGCGTTGTCGTCCGGCCCCGACGCGACGATCTGCACGAGGTGTGGCGCCTCCTCGCCGGGCGGGAAGTACGGGTCCAGCTCGGCGCCGGTCTTCTTCTCGCCCGAGGCGAACGTCCAGTTCTCGAGGAAGGTGCGCTGCAACCCCTGCACGGCCTCGCCCACCACCTCGAGGTGGGTGTCCCGCCAGGCCTGCTTGCCTCGTGCCTTCGCGGAGTGATCGTCGGTGACGTTGACGCCCCCGGTGAAGCCGACCCGCCCGTCCACCACGACGATCTTCCGGTGCGTGCGGAAGTTGAAGATCCGCTGGCCCAACCGCCCACTGAAGGCCGGGTTGAAGGGCGCGAGCCGCACGCCCGCGGCACGCATGGCGCGCATGGACGCCCGGGAGATGGACGAGCCCACGGCGTCGAAGCACAGGCGCACCTCCACGCCGGCCTTCGCGCGATCGACGAGCGCGGCAATCAGCCGCTGTCCGGCCGCATCGTCCCGGAAGATGTAGTACTCGAGGTGCACGTGGTGCTTCGCCGCGCGGATCGCCGCCTCGATCGCGTCGTACACCTCGTCGCCTTCGCCGAAGACGCGGACGCTGTGCGCGTGCATCGGCGGCATGCCGTCCAACCTGGTCGCCAGGCGCATCAGCGGCTCTGCGTCGGGCAGCTTGTGCGCGTCGGCGATCTCCTCCGTGGTGTGGCCCACCGTGACGCGCGCCTTGAGGAGCCTGCTCTTCTTGCGATCGAGCCGCCGCGGGCCGAGCCACAGGTACACGACGATCCCCACCACCGGCAGGAGGGCCAGGCCGAAGATCCACGCCAGCGTCGCGGTGGGAGAGCGCTTCTCGAGGACGATCCACAGCGCTGCGCCGACGACCCAGACGAACTCCAGGGCGAAGAGGATCCACTCCCCCGGCAGCTCGGCGAACCAACCGGGCATGTCAGTCGGGCTTGGCGACGGCGGGGAGCGGCCCTGACTGGTGGCGGGCGGCCGGCGTCGCTTCCAGGTTCTTCGACGCCACGTAGATGATGTTCCGCGTGCCCTTCTTGCCGCGGTACATCGCGCGATCGGCGAAGTCGATCAGCGTGTCCTTGTCCGGCGCGTGCTCCGGGAAGCTGGCGATGCCGATGCAGGTGGTGATGTTGAGGCCGAAGCCCTCGCGCGCGAGGAAGCGGTGGCTCTCGATCGCCCGCCGCACCCGCTCGGCCACCTTGAGCGCGCCCCCCGAGTCCGTACCGCGCAGGAGGCAGACGTACTCGTCACCGCCCCAGCGGCACACCACGTCGTTGTCCCGCACACAGTTCTTCAGGATCTTCGACACCTCGACGAGCAGCTTCGAGCCCACCACGTGGCCGTGCGTGTCGTTGACGGACTTGAAGTAGTCGAGATCGAGGAAGAGGAGGGCGAAGGGCTTGTCCGTCTTGGTGGCGTTCTTGAACTCCTTGTCCAGCACCAGCTCGAGGTAGCGGCTGTTGAAGAGGTGGGTGAGATCGTCGAGGTAGACCAGATCCTCCACCTCGGCGAAGCGGCCCAGGTTCTTGAGGGCCAGGGACAGGTGCCGCGCCAGGTACGGACACGCGGCCACGCCGTTCTCGGGGATGTCGCCCCGGAAGTACAGCACCACCGCGCCCAGCAGCGCTTCACCGTCGTAGACCGGCACCGCGAAGGCCGTCTCGAAGCCCGAGGCCGGCGCCTGCAGCTCCTCGCCCGAGCGATCGAGCGCGTCGATCTGCTGACGGAGCGGCTCCAGCGCGGCGTTCTTGAGCTGCTCGGCCGCGTCCCCCTCCACGCCGTAGACGCCGGCGATCGAGAGGCCCCCGTCCTCCTTGGTCGCGACCACCACCGCGTCCGCGCCGCAGCTGGAGTGGAAGGCCGCGCCCGCGGACTCGATCAGCCGCTCCCGGTCGAGCGTGAGGGCGATGCGCTGCCCGGCCTCCAGCATGCTGACGTGGCGGCGCAGCGCTTCGTTCTCCTTGAGGAGCGTGCGCTGCGCGAGCGCGCGGGTGACGGCGTGGGCCAGCACCTCGGGGGCGATCGGCTTGACCAGGTAGTCGGTGGCGCCGGCCTTGATCGCCCGCACCGCTGGCTCCACCTTGTCCAGGGCGGTGATCACCAGCACCTCGGTGCCCGGCCAGGTCGTCTTGACGTGCTGGAGCAGCTCCATTCCGTCGCTCTGCGGGAGGATGAGATCCGTCACCAGGAGATCGAACGACGCCTTGCCCAGCGCCTCGCGCGCCTCGACGCTGGAGCCGACTGCGACCACCTCATGGCCGGCGCCGGTGAGGAAGTCGCTGTAGAGCGCCCTCGCGACCTTCTCGTCGTCCACCAGCAGGATGCTCGCCATGGCGGCGAAGCGCATAACCTCACCGCTCACCCGAGTCGAGCGTGGATCGCGCAGGCGCCAGCCGAGGGCCGGCGGGCGGGCCGCTCAGACCCGGTGGCTCTGCCGGATGATCTCCGGGGTACACAAAGGGCCCTGCTGCGTGCGAGCGTCCTGCCCGGTGAGCACCCCCACGGGCGATCGTCGGCTGTTCGTCTTCTTCGAGGCGGGGAAGACGCGCTACGCCATCGAGGCGGTGGGCGTGCTCGAGGTGGCCCGGCCCCCGGCGGACGCGGACACCCTGCACGGCCACCTCGCGCTCAAGGATCTCTCCGTGCTTCTGGGCGGCGAGCCCGAGGTCCGCCCGGCGACGGCCCTGGTGCTGGACACCAGCCCGACCCTGGCCGTGCGGGTGCGGGCGGTGGAGGGCGTCTTCGACGCGGCGGCGGACCGCGCGCTGGCGCTTCCCCGACGGATGATCCCCCTCGCCGCTCCCGCGCTGCGCGGAGGCCTGCTGCACGAAGGGCGCCTGTCCTTCGAGGTGGACACCGACGGCGTGGCGCGTGGGCTCCCCAGATCCACGCGCAGGCCCGAGCGCACGACCCGCGAGCCGCAGGAAGCCTGCCTCGTCTTCGAGACCGGGACCGAGCGCCTGGCGGTGCCCCTCTCGCGCGTTCGCCAGGTGGTGCCCGCGGGCGCCGCCTTCAACCCGGCCCCCGGCACGGGCGCCTTCCTCGGCGCCGTCGTCCACGGGGCCAGCCTGTGTCCGGTCTTCTCCGTGTCCGACACCACCGCACCGGAGTCGTTGATTGTCCTGGCCGAGGCGGGCGGTGAGGTGATCGGCCTGTCGGCGCGGCGGGCTGATGGGGTGCAGCAGCCCGCGACGCTCTCGGCGATCCCCGTGCTCGATCTGGAGCGCATGTTTTCTTGAGCGCGCTTCTGGCTTGCCCCTAACATGCCGACGGTTGTCGGTTTCCTCGTGAACGGAAAACAACGGCGATGCCCAAATCAGTGCTGGTGGCGGACGACTCGCTGACCATTCGCAAAGTGATCGGGATGCTCCTGACGAGCCAAGAGGACTTCTCCCTCACCATGGTGGACAACGGGCTCGACGCGTTGGCCCGCGTGAGGGAGCTGAAGCCCGATCTCGTGTTGGCCGACTGCATGATGCCCGGGAAGAGCGGCTACGAGGTGTGCGAGACGATCAAGAACGATCCGTCCACTGCGCACATCCCGGTGATGCTGCTGGCGGGCACCTTCGAGCCGTTCGACGAGAGCCGGGCGCGGGCGGCGCGGGCCGACGGGCACATCGCGAAGCCCTTCGACAGCACCAGCTTCCTCGACAAGGTGAAGGGCATGGTGGGGATCGCCACGGGCTCGGCGATGCCCTCGACCGTGTCGCCCGTCTCGACGGCTCCGGTGTCGGCGCCTCCGAGGCCCACGGGCGCGCCGGCGGGGATGCCGGGCGCGCCGGGCGGGATGCAGCAGCCCAGGCCGATGCCGGGCATGGCGGGCGCGCCCACCGGTCCGGGCATGCCGCGGCCGATGGGTGTTCCAGGCGGGACACAGCCGGGCGTGCCGAGGCCGCCTGGGCCCGGAATGCCAGGCGCGGGGATGCCGCCGGGGCCGGGCATGGCGCGGCCGGGGATGCCGGGCGCCCCCGGGATGCCGCCGGGAGGAATGGCGCGGCCGGGGATGCCGCCAGGTCCGGGGGTCCCTCCGGGTCCAGGCATGGCGCGTCCGGGCATGCCGCCGGGACCGGGCATGGGCCGCCCGGGGATGCCGGGAGCTCCGGGGATGCCGCCGAGGCCGATGGGCGTGCCGGGCATGCCGGGCACGATGCCGCCGGGACCGGGCATGGGGCGGCCGGGAATGCCGGGCGCTCCGGGCATGCCGCCTCAGGGCTTCCCGCGTCCACCGGGGGCGCCGGGGTTGCCGGGCGCCGGGGCGCCGGTGCGCAGAGATCCCTTCGGGCTGGGGGCTCCGGGCGCCCCTCCACCCACCACCGAGTCGCTGCGGCTCGATGACGGCGGCGAAGGCGCGCTGCGCGAGGCGCTGTCGAAGGCCAGCAAAGAGGTGATCGAGAAGATCGCCTGGGAAGTCGTCCCGCAGCTCGCCGAGACCATCATCCGCGAGGAGCTGGAGCGCCTCATCAAGGAGCGGGAAGCCAAAGGCCTGGCCTGAAGCCCGCCGCGCCCAACTTCCTGATTTTTCATTTGAATCCGGCGGCTGCTCGGTCAGAGTGGCCGCCTCTTTTGCGTCCGTGAGACAGGCATGAGCACCGAGCCGAAGGCCGAGTACGAGCCGTACGATCCCACCGCGGTCGAGGCGCGCTGGTACCCCATCTGGAACGAGCGTGGCTACTTCACGGCGGACCCTCACTCGACGAAGCCCAGCTACTGCATCGTCCTGCCGCCGCCCAACGTGACGGGCAGCCTGCACCTCGGCCATGCGCTGACCGCGACCATCCAGGACATCTTGATCCGCTGGAAGCGCATGAGCGGCTTCAACTGCCTGTGGCTGCCGGGGACGGATCACGCCGGCATCGCCACCCAGATGGTGGTGGAGCGCGAGCTGATGCGCACCGAGAAGAAGTCGCGACACGATCTCGGGCGCGAGGAGTTCCTGAAGCGGGTGTGGGCGTGGAAGGAGCAGTACGGCAAGCGGATCGGCGAGCAGCACAAGGTGCTGGGCGCGTCGCTGGACTGGACGCGCGAGCGCTTCACGATGGACGAGGGCCTGTCCGAGGCGGTGAAGGAGGTCTTCCTCCGCCTCCACAAGGAAGGCCTCATCTACCGCGCCCAGAGGCTGATCAACTGGGATCCGGTGCTGCACACCGCGCTGTCGGATCTCGAGGTGGACAACGAGGAGAAGGACGGCCACCTCTGGCACATCGCGTACCCGGTGAAGGACTCGACGGAGCGGCTGGTGGTGGCTACCACGCGCCCCGAGACGATGCTGGGCGACACGGCGGTGGCGGTGCACCCGGAAGATCCCCGGTACAAGCACCTCATCGGCAAGACGGTGATGCTGCCCCTGGTGAACCGGGAGATCCCGATCATCGGCGACGCGATCCTGGTGAACCCGGAGTTCGGCACCGGCGTGGTGAAGGTGACGCCCGCGCACGATCACAACGACTACGCCACCGGGCAGCGCAACAACCTGCCGATGATCAACATCTTCGACGAGTCGGCGAAGGTGAACGAGCACGGCGGGCCGTACGCAGGGCTCGATCGCTTCGAGGCGCGCAAGCGGGTGGTGGCGGACTTGAAGGAGCGCGAGCTCCTCGTGGAGGAGAAGCCGTACAAGGTGCCGCTGGCGTTGTCTCAGCGCACGGGCGTGCCGGTGGAGCCGCGCCTGTCCTGGCAGTGGTACGTGAAGGTGAAGCCCCTGGCCGACGCCGCCATCGCCGCGGTGGAGCAGGGCAAGACGAAGTTCGTCCCCGAGACGTGGACCAACACCTTCTTCGCGTGGATGCGCAACATCCACGACTGGTGCGTGTCGCGGCAGCTGTGGTGGGGCCACCAGATCCCCGCGTGGTACCCGGTGAAGCCCGACGGCAGCGTGGACTTCGAGCACGCCACGCCGGTGGTGGCCCGGACGAAGCCCGACGGCAACTGGGTGCAGGATCCCGACGTGCTCGACACCTGGTTCAGCTCGGCGCTGTGGCCCTTCTCCACTCTGGGCTGGCCGAACACCGACTCGCCGGACTTGAAGGCCTTCTACCCGAACTCCGTGATGGAGACCGGGCACGACATCATCTTCTTCTGGGTGGCCCGGATGATGATGATGGGCCTGCACTTCATGGGCGAGGTGCCCTTCCGCACCGTGTACCTGCACGCGATGGTGCGCGACGAGAAGGGCGAGAAGATGTCGAAGACCAAGGGGAACGTGATCGATCCCCTCGACATCGTGAGGGGCGCGCCCGCGGCCAACCTGCCCGCGGCGGTACGCAACAAGTTCCCTCAGGGGATGCCGGCCATGGGCGCCGACGCCCTGCGCTTCACGCTCGCCTCGCTGACGCAGCAGGGCCGGGACATCAAGCTCTCGGTCGACCGCATCGGCGGCTACAAGGCCTTCTGCAACAAGGTGTGGAACGCGGCGCGCTTCGCGCTGATGAACCTCGGCGACTACCGCGAGGATCCGAAGCTGTTCATCAAGGAGCGCTCCCTGTCCCTGGCGGATCGGTGGATCCTCTCCCGGCTCAACCGGGCCATCGCCGGGACCTCCTCCGCGCTCACCAACTACGACTTCAGCGAGGCGGCCTCGCTCATCTACCAGTTCCTCTGGGGCGAGTTCTGCGACTGGTACATCGAGCTGTCGAAGACGTCGCTGTACGGCGAGGACGAGCACGCGAAGGCGTCGACGCGCGCCGTGCTGGTCTTCTGCCTCGATCACATCCTGCGGCTCTTGCACCCCTTCATGCCCTTCATCACCGAGGAGATCTGGCAGAAGCTGCCGATCTCCCGCAGCGTGGCCTCCATCAGCCTCGCCAACTACCCGACGGAAGACCGCCGCCTCGACGATCGCGCTGCCGAGGAGGAGATGAAGCCGGTGATCGAGGCGATCGAGGGCATCCGCACCATCCGCGGAGAGTCGAACCTGCCCCCGAGGCTCAAGGTGCTGGCGCACGTGCAGTCGGCCAGCCCCGAGGTGCGGGCGACGCTCGATCGCTGGCGCGCCTACCTCATGCCGTTGGCCGGGCTCGAGAAGTTCAGCGTGACCGACCTCGGCCCCAAGCCCCCACAGTCCGCTGCGGACATCCGCGCGAACATGGAGATCTACGTGCCCCTGGCTGGAATCGTCGACCTCGCCGAGGAGCGGGAGCGCATCAAGAAGGAGATCGAGAAGGCGGAGAAGGAGATCGCCACGATCAAGAAGAAGTTCGAGAACCCGAACTACGCCGCGCGCGCCCCCGCCGAGCTGGTGGAGAAGGACAAGGGCCGGATCGCCGAGCTCGAGTCGCGGATCCAGAAGCTGTCCGACAACCTGCGCCGCATCGCGCCGGTGGAGGTGAAGATCGCCGCGCCCGCCGCGGGGAACGTCAACCTCGAGGAGGAGCTCAAGGAAGAGCTGTCCGCCGTCTCGGTGCCCGCGCCGGATCAGCAGGTGAAGGAAGCGCTCGACAAGCTGCGCGAAGGGACGAAGGAGGGCCTCACCTCGCGCGATCGCTACGATCTCGGGGTGGCGTACATGAACATGGGCCTCGTCGACGACGCCGTGCGGGAGTTCAACAAGGCGAAGGAAGGCGAGGAGGGCGCGACGGGGGCGGACGAGGCGAAGGCCGCCGCACAGGCCGGCGAGGAGAAGAAGGCTGCTTCGGTGAAGAACCCTGCCCCCGCGAAGAAGCCAGCGGCGAAGAA
>JBFMHF010000075.1:0-34567 GCA_040752975.1 Myxococcota bacterium
CACGACGGGCACTGCGTACGCGCCGCCACCATCCGCGCTCGCCGTCTTCACCCAGCCGTCGCAGCCGATTTTCCCGCCGCCTTCCCCCCGGGCGGTCCTACCACCCACGACGGGCACTGCGTACGCGCCGCCACCATCCGCGCTCGCCGTCTTCACCCAGCCGTCGCAGCCGATTTTCCCGCCGCCTTCCCCCCGGGCGGTCCTCGCACCTGCGACGGGCGCTGCGTGCGCGCCGACGCCTCCCTCCAGCGCCGGCCCGCACGCGGCCGCCCTCATCCACTCGGCCGAACCCTCGCCGCCCTCCCGCAAGCGTTCGCGGTCGCCCGCCCTCACCCTGTCCGTGAAGACGCCCCTCATGCCGCGGCCTCCCAGATGAGGAGCGCCAGCGCGCCGACGATGGCCGCAGAGCCCACGGTCTGGTCGAGGCCCCACGCGCCGCTGATGACGGGCACCAGCGCGAGGGCGGTGACGACGACGCGCCACGCCTCCGTGGAGGCCTCACCACCCAGCGGCCCTTCATCGCGCGGGAGGTGGCGGCGCAGCTTGTGGATGGCCACGGACGCCTCGTGCAGCGCGGCGCGGTACCGTTCCCGCGCTTCCACCTGCGCCTCGAGCTCGGCCACGTGCGCGGAGAGCGCGGCGACCTCGTGCTCGAGCTGGCTCGACTCGTCCATCTCCACTCCGTCGAGGACTCACTGCTCCGGCAGCTCGGCGACCTGGAGCTTGAGGGGCTTGTTCTTCCCCGCCAGCACGGGCAGCGACAGCTTGCGTTTGACTCCGTCGGGCCCCACCACCGTCACCAGGTGCGTCCCCACCGGCAGCGAGAAGGTCATCATCATCCCGCGGCCGAGCTCCTGCTTCCCCTTCAGCACCGTGGCCTCGGGTAACAGCACCAGCGTCACTTCGCCCTGGGCCTTCGGCTTCTTCGGCTCGCTGGCCCTGGGGTCTGTCGCGCCCTTCGTCGGCTCCACTCCCCTGGGCTCCACGCCTTTGGTCGGGGGGTCCAGCGGTGCGTCGTCACCGTCCCCCGTCGGGCCGTCGCTTCCGGGGATGGCCGCGATGTCGGGCATTACCGGGCGTTCTTCCGGCGTCGTCCCCCCGCCCAGCTTCCAGACCACCAGCCCACCGACGCCCAGCACGATGGCCAGCGCAGCGAGGACGAGGGCGCTCTTCATCGCCGGGCGCTCGGACGTGGGGGCCGGGGCGACGGGCACTCTCGCGTCGGTGTCGGACTCGGCGGGGCGACTCTCCACCGGCGGCAGCTTCCGTGCGGAGCCTCCCACGGGCTTGAGCTTGTTGGCCGACACCTTGGGCAGCTTTGAGGCCGACACCTGCGGCAGCTTGTTGGCGGACAGCTTGGCGGCCTTCGCGGCGGACACCCGGGCCTTCACCGGCTGCCTGCTCTTCTCCTCAGGGTGCTGGCGGGAGTCGCGGTACGCGCGCGCGGCTTCCTCCACCTGAGCCTCGGTGAAGCTGGCCGCCGCCGCCTCGAAGAGCTTGCGCGTCGACTCCATCTTCGAGGCGAAGCGCTCCTTCATGAAGGCGGCGCGCTCGTCGACATCGAAGAGGAGGTCCGCGCACTCCGCGGCCAGAGTGCGGGCGAAGTCTCGCGCGGTGGAAAAGCGCTTGTTCCTGTCCCGCTCCAGCGCCTTCATCGCCACCCTGGCCAGCGGCTCGGGCACCGACGGCTCGACCTGATCCGGCGACTCGATGGGCCCGGAGAGGATGAGGCGCAGCTCTTCCACCTCGGTGTCGGCGGAGAAGAGGCGGCGGCCGGTAATCATCTCCCACAGCACCACCCCGAGGCTGAAGATGTCGCTGCGGGCGTCGACGACTTCGCCGCGCACCTGCTCCGGAGACATGTACCCGGCGGTGCCCTTCACCGTGCCGGCCTTGGTGCGTGCGAGCGCCCCCTTCGCCTTGGCGATGCCGAAGTCGAGCAGCTTCACCTGCCCCTCGTACGTCACCATGATGTTCTTCTGCGCCACGTCGCGGTGGATGACGGGCGACGGCTCGCCAGAGGGCAGCGTGAAGGTGTGCGCGTAGTGGAGCGCCAGCGCGCAGTCGTGCACCACCGCCACCGAGAAGCCCAGCGGCAGCACGGCCGCCTGGCGAGCGCAGGCCTCCACCACCTCGTTGAGGTTCTGCCCGGGGATGAACTCCATCGCCACGTAGAGGCCGCTCCGCCGGTCCTCTCCGAGGTCGAACACCTGGGCGATGTTGGGGTGTGAGAAGGCCGCGGTGATGCGCGCCTCGTCGAGGAACATCTGCACGAAGGCCTCGTCGTCCGCCGCCTCCGGAAGGATGCGCTTGAGCACCACGTACTTGCGGAAGCCGCCCGGGCCCGCCGTGCACCCCAGCGAGAGCTCGGCCATGCCTCCGCTGGTGAGCTGCGCGAGGATGTCGTACTTCCCGATGCGCTGGCTCATCGCGTGCGCGAAAGCCTACTCCGCACCGCGCGACACGCCGGGCCCTTTCAGCCGTGCGCCGTCGCCATGTTGGTAACGCTGTGGTGGAGCTGTGACTTGCCTGACGGAATTCCACGTCCACCTGTGGGTTCAGGGCGTACACCTTCATACGCTGTGGCACCCTCTGGAAAACCCCCCTGTTCTTCCACAGCCCTGAAATCTGGAACACCCCGGACTCACGAGTGATTTTCGGTTTCACACAACTCCCGGGTCCCTACTGCTACCACCATCAATTGATCATCTTCTCTGTATAGAAGTGACCGTGGGCATGGGGCTGGCAGCCGGCTGACGAAGTCGATGAAGACCGTGCAACAATGCCCCGAGGTGACGCCGCCGGGACGGAAAGCCCTCGTTGCGCTGGCCGTCCTGGGCGTGGGCCTCACGGGGTGTACCCAGGACTCGGTGGTCGGCGTGCAGAGCCGGCTGCGCCTCGAGCCGGCCTCGCTGGTCTTCGAGCCGGTGTGGGTGGACGGGAAGACGCGACAGCAATCCTTCCTCCTCTTCAACGATGGGAAGACGCCGCTGCCGGTGACCTGGACGGCGCTGGACGCGCCCTTCTCGGCGGAGCTGCCGGCGGTGGCGCCTCCGGGGCAGACGAGCATCACCGTGTCTTTCACCGCGTCGGCACCTGGCATCTTCTCGCGGTGGCTGACGGTGGGCTCGGAAGGGCTGGTGAGCCAGCGGCTGGGCCTCGAAGCGACGGTGAACGCGTTGCCCGCATGTGAGGCGTCGTCTTCGTGCGCGGTCTCCACCTTCGATGTCGAGCTGGGCCGCTGCGTGGAGACGAGCGCGGCAGACGGCACAGTGTGCGCTCCGGGGACGAAATGCGTGACGGCGGCGACCTGCCAGGCGGGGCGCTGCGTGGGGGCACCGGTCAACTGCGACGACCAGAACCTCTGCACGGTGGACGTCTGCTACCCGGAGACGGGCTGTGAGAATGTCCCCGGGCCCCCGTGCCCCGGAGACGGCAAATGCCAGCTGGGTGTCTGCCATCCGGCTACCGGGTGTGGGCTGGCGCCGGCGGCGGACGGGACGACGTGCGGCACGCTCAACGACTGCAACGCCGCGGAGGTGTGCATCGCCGGGGCGTGCGTGGTGAGAGATCCACCCGACGGCTTCGTCTGCGCGGAGGCGTCGGCGTGCCAGGACGAAGGGCGCTGTGTCGGGGACCGCTGCGTACGCGCAGACCCTTCCACGCTGTCGCCCACCTGGACCTTCGACGCGACGACGACGGGCAACCCGCAGATGAGCGTGCCCCCGCTCGAGTTGCACGACTTCGTCCTCGAACCTTCGGGAGCCGCCTCGCTGTCGGGCTTCTTCCAGGCCTCCACCATCATCCGGGCGAACACGGCGAACGCGTTGACCGCGCCGTTGGGTCCGTCGCGCAGGTGCATCTTCTGGGGGAACCGGCTGGTGTGCGCGGACTACCCGGCGGCGCCGAACGGCCGCGTGACGGCGATGGACCCCTCCACGGGCGTGGCGACGTGGAGCTTCGACTTGCGGACGGCGAGGCCCGACTTCCTGACCCTCACCACCACCCTCTTCCTGGCGCGGCTGGTGGTGCAGGGGCCGGACCGGCTGGCGGCGCTGTACGAGGCGTACCCGCGGGGCGTGACGGGCGCCGATGCGCAGTACTGCCGCACCTACTTCCTGGTGGTGCTGAACGCGGCGGGCGGCCTGGTGATGGCGCAGCAGGTGACGGACCCGCTGCTCTCGCAGTGCAACCACCCGCACCCCTACGGCGTGGCGTCGGACGCGGTGGGCAACCTGTACATCGCCTTCTCGCCCACCAGCTCGCAGTCCGCGCCGCTGGTGCCAGGCGCGCCCACGTTGTTGATGAGCTACACGCACGACGGCCTCTTCCGCTGGAAGTTGACGGACACGACGCTGGTGGGCGGCGAGCTGGCGGTGGCGCGCGGCCTCCTCTACCCGGAGAACGGCAGCGTGGTGCTGCACGCCACGAGCGGCCTGCCGGCGGTGGCGTTGCCGACGGAGGTGGGGCGGGCGGTGGTGGCCGACGCGCGCTTCGTGCCGGCGCCGAAGAATGGGACGAAGTCGCTGACGGGCTACGAGGCGGGGCTGACCGCCATTCGGTGGACCCACACCCTCAAAGACGGCTGGCGCTTCTGGGGAGAGCAACTGCGCCTGGCGGAGTGGACGACGTCACGGGGGCCACGCACGGTGGCGCTCACCTTCGTCACCGATGAGACGATGGGCTTCGCGCCGGTGTACGCGCTGCACGGCATCGACGTCATGACGGGGGCCGAGGCCTTCCTCTGCCCGTTGAGCCTCGCGCCACGCACGGTGCCGCAGCTGCTCGAGGTGGCGAACGGCAGCCTCACCTTCATGGAAGGGGCCCTGGACGCGGACGGGAACCCGGCGTGTCAGAAGTGCGACCCGCCCTTCGCGGGGAGCTCGGCGACCTTCCGCACCTTCGCCTGGCCGGGGCTGAGGATGGCGCAGGAGCCCTGGGTGGGCACCTTCGGGGGCGCGGACCACGACCACCACGAAGACGTGGCGACGCACGCCGGGCCCAACTGACCCCGGGAGTCCACCTGGAGCATCAAGGGACCAGCGAGGCTCACGAGTCGCTCACCACGGCCACTGCCTCGCGCGGAAAGCCTCCACCAGGGCGTCCACGCTCGCCGCCTCGAGCAGCACGGGGCCGCCCGGCTCGCTCAGCATCTCCGCGTCCTCGCGCATGAACTTCCCGTGCTTCTTCCTGTAGGCGTCGGCCTTCTCCTGCTCGAGGACCAGCCGCCTCACCCGCCACACGTCGCCTTCCCGCAGCACGGCGTGCGAGAAGTGATGCAGCCCGAAGCGCACCTGGCTGTGGCCGGCCTTCGCCGCCTCGCGCAGGCGGGCGAGAAACTGCTCCAGAGTCTCCGGCGGTCTCGGCGCCATGCGGCCCCGCAGCGTACACCCTCGGGAAACCTGCGCGACGGCGTGTTTCGCATTACGGTGGACGCCTCACATGAGCCGCGTGGCAGTCATCATGGGCAGCAGCTCCGACTGGGAGACGATGCGGCACGCCGCGGAGACGCTGGAGCGCTTCCAGGTGCCGCACGAGGCGCACGTGGTGTCGGCGCACCGCACGCCGGAGTGGATGTTCGAGTTCGCCACCACCGCGGCCGCGGAGGGCTTCAGCTGCATCATCGCGGGGGCAGGCGGAGCAGCCCACCTGCCCGGCATGGTGGCCAGCTTGACGCCCCTGCCCGTCCTCGGCGTACCGGTGCAGTCGCGCGCGCTGTCGGGCGTCGACTCGCTCTTGTCCATCGTCCAGATGCCGGCGGGCGTGCCCACCGCCACCTTCGCCATCGGCCCGGCGGGCGCTACCAACGCGGCCCTCTTCGCGGTGCGGATGCTGGCGGTGCATGACCCGGCGCTGCGGGTGAAGCTGTTGGGCTTCCGGGAAGAGGCCGCCCAGAAGGCGCGCGCCTCCTCGAAGGAGCTGGTGACGTCCTCCTCGGCGCGCCCAGCCCGCAAGAGCGCGAGGAAGCGGCGCTGATGGCGGCGGTGGGCATCCTCGGGGGAGGGCAGCTCGGCCTCATGCTGGCCGAGTCCCTCGACCGCCTCGGGCAGGACACCGTCATCCTCGAGCCGGACCCCGACGCGCCGTGCGCCACGCGCCGCGCCAACGTCATCGCCAAGCCGTACGACGACGCGGCCGGGCTGGCGGAGCTCTTCTCGCGCGTCGACGTGGCCACCTTCGACTCGGAGAACATCCCCGCGGGGCCGCTGGAGGGCTACGCCGCGAAGCTGGCGCCCTCGCTGCACGTGCTGCAGGTGTCCCAGGACCGCGCGCGGGAAAAGTCCTTCCTCTCCCAGGCCGGCTTCCGGCCGGTGGCCTTCCGCGTGGTGCCCCCGGGGGCGGACGTGAAGGCGGCCGCGAAGGCCTTCGGGTTGCCCTGCATCGCCAAGTCTGCGCTGGGCGGCTACGACGGCAAGGGGCAGCACGGGCTGCGCACCGAGGCGGACGTGCAGGCCCTGCCGAAGGACGCGCCGGGCGGCTGGGTGCTGGAAGAGGCGCTCACCCTGTCTGCCGAAATCTCCTGCATCGTGGCGCGGGACGGCTTTGGCCACGCCTTCACCTTCCCCGTCTTTCAGAACCTCCACACCCGGCACGTGCTGGACCTCACGGTGCTGCCGGCGGGCATCGCCCCCGCATTTCAGGATGAGGCGCGCGCCGTCGCCTCGGGCATCGCGAAGGCGCTGGACGTGCGGGGGCTCCTCACCGTGGAGTTTTTCATCGGCGCCGGGCGCGACGGGGTGGAGCGGCTGTATGTGAATGAATTGGCGCCGCGGGTGCACAACTCGGGGCACGTCACCCGACAGGCGTGCACCGTCAGCCAATTCGACGCGCTGGCCCGCATCCTCTCGGGTGTACCGGTGGTGGAGCCTCGCCTGCACTCCGGCGCCTGGTGCATGGGACAGTTGCTGGGCGACGTGTGGCTGGCGCAGGGGCGCGAAGGCGGGGCGCTCGACCTCACCGCGTGGAAGGACTTTCCAGACGTCATCGACGTGTATGTGTATGGGAAGCGCCACGCGCGGGCTGGCCGGAAGATGGGGCACTTCGTCGTGCAGGGCCAGACGGCCGAGGAGGTGACGGCGCGCGCCCTGGCCTTCCGTCGGGCGCTGGAGCGCGGCTGAAGCGGGACGGCGGCGCGGACGCCCTTCGGTGCGCCTTCAGGCTGGCGGGCGCCAATCTCTCCTCTTCAACGATGGGAAGACGCCACTGCCGGTGACCGGGACGGTGCTGGACGCGCCCTTCCCGGGGGGGCGCCGGAGGAAAGGCGGCCCTCGCCAACAACGCGTGCACCACCGGCTCCTCCTGCGTGTCCGGCACCTGCCAGGCGAAGGTGTGCGGAGCGTCGGGCCAGCCCTGCTGCGCCAACGACGCGGGTACGGGTGGCACCACCTGCCTCGCAGGTCAGGGCGCCAGCTGCGGGCGCCGTCAGTTGGCGGGAAAGCGCGAGAGCTGGGCGGTGGGGGTGCCGCTGCCCGTCATCCACAGCAACCACAAGCTGTCATTGCTTACGTCCCTCACCGCGTTGATGACGTTGTCGTCGGTGCTCGTCCCGGTGAAGCGCGGGAAGAGGGCGCGCTGCGAACCGTCGAGGGTGAGGCCCTGCACGGCGACGTCCATGCCACCCTTGCTTCCTATGTGCTCGGCCACCTCTCCGGGGACGTAGAGGCCACCGGGCGTCGCCGTCAAGATGGGTTGGTAGGCGGTGGAGAGGGTGAAGTTGCCCTGGGCGAGAGACGGCAGACTCTTCGGGAAGCCCATCATCCCCGCCCCCAATTTCGTGACACCGTACAACTCCTTCCCCAGGACGTACGCGGAGTCGTCCTGCCCGACGGCCAGTGACGCGCCGTGGGTAGGGGTGTCCATCGAGAGGCGCAGAGGGAAGCCGTCGACGGCGGCGCCGGCGGCATCGAAGGAGTGGAGGTGGACGCCCGTGCCGGGGTCGATGACGACGCTCATCCCCGCGATGCGCGCGGTGAGGTACAGGCCCCCGCCGGCCTTGAGCGCGATGTCCGCGGCGAGGATGCGCCGGCTGGACGCGGTGCCGCCGAAGTCGACGACGGCGGGCGCGGTGCGCACCACGGCCGCCTCCGTCCACGAGGCCAGCCACGGACGGTAGCTGTCGTGCTGCAGCGCGTCCTGCGGCGCCGTCGTCCCGTAGACGTAGACGTTGTCCTGCCCGTCCACCACCAGCCCCGCGGGCAAATTGTGGAAGTTGAGGCGCACACGCTGCGGCCAGCCCGGGCGCTGGGCGCCCTGCGGGTTGAAGGACGTCACGCGCACGTCGGTGCGACCGCCGAGGGACACGCCCGCCTCATCGCTGCCCGTCGCGGTGGCGACGTACACGTTGCCGGTGGGCCCGACGGCCACCCGAGGCTCCGACGTCAGCAAGGTGCGCTCGCCGCGGGTGGTGCTGGTCCACGTCACCGTGCCATTGGGCGCCACCAGACTGACGAAGGCCTCCGCCTGCGCGAGGCCTGTCACCACCACTCCACCGCCCGGGTACGGCGCCAGGTGCGTGGGCTGCCGCTGGCCGAGCTCGTACGTCTGCGCGGGCGGCGCCACCGGCACGCCGGGCGCGAGGTAGGAAAAGCTGTCGACGGTTACCTCGAGGAAGTTGCCCGTCACCACGGCGTCTGCCAGCCAGCCGTAGGTTTCACCCGGCTGGGCGCGGTACAGGCGGGGTGTCTCTCCCGCAGGCACGAGGGAGGGGTTGAAGGGGATGCGCACCAGCACCGGCTTCGCGAAAGTCTGGCCGTGCGGTGTGAATTCGTAGACGTCGCCGACCGCGATGATGTTCGCGGGCGGGAAAGGCGGGGGCTCGCTGCCCGGGCTGGCGATGGCGATGTCCACGAAGGACATGAGGGCCCCTGGAGGGATGACGGCCTGCGAGCCGTTCGGCCCATTCACCGTGCCGCCGTCGGGGCCGATGCCGGTGGGAGGGTTGGTGGAGGCAGGCCCACAAGCCGCCAACAGAGAGAGGAGGAAGGCTCCAGCAGCGAGTCGAGGTCCGACGAGCGAAAGCGTCATGACGTGAGTCCCCCAGAGACGTCGCCGGCACTTCGCCGGGACGAGCGAAAGCGGCTTATGCCACTCTTGAGCGGCGTCGAGCAAGAAAGCCCCAAACTACTTGAGGGCGGCGTGCCAGCCGTCGCCCGTCTCGTCGGCGAGGCGGCGGATGGACGTGCAGGTGGCAGCCACCTTCCCCTTCACGAGGATGCGGTGCCCCAGCACGGCGGCGTCGCCCACCGCGCCCTTCAGCGTCGTCTCGACCGAGACTTCTTCTTCGGCGCCGATGGCCGCGCGGAAGTGCACTTCCTCGGCGACGGGGACGAGGCGCTGCGGGTCGACGCCGCGGGCCGCCAGCACCCGGTGCGTGCCCTCGTCGCAGTAGTCGACGTACGCCGGGTGGTTGACGTGGGCGTTGGCGTCCATCCACAAGTGCCAGGTGGTGAAGCTGAAGTGGTGCGTGGCGGCGCCGTCGACGCGCGTGAAGTCGGGAAGCTTCACCGACGGGTAACCCTCGTGGAGGGTGAAGGCGTCGTAGATGTCCTTGCCGGCGCGAATCGGCTCCAGGGCGCGAGAGAGGTAGGCCCACTCGGTGGTGCCGACGATGACCAACTCCTCGCCGGAGAAGAGGCGCACCTCGCGGGTGAAGAGCATGTCGCGCCGGGCCCTCGACGGCCAGGTGCGCCCCTGGAGCGACTCCGCGAAGCGCACGTCGCGCAGGTGCTGCACCGTCATGCTGCGGACGATGAACATGGTGCCCGACTGGACGAAGCGCTCCGGGGTCCACCCGACGGACATCGACTGGTCCACCACCACGTCCTGCATGGCGCGCCAGACGTCGCCCGCGCGGGCCACCAGGCGCGGCCCGAAGGCGTTGCGCTGCAGCAGCACCGGGAAGCTGAGCGTGTCCGCGGGGTAGGTGTTCACGAGCGCGCTGACTGTCGCACGGGGGCCGGCAGGGCACCGCTGTTTTCTCACCGGACGCCTCGGCGCTGGCGCCTTCGCCGATGAGGCCGCGGCGAACAGGGCGCGACGGAAGTTCCTCACGGGGCGTGGAGACCTTCCGTCGTCAGGACGACGCTTTCCTACACCGAGTCGGTCACCGGCTTCGACGCGCCACGTGCGCCGGGGCGAGGGGCTGCTCGAGGCGGCGGACACGGGAGGCGGAACACCACGCGCCGCGCTTCTCCCGGCTGTTGCACCGGAACTTCGTGGAACCTGTACCCGCCTTCATCGGCCTCCCACGTGCGCGCCCGCGCACGGCCTCAGCGCGGGACGAGGAAGGTGGCGCGCAGCGGCCAGTGGTCGCTGGTGGACTCGCTGCGGGGAATGCGCTCCACCAGCGCCGAAGCCGCGACGTACCTCGGAGGACTCGTCGCCTCGAGGAGATGGTCGATGGCCTCGCCGCTGCCGTTGAAGACGTACGTCGCCTGCTCCGCTGGCGGGAGGTCCTTCGCCACGCGCAGCAGCCCCCCGTTGCCTTCCAGCGCGTCCAGTGGCGGAGAGCCGGGCGTGTCATTCAAGTCTCCCGCCAGCACGACGAGGACGCCGGGCGCTGCCGCTGCTGCCCGGGTGACGAGGTCGCGCGCCGCCTGCGCCTCGGCCAGGCGCCGCCCCGGGTCGTCCTGCACCTTCGAGCGGAAGTGCGCGGCGAAGACGATGACGGGCACGCCGTCGATGCGCAGGTGCACCTCGAGGAACTCCCGGCTGAAGACGGTGCGCGAGCCGTCGGGGCGGAACAGCGGCGTCGTGTCCCGGTGAGTCACCACCCGCTCGACGTCTCCGCGCGCCAGCACCGCCACGTCCACGCTGCCCGCCGTGCCGATTTCTCCCAGCACCGAGGAGTCGAAGACGCCCGACAGCCGGGAGGCCAGCGCGTCGAGGGAGGCCTGCGTCTCCACTTCCTGCAGCACGGCGACGTCCACCGAGAGGTCGCGCAGCACACCGGAAATCGCGTCGGCGCGGGCGTCGAACTCCGCCTGCGTGGGCGCCTGCTCGAAGTCCGCCGGCCCACACATGCCCGACTGGCAGGTGGTGTCGAAGAAGAGGCGCGTGTTGAAGGTGCCGAGGCGCAGCGAGACAGCCGGCAGCCCCGCGTCGACGCCCGCGTCCGGTTCCTCCTGGGGCGGTGCTGCGCACGCCGCACCGAAGAGGAGGGAAGACAAGAAGACGGCGGGGCGAGTCATCGGGCTGAGGCAGCCTAACCCCCGGAGACACCCGAGCGGAGCCCGCCTCGCTGGTCCGTTGACCGAATCTCGTTGTCGCTCCGGCCGACGTCCAACGCGATGCTCCACCCAGTCCACGCGTTGGGCGGCTGGGCCCCTGGGTTCACCGCGTCCAACGCTCGAGGTCGCCCGTCGTGCCGCCGAGCGCGTTGCGGTGTCCGCCGGCCAGTACGAAGTCGGTTGCCGAGGTGGCCGCCACCGCGTACGCCGAGAAGTCCGAGGGAACGAAGGAGACGAGCCACTCGCTGGTGGAGAACGAGAGGACCAGCAGCACCACGGTGCCATTGGTGGGGTTGGCGCCATCGTCGGTGAAGCCCACGAAGAGGACGTCGCCGCCGGGGAGCGCCGTGGCCGCCTGGAAGAGGTAGCTGTCCGTGGGGTCGAGCACGCGGATGACGCGCCAGGCGCCGTCGGCCTTGCGCTGCGCCACCCGGAAGCCGGTGCCGAAGGCGAAGACTTCACCACCGGACTCCATGACTCCCCGCCATTGTTGGTGGGGCGGCAGGACGTCGGAGACCGTCTCTTCGACGAGGTTCTGGTTCGTCTTTCGAAACAGCTTCGTCCCGGTGAGGAAGATGTCGGCTCCCCGCAGCGCGCAGCCGCTGAAGGTCTGGGAGGCGAGGCTCGTGGGGTGCTGGCTCCACGCGCCGTCGAAGCGCATCAAGGTGGCGGTGTTTGCGGCTGCCCCTTCGCCGGTCGCGCCTACGGCGTCACCAGCACGCGCGCGCTCCGGGCCGGCACCTGCACCGACGGCCCACTCACCGAGACGCCTGTGTACTCGTCCACCAGCGCGCCGGCTGGCAGCCCCGTCACCGTCGCGTCGGTGTCGCCGCGGTTGAGCGCGACGTAGACGACTTCAGCGCCCTTCGTCATCGAGTACACCCACGTGTCCGCCGTGACGGACAGCGTCGCCCGCTGGCCGTGCCGCAAGGCCGCGTGCCGTTTCCTCAGTTCGCCCAATTTCTCCACGCGCCCGCGCAGCCACAGTTGGTCCGCCGTCAGCCCCGCCCACGTCATCGTCCGGCGGTTGTCGGGGTCGCCCGCGCCGGGGAGGCCCACCTCGTCGCCGTAGTAGAGCAGCGGCGCGCCGGGGCTGGTGAAGAGGAAGACGAAGGCGTTGGCGAGGCGCTCGAAGGGCCTGCGGTAGCCCGGCACCGCCGGCGGGTTGTTCCACGCGCGGTCCTTCCCGTCCGCGTAGGGGTCCACCCACAGCGGCGTGTCCTCGGCCATGTGGATGACGCGGCCCAGGTCGTGGTTGCCAATCCACGTGCTCATCACCGCCTTCGGCCCGTAGAAGGCGTCGTTGGACTCGACGAAGGCCGACAGGTCCGTCAGCGGCGTCTGGCGCATCACCACCGCCTGCAGCAGCTTGAGCCGCAGCGGGAAGTCGAACTGCCCGTCCATCTTCGTGTCGACGTCGACGAAGGACTTGAGGTAGTCGCGGTTGCCGAAGTCATACGTCTCGCCCACCAGGTAGAAGCGCGGGCGGGGCGTTCGCGCGGGCACCACTTCGGCCGACAGCCGCCGCCGCAGCTCGAGCAGCCAGGAGCCGTCCACGTGCTTGATGGCGTCGAGGCGGAAGCCGTCGGCGCCGGTGCGCTCCACCAGCGCCAGCGCGCGCCCCACGGAATAGTCGCGCGCGGCGGGCACCGTGTAGTTCCAGTGCGGCAGGTAGTCCGTAAACCAGCAGCGCTCGCCCTGGGCGTTCCAGTCGCAACCGAAGCCGCAGACGCACTGGTTGCCGCCGAAGTCCAGCGGCCAGAACCACTCGGGGTGCTGCTGGAACACCGGCGCGGACGAGTGCAGGTGCACCATGGCGAAGTCGAACAGCACCTGGATGCCCTTCGCGTGCGCAGCGTCGACGAGCGCCTTCAAGTCGGCCTCGGTGCCGAAGCAGGACTCGAGCGCGTCGAGGTCGACCGGCCAGTAGCCGTGGTAGCCGGAATACGTCCTCCCGTCGGCGCCCCGCCCCGCCACCGTCGGGTTCTTCACCGGCACGGTGAGCCACAGCGCGTTGACGCCCAGTTGGGTGAAGTAGCCCTCGTCGATGCGGCGCGTGACGCCCTTCCAGTCGCCGCCCTGGTACTGGCCGGCCGGGTCCGCGCCCGCGACGGTGCAGTTGTTGGACGGGTCCGCGTCGAGGAAGCGGTCGACGAAGACGAAGTAGATGACGGCGTCGCGCCAGTCGAAGGCCTGCGCCGAGGGTGCGCCGTCCTCGCACGTCCAGGTGTTGCAGGTCAGCGCGTCGACGAGGCTGTTGCCGTTGCGCGTCTTCGGGTTGGCAGGGTCCGTCACCCAGACGCTGTTGTTGACGAGGAACTTGTATTCCACCGCTGCCCCGTAGGGCACCGGCACGGAGGCCTTCCACGTGTCGCCGTCGCGCACCATGCGCACGCCCTGCATCCAACCGTTGGGGCGAAAGCTGCCGCGCACCTCCACCGAGGACTCGTCGATGGCGCGGAAGCGGAACTCCAACTGGCACAGCCGCCAGGCCTCGTTGCAGTCGGTGCTGCCCCCGTCGAGGCCGCCGTCTTCTCCCGCGTCTGCGCCTCCGTCCGTCGAGGACGTCGTCGGGCCGCACGCCGCCAGCAGGAGGAGGAGAGTCGTCGAGAGGGACGTCGCGCGCATGGAGGAGCAACACAGAGAGCGGCCGGGGAGACGCTGATAGCCGCGGCGGCGCCAGCGCGCCAGAGGGCTCCGAGTGCTTCTCTGACGGGGTCGACGCGGGAGGTCAAGCCTGTCTCTTGGTGTGTGCGACCCCCGGATGGCGCCGGTGGACGTCGGAGGTGAGCTCCGGCGCGCCGCCAGCCGGTCCGGCCGGGCCGTTCGCAGGTCACGTGCAGCGAGGGCGCCAGCTTCGCGGTGACGCCGGCGTCCCGCACGAGGGCCGCAAGCCACAGTCGGCGGGTCCCTCCAGCGGCGCGGAGGTTCGTCATCAACCTGGCGGAGATGGTGAATGTCTCGTCATCTACCTCGAGGATACGAGCGACGCGGTGCCAGCCCGGCCTCGGCGCTCAGCCGCGCTCGACGTTGACGCCGGGCAGGTCGTCGAGGCCCATGTCCAGCAACGACGGCGCAGTCATCGCACCGGCGGCGGGCCCTTCTCCATACACCCCCGAGGCCCCGAAGGTGTTGTCGGCCGTGGTGGCGCCGGCGAGGCCGTTGGAGAAGACGGGGAGGTACGGGTCGCCTGGAGCCCGCGAACAAAGCCGTTCCGTAAACGCTGACACCCGTAGGCGTCGGCTCACCTGAGCGCGGGTGGATCACCCTCGCGCACATCACTTCACGCGGAAGCGCTGCCTTGCCCAGCTCTTTCCGTCTTGCTTGAGCCGCACCACTTCCGTCCAGCCGGCCACCCACACGTCGCCGGACGACTCGTCGAGCAGCAGGTCGCGCATGAACTGGAGCTCCGGGAGGTCGATGGCCACGTCGGGGGCGCCGGCTGGCTGCAGCACCAGGCCCTGCGTGTAGCGGAGGAGCCACTTCCTCCCGCGCGCCACGTCCACCAGCACGCCGCTGGCCTTCGTGTCGAGGCCGGGGTGCTTCACGAAGCGCTCGCCCACGAAGCGGAAGAGGCCCGACTCGAAGTCCTCCACCCACAACTGCCCGGCGCTGTCGATGCGGAGGCGCCGTGGGTCCGTCCCCGGGTAGCCGGCGCTGCCCTTCGCGAAGACGCGGCCCTCGCTGTGCACCGCCTGGAGAAAATCAATCCAGTACGCGCGGCCCTGGAAGAAGACGGCGTCGTACGGGTCGCCCTTCCACGGAGGCTGCACCGGCGCGAAGGCCTGCTTGCCCGCGTCGAAGGCCCACGTCTTCTTTCCCAGGCGCACCCACGGCGTCCCGTCGGGGCCAACCATCGGCTGGTAGTACACCGCGCTGTTTTTCGCGCTGCGCGGGAGGAAGGACGTGAAGGCCGTGCCGTCCCAGCGCAGCACCTCCGCCTCGCAGCCCAGCCACACGGCGGCGCCCACGGTGACGCCGCGGCAGATGAAGCCCTCGTGCACCGCGACGGGCTCGGGCGAGTCCGGGTCCCACACCACCACTCCGCCCTGCGTGCCGGCCACCACCTGCCTGCCCAGCTTCGACAGCGTGTACACCTGATTCAGCTCGTCCTTCTTCACCCGCTGGGCGGCCTTCGAGCCGGCGCAGGACTCCTCGTAGGCGGCGAGGTAGCCCGCAGCGGACTCCAGCGCGCCCGGCCGCAGGTTGCGCTTCGCCGCGGGGAAGCGCTTCACCACCGCGTCGGGAATCTGGAACACCTCGCACCACGACGAGTTCATCGCCGCCTGCGCCTGCACCAGCGCCAGCGCGTACTGCACGGAGAAGTCGTCCGGCAGCGCCTTCGCCGCGGACTGAAGCAGCGTCAGCGGCCGCGCCCCGCGCACGCCCTTCGCGCCCGGCTCGAGCGGCTTCATTTCGAAGTAGTCCGCCAGCGCCGCGAGGTAGCCCAGCACGAAGCGCTGCGAGGCCGTCAGCGCCTTCGCGTCGAGGGCCGACTCGGGTACGCCCTTTGACTTCGCGAGGTGCGTGACGAAGCCCGAGGCGTAGTCGCCTTCCCAGCCCAGCGCGTTGGCCGCGGCGAGCTTCTGGTCGTTGGGCGCGTCGGAAGCGAGGAAGGTGTACGTGGCGTCGAGGTCCTTCGCCTCCGCGGCCTGCACCGCCCGCACGTCGCGGTAGGCCGTGTGGAAGTCGGTGGACGTCAGCGGCGAGTCGGCGAGCGCGACGGAAGCGCACGCCAGCACGCCCAGGGGGAGAGCGCGGCAGGAGATGGGCACGCAGCCATCTTGCCGCCCTCACGAGGCGGCGTCTCGCCGCCCGGCCGCGCGCTCTCCGGTGGTGAGCCGGCGCCTCGCCGAGACGAGACAGGCTCTCGCGCTGGCGAAGGTGCGGTCGAGACACGGCGCCGCCCGGCGAGACGCGAGGGAAGTCACCGTGCGCCTGGCTTCTCGTGGAGACGCGTGGGAAGTCACCGTGCGCCGGCCCGGGTGCCGGGCTTTCCGTTGAGACGCGAGGGAAGTCACCGTGCGTTGGGCCGGGTGCCGGGCTTCTCGTTGAGACGCGAGGGAAGTCACCCTGCGCCCGCTCCGGGTGCTGGGTCTCGCGGTGACGCGTGAGTCCCCCTGCGCCTGGCCCGGGTGATGGGCGTCTCGGGGTGCCTCTGTGTCGGCGCGGAGAGGACGGCCATTCCACTCGGGGCGAAGAAGCGCGCTCCTGTCGGGTGCACGCCGCGGGGCCGGAGGCGGGCCGCGGTTGCGTCGCAGTCGAGTCGCGTCGCCTGGAGGGAGGACGTCGCACACAACTGCGTCCTTCGGCGGTGTAGGCAGCGCGTGACGCGGAAGCCGCGGTTGTCTTTCGTCGTCCGATGTGGAGAAACGAGGTCGTGGCGCGACCTCGTCAACCTCCCAGGTGGCTCCAGGCGGCCCGACAGCGCGCCTCGCCGGAGGAGGGTGATGACTGGCTCTCGCGCGCCCTGTCGCGTGCCGGCGTCGCGCCGCTGGCGGAGGCGGAGCACCTCATCCACAGCGGCCGGGTGACGGTGGACGGGAAGGTGGTGCGCCAGCCGTTGGCGCCGGTGAAGGCCGCGGCGTGCGTCGAGGTGGACGGCCAGCGCGTCGACGTGCGCCCCACCACGCGCGTGTTGATGTTCCACAAGCCCAAGGGCCTCGTCACAGCCGCGTCCGACGCCGAGGGCGAGGGCACCGTCTTCGAGGCCCTGCTGCGGGTGCTGCCGGCGGGGCTTCAGCGCTTCGGCTGGCACGCGGTGGGCCGGCTGGACCGCGACACCACCGGGTTGCTCCTCTTCACCAACGACGAGCGCTTCGTCGCGCACGCCACCCGCCCCGAGACACACCTGCCCAAGCGCTACGTGGCGAAGGTAGGCGCGGCCGTCACCGAGGACAAGCTGGCCCGGCTGCGCCGTGGCGTCGAGGTGGAGAAGGGCGTCACGTCGCGCCCCGCCGAGGCCCGCGCCCGCGAGAAGGACGTCGTCGAATTGACCCTCACCGAGGGCCGCTACCACCAGGTGAAGCGCATGTTGAACGCGGTGGGGCTGCCGACGTTGTCGCTCCACCGCGAGGCCGTGGGCGGCCTGACGTTGGACGTCATGGAGGGCGCCTTCCGCGAGGTGACGGACGCGGAGGTCCGTGACGCGCTGTCGTACACGCCGCGGCAACACGCGTGATGGGCGTCTCGAGGGCTCCTCAACGGACGCGCTCGGGCCGCTCCTGGTGTGCGCGCGCGCGGACGGACGACGACGCTTCGGCTCGGTGCCACGCCGAGGCAGCGAGGCCGGGGCGGCGTATGTGACGGCGTGCGCGCGGACGTGCGAGGTGCATGCGACACCGAGGCGGCGTCATGCGACGGAGGGCGCGGACGTGCACGGGGCAGGGGACTGTCGTTGCCGCGGTACGCACGCAAGAGCGCGCTACAGCGCCGCGCCCTGCAGCAGCACCGCGCCCACCGTCGCGATGACGTACGGCACCATGCCCGCTGCCGCCGCGTAGTCCTTCGCCAGCCGCTGCCCGAGGAAGAGGCCCAGCAGGGCCACGCCCGCCACGCACGCGCCGAGGAAGGCCACCACCGTGTGCCGCGTGACGAGGACCGCCAGGCACCCCGCGGCCGAGAGGACTCCCGCCAACACCTCCAGCACCGTGATGCTGAAGAGCATGAAGCGCGGGAAGCGCCCGAGCACCGGCGCCTTCGCGAGGTAGCCGCCGATGTACTCGCGGTTCCCCTTCCAATCGAGCACCTTGTCCAGCCCCGACTGCAGGAAGAGGACGGCCAGAAAGCCGCTGGCCAGCAGCTGCGCCACCCAGATGCCCGCGGAGTGTCTCATCACGTCGCCTCTTAGCCCGGGTGGCGCTGTGTGCACACAACGTCCCACCTGCTGACTTGTGGTGCGACTGCATGAGACCGGTACGATTCGACCCATGCGCGCAGGCAGTCGTGGTGTTGCGGGGCTGCTCCTCACGCTCCTGGCTGGCGCTGCGTGGGCCAATCCACCGTGGCTGGGGCCGATTCGCAGCGGAGGCGCCACCGCCAGCGGCTCAGCGGGAGGCCACCAGTCCATCGGGACAGGCGCCTTTGGCAACGGCGTGGCCCTGGTGACGTGGCACGACCACCTCGCCGACAGCTACCAGGCCATCGTAGGCGCCACGCTGCTCCGGCCGGATGGCTCCTCGTTGACGCCCTATGGCCTCAAGCTGTCTCCGGGCATCGACGACGACGCACCCCACGGCGTGGCCTTCGACGGCAACAACTTCCTCGTGGTGTGGTCCGGGCCCGGCTTCTTCGCCACCCGCGTCAGCCAGCAGGGCGTGGTGCTGGACAGCCCGGGCATCCAGCTACCGGGCGCGCCGTCCTACGGCGCGGCGGTGGCCTTCGACGGGACCAACTACCTCGTGGTGTGGTGTCAGTCAGTCAACTCGTACGACATCGTCGGCGTGCGCGTCAGTCCGCAGGGCGTGGTGCTGGACAGCGCGCCCATCCTCATCTCCGCCGACCCGGGTGGGCACGAGTACTGGCCGAAGGTGGCCGCCAGCAGCCAGGGCTTCTTCGTCACCTGGGAAGCGCACCCCACCGGCGTCCCCGGGGAGATTCGCGGCGCGCGCGTGTCGGCCGCGGGGGTGAGCTCAGCCGAAGTCACCCTCTCGGTACCGGGGACGCCCACCTGGAGTCCCAGCGTGTCCTACGGCGGCGGCATCTTCCTTGTCGCCTGGGAAGAGGGTGCCGGGGACATCATCGGCAGGCTGGTGACACCCAACGGCACTCCCGCGGCGATGTCCTTCACCATCGCCGGCAGCGCCTCCGACGAGGTGTCCCCCAGCGCGGCCTGGGACGGCGCCAACTTCCTCGTCGCCTGGGACAACGACGGCCTGGGCCGCCTCGAGTCCGTTCGCGTTTCGTCGGGAGGCGCGGTGCTGGACACCACGCCCAACATCCTCGCCTCGCGCGGCACCGAAGAGGCGCCCGGGGTGTTGACTGGCACGGCGGGAGAGCGCCTCGTCCACTGGCAGGACTGGCGCAACGCAGACGAAGACCTCTTCGTCTCGCGCCTGGACGCGCAGGGGCGCTCCCTCGACCCAGCGGGCCTGCCGGTGGTGGTGGCGGCACCTCGGCACACCCATGTCGCGGTGGGCGCGGCGGGCGGCAAGGCGGTGGTGGCCTGGGCGGCGTCAGGCGACGGCGACTTCACGGTGGAGGCGCTGTTGGACGACGGCCAGACGGCCATGCCCCTCGCGTTGCCTGCGTCCGTGCAGCCGCGACGCGAGCCGGCGGTGGCGGCGAGTCCGGCGGGCACGCTGCTGGCCTTTCGCCAGCAGGACGACGTGGTGGTGGTGCGCCTCACCGACTCGGGCCAGGTGCAGGACGCCACGCCCATCAACGTCTCCGGGAGCGACTGCGCCTACCAGCCTGACGTGGCGTGGGACGGAAGCGGGTGGCTGGTGGTGTGGATGGATGGACGCAGCGGGGGGGAGGAAATCTACGGGGCGCGCGTCAGCGTCGCGGGGCAGGTGTCTCCCGCAGGCGGCTTCCTCGTGGCCGGCGGCGGAGGCGTCAACCGCAAGTACCCGTCGGTTGCCTGTCTGGACACCCGCTGCCTGGTGGGCTTCTACGACCCCGACAATGAGCGAGCCGGCGCCGTGCTGGTCGATGGCATGACGGCCGGGGCACCCTTCGCCATCACCACCGCGGCGGGGAGACAGGGCCCGCCTGAGGTGGTCAGCAACGGAACCGGCTTCCTCGTGCTGTGGCAGGACACGCGCAGTTCCTATGGCCTGTACGCGACGCGCGTGTCCGCCGCGGGCGCCCTGGTGGACCCTGCGTCGCTGCGTGTGGCCTACGGCGGCAACCTCGCCAACCCGTCCCTGGCGTGGGACGGGCAGCGCTACCTGGTGACGTTCGACACCGCGTGGGGCGAGCGGCTGGACGTGGTGGGCCTGTGGCTGGAGACCAACGGCGCGGTGTCCACCGACATCCCCTTTCCCCTCGCGACGGGCCCGACGCCCGACACCCGCGGGCGAGCCGTCGCGCTGGGCCCGGGCCGCTTTGCCCTGGGCTGGTCGCGCTACGACACCAGCGACGGGCTCAACACCCTGCGCGTCGCCACGCGACGGGTCACCGCGGTGCCGACGGGCGGCGCCTGTACCGGCAGCCAGGAGTGCACCTCGGGCTTCTGCGTGGACGGCGTGTGTTGCGACACCGCCTGTGGTGGCGGGGCCGCGGACTGTCAGGCGTGCAGCGTGGCCGCGGGCGCGAGCGTCGACGGCACGTGCGCGGTGGCCCGTGCGGGCGCGGTGTGTCGCGCGTCGGTGAGTGAGTGTGACGTGGAAGAGACGTGTGACGGCATGGCTACCACCTGCGGCGCGGACGCCCTGCGGCCCGACGGCACCGCCTGCACGGGAGGCGTCTGCGGCAACGGCCTGTGCGAGCTCACCGACCGCCCCGTCTTCACCAGCGTCCCCGAGGCGGCGCTCACCTGCGGCAAGACGTGGGGCTACAGCGCTGGCGGTGGGGCGCCCACGGTGTCGGGCGTGGGCCCCTTCACCTTCTCGGTGCGCATGGCCGATGGCAGCGCGCTGCCCGAAGGACTGACGCTGAATGCCGAGACGGGCGAGTTGTCGTGGACGCCGGGCGCCGCGCTGGCCGGCGAGTACGAGCTCGAGTTGACGGTGTCGTCACCCAAAGGCAGCGACTCGCAGCGCTTGAGGGTGGAGGTGGTGTGTAAGTCGTCCAACCTCGGCGTCGGCTGCGCGGCGGCGCCGGTGGAGGCTGGCTGGGCAATGCTGGCGCTCGCGCTGCTGGGCCGTCGGCGGCGGCGGTGAAGGGGGCCGCGTCGGCCCGAGAGTGCAGGTCCTCGTTGTGGTGGTGGCGCCGCCGGGTGCCGATGTGCTGGCGCGCCGCCAGGAGTGATGTGCTGCGTCCGTCGTGATGCTCACGCGCCGCGGAGGGCCGATGTGCTGCGCCTCGTCGTTGTGCTGGCGCCGATGGACCGAGGTGGTGCGTCCTCGTCGTTGTGCTGCCGCGCCGGGGCTGAGGTGGTGCGTCCTCGTCGTTGTGCTGCCGCGCCGGGGCTGAAGGTGCTGCGTCCCGTTGTAGTGCCGGCGCCGCCGGGTGCCGATGTGCTGGCGCGCCAGGGCCTGAGATGCTGCGCCTCGTCGTTGTGCTGCCGCGCCGGGGGCTGAAGGTGCTGCGTCCTCGTCGTAGTGCCGGCGCGCCGGGGGCTGAGGTGCTGCGTCCTGGTCGTTGTGCCGGCGCGCCGGGGCTGAGGTGCTGCGATGTCCTCGTGGTGATAGTGGCGCCGCGGCTGAGGTGCTGCGTCCTCGTCGTAGTGGCGCCTGGCCGATGTGCGCTGCGGTGCCCGCGCCGCTGCTGTGCGCACACGGCCCGGTTGACGCCGGTGCGGGTCGCGAAGTCGGCGTGGACCGCAGGTGGTGGCGCCTACCCTCTGAAGAGTTGAAGCAGGGTCTGCGGCAGCAGGAAGCGCAGCGACGCCTGGCCCAGCTTGATGAGGGCGCCGTCGTGCAGCGGCAGCCGCGCGCCTTTGGCGACGGTGGCGCCGTCCAGCCAGGTGCCGTTCTTGCTCTGCGCGTCGCACAACAACCACGTCTTCTGTCGCTCGTCGAATTGCAGCCAGGCGTGGAAGCGGCTGACGCTGGCGTCGTCCAGCACGACGTCGTTGGACTCCACGCGGCCCAGCGTGACGCCCATGGGGAAGGCGTTGCTGCTGCGCTTCGCCTTCTCCACGAAGAAGAGCTGCGGGTCGTTCGACTCGGGAGGCTTGCCCACCAGCAGCGCGCCCGTCTTCTCCCAGTCTTCTTCCGCCGCCGTGCCCTGGCGCTCGAAGAGGAGGACGGGCACGGTGAGCCGCAGTTCGACGGCGCGGGGGTCCTTGCGCCACTGGTGCAGGAGTTCGCTGAGCAACATGACCGCGGGCTGGGTTTGGACTGTACCACCGCGGCGCAGGCCCGCCGTGTGTGCGTCGTTGACTCACTTCGTGCGCGGGCCATTCGGGGCAGCGGCGGAGGACATGACGAAGCGCTCTCCAGCCCAGCGCGGCGTCTCTACGAGCAGGTCGCTTCTTGAGTGGAAACGTGAGGCTCTCGGCTCCGGCTTTCAGCGCGGGGCGGGATCGTTCCCGAGGAGGAGGTCGGCGTTGCCCGCGTACACTTTGCGCAGCACCTCGGGTGGGAGCCCCAGCCCGTTGATGGTCCACCGTCCCTGCACGGGCGTGGGGTGGGGGAAGGCGCGGTCATTCGATTCGAAGAAGCGCCAGGAGGCGGTGAAGAAGCGCGTCACGTCTGCGGGCCCGGGCGGCGTCGCGCCGGTGGAGCCCAGCATCAACGCGCCCTCCTCGACGCCCACGCCGAGGTCCGTGCCGAAGAGAATCCGGTCCTGATGTTTGAGGAAGAAGGCGCGCAGCGCGTCGGGCGGCTGGCGGCCGATTTCGGGAATGCGCGCGGCGGTGTCGATGGAGAGGTTGGGCAGCGCGTCCAGCATCGCGGAGACGGCCTGCGGGTCTTCCGGGTCATTCCCGAAGTGGACGCCGATGAACTTCGTGCCCGGGTGGCGCGCGACGCGGCGGGCGTAGGCGGCGAAGAGGGCTTCCCACGAGGGCACGGCGGCGCCGGCATAGCTCCAGCCAGGGTGCACCGAGAGTTCGTCGTACCGCTCGTTGTCGGGCGTCGGCGGCAGCCAGAAGGCCTTCGGGTCCCCGGTGTGAATGGCCACCGGCATGCCCAGCGCCCCGGCCTTGTCGAAGAGCGGGTCGAGGCGCGCGTCGTCCACCGCGAGGAGCGCACCGTCTGCCCCGCGAGCGCCCAGCCCCAGCGACTTGAAAAACTTGAGTCCGCGCGCGCCGAGCAGCCGGGCGTGCTCCGTCTGTGCGACCACCTCCTCGATGCTGAGTTGCCCGCGGGCCAGCGCGGACACCGGAGGGTTGGCGAAGACGACGACGCGGCCTCTCGTCGCACGCGCGGCGGCGAGCGACTCCTCCAACCCGGCGCCGGGCCACCCGCCGGAGAGGTTGACGGCGACGTCGATGCCCCAGGTGTCCATGAGGGTGATGAGGCGGGGGACGGCGGCGGGGTCGACGTGCACGTGGACGTCCACCTTGCGGAGGCGCGGGCCGGCGTCGGGCTTCGACGTGGCTTGCTGCCGACAGGTGCAGGCCGTCAGCAGCACGCTGAAGAGGAGCCACGCGCGGATCATGCCCCGGACTGTAGCGGTCTGTCGGCGGTGGAGGTCGAGGCCGGTGCTGCTCGTGTGACGGCGGCGCCCGCGGAAGAGCCTGCGCAGTGGGAGAGGATGAAGCGGCTCTCCGGGGTGCACGTCGGCCAATTCGCGAGCGGGACGAAGACGCTGGCCCGGGTGGCTCGGTTGCGTCAGTCGTCCGAAAGGAGGTGGGTCTGCTGCCGACTTCGCGCCGGAACAGGGAACGCGGCCTCGGCCAGGTGTGGCCGAGAGAGAGTCCGCCCGCCCGACGGAGAAGTGCGACGACTCGAGGTGAGCCTTCCGCGGAGTTCCCCGGTGGCCCGCGTCGTCAGAAGTCCGCGGAGACGGTCACCGACGGTGCGAAGACGAGCAGGTCCGTCGTGGTGGCGTTGGGCGAGGAGGGGACGGGCTTCATCCACCCCATGCCGAACTCGGGGCTGACTGCGAGGGTGGAATTCACTCTCCACAGGTAGCCGAGGCTGCCGAGGACATAGTGGCTGGGCGCGAAGGGGGTGCCCGTGGTCGACATGCCGAACGGCGCCCCCGTGCCGTACGCATAGCGCGCTGCCGCGAAGGCCGTTCCCGGGCCGGCCTGCAGGTGCCCCATCAAGCCTCCGTGGAAGTTGACGTACACCACGCCGGAGGAGGTGCTCGACGAGCTCCCGGAGGCCTGACGCTGAAACCCGAGGCCGAAGCCGACGCCGTGGAGGATTCCCAGCGAGCCTGTCTTTCCGGCTACCACCACCGCGTTGCCATCGAGGCCCACCATCGAGGTGCTGACCGTGGGCGCCAGCTGGTAGTGCCGGTGAAGGTCGAGGCGCACCGCGGCCTCCGCTGAGAAGACCTGCCCCGACGAGCCCGAGCCGCCCTGGGCGCCCACGCTGGTGAGGTACTGCCCCGCAGCGGTTGCGGCCACCTTGCCGCGCCGCGCCTGCGCCTCTTCGTCCCACGACGTGCGCACGAAGCGAGAGACGTTGCTGGCGGGCGGCATGCCCAGGGGCAGCGCGCACGAAGACAGCGACACCACCAGGAGCACTCCGAACAGGGGACGGTTCATGAGGGGCGACGTCAGCACGCTTAAGGGCGGCGTCAAATCAACTGGCCCTTGGCGTGGTTCGCGCCCGGGGCGGTGACGGCAGGGGAGTTGCGCGAGCTTGCGCGGCGTGCGGGGCCGGTGCGACGTGCGGTGCCCGGTGGGACGTGCGCGGTCGGTGCGACGTGCGGGGCCGGTGAGACGTGCGCGGCGTTGCGCGGTCGGTGCGACGTCCGGGGGTTGGTGCGACGTGCGCGGCGTGCGGGTGCGACGTGCGCGGCGTGCGTGTGCGACGTGCGCGGCGTGCGTGTGCGACGTGCGCGGCGTGCGTGTGCGACGTGCGGTGCCCGGTGAGACGTGCGCGGCGTGCGCGGCCGGTGCGACGTGCGGACGTGCGGGGGCTGGTGCGGCGCGTGCGCGTGGTGGTCGGTGCGGCGTGCGCGGCCGGTACGGCGTGCGGGGTCGGTGATGGAGCCGGTGGCGCCGTGCGGAGTGGTTCCCGTCGTCCGGAGTGGTTCCCAGGTCTCCGCTGGCGCTGTCGCCTGCGCGGGGACATGGTGTCGCTGGTGCCTTCTCTTCGTTCGCTTCGCCGCCGCGCCGTCATCGCGGCTCTCGTCTTCGCAGGTCTCGTGCTGCTGACGGGCGCCATCTTCCTTTTCGCCGTGCGCCACGTGCCGTGGACCATTCCCGCCGCGCACAGGGGGCCCGCGTCGCTCCGCACGGCGCCTGCCGCCGGTCCGGGGCTTTCCGTGCGCTACCTGGGCGTCTCCGGCTACGAAGTGACGGACGGCGTCACCACGCTGCTGCTCGACCCGACGCCCACGCGGCCCCCTCCGCTGGCGTTGCTGGCCCCGCTGGCCCCGGACGAGACGCTGGGCGCACAACAGTGCCCTCGCGCCGACGCCATCCTCGTCAACCACACCCACCACGACCATGCGCTCGATGTGCCCTCCATCGCGTTGCGCACCGGCGCGCTGGTGATCGGCTCGCCCAACACCGTTGCGCTGGCGCTGTCTCGGGGCGTTCCCGAAGCGAAGACGCGCGTGGTGAAGCCCGGCGAGCGCCTCACCGTGGGCACCTTCACCATCGACGTGCGCGGCAGTCGGCACACCGACATCGCCGGCATCTCGCAGCCGATGAGCGGCGCCATTTCGCGCACGGCGGGGCCGCTCTGGTTCTTCCAGTACGCGCTCGACGAGACGCTCTTCTACCGGCTCGAGGCCAACGGCACGTCGCTGTGGTTCCACCCCACCAGCACCTTCGCGCCCGGGGAGGTCGGCGCACCACCCGCGCCCACTCTCATCGTCGGCGTCACCGGCGAGGACGCGAGCGTGGAGAAGGCGCGGGGCCTGCTGGCCGAGACGAAGCCGCTCCTGGTGTTGCCCACGCACTACGACAACTTCTTCCAGCCAGTGCAGAAGGGCCTCGCGCTGATGCCGGGGCTCGACCTCGACGGGGCGCGGCAGGCGTACCTGGCGGCGGACCCGAAGCTGGACTGGGCGGTGCTGGACGTGGGCGAACGGGTGTACCTCCCGCGCGACGAGAGCGCGGCCCAGCCGGCGCCTGGCGACACCAACTGAACCGGAGCTCGGCTTCGCACGTCCGAGGACGGAGCGCCGTGCCATCTCGAGGCGGCCCGGTGTGTCCGGCAAGGTGAGGCGCGGTGCCCGCCACGGGCGAACTGTCCGCTGTCTCCGCGGACGGCGAAGTACGTGCCGCCGCAGACGAGGTGCCTGGTGTGTGCTGGGAACGCGAAGCGCGCGCCGCCCCGGACGAGCGGCCTGGAGAAGCGGTGTGTCTGGGGAAGGCGAAGCGCCGTGCCCGCTGCCGACGAGCCCCTTCATCCGAGGCGAAGGGCCCATGTCTTGAAGACACCCATTCTAGGCGTACTTACTGTACATTTTCCGACGACAAGTACGCTCAGAATGCATATTGACGACAGCTGGCCCTGCGCGTCTTCCGTCCGGCCGAGGGGCTGGTCATTTCCGGCGACGGCCGGGACACGCGTGGGTCACTGCCTTCCCTGAGTGGCTTCCCTCACGAGCGTCCCCGCGGCGCCTCCCTGACAACCCGACAACCGCCTCAGGCCCCTCGGTCACCGCCCGGGCACAGCGCGGGGCTTGAGCAACGCCTCACGGCCGACGCTCTTCAGCACGTCCTCCACCAGCAGGCGGGTGCGGTACCAGCTTTGAGGGGCCGGCTGAAACCACGGCGGCTCCGCGGTGGGCTGCGCCACGGTGACTTCCTGGAGCGACGACATCCACCGGCTGGCCAACTCGGTGGGCCGCAGCGACGTCCACGCCACCCCCAGCCGCTTCACCGTCGCCCAGGCGGGACACGCAGCCAGAGAGCCATCGAGGCGCGCGGTGAAGGCGACGGGGAAGCCCCGCTCCCACACGTCGGTGCCCACCACCACCACCTCACGCAAAGGCCCCAGGAAGGTCGGCCGGTGGCGCTCCAGCAGCTTCCCCGCCCGCTTTCGGGCGCGTGCCGAGGTGTCGAACTGCAAGAGGATGAACTCGCCCCGCGGGTCTCCTTCTTCGAGGAGGAAATCGGCCAGCACCAGCCGCGGCCCGTCGTCGGCAGGGGCGTCGTACACGGCCTGAAAGAGCTCTTCCGTCGAGGGCACGGCGACCAGACGCCTTAGCCGCTCCAACCCGACACGGGAAAGCGCGCCGGGTTTGGCGGCTCCCCGTTCGGCGTGTAAACGTCGCCCCGTGCGCGCCCTCGTCCTCGCCTGCCTCCTCGTTCCCGCGGCAGCGTCTGCCCAGGCCATCGTCAGCGCCGTCCTCGACGCGCAGGGCGTCTCCGACGCGGCCATCAAGCGGGCCCAACGCGCCACCGAGGCCGCCCTGAAGCAGGTGTCCGGCCTCCCCGTGTCCGAAGGGCCCACCTTCAAGAAGGGCGCGCCGAAGAAGTGCACGGACGACTGCGCGAGAGAGTTGGTGGCCAGCCTCCCCACGCCCAACGCCGTGCTGCTGGACCTGAAGGCGGCGGACAAGGGCGGCGAGCGGGTGATGGTGGAACTCTCCCTGTGGCTCGACGGCGAGAAGGTGGGCAGCCGGCGCGGCGAAGGCACCATCGACGGCTTCGAGGCGTCGGCGCGGCCTGCCCTGGAAGCGCTACTGCCGCCCTGGGGCCGCAAGGGCTTCGGCGGGCTGCGCCTGGAGGTGGAGCCCGGCAGCGTGGTGAAGGTGGACGGGCGCGTGTCGCAGGCGAAACCCGGCGAGGTGGTGGCGGTGCCGGCCGGTCCGCACCAGGTCGACGTCGTCTTCCCCGAAGGCCACGCAGTGCTGCAGCGAGTCGAGGTGACGGAAGGCACGCGCGCCCGCCTCGACGTCACCTCTCCGTCCGAGGTGGTGCAGGGTGGCGTGAAGCCGAAGTCCGGCGCATTGCGCGGGGTGTCCTACGCCCTGTGGATGGCGGGCGCCGCCTCCATCGCCGGCGGCCTCATCGCGGGCGCGCTGTCGAAGGGCACCGGCGCGGGCCTGTCCTCGTGCCAGGGCGATGTGCGCGACTGCGCCCCGCTGGATGAGGTGCAGCAGAAGCAGGCGCAGGCCCAGGCGTATGCCACCACCGGCAACGTCTTCCTCGGCGTGGGCGCGGGCCTGGCGGCGGTGGGCGCGGGCCTCTTCATCATCGACGTCGTCACCGAATGACTCGCCGCCGCAACGCCCTCGCGCTGTCCCTCGCGCTGTGTCTCGGCGCGTCGGGCGGTGCGTGCCTGTCGGCCTGGCCCCTCGGCGGGCCCTGGGCCTGCAGCGCGGACCAGACGTGTCCCGAGGGCTACACCTGCGACGACGGCGTGTGCTGCAAGCCGGGCGGCGCGCCCACCTGCCCCACGCTGCCCGCCCCCAACGGCTCCTGCGAGACGGGAGAGGCGAAGGTGTACTTCGAGGACCGCGACGGAGACGGCGAAGGCAACGCGCGCGTCTCCATCGTCCGCTGCAAGGCGCCGCTGACGGGCGGCTGGGTGCTGACGGGCGCGGACTGCGACGACGCGGACTTGTCCATCAACTCGGCGGCCCGCGAGGCGTGCAACGGCAAGGACGACAACTGCGACGGCGTCATCGACGAAGGGCTGCCCGGCCTGCGCGCCTTCCAGCGTGACTCGGACGGCGACGGCTACGGCGAGGCGGGCACCGACGTCTTCGCCTGCGCGGCGCCTCCGGGCATGGTGGAGCTGCCCGGAGACTGCGCGCCCTTCGACCCGTCGAAGTTCCCCGGCAGCGTCGAGCTGTGCAACCGGCTGGACGACGACTGCGACAACACCCCGGACAGCATGGAGGCGTCGTTCGCGGATACGGGCGCGACCTGGCCGTGCAACACCGGACGGCCGGGCATCTGCGGCGATGGGACCTTCTCCTGCGTCGTGCAGGGCGCGACGGTGTCTCGCGACTGCGTCTCGGTGCTGTCGCCGCGTCGCGAGACGTGCAACCAGGTGGACGACGACTGCGACGGGATGACGGACGAGCAGCCCTCGTGTCTGGGGCCCGCGTCGCTGGTGGGCGTGGCCGGCGCGACCTACTCCGCCAAGCGCATCACCAACACGTCCACCCTCAACACCGCCTGCCAGAAGTCCACCGCCGGAATCTCGGAGTCGGTGTCCGCCAACGGCGCGGTGTGGAACGGCGTCGCGCCGGGCTTCCACGTGTGGGCGGTGGAGGTGCCTGCGTCGGCCGCGTGGGACTTGTCGGCGCCCAACGCGAAGCTGCGGCTCACCTTCACCGCGTCGATTCCCTCCAGTGGGATGGACGGCGGGGCCTGGGGGAATCGGACGCTGTCGCACCCTGCCAACCCCGTGGTGTACCTGTGCGGCGACACCGACGACGAAGTCATCCGCTACGTCGCCGCGGCCTCCAACGACCTATCGGGCAACGAGATGTCCTTCACCAGCGTGCTGACGCTCAACAACCTGAGCGGCCCGTGGATTACCGGGCGCGGCTCGGGCTTCGACACCGCGCGGGTGCGCCGCGTGGAAGTCATGCTGTGGAACCAGGCGGGTGACTTCACCGTCACCTTCAACGCCAGCTCGGGGTTCTTCCAGTGACGGCGGGCCGCACCTTCCAGCTCGTCCTCGCGCTGCTGGCGTCGTCGGGCTGCTTCAAGCCGTGGGACGTGGGAGGCCCCTGGGCGTGCAATGCGGACGAGACGTGCCCCGACGGCTACACCTGCGACGACGGCGTGTGCTGCGTGCCTGGAGGCGCTCCGGCGTGCCCCACTCTGCCGGTGAGTGGCCAGTGCGCCTCGGGCGCCACGCCAGCATCCTTCTTCCGCGACCGCGACGGTGACGGCGCCGGAGACCCGGCCACCACGCGCGCCTTCTGCGCCGCGCCGGTGAAGGAGAAGTGGGTGGTGACGGGCGACGACTGCAACGACACCGACGTGGCCATCGGCCCGCGCGCCACGGAGCGCTGCAACGCGGTGGACGACGACTGCGACGGAGAAATCGACGACGGGACGACGCGCAGCACCTGGTACGTGGACGCGGACGGCGACGGCTTCGGAGAGGACTGTGGCGCGCCCTGCCAGTTGCTGGCCTGCGCGCAGCCGGTGGGCTTCGCGGCCCGCGCGGGCGACTGTGCGCCGATGGACGCGCGGCGCTTCCCCGGGGCGACGGAGCACTGCAACGACGTCGACGACAACTGCAACGGCCTGCCCGACGACCCGCCCTTCGACGACGTGGAGAACCCGGGCACGGACGGCGGCGCCCGCTTCGACTGCATGACGGGGCGGCCCGGGGTGTGCGCGGCGGGAGGGCTGCAGTGCGTCCTCGACGTCGGCGCCGGGCGCTTCCAGCCGACGTGCGTGCCGCGGCGCGCCCCGGAGCCCGACGTGTGCGGCGACGGCGTGGACAACGACTGCTCGGGTGCGGCGGACGACCCGCCGGGCTGCGGAGGGCCTCCCGTCTTCATCAACGCGCCGGGGACGACGGTGCGGGCGGTGGCGGTCCCGCTGACGGGCTTCCCCACCACGGGCAGCAAGCTGCCGCCGCGCTGCATCGGCGACGAGCCCGGCGCCGGTGAGATGAGCTGGCTCAACCCGGCGTGGATTGCCACCACCGGCGTGCGGCACGTGTGGCTCATCGACGCGCCGGTCGGCTTCCCATGGGACTTGTCTTCTCCTCAGGCCGCGGCGGCGCTGCGCTTCAACGTGGCCAACTCCATCGCTCCGGGCGCCGGGGGCCTGTGGGGCGACGACACCTGGTTCAACGGGCCGGTGGTGAACGTGTGCGGGGAGCAACCGGGGGAACTCCACCGCCTGGTGCCGTCCAACACCACCGCGCTGCGGGCCGACGCGGCGTCGTTCTCCGCCACCGTGCCGCTGTGGGGCTCTCACCCGGGGTGGACGGAGGAAGCCGGCCCGACGCCGCTGAATCGCCGTCGGGTGAAGCGGCTCGAGGTGGTGGTGTCACCGACGCCGTCCATGCCGGACCTGGTCACCTTCACCATCGAGTGGCTGCCCGACGCGGGCATGAGGTGACGAGGTGTCGCCGCTGCCTTCGCTGGACTCGCTGCGCTGCTTCGTGGAGGTGGCCCAGCGCCTCAACTTCCGGGCGGCGGCGCGGGCGGTGGCGCTGACTCCGGCGGCCGTCAGCACCCGCATCAGACAACTGGAGGACCTGGTGGGCGTGGCCCTCTTCTCGCGCACCACGCGGAAGGTGGCCTTGACCGAGGCCGGGGCGTCGTTTCTCCCCGCGGCCCGGGAGGCGTTGTCGGCCGCGGAGCGCGCCGTGCAGGCGGGGCGAGGGCAGCTGGGGCCGCCGGTGCAGCACGTCACCCTCGGCACGCGTCACGAGCTGGGCATGTCCTGGGTGCTGCCGTCGTTGCCCGCGCTGCGCGCCGCGCTGCCGCACGTCACGTTTCACCTGTACTTCGGCTCGGGCGCGGACCTGCTGGTGCGGGTGGCGGCGGGGGTGTTGCCCTGCGCCATCGGCTCGATGAAGACGGCGGACAGGCGCCTCGCCTCGGAGCCGCTGCACGAAGAGACGTACGTGCTGGTGGCCGAGCGGGAGTACGCCCGGAACCGGCCGCTGAAGACGGAGCGCGACGCCGCGCAGCACGTCCTCATCGACGCCGACGAGTCGCTGCCGCTCACCAGCTACCTGCTGGAGACGCCGGGTGGGGCGCAGGTGCAGTTTCGCAGCGTGGTGGCGATGGGCACCATTGCGGCGGTGCGGGCGCTGGTGCTGCAGCGAGAAGGCGTGGCGGTGCTGCCCCGCTACCTCGTGCAGCCTGACCTCGACCGCGGGCGGCTGGTGCAGTTGCTGCCTCGGCGGAAGCTGGCGTCGGACTGGTTCCGGTTGTGGTTTCGCGCTGGCGCCGAGGCGGCCACGACGTACGCCGCGATGGCGGAGGTGCTGCGGCGTCGGCCATTGCGGTGAAACTGTCCGCGTGGCGCGGGGGCGTGGAGCCATCCGGACGTTGCGGTGTTCGTCCCTGAGGCTGGTAGTGGAGGGAGACCCGCTCCGTGCCCAGCGCGGCGAACCCCTCGCTGCGGCGACGTTCGCTCGAGAGAGGCAGTACCAAATTGCTCGGACGCCTCACTGCTCTTCCACGTCGGGCCGAAGGCGAACTTCCACGGGAAGTTCGCCCGCTGCATGGGTCATTCGCTCACCGACGGCAGCTTCACAGGAAGTCCGGAAGTGCTCGCGCCTCCGCGTCGGACGGGCGCACGACCTCCACGTGAAGCTCGTCCGCCGCGTGGTGACAGCTGCTCGCCTGCGGTAGCTTCGCGGGATGCCCGGAGTTCGTCGCACCTCCTCGCCGGCTGCGCAGTCGTCGCCCGCCTCGGCGCCGGGTCTCCCGGCCGGGAGCCGCGGCCTGAGAGGTCGACACCGGAAGGCGTTGCGGCTCGGGGCGCTGCTGGCGGTCCTCCTGCCGTCCCTGGCCCGGGCGCACGCCGGGCTGGAGGCGGACGTCGCGCGGCTGACGAAGGCGCTGGACGAGGCGCCGTCGGCGGCGCTGTACCTGCGGCGGGCCGAGAAGCTGCGGTTGTTGGGTCGCACGGACGAGGCGCTGGCCGACGTGGACCGGGCGCGGGGGCGCGGCGCGTCCCTCCTGTTGGTCTCCGAGGCGCGGGGGCTGTGCTTCGCCGCGAAGGGCGAGCCAGCGAAGGCGGTGGCGGAGCTCGACGGCTTCCTCGGGGGTGGCGGCGTCTCGCAGGACGCCCTTCGCACGCGCGCGGCGATGTTGCGGCGCCTGGGTCGCGGGGCCGAGGCCGTCCTCGACGCACGCCGCGCGGTGGAGTTGTACCCAGAGCCCGACGTGGTGCTCGAGTTGGCCCGGCTCGAGGAGTCGCTGGGCCGTCCGGCCGACGCTGCCCGGACGTTGGAGCAGGGCCTCGCGCGCCTGGGCGGCGCGGTGACGTTGCGCCTCGAGCTCATCGCGCTCTACCGGCGGACGGGCCAGCACGGCCTGGCGCTGGCCCACGCGCGCACGGCCGCGTCGGCGCTCGAGGTGAAGACGCAGTGGCAGTTGTTGGCGGCGGAGATTCTGTTGGACCTCGGCCGCGGCAGTGAAGCTCGCGCAGAGCTGGAGGCCGTGATTGCGCAGCTCGACGCGAGGTTGGCGCGCCGTCCCAACGCGCTTCAGCTCGAAGCACGAGGCCGCGCGCTGGAGCTCCTGGCCCGCACGACGAAGCAAGCGAAGGAGGCCGCCCGATGAAGACGGTGAGACTCGCGGTCCTGGCGTTGGCGGTGGCGGCGCCTGCGTGGGCGCAGCCCAACCTGTTGGTGCGGGGCGCTTACCTGCAATCCACCACGCCGACGTCGGTGACCGTGGTGTGGCGCACCCTGCTGCCCGAGGACAGCGTGGTGCGGTACGGGACGTCGGTGACGGCGAAGACTCAGACGGCGACGGGCGCCAGCGGCGCGGACCACGTGGTGACGCTGACGGGCCTGACGCCCGACACCGAGTACTTCTACGAGGTGGGCACGGCGTCGACGCGCAGGGACCCGGCCAGCAGCTCCGACGCCGCGCAGTACCACTTCCGCACGCACCCCGCGCCCGGGACGGTGAAGCCCTTCCGCTTCTGGGTGGTGGGCGACGACGGGAACGGCTCGCTGGCGCAGACGACGGTCATCTCGTCGATGCGGAACTTCTGGAGCTCGCCCGGGCAGCGGCCGCCGGACCTCTTCGTCCACGTCGGGGACATGGCGTACACCGACGGGACGGACCTCGAGTTCACCACCCGCTTCTTCGCGCCCCACGCAGCGACGCTGCGGAACACGCCGGTGTGGCCGGCGATGGGGAACCACGAGGGCCACTCGTCCAGCGGCGGGAGCCAGAGCGGGCCCTACTACGAGGCCTACGTGCTGCCGCGCCAGGGAGAAGCGGGCGGCGTGCCGTCGGGTACGGAGGCCTACTACTCATTCGACTACGCCAACGCGCACTTCGTGGTGTTGGACTCGTATGACGTGTCGCGCGCGCCGACGGGGACGATGGCGACGTGGCTGCGCAGCGACTTGATGGCGACGGCGCAGGACTGGATCATCGTCTACTTCCACCACCCGCCATACACGCGGGGCACGCACGACGACCTGGAGACGGCGCAGCTCGAGATGCGGGAGAACATCCTCCCCATCCTCGAGGCGGCGGGTGTGGACCTCGTGCTGGCGGGCCATTCGCACATCTACGAGCGGTCCTTCCTGGTGAACGGGGCGACGCAGACGCCGGTGGTGGTGCAGGGACACATCCTCGACATGGGGAGCGGCCGTCTGGACGGTGGAACGGGCCCGTACCGGAAGCAACCGGGCCAGGTAGCGAACGACGGCACGGTGTACGTGGTGGCAGGCCACGGCGGCGCCAGCCTGGGCGGTACGGCCGACCACCCCATCATGTACTTCAGTGAGAAGCAGCACGGCTCCGTGCTGGTGGACATCTCGGGGAACCGGCTCGACCTCCTCAACTTGAGGATGGATGGCGTGGTGAGTGACACCTTCACGCTGGTGAAGGACCGCGCGCCCGATGGAGGCGTCCTGATGCCTGACGCGGGAGTGGACGGTGGCGTCGCGGACGGAGGGACCGGCGGTGGTGCGGTGGGTGGCGGCGCCGGCGGCGGAGCGGGAGGCGGCGGTGGTGCGACTGGTGGC
>JBFMHF010000076.1:0-34254 GCA_040752975.1 Myxococcota bacterium
GGAACTTGAGGAAATCGAGGCGCGAGGCGACCTGCGACTCATCGCCACCGAGCGCGGCGAGCTGGGCCTCGACGGCCTGAAGTGCCGCCCACGCGCGGTGGTACGCCGCCAACTTCCCCTCTCCCGGCACGTCTCCCCCGGTGGGGGCAAGGGAATCGAGCAAGGCGAGGTGCTCGGCGGAGTCGAACAGCGCCAGGTGCTCGTGCTGCCCGGCGATGTCCACCAGGCCGCGCATGAGCCGCTGCAGGACGCTCACCGTCACCAGCGAGCCATTGACGTACGCCCGCGCCCGCCCGCTCCGCGCCACCGTGCGGCGGACGATCACCTCCGCGCCGTCGTCCGGCAGCCCCAGCGCCTCGAGCCGCGCCGCCAGCTCGGGCACCTTGTCGAAGAGCGCCTCGACCTGCGCCTCGTCGGCGCCCGCGCGGATCACCTCCGCCTCGGCGCGCGCGCCGATCACGAGCCCCAGCGCGTCGATGACAATCGACTTCCCCGCCCCCGTCTCGCCGGTGAGCACCGTCAGTCCGTCGCCGAAGCTCACCTCGGCCTCTTCGATCACCGCGAAGTTCGACAACCTCAGCCTCGTCAGCATGCCGACCTGCACCTCCGTTCAGAACACTGAACACCCTATCAGGTCGGTCCGACATCGGGGCAAGCGGGAGCGCAATTTCTCGTCGTTTCAGTGACTTGGCGCGCGTCAGCATGGCCTCGGGCGGAGCGTCCGTCGGCCGGACATGTTCTCCGCTTCCTCCTCTTCGTCATCGTCCTCCTCGGCCCGGCGCCGAGGTGTGGCCGTGCGCTGAGGAAGGCCCCAGGCGCTTTCTCCAGTTCCCGCCCCCTCGAGGCCCACGCGCCCTCGAGGGGGTCTTCTTTTTCGCGCGTGAACCCACGAAGCACCGAAGGAGGCAGCCATGAAGAAGCAGCAGTTCAACGTCGGCACCATCGGCCACGTCGATCACGGAAAGACGACCCTCACCGCGGCGCTGACGCACGTCGCCGCGCTGCGCACGGGCGGCAAGGCGCTCGACTACGCCGAGATCGACAAGGCGCCCGAGGAGCGCGCCCGCGGCATCACCATCACCATCAAGCACGTCCAGTACGAGACGGCGGCGCGCCGGTACGCGCACGTCGACTGCCCCGGCCACGCAGACTTCGTGAAGAACATGATCGCCGGCGCGAGCCAGATGGACGCCGCGGTGCTGCTGGTGGACGGCGCTTGCGGCCCCATGCCTCAGACGCGCGAGCACGTGCTGCTCGCCCGCCAGGTGGGCGTGGGCCAGGTGGTGGTCTTCATCAACAAGGTGGACCTCGCCGAGCCGGAGCTCCTCGAGCTGGTGGAGTTGGAGACGCGCGAGCTGCTCGAGCAGCACGGCTTCCGTGGCATCACGGTGGTGCGCGGCTCCGCGCTCAGGGCGCTGGAGGCGGCGAAGGCGGGCCGGGTGGGGGTGCCTGAGACGAAGTGCATCGAGGCGCTCCTGGACGCACTGGACGCGCTGGCGGCTCCGGCGCGCGACGTGGACGGCCCGTTCCTGATGCCGGTGGAGGACGTCTTCACCATCGGCGGGCGCGGCACGGTGGTGACGGGCCGGGTCGTCCGTGGCCGCCTGAAGCTGGGCGAGGCGGTGGAGTTGCTCGGCGCCAGGGTCGGCGAGGCCGTGATCACGGGCATCGAGACCTTCCACCTCGTGCGCGACGTGGCCGAGGCGGGTGACAACGTCGGCCTGCTGCTCCGCGGCGTGGCCCGCGACGACATCGCGCGCGGCGCCCTCGTCGTGCGCCCCGGCACCGTCCAGGCGCACGGCACGGGTGAGGCCGAGCTCTTCGTACTGACCGCGAAGGAGGGAGGCCGCCACACGCCCTTCAGCTCCGGCTACATGCCGCAGTTCTTCTTCGGGGCGACCGACGTCACCGGCACGCTCCACGTGGAGAACGACGCGGTGGTGAGCCCCGGCGATCGGGCCCGGGTGCGCTTCGAGCTGTTGCGCCCCATCGGCATCGAGCCCGGCATGCGCTTCGCCCTCCGCGAGGGTGGACGCACCGTGGGCGCTGGCGTGGTCACGCAGGTGAAGTGACGTGAAAGGACGCCGCCAGGTCGTGCGACTGGCGGCGTTCGACTCTCCGAAGCCGTTGGCGATCGACCTCGCCGTCACGGGCGTCGTGGCGCCAGGCTGTCCTCGCCGAAGCTCCTGCCCTCGGGCTTCACGTCATCCGCCCTCGGTCCTTCGCCCGCTGGCGCTACTCCTCGTAGGAGAACAGGCTCTCCACGTCCGCCTCGGTGAGGGCCTTGCCCACGTCGGCGTCGGTGCCCAGGACGCCCTGCGCCAATTCCCGTTTGCGCTGCTGCAGCCCGAGGATCTTCTCTTCCACCGTGCCGCGGGTGATCAGCTTGTACGAGAAGACGGCGCGGGTCTGCCCGATGCGGTGCGTGCGATCGGTGGCCTGGTCCTCCACGGCCGGGTTCCACCAGGGATCGTAGTGGATGACGTAGTCCGCCGCGGTGAGGTTGAGGCCGGTACCGCCGGCCTTGAGCGAGATGAAGAACACCGGCGGCCCGTCGGGTGCGTTGAAGGCGTCCACCTTCGCCATGCGATCGCGGGTCCGGCCGTCCAGGTACTGGTAGGCCAGCTTCGCCTCGTCGGCCTGCTGCTTGAGCAGCTCCAGCATCTCGGTGAACTGGCTGAAGACGAGCGCGCGGTGGCCTTCGCGGGTGAGCTCTTCGACGAGCTCTCCGAAGCGCTGCAGCTTGCCCGAGGGAGGCAGCTGGGTCCCCGGCGGCAGCTTGAGCAACCGGGGATCGCAGCACACCTGCCGCAGCCGCATCAGCGCGGAGAGGATCGAGATCCGCGACTTCGCGAAGCCCACCTTGTCGATCGACTCGTAGACCTTCCGCTTCGACTCCTCGAGCACCTCGCGGTACAGCGCCGCCTGCCCGGGATCCATGTCCACCCAGGTGACGACCTCCGTCTTCGGCGGCAGGTCCTTCGCCACCTCGGTCTTCAGGCGCCGGAGGATGAAGGGGTGGATGCGCTTCTTCAGCCGATCGCGCACACCCGTGTCGCCCTGCACGGAGATCGGGTGCTCGAAGCGATCGCCGAAGGACTCGGCGCTGCCGAGGAAGCCCGGCATCAGGAAGTCGAAGAGGCTCCACAGCTCGGACAGCCGGTTCTCCAGCGGCGTGCCGGTGAGGGCCACGCGGTGCACGCCTTCCACCAGCTTGCAGGCCTGCGCCGTCGCCGAGTCCGCGTTCTTGATGTTCTGCGCCTCGTCGAGGATGACGGTGCGGTACTTGAGCCTGCGCAGCTCCTCCACGTCGCGGCGGATCAGCGAGTAGCTGGTCAGCACCACGTCGACGTCCTTGAGGCGCTCGACGTTCTCGCGGCGGTCGGCGCCGTGCCAGGTGAGGTAGGTCAGCGTCGGGGCGAAGCGCTCGATCTCCCGCTCCCAGTTGGGCAGCACGCTGGTGGGCGCGACGACCAGCGAGACCTGGTGCCCGTGCTCGTTCTTCACCTTGAGCAGCAGCGCCAGCGCCTGCACCGTCTTGCCGAGGCCCATGTCGTCCGCCAGCACGCCCGACAGCCCGTGCCGGTAGAGGAACCACAGCCAGGACAGCCCGGCTTCCTGGTAGTGGCGCAGCGTGGCCGTCAGGCCTTCCGGCGTCTTCACCGCGGGGATGCCGTCGATCTCCTTGAGCTCGGCGATGGCGCGGCGGGCCTTCGCTTCGATCTCCACGTCGCCCAGGGTCGCGAGCAGGTCGAGCGCCGTGGCGTGGAACAGCGGCAGCCTGGTGCGCGGCTTGCCAGGCAACGCCCCAGCCTCCTCGAGCAGGTTGGCCACGCGCTTGAGCTCATCGAGATCCGTCTCGGCGAACGAGCCGTCCTTGAGCGGGATGAACTTCCGCCCCGACTCGAGGAACATGCGCACCGCGCCCAGGTCGACCTTCTGATCTTCGGTGACGAACTCCGCGTCGAGATCGAACCAGTTCGTCTGGCTCATGTTGACGCGTACCTTCGGCTTGAGGCGCGCGCGCACCCGCACCTTCGGCGGCGCGGCGGCGTACACCTCCCAGTCCTTCGGCAGCTCGCTCCGGCCGCGAGACCAGAAGTCGATCGCCTGATCGCCGATGGCCTCGTAGCTGTTGCTGGGCTCATCGAAGCGCAGGCCGAGCTCGGTCAGCTTGCGGGCGGCGGCGCGCTCCACCACCTCCTGGCGCAGGAAGAGCTTGCGCCCTTCCCCACTGCCCCCCGCCGCGTAGCCGAGGTGCTGCGCCACCGGGGACACCGGCACCGTCACCGCCGCGCCGTACCGGGCCGCGAGCTGCGCCTTCACCACGTCGGCCTTGCCTTCCAGGGTGAGGATGAACTTCGGGGGCGTGGTGTCATCGACGGCGATGCCTTCGGCCTGAAGCGAGAGCCGGTAGCGCGGCAGGTGCGCCGCGAAGAAGGACAACGCGCGATCGAGCTGCCCCGCGGGGAAGGCCATGGTGGGCTCGAGCAGCCACTTGCGCAGGAGCCGCGGAGGGAAGTCCGGCTCCAGCGGGTAGACGCTCTGCCCCGCCAGCACCCAGGTCTTCCGGCCCGGCAGCACCGTCGCGTCCTTGAGCCCCACCACCGCGCCGTCCGGCAGGCCGAGGTCGATGCGCGCGATCGCCCCGCCCTCCGTGTTGGTGAGGCGAATGAGGGGGCGCGCCGGCGCTTCAGAGAAGATGAGGGCGGTGCCCCGGTAGATCACCCGCCGCGGCCTCAGGAGATCCATCAGATCCGCGAGCGCCTCGTCGGAGAGCGCCACCTTGGAGTCGAAGCGCACCTCGTGCCGCGAGAGATCCGCCAGCACCCGCTCGTCCGCCGGCGCCACCTTCGTGCCGGAAGAGAGGATCCGCTTCACCTGCACCGGGCCCTTCGCCTGTTGATCGACGCGGCGCACGTCGAGCACCCACGTCTTGCCCCCGGGCGCACCCGGCGTCGGCGCGAGGCGGTACAGCAATTCGACGTCGGGCTGCGCCGACAGGCCCAGCCAGTTCTCCAGCTTGGCCAGCGCGGGCAGGGGCACGGATTCGTCGTTGGAGGCGCGCGCGTCCACCGGCGGCGCCTCGAGGGAGCCGGCGGCCTTGAGCCGCGCGAGGTACACCAGCGAGGCCGCCACCACGTGCTTGCAGTGGCGGCCGTCCTTGTTCCACGCCTGGCAGTTGCACAGCGAGTCCAGCGTCCCGTCGTCGTGGGGCGCGACCTGCACGTCGTACTTGTTGCCGGTGCTGCCGATCACCTTCGCGGCGATGCCGACGTCGGTGCGCGCGAGCATCGACACCTTGCGCGCCTCGGCGTATTCGCGGCCCTTCTGGAAGGTGAGCGGGAGGACCTCGGACTTGAGCCCTTTGAGCCAGGCGCCGTCGTCTGGGGGAAGCGTCGGAGTGGGAGCGGTCTGCGTCACGGGAAACCTCGCCCATAACACCCCGAGCGCCGCACTGCATCATTCCACTGGGGAGGAGGAGACTCTCGTGTTTCCAGGGGGTTCCGCAATCGCTTCTTCGTTTCCCCCCCGGAGCAGAGGGTGAGTATCTTCACGAAGGCCGCCATTTTCCACGAAAGGGAGAGCCGATGCGCAGCTGGTGGTGGATTCCGGCCTGTGTGGTCGCCGCCGCGTCCGGGGCCTGCAGCTCGGGCGAAGGGATGTTGGACATGCGGGTGGGCTCGGCGCGCGTGATGGACGACGGGACGCCCACGGAGATCTCGATCAGGGCGACGACGGCGAGCGGAGGTGTCGGCTCGGGCCTCGTCACGCTGTCATCGAGCGCTGGCCTCGTCGGAGATTCGAGCGTGCGGCTCGACGACTACGGCAAGGCGACCACCACCTTCGCGTGCGACGTCAACACCGATTCCCGGTGCGTGGGCAGCGCCACCGTGACGGCGACGTGGAATGGCGTCACGTTCGAGCTGCCGATCCGGCTGAACGAGCGATGCCCGGGAGGGAAGCTGTGCGGCAGCGTTTGCGTCGCCATCGTGAGCGATTGGTTCAACTGCGGCGGGTGCGGCGTGCAGTGCGCGGTCGATCAGGCATGCATTGACGGTAGGTGCGCGCCGTGCCCCGGGGGGGACTGTGACAGCGACGGGTGGCTCACCTCGACGGGGGACTGCTGCGACCAGTACAACGTCTGCACCAGGCCTTCGGCGGTCAACCCGGGAGCGGTCGAGGCCCTGGACAACGGCGTCGACGACAACTGCAACGGGTTGCTCGACACGGCTGACACGTTGGACACGCAGCCCTGCGACTCCAGCCTCGGGCCGCGCGCCGGGGACCCCCTGGACTTCGCCCGCGCCCTTGGGCTGTGCCGCACCACCACCGAGAGCGAGAGGACCTGGGGCGTCCTCTCTGCCGAGATCCTCCTGGCCAACGGTGACGCGGGCGTCCCGCCGGAGTCCACCGCCATCCGGCCGGGCTTCGGGACCCTGGCGCCTCAGGAAGGGGCCCGCCTGGTCGTGCTGGCGACGGAGGTGGCCGCCGATTCGGTGCAGACGAACCCGAAGCTGGGCGACCCCGTGGCCAACACGGCGGTCGACATCGACAACTGCCATGCCCCGGCGTGCATCGACGACTGGTTCCGAGCTTCCCGGCTGCCCATCAAGGCGCCCGGCAAATTGCCGGACACGCCCGCCTGCGGAATGTCGGGCTCCAGCTCCAGCACTGCGAACGACTCGGTCATGCTGCGCCTCCGTGTCCGGGCGCCCACCAACGCCGTGTCCTTCCGCCTGAAGACGCGCTTCTTCTCCGACGAGTACCCGGAGTTCGTCTGCAGTCGTTTCAACGACCAGATGGTGCTGCTGATCGACACCCCGGGGGCCAGCGTCAGGAACCCGACCGACAAGAACCTGATGACGTACTCGTTGGATGGTGGCGCCTGGCCGGTGGGGATCAACCTCGCCGCGGGGACGCCGCTGTTCCAGAGCTGCGTGCCCAGGGCGGACAGCCCGATGTGTTGGAACGAGTCGGTGAACGACAACTCCTGCAAGCAGGGGCCCTCCGCGCTCGCGCAGACGCAGTTTGGCCAGGTGGTCTCGACCGGTGGCCAGTGCTTGAGCGGCGGCGCCACGGCGTGGATGGGAACGCGCGGCAACGTGAAGCCTGGCGGCATCTTCGAACTGCGCGCGGTGATCTGGAACGTGAACGACCACGACTTCGACAGCCTGGTGCTGCTCGACGACTTCGAGTGGTCCGTGGTGGAGGTCGAGCCCGGTACCGACGTGGAGTGAGCCATGTCCGACGCGCGCCTCACCGAGCTAGAGACGAGCCACGCCCACCTGGAGAAGACCGTCGCCGAGCTCTCCGAGGTGGTGTGGCGGCAGCAACGGGAGCTGGACGCGCTCAAGGAGCTGTTCGGGCAGATGAGGGACCGCCTCGCCGCGGAGCCGGGGCTCGTAGAGGCGAGCCGCCAGGACAAGCCGCCGCACTACTGAAGAGGCGCTTTTCGGCTTCAGGGGTTGTCGTCGAAGCCGTTGCCCACGAAGTACCTCCGTCGATCGCCCGGGTCGACGCGGTTGATGGCGTCGAGGTCGGCGGACAGGCTGTCGAAGTCCTTCGCAGCCAGGACTCCGTCGAGGACCGCGAAGAGGTTGTCGGCGGTGTCGTCCCAGTAGAGCTCGGTGGTGGAGCCGATCACGTCGAGCGTGCCGGTGGACTTTCCTCGGGCGCGCGCGCGGACGTCGTCGAAGTAGCGGAAGGTGTTGCAGCCATCGAAGAAGAGGAGCTGGTAGCGGTCGCTGAAGGCCGTGCGCTCGAGATCGTTGGCCCCCAGTGTCACGTGGCCCTCCTCGAAGGGGCGCCCGATGACGAAGTTCCCTTTCGGGGAGTGGATGTCGTCGAAGTCGGGACCGGAGCCGTAGCGACCGTGCCCGCCGTAAAGCACCAGCTCGTGCCCGGAGATGCCTTTTGCGAAGCGGTCGCGCGCGTCGGGTTGATCGGGCTTCACCAGCTGCAGCACCGCGGTGATCTTCTGGCCGTTGAAGACGAAGTCGCGCGAGAAGTACGTGCCGGGCGCACTCTCGTCGATGCCCAGGCGCTGACGCCGCGCCTCGGAGAGGACGGTGATGTCGAGCGGCTCGAAGCCCCGCGCGCTCAAGCCGTCGAGGATCTTCTCGAGCTCGACGCGGTGCCAGCCGGCCTCGTCGTACCCCACGGCCAGCGTCGCCTGGAGGACGCCGTCGGCGAAGAGGCGCTGGTAGTCGGGGGCGCGCGGCACACCGGCGAGGACCAGCGCGGAGAGGGTGCTGGCGTCGAGGACGCCCGTGGCCGGGAGGTGGGCCGCGACCTGGAACTTCATCAGCGCACGGGCGGTTTCCCCTCCGAAGCTGCCGTCGGCGCCGAAGCGCGCGAGCCCATAGCCGGCCCGCTCCAGGAGCGCCTGGAGTTCGAAGACCTCCGGGCCCGAGGCGCCGCGACTGAGGGTGCGCGCTCCCTCCGCGATGGGCTGCAGCACCCCGAAGCTCTGTGGCGAAGTGGGTCCGTCCATGGGCGCCGCATGAGAAGCCGGAAAGGGCGTCACGGCGCTCTCGCGTGCGGCGGACGCCACCCCCGCCGTCCGCCCTCCCTCCGTGTCAATGGCCCCAGGCTGTCCTGCCTCCGTGAAGCCCACCACCCGCTGCGTGCGCTCTACCGTCATGTTTTCAGTCTCCAGTGCTTGGCGCGGTTCATTCCGCGCAGTCGGCAGGTGGGATTGCAGCCCACAGGCCACGGTGAAGGGGGCGACGCGTCGAGGCGCGCCTGGGAGAGAGGGGCCGTCCGCTCAGACGCTCATCTCAGAGCGAGGACGAGCGTGGATGCTCCAGTCATTTTCTCGAATCGTGAGGATCTCGGGCAGCGCGGCGGGGTCCTCGGAGCACCGACACGGCCGCACGGGGTCCTCAGAGCATCCGACAGCCGCACGGGGTCCTCAGAGCACCCGACACTGCCGCACGGGGTCCTCAGAGCACCCGACACTGCCGCACGGGGTCCTCAGAGCACCCGACACTGCCGCACGGGGTCCTCAGAGCATCCGACAGCCGCACGGGGTCCTCAGAGCATCCGACAGCCGCACGGGGTCCTCAGAGCACCCGACACTGCCGCACGGGGTCCTCAGAGCACCCGACACCCAACGCGCGGGTTCAGCGCCAGGTCACCTGGAAGGTGGCGTCCGGCTGCTCCAGTGGCGTGAGCAACACCACTTCACCCGGCGAGCCCAGCTGCTCCAGTGTGCCCTCGAAGACACCCAGGCGGTAGCCATTCATCACCGAGAGCTGCGCGGGGGTGTGATCTTCGCCCGGAACTCGTTGAGCACCCGTGTCACCACCCGCACGCTCTTCGGTCCGTCCTCGGTGACGTCAGCCTCGAGGTAGTTCCCGGTGGTGCGCAGGTTCCGCCCCATCCGGAGCAGCGACCGCTTCACGCCGATCGTCCGGCCGAGCGTGAAGAGCGCAAAGCCGATCGCGGTCTGCCGGTAGCCGGCCATGAACTCGCGCGCCAGCAGCCGGTGCTGCTCCAGCGGCGGGCAGTTGGGCACCAGCGCGTCACAGAGGACGCCCATCGCGCGAACGAAGTCCCCCAGCGGATAGGCGGCCTGCACGTTCTCGAGGTCGAACTTCACCGCCCTCAACTTCGCGTAGAGCTCCGGCGTGAGGCGCGGCCCGAAGGCCTTGCGCGCCCCTTCAGCGACGGTGCTGAAGACCACGGGCTCGGCGGCGATGGCGCTCACGGGGCTTCACTGCACGGTGAGGGTAAAGGCACCGAAGGTGTTGGGCTGCTCTCCATCCCAGCTGTCCACCACGAGGTAATACGTCTGGCCCTGTGTCACCGAGAAGGTGAAGGACTCAGGCACCCCTGCGCCGCCCGAGTCGGAGAAGCGCACGCACGACGCCGCGCCGCACATCGGCTGCAGCAGCATCAGCGCGGGATCGAACAGGCCCTGCGGCGCCACGCGCGCCGTCACCGTGCCCGTCGCAGTGGCGGTGTACTGGTAGGTGAGATCTCTCCCGCTGAAGAAGTACGTGCGGCAGGCCGACGAGTAGTTGGGCGTCGAGGAGATGGAGTAGTCGTCTCGCGCCGCGGTGGTGTCCCCCATCACCCCCGTGGCCCCCGCCGTCACCACGCCGGGCCCCGCGCAGGTGTCGTTGGCGGGTGGGAGGGTGGCGGGCAGCTTGCGCACCGTGAGCGTGAAGCCGCCCGTCTCGTAGCTGTTGGAGTCGACGAAGAGGGGGTACGTGCCCGCGGCCTGGTTGGGGAGGTAGAGCCTCGCCTCGGCCGATTGCGTCTGCGCCATGCACGCCACCTCGCTGCCCGCGCTGAAGCTGGCGCACTGCCCGGGGAGGCGCACGTACACCGTGGGGACAAAGAGGCTGCCCGAGGTGGGCATCACGCGGATGTCGACGTCCTGCGCGCCGGTGAGGGTGTACGTGTAGACGAGATCCCTCCCGAAGCGCCGCGGGAAGAAGCTGGCGCCGCAGGCCGGCGCGTTGTCGGTGGGGGAGTTGACGTTGGTGGCCCCCACGGTGGTGCCCGTCACCGTCGCCGTGTCTCCGACGAAGGTGAGGGCCTGGGCCCCTCCGCAGCCGTCGTTCGCCGGCGTGGGCGTGGGTGGCGCCTGCGTCGCCGTGAGGGTGAAGTTGCCAGACGTCCCCCCGGCGCCGTCGACCCAGATCCAGTACGTGCCCGCGGCCAGCGCCGTCAGCGTGGTGCTGACGGGCCCCACCTTCTGCAGGCACACCAGCTCGTCGGCGAGCAGCTGGCTGTTGCAGGCGGCCTTGCGCACGTACAAGACCGGGTTGAGCGTCGACCCGGACGCGGGCGTGACGGTCAGCGTCACGTCCTGCGGCGCGCTCAGCGTCATCGAGTACACCACGTCGCGGCCCGTCTGCCGGGCGGTGCTCGAGCACGTGGGAGACACGTCGAAGGCGTTGTTGTCGTTGGCCGCCTGCAGCGTGGAAGAGGACACGGTGGCCACGCCGGCGACGAAGGACAGGGCCTGGGGCGCCGTGCACGAGTCGTTGGCCGGAGGCGGGGTGGGCGGGGCCGTGGCGACCTCGAGCTGGAAGGGCCCGGCGGTGTCCAGCGAGCCGTCGACCCACACCACGTACGTGCCAGCGGGCTGGTTCACCAACGTCAGCGCGCCCTGCGTGGGCGCCAACGGGGACACGCAGCCCTTCTCGGCCGTGCGCGCGGCGTCGGTGCACGCGGTGCGGACGGAGACGACAGGCTGGAACGTCGGGCTGGCGCCCGTGGGGGTCACCGCCACCGTCACATCGCGCGGCTGGGTGAGCGTGAAGGAATAGAGGACATCACGCCCCGTTCCCCGCGCGGAGTCGCTGCAGCTCGGCGTTTGATCTCCCAACACGTTGCCGTTGGTCGCGTACGTGGTGTCGCCCGTCGCCGTCGCCGTATTGCCGGTGAAGGTGAGCGTCTGCACGCCGCTGCAGGTGTCGTTGTCCACCGCGGGCCTGGCCGTCACCTCGAGCTGGAAGGCGCCGTCGGTGCCGTCGCCTGAGTCGACCCACACGAAGTACGTGCCGGGCAGCTGGCCGTTGAGCGTGACCTGCGCTGCCGCTGCGACCGTCTGGGCCTGACAGCCCACCTCGGTGGAGGGCGTCCCGCAGGCGGTGCGCACCGAGACGACCGGGTGGAGCGAAGAGCCCGGGACGGGACGCGCCACCACCGTCACGTTGCTCCGCGTCGAGATGGCATACGAGTACAGCAGGTCCTTTCCGCTCGTCCGCGCCGTCGCACTGCACGAGGGATCGTTGGTCGCCGTCGTGGAGTCGTTGGCCGCGAGCGTGGTGTTCCCCACGGCCACCGCCGTCTGCCCACTGAAGACGAGGGCCTGAGGGGCGGCGCAGCTCTCGTTGGTCGGCGGGAGCGCGGGCGAGAGCAGCGACACCTGCACCGTCACCCGGCCGGGGGCGCCGTTGGCGCTCTCCACGAAGAGGAACCAGTCACCCGCCGGGAGGTTGGCGATGGCGAGGCTGGCCGCACCCGACGCCGGAGCGTCGCAGGCCGTCTGCGGCCCCGCGCTACACGAAGGGCCCCGGAGGTAGACGACGGGCCGGGCCGCGCTGCCGGTCTGAGCCGTGACGCTGACGGTGAGATCGCGCACCTGGGACGTCGTGAAGCGGTACACCAGCTCCGGGCCCGACGCGTTGCAGGTGCCCGCGGTGTCGTCGATCGCCTGCCCCGGCTCGGCCGAGAAGGACGTGGTGCCGAGGCCCGACGGGAGGATCGCCTTCGGGTTCGCGCAGGAGTCCGGCAGCGCCAGGCAGTTGCCGGACAGCAGCGGATCGCACTCGAGGCCCGGCCCACACTCCGCGTTGGTGTTGCACGGCTGGCACTGCCGCATCAGGCAGATCGGCAGCGGGTTGGCGCAGTCCGCGTTGCCCACGCAGCCCTGGCAGGTGTGATCGCGCAGGTCGCACACCGGCGTCACCGACGACAAGCAATGCGAGTTGAGGAAACACTCCACGCACTCGCGGCTGGAGGGATCACAATGCGAGGCGGCGCCGAAGCAGTCTCCGTCCGAGCCGCACCCGGCGTCGACGCCCGCGTCCATCGGGCCAGCATCGGGACTCCCCCCGTCGAGGCCTCCGTCGGGCGTGCCCGCGTCCGGGAGGCCTGCGTCTGGTGCGCCCGCGTCCCCTGCTCCTCCGTCGAGGCCGCCATCACTCCCACTCCCCCCGTCCGAGGGCAGTCCCGCGTCGCTCCCCGCGTCTGCCCCGCCCGCGTCCGAAGCCCCGGCGTCCCTCGGCTCGCAGCTCCCCGTCGTGGGATTGCACACGTCAGTGCCCGTGCAGCGAACGCCCTCGCAGCGGTTCGCCGGTGGCACCGTGTCCCCTTCGCAGCCCACCAGCACCAACACCGCCGCGATCGCCAGAGCTCGTGACATCGTTCGCGGGAGTGTAGCCGGTCGCCCTCGCCGTCTCGTGCAGGTGACGCCTCACACCGCGCAACTCGTCGGCACCGGGTACGACAATGTAGGCAGCCTCACCCGCACTCGTTTCCTTTAAGGTCTGCCCATGCCCTCCCCCATCGGCCAACGGATCGCCAGCGCCCTCCTGGATCGCAGCGTCTCGGCCCAGGAAGTGAGCGAGCTGCTCGCCGCGACGAAGGCCGAGAAGAAGTTCACGCCGGAGTTGAAGGCCGAGCTCCAGGCCCTCCTCACCCAGCACGCGGACGCGTTCGAACCTGCGGCACGTCAGGAGCTCCAGGCCTTCGTCGATGCGACTCCGGTGCGCCGCGATCTCGACGATCCCTCGGTGTTGACGAAGCACGCCACCAGCGTCTCGTGGAACCCGGTGTCCCCCTCGGGGGCGCTGTACGTCGACGGCGTCAGCTACGACGACGTGATCCAGGGCTCGATCGCCAACTGCTACATGGTGAGCGCCTTCTCCGCGGTGGCCCAGTCCGATCCAGACGCCATCACGCGCGCCATCAAGGACAACGGCGACGGCACCTACACCGTGCGCTTCTTCGAGGACGCCTACGGCGGCTTCCGGCCCGTGGAGGTGACCGTGGACTCGGATCTCGCCACCGAGTCCTCCGCCACCAACAAGTACGCGAAGGCGCGCGACGGGAACGAGCAGTGGGTGACGATCCTCGAGAAGGCCTACGCCCAGTGGAAGGGCGGCTATGAGGCGATCGGCAACGGCGGGCGGGCCGGCGACGTGATGGAGGCGCTGACCGGCAAGCCGTCGAACTGGACCTCGACCTCCTGGACGCCCGCCGACGAGGTGTACACGTCGATCTCCGAGGCGATCGCCGCGCACCAGCCCGTCACCGCCGGCACGCATGGCAAGGACTCCGGCGTGGACTACACCGGCACGGGCGTCTACGCGTGGCACGCCTACACCGTGCTGGGCACGTCCGAGGAGAACGGCACGAAGTACGTCGCGCTGCGAAACCCGTGGGGCAGGTCGGAGCACGGCAGCGACGGGAAGGACGACGGGCTCTTCAAGATGAAGCTGGACGACTTCATGAAGCTGTACAGCAGCGTCTACGTGGGCGGGTAGCAGGCGCGCCATGGATCTGCCCGCGGCGCTGGCGGCGGCGAAGCCTGGAGACACGCTCCGCATCCCCGCGGGGCGCTACCCGGTCAACCTGATCATCGACAAGTCGATCACCCTGCTGGGCGTGGGCCAGGTGGTGCTCGACGGCACGCACCGGGGCTCGGTCCTGCGGATCCAGGCGCCCGGAGGCGCAGTGACGCTGTCGGCCCTCATGCTGGTGGGGGGCGCGGCGGACGAGGCCGGGGGCGGCGTGGCGGTGATGAACGGCGACGTCGAGCTGATCGACTGCACGCTGCGCTTCAACAAGGCCCCGCAGTACGGCGGCGGAGGGCTGTACGTGCGCCATGGCCGGACGCGCGTCACCCGGTGCCGCATCGAGGCCAACACCGGGCGTCAGGGCGGCGGCGTGCTGGTGGACGACGTGGCGGAGCTGTCGATGCGCGACTCGACCATCGTCCAGAACGCGGCGGTGGACGGCGGCGGGCTGCGCGTGAAGGAGGGCGGCAAGGCGGCGCTGCTGGGCTGCACCATCGCGGACAACAAGGTGGTGGGCGACGCCGCGAAGGGGAGCGCCGTCTCGCTCGCGGGGACGTCCAGTCGCGCGCCGGCGGTGGCGCTCAAGGCGTGCGTCGTGTCCGAGCGGCGGGAAAGTCCCTCCTGCCTCTTCAACGAGTCGAAATACCCGGGCGCGCTGACGCTCATCCACAACGTGCTGCCGCCCTGGTGCGCGAGGCTGGGCGGGAAGAACACCTTCGCCGAGGCCGGCTTCGTGGGGAGCGGCTCCGAGCCGTACCTCCTTTCGGAGACATCACCCGCGCGCGGCGCCGGCGAAGCGGCCGACTTCGGCCCCGACGCCAGGGACGTGCGGGGCGAGCCGCGGGACAACCCGCCGTCGCTGGGCGCGTTCGCGTATGTGAGGCCCAGCGCATCCAGGCTGGGCTACTGACCCCGGAGTTCACCTGGGTTGCGTCCCTGTACTGCCCAACGGCTTCATGCCCCCGCGGGACGGCGACGCCGATGACCATCTCCTGACGACACGCGCGCCACCCTGGCGGAGGTGGTCAGCCGGCCGCTTCGCGCAACCTCGCCCACTGCGTCGAGCGCTCGGAGTCCGCGCAGGGCGGAAAATCAGCCGAGTCCCGTGCGATTCTCGTCGCGGCCATCGTGTGAAGACGTGCCCCGGCGCTTCAGACTCGAGCGCGCCGCGTCGTCAGGCGTCGGGGCCGCGCTCACCCCAACGGAGCTTCTGGCGGAGGATCGCGAAGTAATCGAGCTGCGGGTTGCGCACGAGCATCACCCGGTTGAGCGAGCGCTGGACCTCGATGCGATCGCCCTTCTGGAGCGCCTGCCCGGCCTGCCCGTCGATGGTGAGGAAGACGTCGCTCACTTCGCTGTTCAACTTCACCCGCACCAGCTGATCGCCTGGCACGACGATCGGCCGCTGGGTGAGCGCGTGCGGGCAGATCGGCGTGACGATCACGCAGTCGATCGACGGGTGCACGATGGGACCGCCGGCAGACAGGGAGTACGCGGTGGATCCGGTCGGCGTGGAGAAGATGACCCCGTCGGCGCGGTAGTTGGCCACGAAGGCGCCGTCGAGCCAGGTCTCGTGCTCCGTCACGCGGGCGAGCGCGCTCTTGTTGATCACCACGTCGTTGAGCACCTCGTCGTCGAGGATCAACGCGTCGCCGCGGAAGAGCCGGCAGGACAGCTTCATGCGCGACTCGACGTGGCCCCGGCCCGCCAGCACCGCGTCCAGCGTGGAGAGGGCGTCCGCCACGGGGATCTCGGTCATGAAGCCGAGCGACCCCAGGTTGATGCCGACGATCGGCACGGGCCGCCCACGCAGCATGCGCGCGCCGTAGATCATCGTGCCGTCTCCACCCAGCACGATCACCAGCTCGGCGCGCCGGGAGAGCTCCTCGTCCGTCACCGCCGGCCGGCCCAACGGCTCCGCGACGTGGGCCTGGAGGAGGAACTCACGCTCGGGGTACCGCTCGACGATCTGCTTCGCGAGCTGCGTAGCTTCGTCCTTCTTCGGGCGGGCCACGATGGCGATGGTCTTCATTCGGGCCCGCAGCATCTCACCGCCGGCGAGCGCTTGCACCGGTTCGCCTCGCTTCCCTTCGGCTGCCACCTCGCGTGTGATGAGGGCCGTGCGACTCGTCCTGCTGGGCCTCGCGCTGTGGGCCGCCCCCGCCTTCGCGCAGAAGACCATCGAGATCCGCCTCGGCGAGTGGCGCGCCAGCTACTCCACCTTCCCCTCCCCCGCTGCCGTCTGTGACGCCGAGGCGCCGTGGCTCACCGAAGAGCTCCAGTCGGTCAACGCGCTGCTCGACCGCTTCCTCGCCCACAGCTCCACCCGCGGCGGCGCCTGGACGCAGGCCCACCTGCCGCTGCTGGAGCAGGCCGCGAAGGTGCTGCCCCCTCTGCTCGAGGCCGTCGGCGCCACCCTCGACGCCCTCTCCACCTGCGCCCTGGGCACGCAGGGGCGCTTCCCGGAGCTCATCTCCCGGGGCGTGCCCCTGGTGAAGGAGGCGCGCGCGGAGGTGGGGCGTCTCCCCGAGTTGATCCGCTTCGTGAAGCACCGCGTGGCCCTGGACAAGTGGGAGAAGCACCGCGCCGAGGCGCTCGACGCTGCCCGCTCCACGTGCCAGGGCGCGAAGCCCACCGAGCCCACCATCTTCTTCGCGTGGGAGGACGAGTTCGCCGTGCGCCACTGGCTCTTCTGCGACGACAGCGAGGTGGTAGCGCCACCCGCGAAGCCCTGGCTCCATCTCCCGAAGGCCGGCGCGAAGGCAGATCCAAAGCAGGCCACCTTGAGCATCCAGGCCGCGCGGCTGTTTCCCGAGGCGAAGCTGCTCCGCGCGCCGAAGCCGTGAAGCGCCGTTTCATGGGGCCGCCGCCCCTGTCGCGCCTCCAACCGCCCCCCGAGCCGCGCAGGCCATTCAGACCAGGCGTCACGGCCCGCCCCTCCTCGCCAGCGCGCCCCGTTCGCCAGACGATTGATCGCGACTCGCCGTCTCTGTGTTGCAGATGAGGGAAGTGGCGCGGGCCACCGCGATGGATCCTCGCGCGGGGGACAGGCGCGGGAGGCTGAGGGACGGCGCCACCTTCTCCACGCGCGTCACGGCGAAGGGCGGCTTCGGACCCGGGCCGAGCCATCGCAGGTGAAGGCGCCGCACTCAGTCCAGAGAACGACAAGCGCCGCCGAGCCACCGCGGCGTCCCCAACCCAAATTCCTCCGGCCCAGCGGGTCGTCACGAGCTCTTCGTCGGCACTGGCGGGCTCGGCACCGGGGGCCCCAGCTGGAACTCACCCGTGGTGCGGCGGACGGACGACGCCACTACCGCCTTGAGCTGCCGCGACACCATGCGGAACATGCCGGTGAGCAGCTCGGGGCGATCGGCCAGCAGGTCGAGGAAGTCGCGGCGGTCGATCACCAGCACCTTCGTGTCCACCGTGGCCACCGCGTCGTTGATCCGCGGGGTGCCGTCCATCAGCGAGGTCTCCCCGAAGGACTCACGCGCGCGGAACGTCAGCACCACCTCGCCTTCCCGCACCGCCGAGACCGCGCCCTCGACGATGACATACAGCGCGTCGCCGGGATCTCCCTCCGAGAAGATCCGCTCTCCCGCCTTGAAGCTGGCCTCCTTCGCCAGCGCCGCCACCGCCGCGAGATCGTCCACGTCGGACTGGGCGAAGATCTCCACGCCCTCCAGCGCGAACAGCTTCTTCAGGGTGCCGTCGTTCATGTCGTCTCCTCGTCGATCATTCGTCCACACGCCGATCCGCCGGGCCACGGCGCGCGCGCAGGCCCGCAAGACGAGATCGTCGCGCTGACACAGCTCGCCCAGGTGCTCGGGGAAGCGGGCCGCTGCGCCGTGCGGGAGGCTCCTGTGGTGCGCCTCCACCTGCTGCGAGACGAGCGCCCACTCCTCGCGCGGCAACGCGTTGTCCACGTACTCCAGCGCCCAGGCCCGCCGCCGGGAATCAGCCCCCACCAGGTGGAAGTGCGCGCGCCGCAGCGTGCGCTCGTCGTGGGTGAGGCCCAGGAGCCAGAAGGCAAGCTCGAGGGCTTGATCGAGGCGATCTCCCAGCACCCGCGTGAGCAGCGCCTCGTCACCGAAGGCCGCGCGCGCGTCCCGGTACGGCGTCACCAGCCGCTCGTAGACTTCCTTGCGTCGCGTCAGCGCCGCCAGCCGGCGATCCGGATCCACCCGGAGCTCCGGGTGCTCCTCCTTGAGCTGCGCCAGGGCGATGCCGATGCGGTAATGGAGCGAAGGGTCGTCCTGCGCGTTGGAGAAGAGCAACGCGTCCAGCGCGGCCTGCGTGCCGGTGAGGCGGAGCACCCGGGGGAGCTGCAGCCTCAGGGACAGCGCGCGCGTGCGATCGTCCAGCGTCGCGGCCAGCAGGGGAACGACTTCATCACCCAGCGCCGCCAGCGCCTCGCGCGCCACGCGGCGATCATCGCGCCAGGTGAGGAAGCGCAACAGCTTCGGCGCGAGCTCGAAGTACCGCCCGGCCCCCACCGAGGTGATCGCCACCCGCCGCACGGTGGGATCTCCGTCATCGAGGTAGCGCTGGAGCGCGTGCCCGTGCTCGGCGCCCTGCAGCCGTCCCAGCAGCCGGGCCACCTCGCGCCGCTCGGCCACGGGCGCCGAGCCGCCGCGCTCCAGCAGCCGGGTCAACGCCGCCCGCGCCGCGGGATCCGCCTCGCCCGGCAGCGACAGCACGCCGCCCACTGCCGCGGCCAGCACTCCGGGATCGCTGGCGAAGAGCAGCGGCCCCAGCACGGCCCGCGCTCGCTCCGGGTTCAACTTCGCCAGCGCCCAGATGGCCGCGTCGCGGGGCCGGCGCGCCCCCTGCGCCACCAGCGCCTCCAGGGCCTTCGACAACCCCGTCAGCTGGAGCGACAGCGCCAGCGCCACCCCCTTCTCCTGCAGCCGCTCTCCGGGGTGCGCCAGCATGAGCCGCACGTGCGCCTCACGCACCAGCCCGGCCAGCTCCAGTAGCTCGGCGGCGCGGAGGGCGCGCTCGGAGGATGGGGCCTTGAGGGCCTCCACCAGCACGCGCTCCTCGGCGTCGCGCACGTCGCCCGGCAGCACGCCGGCCACCCGCTCGTGGACCGCCTCGACGTACCGCGGCTTCAGACGCACCAGCGCCACCACCAACCCCACGCAGCCGAGGAGGAGCAACGCGAAGACGCCCTGCACGCCCACCGCCCGGGCGATGCCCAGCAGGAGCACGCCCGCCACGCCCATGCCGCCCTTCTTCAAGAAGCCGTCGATGGTGCGGCGGGCACCGTCGCGCGAGGCGTCGGGCAGCGGCGCGTAGAGCAACTGCACCGCCACCGGCATCAACGCCCAGCTCACCGCGCCCTCGAAGACCTTCAGCGCCCAGGCGCTCCAGACGGACGGCACCGCCCACGCCACCACCGTCAGCACCGCCAGCCCCGCCGGCGCCAGGCCCGCGTACCGCACCACGCCCAGCCGCCGCAGGAGCGCCTCCGCGAGGACGAACTGAAAGAGCGCACAGGCCACGCCCGTCCACAGTTGGTGGGCCGCGAAGAGATCCGCCATCTCCGCCTCCGAGAGCTGCGCCACGGCGCGCGCGTTGAAGGCGAAGTCGGTGAACTGCTGCAGCACCGCGAAGCCCAGCACCAACCCGGCGATGAGGCGGGTGTACGGCGAGAGCACCACCTGCTTGAGGGGCGTGCGCGGCGCGTCCGCCTTCTGGGCCGGGGGCTCGACGTCGCTGCGGTGGAAGCGCCAGGCAAAGGCGCCCACCACCAGGAGCCCGCCGCCCGCCACCAGCGGCCCCAGCGCGCCCACGTACCGCGACAGGAGCTGCGCCGAGAAGCCGCCCACGATGGCCCCGGACATCCCGATGCCGTTGACCCAGGTGAAGGCCCGCCGCGCCTCCCGCGCGTCGAAGGCGTCGGTGAGGGCGTTCCAGAAGGCGAGGGACACCAGCGTCGCGAAGGCCTCGGCGAAGAGGTACGCGCCGAGACGAAAGAACGGGAGGTTGAACCACAGCCCCACGGCCAGGGTCAGCGCGGCGAGCCCCGACGCGAAGGCCACGAAGCCGGGATCCGAGTTCTTCCCCAGCCGCAGCACCGCCAGCGTCCCCGTCACCAGCGCCGCCGCCATGTACAGCCACGGCAGCGCCCCTTCCTGGAAGCGCGCCAGCATCAGCGCCGTCGCGCCGGGCTTCATCATCGACACCGCCCCGATGAAGCAGAACTGGAAGAGGGCCGCGGGCCACAGCCTCGACACCCACGTGCGCGCCATGGCTGGAGGGCTCACTCCGCGGTGTAGACGAGCTCGGCCTTCCCCAGCGCGGACGCGAGGCGGAAGGTGAGCTGCGTGCCCGGCGGAAGGTCCACCTTCGGGAAGCGCACCCGGTAGCCCACCCAGAAGGGCTCCATGTACGAGTAGATCGAGCGCATCGGGGAAGAGGTGCGGCCCAGGCGATTGACGTCGGTGGGCGTCACCTCCCGGCCGTCCACCACCAGGGCGAGGCGCCACATCGTGTCAGCCCGGTTGAAGTCTTCGAACTTGTAGTCGTTGGCGTGCACCGCCAGGTGGAACTCTACGGCGTCGGCCAGGCGCTTCTGCTCGGCCGCGAGGTTGGCGGCCGCCTCGGCCGCGGGGATGGCGCGGAACCGCGCGTCGCGCGCCATGCGGGCCTCGACGAAGGCCGGCGACTGCCACGTGGCGTGGAAGAAGACGTTGGTGTCGAGGTTGTCGTAGACGGCCTGGCTGCGGGTGTAGCGCTCCAGCACCTGCTGGTATGCCGCCTCCATCTTCGGATCCGACTCGCTGGGAGGAGGATCGCCGCCCACCCGGGGAATGCGCGCGTTGGCGCAGGCCGACAGGGCCAGCAGCGCAGCCCAGCAGGCCCGCCTCACCGCCAGCCGCGAGCGCCCCTGCGCCCTCACCGCGGGAAGTCCTCGCGGGTGAAGAGCGCGTGCACCTTGACGCCCAGCGCCTCGATGGCTTCCCGGCCGCCTTCCTGGCGATCGACGAGCGCGAAGGCCGCCACCGGCTCGAGCCCTTCGGCGCGCGCTCGCTCGATCGCCTTGATCGTGGACGCGCCGGTGGTGATCACGTCTTCCACCACCGCCACCTTCGCGCCCCGCGGGAGCGCCGACAGGCCTTCGATCCACTGGCCGGTGCCGTGCCCCTTGGGCTCCTTGCGCACCAGGAAGGCGTGCAGCGGCGCGCCGCCGAGGTGGCTCACCAGGCTGACGGCGCTCGCCAGCGGATCCGCGCCCATGGTGAGCCCGCCCACCGCCACCGCCTCGGGGTGGGAGCCGCGGATCGCCGAGAAGAGCAGCCGCCCCACCAGCCAGTGTCCCTCGGCGAGCAGCACCGTCTTCTTGCAGTCGACGTAGAAGTCGGATTCGCGGCCCGACGACAGCACGACCTTCTTCTTCGCGTAGCTCTTCTCGATCAGCAGGCCCAGCAGCCGCTTGCGATCGCTCTCGAGGGCGGCGGCGCCGAAGTCCAGCAGCCCGCTCACCGCTTCCCCTCGAGGAAGGCCACCAGCTCGGCCGAGTACCGCAGCTGGGTGAGCAGCTCCTCGCGCCGCGCCTCGTCCAGCTCCTCGAAGACGTCCGCCAGCAGCGAGAGATCCTGGTTGCATTGGCCGAGGCGAAGGGTGACGTCCGACGCCAGCTCGTCGGCGTCGACCTCTTCCTCGACTTCCTCGGGGGCGAGCCCGTCCTCGTCGGACAGCGCCCGCTGGAGCATGTCGCGCGCGGCCGGGGTGAGGCGGCCTTCGGCGGACAGCCGTTCCCGGGCGGCCTCGAGCTCCTCGCGGCCGACCTCCTGGCCGTGGATCGCGGAGGCGAGCGCCATGAGCAGCGCGTCGGCGTCGGAGAGATCGGTGTGGAGGCGCGCCAGCACCTTCTCGCGCTGCAGCAGGCGCAGTGCGGCCACGCGGCGGAACCCGGTGATCACCTGAAAGCGATCGGGCGCCTTGAGGCGGACGTCGATGGGGAAGAGCTGACCGAGGCGCGCGATGTCGGTGGCCAGCGCGGAGACGTCGTCTTCGTCAGGCTCTTCGGCGCGCAGGAGGAAGATTTCGTCCGCGTCGACGCGCTCGAGGGGGATCAGCGCCGGCGCCACGAAGTGCTTGTGCACCAGCGGTCGCACGTCGGGGGAAGGCCGGGGCTCGATCAGCTCGTCACCGGCGCCGGAGGGCTCGTCCCTGGCCGCTCCGGTGTCCTCCCGATCCTGGTCTGGAGCGTCGGCGTTGGCGACGCTGTCGGCCTCGGCGGCGACGCGCTCGACGTCCTCGGAGGAAGGAACGGACGCGGTGGACTCCGGCGGCGGCGGCGGCGCGCCAGGCGAAGCGGCGGCCTCCGGCGTGGAGCCGTTGGTGGGCTCGCCCGGGGCCGCGCCGTCGTTGTTCACCACGTCTTCCATGCGCTCACTTCTTCTTCTTGAGGAGCACCTTCTTCTTGCCGCCCTCGCCCACCAGCACCGGGGCCGGCGGCGGCGGCGGCGGCGGCTTCACGTCGCCCTTCTCACCCTTGTCCCCCTTCGCTGCGGGCGGCGGAGGCGGCTGCGGCTTGCCACCCTTGACGGGCGGGGCGGCGGGGCGGGCCACGACGGTGGCGGGCCGGGCCGGGGCGGCGGCAGGGCGGTACGCGGGGCGGGTGGCCGGGCGCTCGGACGCGGGCCGCGGCTCGGCGTTGCCCATGTCGACGCGGCCGCGGAAGCTGGCCCCGTCGACGATGATCACCCGCGGCGAGCGGATGTCGCCCACCATCCGGCCTTCCTTGGTCAACTCGACCGACTCGGTGGCGGTGATGTTGCCCACCACCACGCCCGAGACGATCGCGTTCTTCACCGCCACGTTGGCCTTCACGATGCCCGAGGGCTCGACGATCAACGTGCGGGTGAGCGACAGCTCGCCCTCGACGCGACCGCGAACCGTGAGGTCCTCGTCACCCGAGAGCTTGCCGCTGATGAGGATCGACGGTCCGATGATCGTCGACTCCGACGAACCGAACTCCTTGGTGGCGGCCATGGTGGCTCAGCGCTCCTTGACGTCCATGTCGACGTTGCCCTTGAAGCTGGCGCCGTCGGCGATCAGGATGCGGGGTGCGCGGACGTCGCCCACCACGCGGCAGTCGGCCTTGAGTTCCACCTTGTCCGACGCGGCGATGTTGCCGGTGACCCGGCCGCCGATCTCCACGTTCTGCACCTCGATGTCGGCCTCCACCACGCCGGACGCCTCGACGAAGAGCGACTCCTTGAGGGAGATCTTGCCCTTCACCGTTCCCTGGATAACGAGATCCTCGTCGCCGGAGATCTCCCCGTCGATGACGATGCTCGAGCCGATGATCGTGTTCGCCATGTGCCTTCCTTACCCGTCCTTCGAGTGACAGTGATCGAGAGAGTTCCCTGGGGAAGCGTCAGATGTCGTCGGGCAGCTTGACGTCCATCTCGATGGAGCCGTTGAAGACGGCGCCGTCCTCGATGACGACGCGCGTGGCCTTGATGTCCCCGTTCACCTTCGCGGACTGGTTGATCGACACCTTGGTGATGGCGTCGATGTTCCCGCTCGCGGTGCCGTTGATGGTGAGATCGTCGGCGCGGATGTCGGCCTCGACGATGCCCGAGGACTCGATGGTGAGGTGGTTCTTCAGGTTCACCTGCCCCTCGACGCGCCCCTCGATGACGAGGTCGCCCCCGCCGGTGAGGCTGCCGCGGATGGTGATGCCCTTCCCGATGATGTTGATCTGATCGTTGGTGGCCATTCGTCCCCAAACCCCGACTTGAAAGGAACTCGAAGCGGCTACAACCGAAGCGCCGGGCACCGTACGCTAGCGATGCGCGGAAATCCATTGCGAGATGTCGTCGACGACCTTCTCTTTTCCGACCTCGTTCAGAAGCTCGTGGCGGAAGTCCACATATTCCTTCCACGTCTTGTCGGCGGACGCCACGGTGTCGAAGAAGGCGCGCGCGGCAGGCATCGAGGCGATCGGATCAGCGGTGCCGTGCAGCATCAGCAGCGGCGTGGTGATCGAAGCGCCGAGGCCGGCCAGCCTGTCCTGCGCGGCGGTGTGCTCGAAGAACCAGCGCGGCGTGGTGACGTGGAGGTAGAGCGGATCTTCCGCGGTGGCCTTCTGCCAGGCGGGATCGCGCGAGAGCTGCTCGGGCTTGAGCTCGTTGCCGATCTCCAGGCCCGGCATGAGGCCCTTGATCAGCTTCGCGCCGAACAGCTTGAGCGCGGGCGGCTGGAAAGCGAGCTTGTAGTACGGGCTCGTCAGCACCAGCCCGGCGAGCCCCTCGGGCCTGCGCGCCACCCAGTGCGTGGCGATGAGGGCGCCGTGCGAGTGCCCCAGGACGAAGGTGGGCAGCCCGCCTGCCGCCTCGCGCACCCGCCCCCAGAAGACGTTCATGTCGTCGAGGTAGTCGTCCCACTTGATCACGTCGGCGCGCTTGCCGTCGGCCTTGCCGTGGCCCCGGTAGTCCAGCGCCAGGGTGGAGAAGCCGCGCGCGGCCAGCGCCTCCAGGGAATGGACGTACCGCCCGGAGTGATCGCCGTAGCCGTGCACCACGCCCACCATCGCGGTGGCGCCGCTGTCGGGAGCCACACTCCGCCAGAAAAGCCGCGTGCCGTCCTTCGAAGAGAAGAAGCCTTCGTCGCGCCGAGCCATGAGGCGGGGCAGCTTACGAGAAGCGCCCTCAGGGCGTGAGCATCTTCAGCTTGCGCTCGACGTCGGCGCGCTGCGAGGGCCGCTCGGCCGCGTCGGGGTTCTCCTTGAGCAGCTGCACGGCCCGACGCCAGGCCTCCTGGGCGCGGGACTTCTTGCCCGCGCGGGCCGACGCGTCGCCGAGGTGCTCGAGCAGCGTGGGCTCGTCGGGAGAGCCGCTGACCGCGCGCTCCAGGAAGTCGAGCGCGCCGGCGGTGTCGCCCTTCTTGTGCAGCACCCAGCCCATCGAGTCGAGGAAGGCCGGGCTCTCGGGCCGCACCTCCAGCGCTTCCTTCATCAGGCGCTCGGCCTCCTCGAGATCGCCGCCGCGCTCGGCCAGGGTGTAGGCGACGAAGTTCAGCGCCGCCGCGTTCTGCGGCTCACCCAGGAGCACCCGCCTCATCTCCTCGACGCCCTCCCTCCAGTCGCCCTTGCGCTCGAGCGCCACGGCCAGGGCGAAGCGCAGCGCTTGATCGTCAGGCCGCTTCTTCAGGTCACTCTGAAAGAGCGTCACCGCGTCGCCCAGGCGCCCCTGCCGCTCGTAAAAGCCCGACACGGCCTCGAAGGTGTCGGCGCCCGGCGAGTCGGCCAGGAGCTTCAACAGCATCGCCTCGGCCTCCTTCGGCTGGCCGGCGCGCTCGTGGGCCCGAGACCAGGCAGGGACCAACCCGGACAGCTGCGGGCGATCGTCGGAGAGCTTCTTGAAGGCGTCCAGCGCGGCCCGGTGTTGCCCCAGCGAAGACAGGGACATCGCGCGGTGCAGGCGGCCCTCGAAGTACAGCTCGCCCACGGTGGGCGGCAGCGCGTCGAAGGCGTCGAGCGCCTTCTGGAAGTTGCGCCGGCGCTCGTGCACCAGCCCCGCGTAGAAGTGGAGCCGCGGCTCGTGGCCCTGGGCGCGCGCCTTGTCCAGCACGTCGGCGGCGGCCTCCAGCTGGCGCATGGACAGGTAGCTGAAGGCCACCTTCACGGCCACTTCCGGATCGCTGCCCAGCGACAGGAGCTGCTCGAACCAGGCCTTCGCCTCCTGCGGCTTCTCGAGGCGCAGCGAGAGCCGGCCGGCCGCCAGCAGCACGTCCTGGTTGTCCGGTTCCTGTTCGAGCGCTTTCTCCAGCGCGTCCAGCGCCCGGGGGATCCGCCCTGCCGCCTCGTGCAGCTTCGAGAGGGCCACCCACGCCTCCACGTCGCCAGGGTCGCGTTCCACCGCGCGGACCAGGAGCTTCTCGGCGCGGGGATCATTCCGCTCGGCCAGCGCGAGGCCCAGGCGGTGGTAGCCGATCGGCTCGCCCGGCACCGCGGCGCCCAGGTTCTCCACCACCCGCACCGCGTCATCCACCTTGCCTTGATCGAGCCACACCTGGGTCAGCACCAGGTACGCGTCGGGGTCGGTGGGCTTGAGCTTGATGGCCCGGGCGAGGTGGGCGCGGGCGCGCGTCGTCTTGTTCGCCTCGTAGAGCACGCGACCCATGAGGAGCTGCGCCGGCGCGTAGTCCGGGAACCGCTCCACCACGCGCTTGAGCTGCTGCTCGGCGCGATCGAGCTCGGACAGGCGCGCGTACTGCTCCGCCAGCTCGGTCATCAGGAAGGGGTTGGAGTCGTCGGACGCGAGCGCCAGGCGCAGCTCGTCCAGCGCCACGCGGTGCGAGCCGTCGTGGTGGGCGAGCCGCGCCTTGAGGAAGTGCGCGTAGGAGGCCGCCGACGGGTACACGCCTTGATCGTCCGGCGAGCCCATCGCCTCACGCATCGCGGAGAGATCGACGGCGGGGCGGCCGGGCTGGCCGGCGCTCAACGGGGCAGCCCACAGGGCCAGCGCGAGCAACTTGTACCAGCGGCGGCCGAACCGGCGGGAGCGGCGCGACAGCCCGCTGGCGGCTGACGACGGATCCTCGGCCGGGCGACGGAACAGCTGCATCACACGGGCAGTAACGCGGGGCACTGCGACACGCTTCCCTTCACGGCCCTACCGCGGCCACTTCCACTTCACGACAACAGCTGCTCCAACACCGCCTCGCCGTCACCCGGGGTGTCCCGCACGTCGGCCATGCGCGGGCGGTACGTCACCTGCTCGGCTTCCAGCAGCGCGCACAGCCGGTTCACCAGCGGTCGGGCGGCCTCCACCGGCGTCTCGGGCAGCAGCAGCGCCAGCACCCCGCCGCCGAGGTGCCCCACCACGTCCGGGGCGCGCAGCTCGCGCCGCACCAGCGCCACGCAGGCGCGCACCTTCGGCCCGGGGGGCATCGCGGGCTTGAGGACGGCCAGGGTGAGGGGCCGGGCGTAGCGCACGCTGCGGGAGATCTCCTGCTGCAGGCGGTTGACGATGCCGAGGTGATCGAAGAGGCCCGTCTCGGGATCGTTCCCCGGCCCGGCGGGCATCGCCGGCCTGGCGCGGCTGCGCTGAATGGCGGTGCTGACGCGGTTCAAGAGCGCGGAGAGGGCGAAGGGCTTGGTCAGCGTGTCCACCGCGCCGAGATCGAGCGTGCGCAGCTTGTCGCCCACCTCCGCGCTGCCGGCGATCAACACCACGGGGATCTGCCGCGTGTCCGCCCCGGCCTTGAGCTCGCGCAGCGCCTCCAGCCCGTCCTTGTTGGGCATGAAGGTGTCCATGACGATCACGTCAGGGTGGAGCGCCTGGGCGCGCCGCAGCACCTCGTCGCCGTCGCGCGCCGTCTCCACCCGGTAGTGGCCCGACAGGCCCATCGAGGCGACGCGCAGCAGCACCGGATCATCCTCGGCGAGCAGCACCAGCGGGGCGTCGGTGCGCGCCTCCACGGCCTTCCGTTCCCCCTCCACCTTGATCGGCAGGGTGAAGGCGAACACCGCGCCGCCGCTCTGAGGGGCCTCCGCCCAGATCTCACCGCCGTGGCGCTCGACGTAGTCGCGGCAGATGGACAAGCCCAACCCGCGAGAGCGCTCGAAGGCCAGCAGGAGATCGTTGGGATCGTCCACCACGCCGTCGTCCTGCACCTCCACCAGCGCCACGTCCCCGTCGGGCCGCGTCTTGAGCCGGGCGCGCACGACGAGGTGCCGGGCGCCCTTCGCGTGCGTCAGCGCGTTGGTGATCAGGTTCTGCATCACCTGCCGCACCTTCTGCTCGTCGCCCAGCACCGGCAGGCTCAGCGGCGCCTCGGCGCGCAGGGCGACGCCCTTCTCCCGGGCGAGGATCTGGAGATCGCGCACCGTCTCCTGGCACGTCTCCGCCACGTCCATGGTGCGGGTGAAGAGGACGATGCGGCCGTCTTCTCCGCGGCTCTTCTCGAGGAGGTTCTCCACCAGCTCGAGCACCTTCTTGCTGGTGCGCTGGATCACCTCGGTCGAGGTGCGCTGGGAGGCCGTGAGCTCCTTGTCCGTGAGCAGCAGGTGGGCATGGCCGATCAACACGTTGAGCGGCGCGCGGAGATCGTGCGTCAACACCGCGAGCAGCTCGTTCTTCTTGCGGTCGAGCGCCTTGAGCCGGTTGTTGGCCTCGATCAGCTCGCGGTAGCGGTCGACGTAGGCGGCCTCGAGGGACGCGCGGGTCCGGGCCTCCACGTCCCGCGCGGCCTCCCGCTCGGCGGCGTCACGCAGCGCCACCGACAGCGCCTCGAGGAAGTCGCGCTCCTCGCGCTCCAGCGGCGCCTTGCGCTTCAAGATCAACGCCGCCACGCCCGAGCCATCGAAGGGGAGCGGGACGATCCACCCCGCGTCGGACTCCACCGGCTCGCGGCTCTCGAGGGCCCTTCGGAGCTGGGGCGTCACCGCGAGATCGACCGGCAGCCTGGCGCCCTCGTCGAGGAGGAAGGCCTTGCGCGGCCCCTGCCCTTCCAGCTCGAGCGCCTGCACCTGCTCTGCCCCCAGCACGGCCCGCAGCCGCTCCGTCACGCGCCGGGCCACCTCGTCGAGTGAGGCGCCGCGCTCCCGGGCCAACTCGAGGAGCAGCTCGAGGCGGGCGCGCACCAGGTCGTCGCGCTGGGTGAGGCGCCGGGCCTTCAGGCTGGCCGCGAGGAGCTTCTCGAGCGCCTCGGCCGAGTCGAAGGTGCCGTCGACGGAAAGCGCGCGCGCGACTGCCGGCGGCACCTGCGCGCCGTCCAGCAACACCGGCAACCGGGAGAGCTGTGGCGCCCGCCGCACGGCCTCGAGCGCCGCCCGGGCCCCGCGCCCCGAGGTGGCCAGCACCACCGCGTCGGCCGGCCCGACCCGCTGCAGCTGGGTCACCCGGGAGATCGTCTCGCACCGGTACCCGCGCGCCGAGAGGCGCTGGGCGAGCGAGCCCGCCCGGCCACCGACGATCACCACGCGGCCAGAGGAAGACGGCACGGCGCGATTCTACCGTCGGCGCTGGAAGGAAGCCGAGATGCAGCCAGATGTGGGGAATTCACCCCTGCATTCTGAAATTCCGATGGGCTCGGACGGGGGCTATGGTGCCGCAGGCCGACCGCCTCCCACACAGGTCCCATGCACCGTACATTGCTCGCAATCGTCGTGGCTCTCTCTGCCGTTGCCTTCGCGCAGACCGGGGATGAGTGGAGCACCTTCCCCCCGGCGCCCACCCAGCCGACCCAGCCGCCGCCGACGAGGCCCGCGCCGACGCAGCCGGCCCCCACGCAGCCTGCGGCGAAACCACCTCCGGCGACGCAGCCACCGAAGACGACGCCCGCGGCAGCGCCTCCGAAGACGACCGCGGCCCCGAAGAGCCCCGCTGACGGCGGAGTGGACGAGTTCGCGGAGTTCCCCATCGTCTCCCAGAAGGAGCGCTACCTGCCGGGCACGGAGCCGCACAGCCCGTCGACCTGGGGCAACGCGTGGAACGCGCCTGAGAACTCGCGCGTGACGGTGGGCCAGTACGGCGTGGGCACGGTGTTCGTCCCCTCGGCGCGGCTGGGGCCAAAGGGGGTGGTGCGCGTCTCCTTCCTCGGCGAGTACTTCAACCAGACGGACTTCCCGGTGAAGGGGGCGCAGAACATCCGCTCGGCGATCACCTTCGCCGCCAGCTTCGTGCCCTTCACCTGGGGCGAGGTGTTCATCGCCTACGGGGCGTCGGCCAACACCAACAACAAGACCTCGCCCAACCTGCTCCAGGCGCTGGGCGATCTCACCTTCGGCCTCAAGGGCAGCTACCAGTTCTTCGACGGCTTCCACGCGGGCCTCGACCTGCGGTTGCTGACTTTTTCCGGCGTGGGCAACCAGGGGGTGGACAAGTTCGCCGTGGGCTTCAAGCCCACGCTGCTCGCCACCTACGACTGGCGCACGTTGTCGAAGAACGTCCCCATCGTCTCCTCGCTGATGCTGGGCTTCACCTTCGACTCCACCAGCGGGCTCATCACCAACCAGACGTTGAACGCCTCGGAGCAGTTCGCGCTGGGCATCAACGAGTACCACCGGATCAACTTCGGGCTCGCGGTGGAGGTCCCGCTCCCCGTCGTCACGCCCTTCATCGAGTACTACCTGGCCGGGCCGCTCGGCGTCCCCGACGGGCAGCTGACCGGCCCCGACAACCGCCCGGTCGCCGTCACCGACGCGATGCCGCAGAACCTGAACCTGGGCGTGAAGATCACCGCGGTGAAGGACCTCACCCTCACCTCGGGCGTGAACATCGGCCTCACGAAGTCGGTGGGCCTGGGCGTGCCTGCCACTCCGCCGTGGAACTTCTACATTGCGGCGTCCTTCGCCATCGATCCCTTCCAGCGCGGCGAGACGAAGTTCGTCGAGACGGTGCGCCTGAAGAAGGTCGAGACGGTGAAGCCTCCCCCGCGCATGGAGGGCACCGTCACCGACAAGGAGACGGGCAAGCCGGTGGCCGGGGCGATCATCGCCATCGGCTCCAGCCCCCGGGTGGCGTCGGATGACCAGGGCGCCTTCACCACCCACGAGGTGAAGGCCGCGAAGGCGACCGTGAAGGTGACGCGCGACGGCTACAAGCCGCTGGAGCAGGCGCTCGATCTCCCGGCCGACCCCAACAAGCCCTTGCCGAAGCTGGCGCTGGTCCTCGAGCCCGAGGTGAAGAAGGCGAAGTTCTCCATCACCGTCACCGCGAACAAGAAGCCGGTGAAGGCCCAGGTGGCCCTCAAGGGCGACGGCGAGGGCACCGGCTCCGCCCAGGTGGAGTCGGGCGAGGCCCCCGCCGAGGCAGAGCTCCCCGCGGGCAAGTACATCATCGACGTCATCGCCGAGGGCTACCTGGCGAAGACGCGCGAGGTGCAGGTGACGGCCGGCGCCACGATGAACGTGGCCTTCGAGCTCGAGGCGACCCCGAAGAAGTCGCTGGTCGTCTTCAAGGGCGACAAGATCGAGATCCTCCAGCAGGTCCACTTCCAGACGGGCAAGGCGGTGATCATGGCCGACTCGAACAGCCTCCTGCAGCAGGTGGTGGACTCGATCGTCAAGAACGGCGTCAAGCGCGTGCGCGTCGAGGGCCACACCGACAACCGGGGGAAGAAGGACGCCAACCAGAAGCTGTCCGACGATCGCGCGCGTGCGGTGGCGGACTACCTCATCGCACAGGGCATCGACGCCACGCGCATCGAGGCGGTGGGCTATGGTGACGCCAAGCCGATCGCACCCAACCTCACCGCGCGGGGCCGAGAGCTGAATCGCCGCGTGGAGTTCATCGTGCTGGAGAAGTAGCGCATGAAGAGGCTCCTTCAGGTGGCGCTCGCGGTCCTCGTCGGGGGTTGCTCCGGCGAGCCCCCGCCGCCGCCGCCCCCGCCCCCGCCCCCGCAGGTCTTCCTCACCGTCACCGAGTCGAACGCCGTCGGTGACAAGATCACCGGGCGGGTGTCCGTCAGCGGCTGCACCAACGTGACGCAGGTGCAGATCCTCCAGGGCGGCTCCTTCCTCACCGACGCGAACTACACGAAGAACCCCACCGACTTCACGCTGCCGGCCGGGCTCTTCTCGAACCTGTACTCACGCCTGGGGATCGCCGCGCCCCTGACGCTGACCGCGAAGGTGGTGTGCGCCGACGGGCGGGAAAACACCTCGCAGCCGGTGGGGGTGACGTTCTTCCCCGTGGCGTCGAAGTTCTCGCTGGGCGGCACGCAGGTGATGCCCGACGCCTTCGTGGCCGAGGGGGGCCTGGGCGGCACGCCGGTGGGCTTCATCGGGTGCGTGGGCACGCAGATCGGCACCGCGCTGGGCAAGGCCGACACGATGGGCAACGTGCCGACCTACAACGAGGGGATCCCGATCGCCTGCGACTACACCACGGAGATCAGCGAGCGCAGCCCCGTCACCGGCACGCGCTGGGTGATGCAGCCGGGCAAGGGTGCCTACGCCATCAATGCGAGCCTCCAGGTCACCGCGCAGTTCATGGGCAACGTGAAACGCATGGGCGTCGCACGCGACGGCAGCGGCATCTTCTGGGTGGAGGCCGCGCCCACACCGCTCGCTCTGAAGCTGAACCCGATGGGTGGTGGCAACCCGGTGGTGTGGTCGTCGCCCGCGGGAGGGCTCGTCAACTCCACCCCCGTCGTGAGTGAGGGCGACAACACCGTTTCACTGGCGACCTGGCAGTACAACGTGGGGACGTACCAGGGCGACATCGTCGTCTTCAAATACAACTTCCTCACCGGCGCGCTGGTGAACGGCGTCGGACCGGGCATGGGTCCCCCGGTCATCTACCGGCAGACCTTCCCCATGCTGAACCAGCCCATCACCCCATACGTCACCTTGAACCGCGACGGCAGCATCGTGGTGATGCCCTTCTTCACCGTCGACACGTCCGGCACCGTGCGCACGACGATCATCGCGTGCTCCACCACGCCGGTCGGAAGCCAGTGTACGGGGCAGGATCGCCGGTGGACGGCGCCCACCTTCAATGGCGTGGTGAACCTGGTGCTGCCCTTCAGCGCGGGGAACTACTTCGCAGCCGTCGGCCCATACCAGGCCTGGTTCCTCGACGCGCAGACCGGCGCGGTGCGTAACCTGGGTGAGCAGCCGCTGCGCCCGTCCGGCAGCCTGCAGATCCTCGGGGTCCAGCCTGGCGTGGGCAACGAGTTCTACCTGCTCAACGGCCCCATCAGCGAGAGCGCCGCCACCTACCCCATCGAGATCGTCGCCACCGACAAGCCCGAGAGCGGAGAGTTGTGGCGCTTCTCGTCGGGCAGCGGGGAGTCGCCCGTCGCAGGCCTGTACCTCGGCGTCGACGAGTCCGGCCAGGCGTGGCTGCGCGTGGGGCCGGATCAGGTGAAGCCCCTGACGTTGATGGAGTACCGCACCGCCCGCGGGCCCACGCCGATCCCGTAGCCCGGAAGTTCGTCGGCCTCGAGGTCGCCGGGTCAGAGCGTCTGCCGACGCCGGATCACGCCGCGAGGCGCCTGCGCTCGGCCTTCCCCTTCGGCCCTCACGCGCGACGGGCGACCAGCAGCGCCTCGACGTTCCCCGCCGGCCCGGGCACCGGCGAGTCGATGACGCCCACCACCTCGAGGCCCGCTTCGCGCACGAAGGCGCGCACGCCGTCGATCGCCTCCTGCCGCGCCTGCGCATCGCGCACCACCCCACCCTTGTCGATGCGATCCGGGCCCACCTCGAACTGCGGCTTCACCAGGGCCACCAGCAGACCTCCCGGCGCGAGCTTCGGCAGCACGGCCGGCAGCACCAGCTTGAGCGAGATGAAGGACACGTCGATCACCACCACGCCCACCGGCTCGGGGAGATCTTCGTCGGTGAGGTGACGCGCGTTGACTCGCTCGCGGCTCACCACGCGGGGATCGACGCGCAGCTTCTCGTGCAGCTGGCCCCTCCCCACGTCGATGGCGTGCACCTTCGCCGCGCCTTCCTGCAGGAGGCAGTCGGTGAAGCCGCCGGTGCTGGCGCCGATGTCGGCGCACACCTTCCCGCGCACGTCGAGGTGGAAGGCGTCCAGCGCGCCCTTCAGCTTGAGGCCGCCGCGGGACACGTAGGGCAGCACCTCCCCCTTGAGGCGCACGTCGACGTCCACCGGCACGCGCGTGCCTGGCTTGTCGATGCGTTGATCGCCCACCACCACCTGCCCGGCGAGGATCAACGCCTGCGCCCTGGTGCGCGTCTCGGCGAGCCCACGCTCCACCACCAGCACGTCGAGCCGCTCCTTCTTCACCGGCCCAGCACCTCGCGGGCCGCGCGCCGCAGCCCTTGTAAGTCGAGGCCGAGCTCGCTGCGCTGGGCCCGCGCCTCCCCGTGGGGGATGAAGCGATCTGACGGCAACGCCACCACCTTGACGCGAGTCGACACCCCGCGCGCCGCGAGGAGCTCCAGCACGGCGCTGCCCAGTCCTCCGCGTGACGTGCCCTCCTCCACGGTGATCAGCAGCCCGCGTGCCGCCTCCAGCACCGCCGCCTCGTCCAGCGGCAGCACGCGCGCGTCCAGCACCGCCCAGCGCGGCTCGGCCTGCGCCGCCTCGAGCGCCGCGAGCCCAACAGGCCCGAAGGTGACGAAGGTGAGCTCCGCGGCCTCCACGCGCTTGAGCCAGCGCGCCCGGGCCCCGCCAGCTCCTCCCGCGGCTCCTCCCGCCTCGGCGCTGCTGTCCGCGCTCGCCCCTCCCCTCGCGCTCGCGCCTCGCTCCGGAGCTGCCGGCCTGCC
>JBFMHF010000077.1:0-33469 GCA_040752975.1 Myxococcota bacterium
TGCATCCAGCCGGGCGTCTACTCGGGCGAGGTGCGCGCAGCCGTCCGGGTGGACGCGCTCTCGGCCACGCCCGTGCCCTTCCCCATCGCCGGCAACGGCACCGACGCGCAGACCCTCTCGGCGGAACTCTGGCTCACCGGGGGCGACGTGGAGGCCGAGGTGGACAAGACGGTGGTGCTGGACGTGGCGGGCACCGCGACGCGGGGCGCCGAGAGCTACCCCTTCGAGGGCGCCTTCACCATCAGCCAGAACCGCGTCACACCTCCGCGCAACCCGGCGCTGCCGGGGAGCAACCCCCTGTGCCAGCAACGCATCGTCGCGCCCATCCCCTTCGAGGCGCAGCTCGCCGAGGGCGGCACGCTGACGGTGCTGGTCGACGCGCGCGCCTGGTTCGCCTCGGTCGACTTCTCCACGCTGACGAAGGTGTCGGACTCACCACTCTTGTACCGCTTCACCGACGACTCCTCCTCGTCGGCGCAGGCGGACAAGGCCCTCTACAACGGACTGCGCGCAGCCGTCGGCCCGTACCGCTTCACGTTGACCCCCTGACGATGAACGCCACGAGGAACGCACCGATGAACATCACGAGGAACAATCTGCTGCGACTTTGGCCACTCCTCCTCGCCGCCGCCTGGATGGCCTGTGGCGGGACTCCCGCGATGGACGGCGGGACAGGTGGAGGCGGCGGCTCCGGCGACGGCGGCCTGCTTCTTTCCTTCGAGCCACCGTCGACGACGGCGGTGAACAACAGCATTCTCGTGACCGTCACCGGCGAGTCCTTCGCCACCGAGGGCGTCGCCTTCCCTCCCGGCGCGGCCAGCGGCGAGCCCTACTTCCTCGACGGCTGGCAGGTGTCCTTCACGCACGCGGTGGTGGTGGTGGACCAGGTCACGCTCTCGGAAAACCCGGACCTGAACCCCAACGACCCCTCGCAGACGGGCGCCGACGTCGCGCGCGCAGAGGGCCCCTGGGCGGTGGACCTGGCGAAGGGTGGCCCGCTGGACGCAAAGGAGTTGAACGGCAAGGCGGTGGCGTTGGCGCGCCTCGACGGACAGAACCTGAAGTCGGGCAACCCATCCTTCGACCCGACCTCGAAATACGCCCTCGGGTACCGGCTCATCTCGGCGCGCGCCGGTGTCTACGACGTCAACCTCGACGCGGAAGCGGAGGCAGCCTTCCGCGAGATGGCCTCCCACGGCTGGAGCGTGTGGCTCGCGGGCACCGCCACCTGGCGCGGCGACCTGGGCGCCCCGGCCTGCCGCAGCACCGACTCCGCGTACGACTTCGGGCGCTTCCCGAAGTCGGTGTCCTTCTCCTTTGGTTTCAGGGCGCCGGTGGACTTCAAGAATTGCGAGAACCCGGAGCTCTCGCCGGCAGGCAGCCGCGGCGTGCAGACCCAGGCGGGCGCCGAGACGACCGCCCAGGTGACGTTTCACCTCGACCACCCCTTCTGGGAGGCGCTGGAGGAAGACGCGCCCCTGCGCTGGGACATTCTCGCGGCGCGCAAGTCGGTGGACGCGGGCGCGGGCGCAGCGATGGCCTCCCTCACCGAGGCGGACCTGGCCTTCGACTTCCAGGCCCCGAAGGACGCGCAGGGCGCGGCGATTCCGTGGCGCACGTGCGGGCCCGCGCTGGCCAACGAGCGCAGCGCGGGGACGGTGGCGTATGACCCGGTCAACGTGCCGGTGAATCCCTCGGGCGGCAGCGCCGGCCTCAAGGACCTGTACGACTACATGACGTACAACCTGTCGACGTCCGGCCACCTGAACAACGACGGGCTGTGCTTCCCCGCGCGGAATTACCCGTCGCCCCGGTGACGTCAGGGCAGCTTCAGGCCGTGACGACGAGTCGACGCGATGGGGAGGCGTCACCATCCTTGCCGCGAAGGAGGCCCCTTTGAGCCCGTGCGGCACGTCCCGGCCACTTCCGCGAGGAGGGAAACGTGCTACGGGCTCAGCCCGTGAGGCCGTGGACGTCCATCGCCACCGCGCCCGGCGGCTACGAGCTCCGGCAGCGCGGCGACGAGTACCTGGTGCTGGTGCACGGCAAGGTGTTGATGGGCAGCCGCTCGCACGCCTCCGAGGAAGCGCTGGCGCGCATCGGCTGTGAGGGCCTGGGACCGAAGGCGCACGTCCTCATTGGCGGTCTGGGCTTTGGCTTCACCCTGCGCGCTGCCCTCGACGTCCTGGCGCCCACCGCGCGCGTCACGGTGGCCGAGGTGTCCGCCGCTGTCGTGGAGTGGAACCGCGGGCTGCTCTCGTCGCTCGCCCGCGCCCCGCTGGACGACGCGCGCGTCACCGTGGAGGTGGGTGACGTACAGCGGCTGCTCTCGAGGTCGCGCGGGGCCTTCGACGCCGTGCTGCTGGACGTGGACAACGGGCCATTCGCCGTGGCGGCGGCGGGCAACGAGGCGCTGTATGGCCTCACCGGCCTCGCCGTTGCCCAGGCCGCGCTCAAGAAGACGGGGCGCCTCGCCTTCTGGTCCGCCAGCCCCGACGGGCGCTTCGAGAAGCAGCTGCGCTTCGCCGGCCTCGACGTGAAGCGGGTGCCGGCCGGCGCGGGCCAGCACGTCGTGTACCTCGCGAGGCATGCCTCACCTGCGCCCACCCGCAGGCCAGACCGTCGCTGACGTACGAGCCATCTCATCAGCAGGGGCGCCCCGCAGCCTCGAATAAGCTGGAGGGGCTGTCCGTCGACGGCACACCCCTCTCGCCCGGAGTCACTCATGTCCCGCGTCCTCGCCGTGAGCGCCCTCACCGCGGTGCTGTTCGCCTGCGGTCCGGATCAAACCGTCCAGGAATTGGAGGTGGGTATGGCCACCGCCTCCGCCATCGGCCGCACCACCTCGCTGGCGCTGGAAGGCATGAAGGCCACCACGCCCTGCGCGACGGTGACGAAGGCGTGCACCACCTTCCCCTGCGACGGCGCGGTGAGCATCTCCTTGAGCGCCGGGTGTCCGCTCTTCATCGGCGGCGAGGCGTCGGGCAGCGTGACGGTGTCGGGCCAGTGGACCAGCCTCGACGAGGCGTCGCTCACAAGCGAGCTGACGGACGTGAAGGCGACGGCGGCGCAGAACGGCGTGGCGGTGGCGAAGGTGACGACGGTGCGGGTGCAGCGGCAGGGGAACGAGGTGTCGATTCGCTACACGGGCAGCAACGCCACCGCCCGCGGGGGCTTCGGCGCGAGCTCGGTGGCCGCGGCCAACACCTGGGACATCGTGGTGGACACCAAGGGCACGACAGACCCCGCCGACGACGACGTCACCATCGACGCCAGCAGCGCCGGCGGCTCGGCGGGCCTGGGCGCCACCGCGAAGGTGGTCAACCTCAACAACGTGAAGGTGACGAGCGCCTGCCGGCTCAACCCGGTGGCCGGCACCGCCGACGTGGTGGAGGTGAGCGGCGTCATCCCGAAGATTGTGGAGGTCGAGTTCCACGCGACGTGCGACGGCAAGGCCGAGGTCAACGGCAGCCCACACCAGCTCAACTTCTTCCCCTGAGCGTCACGGTGTTGCTCGGTGGAGCTCCCGGCGACGTCCCCGGCGAGCGCTGTCGCACGCGCTTCGAGTCCGCTGGTACAGCCGCGGTGGCGGCGGTGATTCACCTCGAACTCACCGCGAAGGGCGGCGAACAGTGGAGTGCGCCACGCCCCCTCGGCACGACGCCCATCTGCCCGCCCTCGCGAGTCGCGGGTTTCATGCGTCATGGCTCCCGAGCTGACCGGCGCAGCGCTCCTCATCACCCGGGACTCGATTCCGCTGGCGGTGGCCCGCGCGCATGGACGTGACGGTGGCTCCCGTGGAGCTGTCAGTCAGGAACCTTCACGCAGGCCTCGCCGCCGGGGGCCGCACGCGCACCGCCCGCACCCGGCGCGCCGAGGCGTCCACCACTTCGAGCGTCACGCCGTCCTTCGTCACCAGCTTCTCACCCGTCGCCGGGATGCGCTGGGCCAGCGAGAGGCACAGGCCCGCCACCGTCGTCCATTCGCGGTCCTCTGGCAGCGCCAGGCCCAGCTCGCGGTTGACCTCCCGCACCGACACCGAGCCCAGCACCGTCACCGAGCCATCGGCCTCGCGGTGGAAGTACTCGGGCACGTTGTTCACGTGCTCGCTGAAAATCTCCCCCACCAGCTCTTCCAGCACGTCTTCCAGGGTGACGATGCCCGCCATGCCACCGCGCTCGTCCACCACGATGCCGAAGGGCACCCGCCGCGTCCGCATCTCGGTGAGGAGATCCACCACGCTCTTCGTCTCCGGCACGAAGAAGGCGGGCCGCACGAGGTCGTCCAGCACGAAGAGCGACTCTTCCCAGGCCATCGCCAGCACGTGCTTGACGCTGACGTAGCCGACGACGTGGTCCAGGTCGCCGTCCACCACCGGGAAGCGGGAGTGCGTGTGCTCCAGCAGCACGCGGCGGAGCTCTTCGCGCGTCGCCCGGCGCCGCAGCGCCACCACGTTCGGGCGAGGCACCATCACGTCGGCGGCGACCAGCTCGGGGAGCTTCAGCGCCCGCGTCGCAATCTCTCCAGCACGCGGATTCACGCTGCCCACCTTGGTGGCCTCTTCCACCAACTGCGACAGCTCGTCGGGCGAGAGGCGCGCCTCGATGAAGCTCGTCTTGTCCTTGAAAGGGAAGAGGACGGCGTTGGACGACACGGTGAGCAACCACACCAGCGGCCGCGCCGCCGAAGAGAGCCAGAGCAGCGGGCGCCCGAGGAAGAGGGCGTACGGCTCCGCCATCTTGAGGGCGAGGGACTTCGGCACCAGCTCGCCCACCACCAGCCCCAGGTACGACACCAGCGTGACCACCAGCGCCAGCGCCACCTGGTCGGCATAGGGCGCCAGCACGTCCCACCGCGCCAGCACGGGCGCGAGATCCTCGGCGAGGGTGGCGCCGCCGAAGGCCCCTGCGGTCGCGCCCACCACCGTGATGCCGATCTGCACGGTGGCGAGGAAGCGCTCGGGCTGCTCACGGAGCGCCTGCACGGCCTTCGCTGCGCCGCTGCCCGCCGCGACCAGGTCTTTGAGGCGCGTGCTGCGGACCGCGATGATGGCGATCTCCGCGCCGGCCAGCACGCCGTTGACCAGCAGCAGCGCGAAGATGACGGCGAATTCGCTCAGCATGAGGCCTCCTGGTCCACATCGTCGCCGAGGCAGCGTGGCGGGTCTTCAACTCCCCGCGAAAGACGCACTTCCAGCCGGCCTGCCTGCACGCAGGTGTCAACGTCGCGGGTTGGGTGCCCCCCGTGCCAGCTCGAGGCCCGCCTCCTCCCACTCTCCTCCACCGTCCTTCGCGCCGCACCCAGGGCGGTGCAGCCACGCGCCGGACCGACCGGGTGAGGTGCCCTTCCCCGTGAAGGAGAAACTTCACGCGCGGCGCCTGGCTGGCGATGGTTGGGCCTGCGGTGGCGAGGGATTCCCTGTTGTCGCGATGACGCGGTCCGCCGGAGCGGCCCCGTAGTAGCGTCTCGCCTTCGATGTCGACGCCGCGGTGGACGTGCTTCCCAGGTTGGCTCCTCGCCGTCGGCTGCGCCACGGCCCCTCCGCCCCCACCCCCCGCCGACGACGTGCCGCCGCCGGTGGCCAGCGTCTCCGCGCCCAAGGACGATGAGCTCGAGAAGGCGTGGGCGCCTCCCGTGGAAGAGAAGCGCGCGCCCTCCGCGCCCAACGTCGCCCAGCCTCCGGAAGCGCCGGATCGCCGCGCCTCCTTTCGCGAGGCCCTCAGCGAGGCCCAGGCCGCGCTCTCGGGCAATCGCCTGGACAGCGCCCGCCCGGCCGCCGAGAAGGCCTGCGCCGAGGCCGAAGCCCTGGGCAGCGAGGAGCGCGCGAAGGCGTGGGCGCTGGCCTTCAAGGTGGCCCAGGCCGAAGGAGAACCGGGGCGCGCGATGCAGGTGGCGCTCTCCTGGCGGCTGGCCTGTGGCCCCGACGCCGTCGACGCCTGCCGCGCCGCAGCCCTCAAGTCGCTGGGCGCGGTCGGGAAGTTGAAGGGCGCCGACGCGAAGCGCCTCAAGGCACTCGTCAAGGCGCTCCAGGACGCGGACCGCTGCGTCGCCACCGCCGAACGTGCCTCCACGGCCGCGCCCTGCCTCGCCGCCGCGGAGAAGACGGCGCACCAGCACAAGGACGAGCTGCTCTCGGCGCGCGTGGCGTACGTCCGGGCGCTGGCAGAGAAGGCGGACGACAAGAAGCAGGCTGGGCTCCTCGCGAAGGCCGAGGCCCGCTGCGACGCCGTGCAGTGCACCGCACTCCGGCGAAAGGCGCTCGGAAAGCTCGCCGCGCTGGCGCTCGCCTCGGAGGACCTCGAGGGCGCCCTCAAGCTGCAGCTCAAGGACCAGGCGCTCGCCACGTCGCAGGTGGAGCCGGAGCTCAAGCTGTGGGCCCGGACCCTCGAGCTCGAGCGGCTGTGCCAGAGGTACGACGCCGCGCAGGGCGCCGGCGCCTGTCGTCGCCTCGAGAAGCAGCTCACCGGGGTGTGGACCTTCCGCGACTTCTCGAAGGACAAGCCTGCCGGTGAAGGCCTGTCCGCGGACCAGGTGAAGCTGGTCAACGAACATTACGCCCCACTCCTCCAGGAGTGCCTGTCCGAGCAGGCCCGCCGCCTCGTCCCGCCCGACGCGCAACGCTACGAGGCTTCGTGGACGGTGCAGAATGACGGCCGGGTGCGCGAGGCCCACCTCCGCAAGGACCTCGATGACACGCCGCTGGCCCACTGCCTGCGCAAACAGTTCTCCTTCTGGCGCTACCCGCGCTTCTCCGGCGAGCTCCAGCACGTCGAACAGAGCTTCCTCGTCACGGCCGTCGAGCGCCGCGTGAGCCGCTGACCGTCAGACGAACGCCGACCTCGCACCGCGAGGAGCACCGCAAGCCCTCAGGGCATCGCCGTCCCGGGGAACACCGTCAACACCAGGCAGGCGTCCTTCGCCGCGCCGGCGTTGCGCTGCTTGTACTCGGCCTTCCCGGTGACGCGGAACTGGAAGGTGTCCACGTCTCCGCCGTTGTGCACGTAGACGAACAGCCCATGCGCCGCGGTGGCCGCGCCCGTCCCGCTGAAATCCGCCGTCGGGTAGAAGAGCCGCGCGCGCTTCACCGCCGCCGAGCTGCCGAGCGGCTCCACCGTCGCTCCGGCCACAGGGCTGCCCGAGGCGTCGACAATCTTCCCCAGCATGAAGCCCGCGTGGATGAGCGTGCCCGCGTCCGTACTGCCCGTCAGCATGCGGATGTTGGCCTCACCCACCGCGTTGTTGAGCGCCTGGTGCAGCTCGACCGGCACCGCGTAGCCCTTGCCGCCTGTGATGTCGGCTGCTGGCTTGGCGCCATCCATCAGCGCCACGTCGTACAGCGTGGTGGCGGACCGAATGACGCGGTTGGCCCCCGTGTCGTCCCGCACCCCGGCCGCCACGCCCAGCGTCACCAACTCCGTGGGCACCAGCGGCGCGAAGAACTCGCCGCCCGCGTCCAGCGTCTGGGTGTGGAAGACGCCGTCGGGGTTGTTGAGCGCCACCTTGAAGGGCTCCTCCACCCGCAACGTGAGTCCGGCCACCGACGTCGACGCGCCCGCATCCGCGAGCAAGGCGAGAGAGTCGGGGTGCATCGTCACCACTCCGGCGACCGAAATCTCTTCCGGCGCCTGCTGGCCCGCGTCCTGCCCGGCGTCCGAGCCCGAAGGAGTGCCGCTGCATGCGATGAGCGCGAGGCCGGCGGCGAGGCTGAGGAGGCGCTTCACGGAGCGCTCCCTCCGGAGGCACTCGTGGGAGCAGGCGACGCGTCAGGCGCGGCGGGCGCCGGCGGCGGCTCAGGGGCGGGCGCGGGCGTTGGCGCCGGCGTGGCGGGAGGCGTCGCCGGGGCCTCCTCGACTTTCGGCTTCGGCGGGAACCGGCCCCGCACGCCGAGAAGAATGGAGAAGCCGCCCGAGTTGTAGATGCCCGTGCCCACGACCCCAGCGGGCGTGGAGGGGTCCGTCGAGCCACGGCGCACCTCGCTCTGCGTGATGACGGACTGCACGTTGGGCGTCCACGCGATGCCCGCCAGTACGTCGAAGTTCCAGAGGTGGCCCGTGAGGCCCCCCGTCACCATCACCCGCGTCGGGTGCGCAAAGTCGATGGCGTAGTACTCCGGCGGCGCCGCCCCCGTCTCGAAGAGGAAGCCCGCGTGTACCGTGAGGTACTTGATGACGTCGTAGGAGGCGCCGAGGCGGCCAGAGAAGGTGCCGGTCCAGCGCTTGGGAATCGCGAAGGGCTCGACGGTCGTCGACATCCCGCCCAGCACCAGGTTGACGTCCTGCGGGGTGAGCAGGAATTGGTCGACGGACTGCCAGCCCTGGTAGACGAAGTCGGCGTTGATGCCGAGGCCCTTGAGGGGCGTCGCGCGCACGCCGAACCGCAGCTCGAGCGGCAACGTCACCTCGAGGCTGGCACGGCACGGCGACGTCTGCGTAGGGTCCGCCGGAGCGCAGCTCTCACCCGCCCCATTCTGTACCTGCGCCAGCGACGCCAGCTCGGGCGTCACGGAGATGCCCAGCGCCCCGTTCGCCTTCATCGGAATCGGCGGTCGCACCGACGCGCCGAGAGAGAGCCAGTCCAGCGGGCGGGCCAGCACCCCGAAGATGCCCGTGAAGCCCACCTGCCCCGCGACGTTGACGTCCACCAGCGCGTCGAACTCGGGGTTCTCCGCGAGCTGCGTCATCGGGTTGGTGGGGTCCGCCGAGATGGCCTGCTTGAAGTTGAAGTGCGACACCACCAGCTGCGCCGACGCGCCCACCATGAAGCGCGGGTGAATTGCGTACGCCAGGGACAGCGACGGGTAGAGGATGATGATGTCGTTGCTGATGAGCGAGTAACGCTGCGGCGAGAAGCGGCGCGGGTTCTCGACGTAGCGGCTCATCTCCTTCGTGTAGTTGGGCGCGGGGAAGATGTAGCGGCCCTGCGACGGCGGCCCGTACACCCCCAGGCTGACCGCCATGGTGCGGCCCGCCACCTTGAAGCCGAAGCTGGCGCCGAGGAAGGGCAGGAAGAAGAGGCCCGACTTCGAGTTGTCGACGGTGTTGACCAGCGTGTTGGGGTTGGCCGGGTCGAAGCCCGGGTCCTGCCGAAGGAAGTTGACCTGGTGGTTGAGAAACTGCACGTCGGCCGTGAAGCTCCAGCCGTCGAGCTGCGCCAGGCCCGCCGGGTTGTACATGATGGCCGTGAGGTCGTCGGCCTGGGCGGTGAACGCCCCGCCCTGCATCATCGCCTTGGCCCCGTTGTCACCGAAGTAGAAGCCCGAGGCGCGCGCGCTCCCGGCTGCCAGCATGAGCGCCAACACCACCAGCGTGACGTGACGCGACGTCGCGTAAGACATGAAGGGCTCCTCCCCGAAGCGCAGAGGGGCCGCGCTTAAGCAGATTTTCCACTCGCTGGAAAGACGACGACGCCAGCCGCCACACGAGGGCGACCGGCGTCGGTCACAACCGTCATGTCCGCGAGACGCTCAGCCCTTGGGCGGGGGCGGCGGCGGCCGGGCGCCGGGCGCAGGCGGCGGGGGCGCGGCCGGAGTCTTCTTCGCAGGCGCCGGCGGGGGCGCTGGCGGGGTCGTCGAGGGATTCACGGTGTGCGGGAGGTTCGACTTGGGCGGCGGCGGCGCGTAGTACGGCATGCTGGGCGCGGGCGTCGGCGTGTTCCTGATGCTGGCCGCGGGCGGAGGCGGAGCCGGCACCGGCACCGGCGTGGCGCCCGGAGGAGTCGGCGTGCCGCGGGGGTCCACGGTCGGGCGAGGCACTCCACCCTTGTTGTAGCCGGGGGCCGGCGGCGGTGGCGCCACCGTCGCGCCGCCAGGAGGCGTCACCACCGTGCCGGTGGCTGGAGGCGGAGGCAAGCCGCCCACACGCGTGTAGCCCGACGGAGGCGGCGGCGCGGAGCTGCCCGTGCCCGGAGGCACCACGACGCCACCACCCGCTGAGCCGCCGGACGGAGGCGGAGGAGGAGGACGGAAGCCACCGCCGGGATTCACCGTGCCGGGGTTACCGCCCGAGGTGGGGGGCGGCGGCGGCGCATAGCCGCCCGCGCTGGAGCCACTCGGAGGCGGAGGCGGGGCGTAGCCAGCGCCAGCGCCCGTCGGCGGAGGGGGCGCGGAGCCGCCGCTGCCCGGAGGCCTCACCACGCCACCACCCGTCGAAGGAGGCGGAGGCGGAGCGTAGCCGCCGCTGGAGCCGGAGGGAGGCGGCGGAGGAGCGTAGCCACCACTGGAGCCGGTGGACGGAGGCGGTGGCACGTACCCGCCGCTGCTGCCTGTCGTCGGAGGCGGAGGAGGAGGACGCGCGCCGCTGCCAGGAGGCGGCGGCGGGGCGTAGCCACCCGACGACGGAGGCGGCGCCACGTAGCCCGTGGAGGCAGGAGGGGGAGGCGCCCGGTTGCCCGACGACGGCGGCGGCGCGACGTAGCCCGTCTCAGTGCCGACAGGGATGGCCGCGTGGTAGCCGGGAGGCGGCGGCCGGTAGTCGCGCGGCGGCGCGTAGTAGCCGCGCGGCGGGCGGTAGTTGGACGGCGGCACGTAGCTGGGCGGCGGGTACGTCACGTAGACGGTGGCCGGCGGGAGCGGGTAGCTGCCCGGCGTCCCCAGCGCGTCGTAGTACCGGTAGCCGTCATAGAAGACATACACCTCGCGGTAGTGGTCCCAGTAGTACGTGTTGGCGCACGGGTTGTACGGGTCGCAGCCGGTGGTGACGACGGTGGTCGTCGTCGGGCGCTCCCGGTACTCGTAGGTGCGGACCGCGCAGCCGCTCAGCAGCAACGCGAAGCCAGCGAGCGAAACGGGTGACAGGCGCATCATGGCGTTTGTCCTCTCGTGAAAGTCGATGGATCAGACGGTCCCGGCGGCGCCTGATTCAATCGCACCTGCGGCGCGCGCGCATTAGAACTCGCCCGCCCATGCGGTCAGTCGCGAGGAGTTTCAGCCTCTTGAGCGCGCTTGCGGTGACGGGGTGTGGGCTGGCGGCGCCGTCTTCCGGCGAGGTGGTGTCGGATGGAGTGGGTACGGCCATCTTCGAGGTGCGCGCACGCAGCACCGACGTGGTCTCGGTGCAGGTCTTCTACCCCTCCGACGACTCGGGCCGGGCGGTGGGAGGCCGGCACCCGGCCTTCGTCTTCGTGCAGGGCGGCTTCGTCGGCGTCGACCGGTACGAGTGGCTGGGCGAGCGGCTGGCGCGCGCGGGCTATGTGGTGGCGCTGCCGCGGCACGTCCTCGACCTCGCCTTCTTCGCGGTGGAGAACGGCGAAGAGGCCCGGCAGCTGCTCGTCGCGCCGCCGGCGGGCTCGCTGCTGGTGGAACAGGTGGACGAAGCGCGCATCGCGGTGGGCGGGCACAGCCTCGGGGGAGTCGTGGCGACGAAGCTGGCGCTCCTCGGTGGCTACCAGGCGCTGGTGCTGGAAGCGAGCTACCCCGACTCGGCCGACGTGAAGGCGCTCGCAGGTTTCTCCCAGCCGTCGCTCTCTCTGGCGGGCGGCAACGACTGCTCGGCGCCGCTGGAGAAGGTGCAGAGCGGCTGGAACCACCTCCCCACGCCGACGGCGTTGTCGGTGATGGCGGGCGTTACGCACTACCAGTTCACCGACAGCGACCGCGAGGACGTGCAGCGCGGGTGCGCGTCGGGCGTGTCCCTCGAGGAGGCGCACGAGCGCATCGCCGCCTCCGTCCAGGGCTTCCTCGACGCGGTCAACGCCGACGCGGGCGTGGGCGAGGGCGCGCTGCGGGCCGTGCCGGGCGCGGAGGTGACGGTCCGGTGAGCTTTGGCACCCGAGCCAGGGTGTGGAGGACGGTGGCGGCAGCCCTGCTGCTGGGCAGTGGGGGCGCGCGTGCGGAGGCGGCATGGCTGACTGCGCGCGGGCGGCTCCTTCCGCAGACGCGCCTCGAGGCGTGGGGCGGCGTGCGCAGCGTGGGCGTCGGCCTGGTGCGGCCCGACCACTCGGGCGCGCGGGCCGGCTGGGCGGTCGAGACACTCTACGCCTTCCCGGACCGCACGCTGGAGCTTCGGGGGAGCCGCCAATGGCAATTCTCGAAGACGCGCACCGCGACGGGCAGCGCCACCCTGGGCGTGTCGTCCTTCATCGTGCCGGTCAACGCCTTCGACCTCGGCATCGGACCTCACGCGGGGCTCAACCTCGGCATCGGCGGCGGCGTCTTCACGGTGGACTTCGGGCTTCAGACGGGGGTCGAGGTCTTCTTGCGCCAGGACGCGCCGCGCTTCCCCCAGCGTGCGCTCATCGGCTTCAACTTCCAGGTGGGGCAGGTGTCCGTCTCGGCGATGGCGCGGGCCGGGTTCGACCTCATCCCCGGCCACTACTTCGTCGGGCGTGGGGAGTTCATGCTCTCTGTCGGCTGGCTGGACCTCGACCGGTACTGGAAGCTGCGCGTGGAGGAGCCTGCCTCGGCAGTCGCGCCCACCACCGTGACGCCGGAGACCCAGACGCCCGAGGCGCCGCCAACGCAGGTTCCGGAACAGACGCCACAGCCACCGACGACGACGACGACCGTTCCGCGCTGAAGCGGAGCATCCCTCAGGTACACGCCGCCCCCATTCTGCGCGGCTCCGCCAGCCGCCCGGAGCGGTGCCCGACGTGGGCCGTTCCGCCTGTGCTCCATCAGGCTCGCCCGCCCCGCCGACCGTGCGTCGCTCCGACACCTGTGCGCGGTTCCGACTGTGCACTGCGAGGACCTCACCGCGGCGACCGTGCGGCGGTCAAACACCGGCGCCGACGTCTGTGCACCGTCAGGCTCGCTCGCCGCGCCGACCGTGCGTCGCTCCGACACCTGCGCCGTGCCTGTGCGCGAGACCGACTGTGCGCCGACACGTGCCGTCGGCCCAGGCGCCTCTGGTGATGGGTCCAGCACCGCGACTCCCGCCGTCAACTGGACAGCGCTTCCACCAGCTTCGGCACGTCCTTCTCCGCCACGCTGCAGAGCGCGACGCGCAACGCGCCCTTCTGCGGAACGACGTACACGCCCTTCTCGCGCATCTTCTGGGCGTGGCCTTCGGCGTCGTCGTGGAAGACGGTGACGAAGAAGCCGCCTTCGTAGCGCGGGTAGCGCAGGCCCTTCGGTTGGGCGGCGGCGTTGAAGGCGTGCACTCGGCGCATCAACAACTCCTTCAGCTTGGCGCGCTCCGAGTCGCACGCGGACTTGAGGCTCGCGTCGGTGAGCAACTTCGTGACGCCGACGAGGCCCCCCCGCACGCAGTTGGACCAGGTGCCCCGGCACGAGAAGGCGAGCGCTGCGGAAGTGGCCTGACGGGCCTTCTCTTCCAACTCACAAGCGATCAGCGCTCCCACACGCAGGCCGTAGTGGGTGTACGACTTGCTGCCGCTCCAGGCGAAGAGGAGCCCCACCTTGCCCAGCAGCGGGACGAGCTCGGCCTGGAAGGCGCGCGGGTCTCCGCCAGCCGCGTACAGCCAGTACGCCATGTCCACCAGCAGGGTGACGGGCTTCGCCGCGTGGCGCAGCAGCACCTCCACCACCTGCCGCCATTCCCCCGCCGTCATCGAGTAGCCCGTGGGGTTGTTGCAGGGGTCGTTCAGGAAGATGAGCGCCCGGCCCTGCCGGTCCAGCTGCTCCTTCAGCTTCGCGTCCAGTGCGGCCACGTCCAGCACGCCGGCGGGGGTGAACATGGAGAAGGTCTCCACCTTCCGCTCGTGCTCTTCCGCCAGCGTGGCGTACGGGCCCCAGTAGAAGTTGGGCGTCAGGAGCGCCTGGCCGGACTCGAGGTAATTCATCAGCGCATGGCGGAGCGCGCCGGTGCCGCCGGGCGTGGCGACGGCAGTGGCCGCGGCCCTCAACGCCGGCTGGGTGGAGAACGTGTCGGCGACGACGGCGTCGAGGAAGCCAGGCGTGCCGGGGATGGGGGCGTACGCAGCCCACTCGGCGGGGGGGACGTCGCGCAGCACGCGGGTGACGGTCTCCAGCACCGCCAGCGAGCCGTCGTCATTCATCAGCGAGCCGATGGTGGCGTTGACGATGGCCTCGCCGGCCTGCTTGCGCCTGGTGGCCTCCGCGTTGAGGGCGAAGATGACGTCTTTGTCCGGGCGGGCCTGGCGGGCGGGGATGAGGTGCAGCATGGCTGGTGTCTGCCCGAAACCCCGGCGGGAGGGAAGACGGACGGGCGCGCGGACTCCACGCGGGCTACGCTGAGGCATCACCATGCTTCACGTCACCGTCCTCATCGCGGCGCTGTTGGGCCAGACCATCTACACGTGGACGGATGCGCAGGGCGAAGAGCACTTCACCGACGACCCGTCCACCATCCCGAAGGGTGTGAAGGCGAAGACGATGGCGCCCGGCGAGGTCGAGACGGTGCGCTCGTCCCCAGAGCCCGCCGCGCCAACTGCGCCCGCCGCCCCTGACGCAGGCAGCAGCGTCCTGACCGACAGCAGCACGCGGAAGGCGCCAGCCGTACCGCCCGAGAACAAGTGCACGCGCGCGAAGAAGGCCGTCGCCGAGGCCGAAGCCGAGGTGGCAGCGGCGCGAAAGGCCAGTGCAGCGCCCCCGACGCGCGACTGCCAGTCGGTGCTGAACACGCAGGGCCACGCGGCCTACGCGCAGTGCATGGCGTCGCGAAAGAACGGCGAGGACTCAGGACGCGGCCTCGCCACGGTCGAGCGGCGGCTGAACGAGGCGAAGGAAGACCTGCGTCGCGCACAGGCGGCCGGCTGCCAGTAACCCGAGGGTGCTCCATTCAGCCACTGAACGAAGCGCCTTCCTCGGGCACGAAGCCCGTCCGCGAAGGGTGGGGAGCACGACGTCCAGAACGAAGCGGCGGGTTGGCGCTTCTGCGCGACGAAGCGAGTGGTCCTCGCAGCCGCGCCTCCTCTTCGCAGCGCCTCAAGCGCGACGTGGGCTCCCCGGCGGCCACTCCTGTGTTGCTTCACCGGCAACATCCCCCGGACGGCGCTGCGAGCGCGACGCGGTTTCCCATCGCATTCCGGGTGGCTGCGCGCGGAGCACGAGGACTCCGCCGGACTGGTGCACAACGGCGCACCCGCGCGGAGCGATACCTGCGACATGCGCTCGTTTCTCGTCGCCCTGTCAGTCATCGCCACCCTGGGCGCGGCTGGCTGCAACTGCGGCTCGACGTTGACCATCAAGATGTCCGGCGACGGCGGCGAGGAGCCCGAGGTGGGCGGCGGCGCGGGCGGTTCGCTCGGAGGAGGCGGCGGCGGGACTTCCTTCGGTGGTGGCGGCGGCGGCTCCGGCGGAGGAAGCGGAGGAGGCTCGGTGGGCGGTGGCTCGGGCAGTGGCAGCGGCGGCGGCGCAGGGCCGGTCTGCGCCGGCAGCATGGGGCAGGCGGCGACGCGCCCGGTGGACCTCATCATCGCCGTCGACCAGTCCGCCAGCATGGGCGAGGAGATCAACGGCGTCATCGCCAACATCAACGCGCGGCTCGCCTCGGTGCTGGCGGCCAACAACGTGGACTACCGCGTCATCCTCGTCGCCGGACAGTTCTGCATCACGCCTCCGCTGGGCGCCTCGCCCACGGCGCCGGGCTGCTACGACTCGAACCTCCCGCGCTTCTTCCACGCCAACGTCGGCGTCAACTCGAGCGACGCGCTGACGCTGCTGTTGTGGACGTACGACGGCTTCTCCAAGCAGGCCAACACCTGCAACAAGGTGGCGAACCCCGCGGTGCGGTGGAGCGACAAGCTGCGCTTCGACGCACAGAAGGTCTTCATCGTGGTGACGGATGACGACCCTTCGAGCTTCTCGTACGCCGCGCAGGGCTGCACCAGCACCTCGTACTGCGCCAACTGGCAGTGCCCGACGTACGCGGACCGCCCCGCGGACTGGCCCGGCGGCCAGGACTTCGCCAGCGAGCTCTACAAGCTGCAGCCGGCGGGCATGTTCGGCACGCCCGCCAACCCGAAGTGGATCTTCCACTCCATCGTCTCGGTGGCGCAGCAGCTGGGGCCGACGGAGCCGTTGAGCAGCGGGCCCCTGTGCGCCTTCAACGGCAACACCGGCGAGACGACGGGCCTCGAGTACCAGAAGCTGTCGCGCCTCACCGGAGGCACGCGCTTCCCGACGTGCAACACGGACTACTCGCCGGTGTTCCAGAAGATCGCCAACAGCATCCTCCCGCTGGCGTGTGAGTTCGACCTCCAGCCGACGGGCCTGGGCGTGCCGGACCCTTCCACCACCACGGTGTCCCTGTCGGTGGACGGCGGCGTGCCCGTGACGCTGCCGCGCGACGAGTCGCAGCCGTGCCACCTCGGCGCGAACGGCTGGCAGCTCGCCAACAACGGCACGCGGCTGCTGGTGTGCGGCGCCACCTGCGACGCGGTGAAGGCGCCGGGCGCGCAGCTGACGGTGTCGGTGGGGTGCCAGGCGGGCACCATCGACGGCGGCTACGACGCGGGCACCATCGACGAGGCGAATGACGGCGGCTTCTGCGTGAAGGTGGGCCAAGCCTGCCAGCCCGGCGGCGCACGCTGCTGCTTCGGCCTCGAGTGCACGCCCACGGCGAGCGGCTCCATCTGCGACAGCGTCATCAACTGAGGTCACTTCCGCTCGAGCGGCCGGTACTTGATGCGCTTGGGCACCAGGGCCTCGGGGCCGAGCCGCTTCTTCTTGTCTTCCTCGTAGTCCTGGAAGTTGCCCTCGAACCACACCACCTTCGAGTCGCCCTCGAAGGCGAGGATGTGCGTGGCCACGCGGTCGAGAAACCAGCGGTCGTGGCTGATGATGACGGCACAGCCGGCGAAGCCGTCCAGCGCCTCCTCGAGGCTGCGCAACGTCTCGACGTCGAGGTCGTTGGTGGGCTCGTCGAGGAGGATGAGGTTGCCGCCTTCCTTGAGCACCTTGGCGAGGTGCACGCGGTTGCGCTCGCCGCCGGACAGGTCCTTGACGCGCTTCTGCTGGTCCGCCCCCTTGAAGGCAAACCACGAGAGGTAGGCCCGCGACTGCACGATGCGCCCGCCGAGATCGAGCTGGTCGAGCCCGCCCGACACCTCTTCCCACACCGACTTGTCGCCCTTGAGTGCGTCGCGGGACTGGTCGACGTACGCCAGCTTCACCGTGTCGCCGATGGTGAGCTCGCCCGCGTCCGGCTTCTCGGTGCCGATGATCATCCGGAACAGCGTCGTTTTGCCGGCGCCGTTGGGGCCGATGATGCCGACGATGCCGTTGGGCGGCAGCTTGAAGTTCAGGTCGTCGATGAGGAGGCGGTCTCCGAAGGCCTTGCGCAGCCCCTTCGCCTCCACCACCTTGCCGCCCAGCTTCGGGCCCGGGGGAATGTAGATCTCGCCCGTCGACTCCTTCTTCTTGTCCCGTTCGAACTCGTCGCGCATCTGCTCGTAGCGCTCGAGGCGGGCCTTGCTCTTCGCCTGACGCGCCTTCTGGCTGGACGACACCCAGGCCAGCTCGCGCTCGAGGAACTTCTGCCGGTAGCTGGACGCCTTCTCTTCCTGCTCGAGGCGCTTCTTCTTCTGGTCGAGCCAGCTCGAGTAGTTGCCCTTCCACGGCACGCCCTCGCCGCGGTCCAGCTCCAGAATCCACTCGCAGGCCTCGTCGAGGAAGTAGCGGTCGTGCGTCACGCACACGATGGTGCCGGTGTACGCCTTCAGGTGCTGCTGCAGCCACTGCACGGACTCGGCGTCGAGGTGGTTGGTGGGCTCATCGAGGAGCAACAGGTCGGGCTTCTCGAGGAGGATGCGGCAGAGCGCCACGCGCCGCTTCTCACCACCGGACAGCTTGGAGACGTCCATGTCGCCGGGCGGCAGCCGCAGCGCGTCCATGGCGATCTCCAGCTTGCGGTCGAGTTCCCAGCCGCCGGCGGCGTCGATGGCGTCCTGCAGCTTCGCCTGTTCGGCCAGCAGCTTGTCGTAGTCGGCGTCGGGCTCGCCGAGCGCGTTGGACACCTCGTCGAAGCGCTTGAGCAGGTCCTTCACCGGCTTCACGCCGAGCTCGACGTTGCCCTTCACGTCCAGCGAGGGGTCGAGCACCGGCTCTTGCGGCAAAAAGCCGATGCGCGCCGACGGGTCGGGCCGCGCGGTGCCCATGAACTCGGTGTCCTGCCCGGCCATGATGCGCAGGAGCGTCGACTTGCCGGAGCCGTTGGGCCCGATGACGCCAATCTTCGCGCCGGGGAAGAAGGACAACCAGATGCCCTTGAGGATCTCCTTGCCGCCCTTGACCTTGCGGAGATCCTGCATGGTGAAGATGAAGTTCTCGGCCATGGCGCGGCGGCGTAGCCCGAGGGGCGCGGCGCTGCAATCACGGCGAAGTCACGGTACGTTCTCGGCATGGCAGCTCCGCACATCGACCTGGTGCCCGTGCCACGGAGCGCCGTGCGCTTTCCGGTGGCGCTGCGACCTCCTCGCGGGTTCAAGGCGACGCAGCCGTCGACCTGGCCGTCCGTCGAGGGCCGACTCGAGTACTCGAAAGGAGCCCTGCTCTACATGCCGCCGTGCGGTGAGGAACAGTCGTCGGTCGCCGCGTCCGTCATCTGGGCGCTGATGGACTGGGCTCGCCGGACACCGGGCTTCGACGTCGGCGGCAAGGAAGCGGGCGTCATCCTGGGCGGTGAAGTCCGAGGCCTCGACGCGGCCGTCTGGAAGAGCACCGGAAGGCGCCGCACGAATCGCTTTCGCCGGACGGCGCCGATTCTCGCGGTCGAAGTGCAGGGTGTGGAGGAGTCCCTCGAAGCGCTGCGCGAAAAGGCCGCATGGTACCTCGAGCACGGGACTTCCACGGTGTGGCTCGTGCTGCCGGCGCAGCGGCTGGTGCTGGTCGTCACCGCGGCGGGCGAAAAGCGCCTGCGCGAGAAGGACCGGATCCCGGAGACTCCAGCCCTCCCCGGCCTGAGTCCGCCGGTCGCAGACCTGTTGTGGCAGACGCACTCCAACTGACCGAATCACTCGGCGCTTTGCCACTGCGCGCCTTCCAGCACCTCCTGCTGGCCTTCGGCGCCCTGCGTCCACTCGCCCTTCTCGTTCTTCGTCGCCGCGGGCAGGACCTGCTTCACCTTGCGCACGCCGACGGCCTTCACCCGCCGGTGCAGCAGCGCTTCGTCCCACGCGGCGAGGCCCTCGACGTAAACGGGCCCGTCGGAGGTGACGATGACCGCCCCGCCTTTGGCGTTCTCGGCGCGGCCCATGATGGTCGTCAACGTGTCTCGCATCTTCGGCTCCGGGGCAGTGGCGCAGGCCAGCAGGAGAACGAAGGGAAGCGCCGCCAGCCATCGCATGGCTGAGAGTCTGCGCCGCGCGAAGAACAATGTGAACCGTCGGGATGCGCCCCTCCGCGTTTCCTTCCGCGCGGGAAGTCGGCTACGGGCGCGCCCATGTCTCGCTTCGCGTCGTCTCTGGGTCTGCTGCTCCTCCTCGCTGCGTGCGGAGATGGCTACGTGGAACGCCCCACGCAGGTCGCCTTCGACCCTTCCGCCAACGACTTCTGGGCCGTGCCGCTGCCCAGCGCGCTCCGCCGACAGGCCGACGGCACGTCCAACCTCGACCGCTGGCCCGGGCCGCGGCCGCAGTTGGTGAAGATGTGGCTCGACGCCATCGACGCGCGCGTGAAGGACGGCTGGGGCGTCGACTCCGGGGCTTTCTTCGTCCTCTCGGGTGACATCGACGTGGGCACGCTGCCGTCGGACCCCTCGCAGACGCTGAGCAAGGAGGCGCCGGTGCAGTTGGTGGACATCGACCCCACCTCGCCGGAGTTTGGCCGTCGCTTCCCGCTCGAGGTTTCCTTCAGCGCGGCGGAAGGCCCGTACCGCCCCGCGCGGATGCTGGCGGTCAACACCGTGCAGGGCTTCGTGCGGCGCCCCAACACCACGTACGCCGTGCTGCTGACGGACGCGCTCAAGGACACGTCGGGGCAGCCGCTGGGCCGCAGCAAGGCCTTCCACGCGGCGCTGGAGCAACTGCCGGACGCCGACGCCGAAGCGAAGGAGGCCCTCGACCCGTTGCACGACTTCCTCTCGCGCGAGAAGTGGCCGAGGGGCCGGGTGGTGGGCGGCACCGTCTTCCGCACCATCGACCCCAGCGCGTCCCTGAGGAAGCTGGCGGCGTGGGTCGAGACGCTGCCGAAGCCGACGCTGGCGACGCCGTGGACGAAGGCGGACGAATACCCCGACTTCACCCTCTACACCGCGTCGTACGAGGTGCCACACGTGCAGTCCGGGCCGATTCCGGGGAAGGGCCGCATCGTGTGGAACGCAGACGGCTCGGCGCCGGTGCAGCAGGGGACGCAGCGGGTGCGGCTGTCCATCTCCGTCCCCAAGGTGGCCGCGCCGGCCAGCGGCTACCCGTTGATGCTGTACTTCCACGGCTCCGGCGGCGAGTACCGCGAGGTGATGGACCGCGGGCCGTTGCCGCAGACGGCGACGCGCGACCAACTGCCCGAGCCTCCGAAGGGCAGCGGGCCGGCGGCGTGGCTGGGCCGGCGCGGCGTCGCCACCATGGGCTTCGACTTCCCGCTGCACGGGGACCGCGACACGCCGCCGGACACCTCGGGCCTGCGGCTGTACGACTTGTTCGGCGACATCGACTCCACCATCGACAACATGCAGGTGGCGGCGATGGAGGCGGTGTACCTCACGCGCCTTCTGGACGGCATGACGGTGCCGCTGGACGGTGGAGGCACGGCCACCTTCGACACCGCGCGCGTGTCGGCGATGGGCCACTCGATGGGCGCCACCATCGGCATCCCGGTGGCCACGGTCGCCACGGGCATTCACGGCTACGTCTTCTCGGGCGCAGGCGGCCTCCTGCTGGAGGTGGCCACCACCGCGACGTACCCCGTCGACTTGCGCGCGGCGCTCGAAACCATCCTCGGCTTCGGCCCCGGACAGACGCTGGACAACAAGCACCCGCTGCTCAACGCCTTCCAGGCGCTGTGGGACTTCACCGACCCGACGGCGAAGGCGCGGCACGTGGCGCGGGAGCCGCACGAAGGCATGCAGCCCCGGCCCTTCTTCCTCCCCCACGGCGTCATCGACGGGTACTTCCACCCCGGCGCGCAGACGGCGGTGGCGGTGGCGCTGGGCACCACCATCGTCGGCGAGGAGGTCGACCCGCTGGAGCCGCGCGCGCTGCGCCTCGACGGGCGGGGCACGCAGCCGTCCTTCCCCTTGAAGGGCAACTTGAACGGCGTCACCGCGGCCACGGTGCACCTCGCCGTGCCGTTCGAGTTGGGCCACTACATCGTCTTCGACATGGCCGCCGTCAGCTCGCAGGTGGCGTGCTTCGTGCTGGGGGTAGGGACGCCGGCGGGGCCCAGCGTAGTGGCGCCGCGGGGCCTCGACGACGCCTGCCCCTGACGCGTCCCCGGCGCACATCGGATGCAGGCCGTCCGCGACGCCAGTCCGTCGTGCAAGACGAGAGGTCGATTCCGATGGGGGCAGCCACGACTTCGCGCGGATTCTGCCGCCTCGGGCGCCCGGGCGGCCGCGGTGGACTCCTGCCCGTGCGTCGTCTTCCCCGGACGTCTCCGGGAAAACTCCGTCGCGGCCGCGAGCCGGGGTGCGCGGAGGGAAAACCGTCAGGGGTGGCGAGGTGTGGGGTGGGCGGTCAGAAGCGGCCGCTGAACAGCAGCCCGCCCCCGCCCGGCGCCGGCGTGAAGGCCAGAGTGACGGGCTCCTTCGCCCACATCCCGTCCAGCACGAGGCAGGTGATGGCCCCGGCGAGGGCCACGCCGCCCAGGATGAAGCCGACGGCGGCCTGCGTCTGCGCGGCGCCCGCGCGGTTCTGCAGCTCCTTCACGGTGGCTGCGTCCTGCGGCTGCGGCGCCCCGCCAGCGACGTAGGCAGAGAGCAGCCTGTTGGCATCGCTCGCGTTCAGTACCCCGCCGATGCCGAGGCCGAAGCCGGTGAAGCTGAGCGCGGTGAGGCCCAGGCCCACGCCGGAGAGCCAGCCTCTCCCTTTCACCCGGTCCTCTGCGCGGGCGGGAGCCGAGGAGAGCAGCAACACGGCGGCGAGGAGGGTCGCGGTGGTCTTCACGGAATGGGCACTTTCGGTCGAGACGGAGCCGCAGGTCTACCCGAGGCCCTCGCCATTCCCAAGCGCAATGACGGCGCTGCTCCGCGGCTCGAAGTGTGGCAGGTGTGCAGGGCGTGCCCGCCGTCCTCGAGGTGTCTACCCTGGTGAAGCGCTACCCGTCGCTGACGGCGCTGGACGGCGTGTCACTGCACATCGACGAGGGAGAAATCTTCGCGCTCCTGGGCCCCAACGGCGCGGGGAAGACGACGCTCATCGGCGCGGTGTGCGGGCTGGTGCGGAAGACGAAGGGCAGCATTCGCCTCTTCGGCGTGGACCTCGACGTGGACCCGCTGACGCCGCGCTACTCGGTGGGCCTGGTGCCGCAGGAAATCAACTTCGACCCCTTCTTCACCGTGCGCGAGTCCCTCGACATCCAGCTGGGCTACTTCGGCCAGCGGCCGGACAAGGCGCGCGTCGACGAGCTGCTGGAGGCGATGAGCCTCACCTCGAAGGCGGACAGCCCCACGCGCGCGCTCTCGGGCGGCATGAAGCGGCGGCTCCTCATCGCCAAGGCGCTGGTGCACCGGCCGAAGCTGGTGTTCCTCGACGAGCCGACCGCGGGGGTGGACGTGGAGCTGCGGAGGGACCTCTGGGCCTACGTGCGCACGCTGCGCGCGAAGGGCACGACGGTGGTGCTCACCACCCACTACCTCGAGGAAGCGGAGGCGCTGGCGGATCGCGTGGGCATCATCGACCACGGGAAGCTGCTGCTGGTGGAGGACAAGCGCTCGCTGATGTCCCGGCTGGGAGAGCGGCGGCTCGAGGTGCACTTCAAGGAGCCGGTGGCAGCGCTGCCTCCCGCGGTGGTGGGCGGCGCCCTGTCGGCGGACGGGCGCGTCTTCTCCTTCGTGGAGCATTCGGGCTCGGAGAGCGCCGCCGAGGTGCTGGCGCTGCTGTTCGCCGCGGCGCTGCCGGTGGCCGACGTGCAGATGGCGCCGGCGAAGCTGGAAGACGTGCTGCTCAAGGTCCTCAGGGAGGGCGAGCGGACATGAACGTCATCGGGGCGAAGACGCTGTTGGCCAAAGAGGTGCGCCGCTTCCTCCGCGTCCCCGGGCAGACGGTGCTGCAGCCGCTCATCAGCACCACCCTGTACTTCGTGGTCTTCGGCTACACGCTGGGCGGCCGCCAGGAGTCCGTCGAGGGCGTGCCGTACGTGCAGTACATCGTCCCGGGGCTGGTCTTCCTCGGCGTGGCGAACAACGCCTTCCTCAACTCGTCGAGCTCGTTCTTCATCACCAAGATTCAAGGCACCATCACCGACCTGCTCGTGGCGCCGCTGGGGCCGCCGGAGCTCCTCTTCGGCTTCATCACGGGCGCGATGACGCGGGGGCTGCTGGTGGGGCTGCTCACCTGGGCCGTGGCCCTCGTCTTCACCGGCGCCCACCTGGTGCACGTGGCGGGCACGGTGGTGTTCCTCTGCCTGTCCGCCTACGTCTTCGCGGTGCTGGGCCTGCTCGCGGGCATCTGGGCGGAGAAGTTCGAGCAGATCAACTTCTTCCCCACCTTCCTGATGCTGCCGCTCACCTTCCTCGGGGGCGTCTTCTATTCGGTGCGCCACCTGCCGGAGCCGTTCCGCACGGTGAGCCTCTTCAACCCGGTGGTGCACATGGTGGAGGGGCTGCGCGCGGGCATGCTGGGCCTCGAAGAGCAGTCGCTCCTGGGCCTGGGGCTGCTGGTGGGCCTCGCGGTGGGCGCGACGGCCGTGGCGTGGCAGCTCCTCCGGACGGGCTACAAGGTGAAGTCGTGAACGGAACGGCTGGCCTTTTGGGGTAGTCTCACGCGCGGATGGCCATCGCGTTCGGTCGGTACCAGCTCCTGCGGAAGATCGCCTCGGGCGGCATGGGGCAGGTGCTGCTGGCGAAGAAGGGCCAGGACGACTTCGAGAAGCTGGTGGTGATCAAACGCATCCTCCCGCACCTGGTGGAGGATGAAGAGTTCTTCACCATGTTCAAGGACGAGGCGAAGATCACCATGCGCCTCGACCACCCGAACATCGCGCGCATCAACGAGTTCGGCGTGGAGGGCGGCGTCCACTTCATCGAGATGGAGTACGTCGCGGGCGAGGACCTGCGGCGCATCGAGAAGCGCGCGGCCGCGGCGGGCAGGGGCATTCCCATCGGCATCATCCTCCGCGTCGTGGCGGACGCGGCGGCGGGCCTCGACTTCGCGCACAAGGCGAGAGACGCGAAGGGGCAGCCGCTCAACCTCGTGCACCGCGACGTCAGCCCGCAGAACGTGCTGGTGGGCTTCGACGGCTCGGTGAAGTTGATCGACTTCGGCGTGGCGAAGGCCGCGGGGCGCGCGCAGCACACGGCGACGGGCATCTTGAAGGGGAAGTTCCCGTACATGTCGCCCGAGCAGGCCCGCGGAGACGACCTCGACCCGCGCAGCGACGTCTTCGCTCTCGGCATCATCCTGTGGGAGCAGCTCACCGGGAAGCGGCTGTTCAAGGGAGAGAACGACCTCGCCACGCAGAAGCTGGTGCTGGCCTGCCAGGTGCCGCCTCCGAGCGAGGTGGAGCCGTCGGTGCCGAAGGGGCTGGACCCCATCGTCCTGAAGGCGCTGGCGAAGGATCGGGAAGGCCGCTTCCCCGACGCTGCGGCGCTGCGCATGGCGCTGGAGGAGTTCGCGCTGGCGAACGCCATTCCGTCGTCGAGCGCCCACCTGTCCGCCTTCATGCAGGAGCTGTACGCCGAGCGCATTGCCCGCGAGTCGGATCCCCGCACCTTCGAGGAGGACAGCGGGCTGACCGACCTCGACGTAGGAGGCCTGGCCAAGCCCGGTGGCGCCGCGACGGTGGTCGACCGGAACAAGCAGAACACCGGGTCGGGCGCGCAGACGGCGGTCGATCGCCCCAGCGGCCCGCAGACCCAGGCGCTGGCGCCGCAGCCCAGGGGCGGGAACAAGGCGGTGTGGGGCGTCGTGGGCGCCGTCGCGTTGGTGGGGATTGGAGTGGCCGCGTGGGTGTCGACGAGAGAGAAGCCTCAGCCGGTGGCGACGACTCCTCCGGCGGTGACGCCGACGGACGTGAAGCCGCCTCCCGTCGTCGAGCCGAAGCCCGTCGAGGTGCGCGTGGAGAGTGAGCCCTCCGGCGCCGACGTCGAGCTGGCCGGAGAGAAGGTGGGCCAGACGCCCTACAGCTCTCAGGTGGTGGCCGCGAAGCTGCCGCTGGCGGTGAAGGTGAGCCGCGAGGGCTACGAGGCGCAGGAGGGCCGGCTGACCGCCGAGGCGCCCACCATGACGGTGGAGTTGAAGAAGAAGGCGAAGCCCCCGCCGGTGGGGAAGAACCCGAACATCAAGACGAGCCGGTAGCTTGGCCCCGGCCTCACCCGCAGAGTCGTGGTCGCGCCTCGAGCAGTGGTTCTCGAAGCACCAGCCTGCGCTGACACTGAAGCTGCGCCCTCCCGCGAGCGAGCAGCAGATTGCAGCGGCCGAGCTGGCGCTGGGCGTGGACTTCCCTACCGACTTCCGCGCCTCCCTCCTCGTGCACGACGGCCAGGAAAACGAGCCCGACGTGTGCCTCTTCCCGTACGCCCAGCGGCTGGGCTCGCTCGAGTCGCTCGTGCAGTGCTGGAAGGACGACCGGAGCCAGTACGACGAGGCCGAGATGCGGGAGCGCCTCGACTGGCTCAGCGACGACGAGCGCGTGCGGCAGGTGCACTTCCACCCGAAGCACGTGCCCATCGCGGGCAGCCCCTTCTGGGACTATGGGCGGCTGCTGCTCGACTTCATCCCCGGGCCCCGGGGCTCGAGCGGCCAGATCATCGCGCGCGACGACATCCACTTCGTGTACGTGTGCGAGTCCTTCGGGGGGCTGCTCGCGAAGACCGCGCAGGGCCTCGAGGACGGGACCATCGCGGTCGTCTCGGGCCCCTATCAGCGCGAGCTCCAGTACCTCTCCAGGCGCGGCAAGAAGGCGGTGCCAGCCTTCAAGTACTTCGCTTGAACGAAGGCGCGTCGTCCGTCAGCGCTGCCGCCAGGGGAAGAGCGACCTGCGGCCCAGGTTGCGCTCGTCCCGCGCCGTCTCGAGCAGCTTCTTGAGCCGCGCCTGCTCCGTCCGCGCGGCGTCCAGCTCGAGCCGCAGGAGGTGATGGCGCCGGTCCCAGCTCTCCCGGACCTCGTCCGCCCGCTCCAGGCGCGCCCGCAGCTCGGCGTTCTGCGCCTCGAGCTCGTGGATGCGCTCCAGCAGCTCCTCGATGGAGAAAGCCTTCAGCTCGGCCAGCTCGCCGCGCAGCTCCTTGTTGAGCTGCTGTACGCGTTCCAGCTCGTCGCGCAGCTCGCGCTCGTCCGCCGCCGTCATGCGGTGATTCTGGCCGATCTCCGGGGCCTCCGGCGACCTCCCTTGCCCCGCCCCGCCCTTCTGAGCGAAGAGCGTCGCCGTGCTGTCCGCACGCCCCCGCATCGAGCCGCGCCTCGTCCCTTCCGCCGACTCGGTGGTGGTGAAGGAGGTGTACCTGTCGCTGCAGGGCGAGTCCTCGCACCAGGGCCTGTTGTGCGCCTTCGTCCGCCTCACCGGCTGTCACCTCCGCTGCAGCTACTGCGACAGCGCGTTCGCCTTTCAGGGCGGGGCGCGCCGCAAGGTGGCCGACGTCGTCGAAGAGGTTCGTGCGCTCGACTGCCCGCGCGTCGAGGTCACCGGCGGAGAGCCGCTCCTCCAGCCCGGCGTCTACCCCTTGATGCAGGGCCTCCTCGACGCAGGCCTCACCGTCCTCCTCGAGACGTCCGGTGCCATCGACACCCGCCTCGTACCGCCGGCCGTGCACAAGATCGTCGACTGGAAGACGCCGTCCTCCGGGGAGGCGGACCGGAATGACGCCCGGGTCTTCGCGTCGATGACGGCCCGCGACGAGCTCAAGTTCGTCATCGGCAGCCGCGAGGACTACGAGTGGTCCGTGCGCGCGCTGAAGGAGCTCCGCCTCACCGAGAGACCCTTCGCCCTCCTCTTCAGCACCGTCTTCGGAAAGCTGGCGCCGAAGGAGCTCGCCGAGTGGATCGTCGCCGACCGCCTCCCGGTGCGCTTCCAGCTCCAGCAGCACAAGTACGTGTGGGCGCCGGACGCACGCGGTGTCTGAGGAGAGCGCGTCGGTGGGGCGGGTGCCGTAGACTGCCGCCCGGTGAACGCCCTGGGCATCGCGTACCTGGTCCTCGCGGGGACCGCCCTCGTGCTGGCCACCGTCCACGTCGCGCAGGCCCTCGTCATCCGTTCGGACAGGTCGCAGTACGCGATGGCGGCCGCGAGGCCCGCCACTGCGTCCGCCACGACGCGGAGGATGATGCTCTGGGCCCTCCCAGCGACTGCACCCGGGTGGAGGCGCAGCGACGACTCGGCGGCCGCGTCGAGCGGGAAGTGCGTGGCCGCCCGTGCCGGGAGGCGACGACGCAGCACCAGCGGAGGTGCGCCACCACGAGTGAAGGAGCACGACTCAAGCGCTGCGGGAGGTGCGTGGGAGGCGGCGTCACGGGAGGCGGAGGTGCCACCGTGCGGGTGACGGAAGCACGACGGCGCCACCGTGCGAGAGCACGACTCAGCGCGGCGGGCGGGAGGTAACCCGTACGGGAGCGACTCAGCGGCGGCTGCGGCGGGCGCGACCAGCACGGGCGGTGCGGGCGGCGACGCGCTTCACCGTGCGACGCGCCGTGACGGCCCTGGCCTTGCGCGCCACCTTCACCTTGCGCGGCTTCTTCGCGGCGCGCGGCGCAGCGGAGCGCTCTTCGTCCAGAGGCGCCGGCAACGGCGTGGGGCGGTTGGCGGCCACCAGGCGCTCCTGGCGCGTGCGCAGCTCCAGCTTCACCTGCTCGAAGTAGTCCCGGCCACCGGGGATGTTGGTGCCGTCGATGACCTCCGGCGCGCCCTGCACCACGATGGGCCACGCCGGCGTCTTCGTGTCGATCTGCTTGAGCCGCTGCGTCAGCACGGCGCGGAAGGTGGTGAGCGCTCCCAGCTCCGGCGCAGGGCCCGGCGCGAGGAGAATCGCCGCGAACAACCCCGGCTTCCCCGTCTCGTCCATCCCCCGCATCGTGAACGCGTCCGCCACGTTGAAACCGGGCAGCATCGGCCGAGCCACCAGCTCCCGGGACAGCTCCTGCAACTTACCGTCGAGTCGCGTGTCGTCGAACATGCGCGCGCTCTATACCTGAAGCCGCGCGTACTTCTGGAGGGGGACCGAACGGATTTTTCCAGAATGTTGAGACTTGCCTCTGTTTTCGCTGGGTTAGCGGTGGGCAATGAGGCGCATGGGCTTGCGCTTGGAAGGTTGCTTGGCAGTGGGCTGGGGTCCATCGCCCTTCACGGGGCCCTTCTCGATGGCCTGCAGCACCAGCGAGGTGGTGCGCACCAGGTCGGTCGAGGACACCTTGCCGTTCTCGTTGAGCTTCGTGACGTGCGTCAACCGCCGCTGGCCATTGGCCATGGTGACGGTGAACTCCACGCCGCCCTTCACGGGGCGCATCGCGACCACCGCTTCGCGGGCGCCGCCCTTCACGCAGTTGAGCGAGAAGCAGAGCGTCTCCGCCAGCGGGTTCGTCGACGGCGTGAGGACGACGCGCTCTCCGGTGGCCAGGGCAGCGGGGGCAGCGAGGAGGACGGTGAGGAGGAGGAAGCGGCGCATGCCTTCCCACACTGCATGATCGAGGCCGCATCAGAACCCAGCGGGATCTGAAGCGCGCCGGTTTCACTGGAGCCCCCACGCACCAGGTTGTGGGGTGCCACCCCCGCACACTCCAGTTCACACCCCGGGGGTCCGGGAGGTGCTATCTCCCGGGCCCATGAACTTCGTGCGGGCCGTGTTGAACTTCGTCGTGGGCGGGGCGCTGCTGGGGGTGCTGTTGACGACGCTGGTGGCGCCGCGCGTGATGACCTGGGACAACACGCCGTCCATGGGGAAGGCGCTGTGCGACTGCGCGGAGACGACGCGGCAGACGGCGACGCGGCTGGTGAACGCGCAGTTGATGGGCACGGGAGTGGGCGCGGCCATCGGGCTCATCGCCGGCATCGCCTTCAGCGTGGTGCGGCGGAAGAAGGGCTCTGACGCGCCGGCAGCGCCTACCGCGTGAAGTGCGGGACGAGCGCTGGTGACTCTTCGGTGAAGCTCGCGGCGCCCAGGGCGTCATCGCGTGAGTCGCACCGCGTCCCGAGAGGGCCCGTGAGTCGAAGTCACCTCGTCCGTCCCTTCGCCCCGGCGAGTCATCGCGCGACTGGCACCGCCCCGAGGGGCCCGGTGAGTCACCGTGAGGCCCTCAGAGTGGCTGCGCAAGCACGGAGGCCCGCCCCGTGAGTCGCGGCAAGTCCCAAAGTCGAGCCGCCCCGCGCGTCACCCAAGCGACCCTGGGTCGGGGCGTGCCCCTCGGAGGAAAGGCCTCCCGCCCTTCCCGTCCGCCTCGCAGTGACGTGGTTCTGCCCTGCCCACCGTCCCGCGCGACCTCCGCACGCGCTACCGGTGGAGCGAGGTCGCCCCCCGTGCGGTGGTACGTGTACCTGGTGCGCTGCCGCGACGGCTCGCTGTACACCGGCTGCACCAATGACCTCGAACGCCGCCTCGCCGCCCACAACGCCGGAAGAGGCGCCCGGTACACGCAGGCTCGCCGCCCGGTGACGCTCGTCTACGCAGAGTGTGCCCGCGACCGCTCGCAGGCGCAGTCGCGCGAAGCGGCCCTCAAGCGCCTGCCGAAGGTGAAGAAGGAGTCGCTCGTCCTCTCCGCCGGCCGACGGGCCGAACTGTTTCTACGCCGGAGGCACTCCAGGCCCGTGGCGTAGAAGCACTCCCCCGACGAGCGCTTCGCGGACGCGCGCCCCCGGACGCCCAGGACACGCGGACTTGAAGCGGGGGCCGCTGGTGGACACAATCGACTCCGTCATGGCTGAAGAACTCGATGCGCGCGCCAAGGAGGTCCTGCGGGCCGTCGTGCAGCAATTCATCGCCTCGGGCGATCCGGTGGGCTCGAGCATGTTGACGCGCACGGGCGAGTTCGAGGTGTCGCCGGCGACGATGCGGAACGTCCTGTCCGAGCTGGAGGAGCTGGGCTACCTGGAGAAGCCCCACACCTCGGCTGGGCGCGTGCCCACCGACCAGGGCTACCGGCTCTTCGTCGACTCCCTGCTGCAGTTGCGCGAGCCGAGCGCGCGGGACCGGGAGCTCATCGAGTCGGGCCTGTCGGGCATCGCCGTGGAGGAGCGCCTGCAGGTGGCTGGACGGGTGCTGCACCAGCTCTCTCACCACGCGGCGGTGGTGTTGATTCCACGGCCATCGGCGGCCGCGCTGGAGCGCGTGGAGTTCGTCCGGCTGCGTGACGACAAGGTGCTGGCGATTCTCGTCGGGCAGGGCGGGCAGGTGCAGAACAAGCTGGTGTCGGTGGACTTCGCCATCACCTCCGAGGAGCTGACGCAGGCGGCGAACTACCTGAACGAGCTGCTCCGGCACGCCACGAGCGTCGAGGAGATGCGGGGCCGCATCCTCCAGGAGCTGGAGAGCGAGCGGTTACAGTACGACGCGCTCGCGGCGCGGGCGCTCAAGCTGGGGGCGATGGCCACGGACGTGTCCCACGCGGAGCGCGTCGTCATCGAGGGCACCGGCAGCTTCCTCGAGCAGCGCGAGTTCGCCGAGGACGTCAAGCGCATGAAGGTGCTGTTCAAGGCGCTCGACGACAAGCACAAGCTGCTGTCGCTGCTGGACCGGGTGCAGCGCGCGCGGGAGATGCAGATCTTCATCGGCGCCGAGAGCGAGTTCTCCTCGCAGGGCGACGTGTCGCTGGTGGCCACCCCATACGGCCCGGGCGAGTCGGTGCTGGGCACCGTGGGCGTCATCGGCCCCACCCGCATGGACTACCAGCGCGTCATCCCGTTGGTGAGCCTCACCGCGCAGGTCCTCTCCCGCGGGCTCATGGACGAGTGACCCGCGCGGGCCCGCTGGCAGCGACGAGTTGGCAGGGCGTGTGGTGTGGTTTCTCGGCGCCAGGAGCGGGCCGCTTCTGTCCACGCGCGCTCGCGGAGCTGCGGTCGGACCGCGCGGGCGAAGCGCAGCCGCACGACGCAGAGACTTGCTCCCCCGCGACGAGTGCCGGAAAGTCCCGCACAACGAGGAGGAGTGACTTCCCGTGAGTGAGCAGGTGAGCGTAGAGCTGGACCTGACGGGCGCGTCGCTGGGCGCGTGGAAGGTGGAGCAGCTGCTGGGTGAAGGCGCGATGGCGCGCGTCTACCAGGCGAAGCACGAGCAGGACGGGCGCGTCGCGGCGGTGAAGGTGCTGCGGGCGGAGCACGGGAAGGACGGCGAGTTGGTGCAGCGCTTCCTGCGCGAGGCCCGTGCGGTCGCGGCCATCCACCACGAGAACATCCCCGAGGCGTACGACTTCGGAGAGCAGCGCGCCCCCGACGGCACGACCGTCACCTACCAGGTCATGGAGCGGCTGGAAGGGAAGCTCCTGTCCGACGCGTGCGACGCGGGCCCCTTGCCGCTCGAACGGGCCGTGCGCATCTGCCTGCACGTGGCGCGCGCGCTCCAGGCGGCGCACGCCATCGGCGTGGTGCACCGGGACATCAAGCCCGAGAACGTCTTCCTCCACGGGCCCGCCGAGACGGTGAAGGTGCTGGACTTCGGCATGGCCAAGCTGACCAAGCCGGTGGGCGAGATGCCCAAGTCCGGCACGATGGAGGGCGTGGTGCTGGGGACGCCCGAGTACATGGCGCCGGAGCAGGCGCTGGGCCGCCCGGTGGACCTTCGCGCCGACGTCTACGCGGTGGGCCTCATGCTGTACGAGCTGCTCACCGGCGCGCGGCCCTTCACGGGAGAGACTTTCGGCAAGCTGCTGGTGCAGATCACCAGCCGCCCGGTGCCGACGCTGCCCGAGAAGCTGGCCGACGGTACGCCGGTGCCTCCTGCGCTGGCCGACGCAGTGATGAGGTGCCTCGCGAAGAACCCCGACGACCGCTTCCCGTCTGCCGAGGCGCTGGCCGACGCGCTGCAGCCCTTCTCGGGCGAGCCCGCGCCGCCGCCGCGCCCGCCCGCGCCGGTGCCAGGGGCGTCGCCGGAGCTGTCCCCGCGTTTGAGCTTCACGGAGCTCGAGGCCATCAAGCCGTCGAGGACGCCGCTCATCATCGCCGCGGTGGTGGGCGTGGCGCTCCTTTCGGCCATCCTCTGGGCGCTGGCCACGAAGTTCTGACAGGACGACACAGAGCCCAGCAGCAGATGGTCGCGAGTCATGTGAGCCCCACGGACGGCTCGCTGGGTACAACGGCCCGTGGCCGAGCATCGGAAGAGTGTCTGCCGAAGCGGTGCTGCGGCGCTGCTCCCCGTCAATAGGGCCCGCACCACGCGTCCGAGCGGACCATCACCCCGCCCCAGTAGAAGTACTCGTCGGACGTGTTGACCCACCCCGTACCGCCGTTGGTGCCGAAGCGCAGGTGGCGCAGGTACGTCTCGTCCACGAAGAGCGGCTGGACGGTGGAGGCCAGGGGCCAGTTGAGCGGGTCCTGCCGCCCCAGCGCGCGGATGTTGTTGGGCGTCAGCGTCGGATCGCTGGAGCCGAGGAGGACGCCCGCCGCGTCGTAGTAGCGGATGACGGTGGTGTAGCTGTCGGGCCCCTGGCGGGTCAGCTTCCACTCCAGCCGGTAGGTCGCGCCGGTGAACAGGTTGGTTCGCATCGCCACACCCGACGTGAGGCCATAGTTGGCGAGCGGATAGGGGTTGCCGGTGAAACCAGTGTGAATCGAGAAACGGCCGTTGCCCACGGGCGCGAAGGACCAGAGGAAGCCCGCCGTGTAGCCGTTGTTGTAGTCGATCATCGTCTCCACCGGGTGGTGCGAGTTCTCCCCGCCGCTGTACGCGGTGGGCATGTCCACCCGGAGGTACGCGCGGTAGTAGAGGCTCTCGCCGGTGAGCGGGAGCGGCCAGGCGTTCTTGATCTCACACCACGCCGAGGACCGGCGCGCCGCGGACTGCACCACCCGCAGGGCGTTGGTGGACGGCCAGTCCGCAAGTCCCGCGTCGGCGGCGTTCACCACGGCGAGGTTGGGGTTGGACGCGGCCACGTTGCCCCAGCGCATGCCGTCGGAGAGCGCGTTCAGCGTGGTGCCCGCTGCGGTCGACCAGTCGGACTGGAAGAGCGGCGCGCGCGAGTACCAGCGAAAGGCGTTGGGCAGCGTCACCCCGTCGACGGAGAGGTCGTACGTGGTGCCCGCAACGAGCCCCGGAGGCACGAGAATCCGCAGCGAGGTGGACGAGTCCACGGCGACCACCGTGCAGGGCACTCCGCCGAGCAACACCACCTGGCCGGCGACGAAGTTGGTGCCCGTCACCACCACGGTGTCGTTGGGCGCACCCCAACCCGGCCGCACCGACGTCACCGTGACAGAAGACGTGCCGCCATCGCCCGCGCCTCCACCCGTCGCGCCGCCGCCCATGCCACCGCCAGCGCCGCCGCCGGTGGCGCCTCCGCCCGTTCCACCACCGCTCCCGCCGTCGGTGCTGCCGCCGCCACCTCC
>JBFMHF010000078.1:0-32978 GCA_040752975.1 Myxococcota bacterium
GGCGGCACCTGCACCTGTGCCCGGGGCTTGCCGTCCCGGCTCTCGGCGTTCTTCGCCTTCGCCTCGGCCTTCAGCTTGTTCTCGAACTCGTGCCAGCGCTCCTTGTACTCCTCGGGATCCGGCAGGTGCTTCTCGCGGTGCTTGAGCGACGGCGCCCAGTGCGTCGTCACCTGCTCGCCGAGGCCGTGGATCAACGGCGGCGGCGGCACGCCGTAGGTGGCCGGGTCGAAGAAGGCCTCGTCGAGATCCTCGAAGCCGTAGGCGCGCGCCTTCGCCATGAACGTCGGGAGGATGCCGGTGGGCGCGTGGTAGCCGAGGATCTTCCCGTTCTCGTCCTTGGCCACCGGGATGTAGAGCCACAGGTCCTGGGTGCGGTACTCCCCCTTCTCGTTGAGCGGCAGCACCTCGGAGATGGCGATCGTCTTGCGGCTGCCGTCCTGGAAGCGCTCGCAGCACACGATGAAGTTGATCGCGCTGGCCACCTGCGCGCGGACCGCCACCATCGGCATCTCCACCGCGCTCATCAGACAGAGGGCCTCGAGACGCCGCAGCGAGTCGGTGGGTGTGTTGGCGTGCACCGTCGCCATCGAGCCGCCGTGGCCGGTGTTCATCGCCTGCATCAGGTCGAAGGCCTCACCGCCGCGCACCTCGCCGACGATGATCCGATCCGGCCGCAGGCGCAGCGCCGAGTGGAGCAGGTGCCCCATGTTCACCTCGCCCTTGCCGAACTTGTCGGCGGGCCGCGACTCGAAGGGCACCAGGTGCGACTGCTGCAGCTGAAGCTCGGCCGAGTCCTCGATGGTGAGGATCCGCTCTTCGTCGGGGATGAGCGACGACAAGATGTTGAGCAGCGTCGTCTTGCCCGAGCCGGTGCCGCCCGAGACGATCATGTTCAGCTTCACCCGCACCGCCGCCTCGATGACGCGGATCATCGGCTGGGTGATCGACCCGAAGTTCACCAGGTTCTCGGGCTTGAGCTTGTCCTTGAAGAACTTGCGGATGGAGATGGTGGTGCCCTTGCGCGCGATGGGCGGCAGCACCACGTGAATGCGGCTCCCGTCGGGCAGCCGGGCGTCGAGGCGCGGGCGCTCGTCGTTCATCAGGCGGCCGACGAACTGGGCCATGTTCCGCGCGGCGCCCAGCAGGCCCTCTTCCGAGAAGCGGGCCTCGGTCTTCGTCAGTTGGCCCTTGCGCTCGATCCAGATGTCCTCGGGCCCGTTGATCATGATCTCCGAGACCGACTCGTCGTCGAGGTACGGGAGAATGGGCTTCAAGAAGGCCCGGAGCGATTCGGTGTACATCGTCATGGCGGGTCGGATGCTAGCGTACCTTCCATGGCAACGAAGAAGGGTGGACGGTCGGCAGCGAAGAAAAAGCCCGCGCACAAGGCCCCGGCGGGAGGCGCCCGCGAGGCGGAGGGAGCCCCCCGGAAGGAAGGCCCGGGCATCCTCCCCTTCGAGATCGACCCGAAGAAGGTCGAGGCGTCGCTCAACAAGCTGCGCGATCAGCTGGTGGGCTGGGCGAAGAAGGGCCGCTACACCAAGGTGCGCTTCAAGTTCCGCGGCAAGCAGCTGCTCCCCGACATCCCCCTGGCGGCGGTGCTGGCGGTGGAAGGCGCCACCTTCTACTGGACAGGGCTTTTGCGGGCGCTCGTCTTCAACCTGGCCGGCCGCACCATCATCGACGTCGAGCTGGTCAACGACAGCGAGAAGCAGCTCGCGCGCGGGAAGGAGGCGCTCTTGTCCGGCGATCTCGACGAGGCGCTCAAGGCCTTCCTGGCCGCCTTCGACATGGATCACGACAACCCGGCGGTGCACCTGAACCTGGGCGTGGCGTGGAAGCTGAAGGGCGACGCGGCCCAGGCGCGCGGGGCGCTGGAGCGAGCGAAGGCGCTCGATCCCCAGGGACCCACCGGCGCCGAGGCGGACCGCCTGCTGGGCACCCTCAAGGCCCCGGGGGCCGTGGCGTGAGGCCCGCCCTCCTCGTCGCGCTCGCGTTCGTCTGCTCCTGCGCCGCAGGACCGCGCCCCATGCCGCCCGGGCTGCTTCCCGCCGAGCGCCTCGCCTTCGCCGAAGCGGCGCTCACCTCGGCGCGCAACGTGTCCGCCACCTTCGAGGTGGAGGCCCAGGGCAGCACGAAGGCGTCGCTGACGGGCACGCTCCAGCTCGTCGGAGAAAACGCCCTGTCTCTCGTGGCAGAGGGCTCCTTCGCCGGAGAGCCGGTGCGGGTGGAGCTGGACTCACGCTCGGGCGACATCAACCGCTCCACCACGAAGGGCGCCGACGTGTCTGGACACCGCGACCCACCCGCCGCGGCCCTCACCCAGGCGGTGTGCCTCGGCCTCACCCGCATGGGCGTGCTGCACAACGTGGCGAGGCTGGTGATGGATCAAGGCGTCGATCGCGCGCAGGGCGGCGTCGAGGCCTGGGTGAAGGCAGTGGACGTCAAGGAAGGCGGCCCGGACACGGCCAGCGGAGAGAGCTGTCATCGGGTCGACTTCGCGATCGAAGTGGCGGGCCAGCGCGCGGGCGAGGCCAGCCTGTGCCTGTCCGACGCCACGGCGCTGCCGCTCCACCGGCGCCAGACGGTGCACTTCGAGGCGGGCGACATGACGGTGGTGGAGAATTTTCACTGGACGGTGAAGTGACGTCTGCCCGCCCGAGCGGGCCCGCTGAAGTCACACCGGCGGATCAATACGGCTAGACTCTTCCCCGCACCGATGCGCGTCTGCACGCAATGCCACCAGAAGGTCCCTGCGGGCATGCCCGTGTGCCCGCGCGACGGCGCCCCCGCGCACGATCCCGACGCCGGCGAAGAGACGATGCTGGGCAAGATGGTGGGCGAGTACATGGTGAAGGGCGTGATCGGCGAAGGCGGCATGGGCCAGGTCTTCGAGGGCGTGCAGCCCGTCATCGGCAAGCGGGTGGCCATCAAGCTGCTCCGGCGGGAGATCGCCAACGATCCCCAGGAAGCTCAGCGGCTGCTCACCGAGGCGCGGGCCGTCAACGCGATCGGCCACCGCGGCATCATCGACATCTTCGGCTTCGGCGCCCTCCCCGACGGCCGGCAGTACTTCGTCATGGAGTACCTGTCGGGCCAGCCGTTGTCCCGGTACATCCGCGAATTCGCGCCGCTGCCCATCGACGACGCGCTCAAGCTGCTCGACGAGATGCTGGCGGCGGTCGGCTCTGCCCACGGCGCTGGCGTCATCCACCGCGACATCAAGCCGTCGAACATCTTCCTGGTGCGGCAGCCCGACGGCTCCCACTTCGTGAAGGTGCTGGACTTCGGGCTCGCCAAGCAGGCGGCCTACGCGCGGGGAGAGACGCCGCAGACGCGCATCTCCCGGGTGCTGGGCACCCCCGAGTACATGGCGCCCGAGCAGGCCCGCGCCGAGGCGGTGGGCCCGCGGACGGATCTCTACGCGCTCGGCTGCGTGCTCTTCGAGATGCTCACGGGCGAGCCGCCTTTCGACGCGCCGACGCCCTTCGAGATCGTCAACAAGCACCTGAACGAGGCGGTGCAGCTGCCGTCCAGCCTGGTGGCCTCGGTGCCGTCCGAGGTGGACGACCTGGTGCTCTGGCTGATGCAGAAGGACGCGAGCGATCGGCCGGAGTCCGCGGAGCTGGTGCGTGCGGAGGTGCGGCGGCTGCGCAAGACGCTCAAGAACCAGTCGACGCAGCTGGTGAACCAGGTGTCGTCGATGACCGCCTTCGTGCAGCCGGTGCTGACCGCTCCCAGCGGCGAGGTCGAGCGCACCGAGCCCGAGGCGCGCATGAGCGGCAGCAACCCCGGCACGAAGCTGACGCCGCTCGACGAAGAGACGTCGCAACCCAAAGAGACGCGCATCCTCCCGCCGCAGGCCTCGGCGAAGCGCTCGGCCCCCGAGGCGACGCGCATCGTCTCCACCGGCTCGCTCGAGCCCACGCCGCTCGAGTACAGCGCCGTCACCGGCAGCCGAAGCCGCACCATCATCATCGCGGCGGTGGCGGTCGCCTTCCTGGTGCTGGGCGCCGTCGCGTCGGTGGCCCTGCGCCCGAAGGAGCCGGAGGTCGTCGTCCTCCCCGAGAACGGGCCGGAGCAACCGCCGCCGCCGCCGCAGACGCCCGACCTCAAGCCGGAGGTGGTGATCGAGGCGCCGAAACCTCCCCCCGTCGAGAAGCCGCCGGAGCAGGTTGCCGGGGAACCGGAGAAGCCGCCCGAGCCGGTCGCCGACAAGCCGCCCACGCCGCCGACGACGACGAAGACGGAGCCGACACCGGTCGCGGTGAAGCCGCCCGATCCACCGCCCGTGAAGAAGGGCCCCGAAGCCAACGCCGAGGAAAAGCCGAAGCCGGTGAAGGTCGATCCCCTGACTGGCCGCTACAAGCGCGCCCGCGCCGCGTGGAACAAGTCCCGCGGCGCGAGGACCCCTGAAGATCGCCGCATCTTCGACCTGATGATCGATCAGATCGGCAAGCAGCTCGGCAGCGGTGCTCGTGGGGAGGCCACCGAGAGCCTCAACGACTTCGTCGCCGGGGCGCTGGAAGGCAAGGAGCCCTGACGGTTCTTGCACGGCGGCGGCGGATTCCTTCATGGCGGGCGCGGTGATCGTCTAGCCTAGCGGCGTCATGGCTGCGCTCCCGCTGGTCCTCACTGCCGTGCTCGCTGCGAGCGACCAGTACTCGCTGGTGGTCGCCCGGCGCCTCGGCGTCGACGCCCAGAAGGCGCAGGAGCTCGCCGCCAGCCTGGGAGTGGAATTGAGGGATCTGTCCTCTCCGGCCCTGGGCAAGCAGGTCCCGATGGTGGAGGTGGCGGAGACCTTGAGCAAGGCCGGCTTCCCCGACACCGCGGTGTGCAACGGCGCGGCGGCCTGCGTGGCCAGCCTCGCGAAGCTGTCGGGGCTGGGGCGGCTCGTCGCGGTGCAGTTGGTGAAGATCGGCGGCAACGTGGCGATGGACGTGTCGGTGGTGGACAGCGCCACGGGGAAGACGCTGGGCGCCGCCACGCGCTCGGTGCCCATCAAGACGCCGCGCCAGGATCTCGAGCTCCTGGCAAAGGAGCTGGTGGGCAAGTTGCCCCCGCTGGAGTTGGCGAAGGTGGAGACGCCCGCCATCAAGCAGCCGCCGCCCGACGACACGCCGAAAGACACGACGCTGGTGCCGAAGGACGCGCCTCCGCCGGAGCCGCCCATCGTGGTGGCCGAGGCGCCGGGGATGCCCACCGGCAGGAAGGTAGCGCTGGGGCTGGGCGGCGGGGCGGTGGTCAGCCTCGCGGTGGGGATCGGGCTGGGCGCCTCGGCGATGGCGCAGGCGAACTCCTTGTCCGCGCTCGATCCGGACTACGAGCAGAAGGCGGCGGCGGTGAAAGGCCAGGCGCTGGGCGCGGACATCGCGTACGGCCTCGCGGCGGGGCTGGCGGTCGCGGCGGTGGTGACGTGGATCATGAGCCCCCCCGCTGCAGCGAAGACGCCCTGACGCTCGCCCCTCGAAGGCCTCGCGCCTGTCAGCCCGTCTGCTACGGTGCCTGTCCCCGTGGAGCCGTCGACTCGATCCATCAGCGGCAAGCTGGGCGCCCTGCCCTCGAAGATTCGCCTCGTGGCCCGCTCGAAGGGCAAGGAGGTGGCGCGCCTCGACTTCACCACCGGCAGCGTCACCATCGGCAGCTCGAAGGACTGCCACCTGGTGCTCAAGGACGACACCGTGTCGCGCAAGCACGCGGAGGTGTCGGTGCGCGCGGGCGGCCTCCTGGTGAAGGACCTCGAGTCGCGCAACGGCACGCGCCTGGCGGGCTCGCGGATCAAAGAGGCCTTCGTGCCCGTCGGCGCCACGCTGGTGCTGGGCGAGGCCGAGCTGCGCATCGAAGACGGCACCGACGAGGGGCGCGCGTCGCTGGGGCCGCTCACCTCCGTCGCCCCGCCGATGGTGAAGGCGATCGAAGCCTTGAAGAAGGTCGCGCCGTCGGACGCCACGGTGCTGCTCGAGGCGGAGACGGGTTCCGGCAAGGAAGTCACCGCGCGCGCCATTCATCTGAACAGCCCGCGCAAGGGCGCCGCCTTCGAGACGGTGGACTGCGGCTCGCTGCCCAGGGAGCTCGCGGCGTCCGAGCTGTTCGGCCACATGAAGGGCAGCTTCACCGGGGCCGATCGCACCCGGCCCGGCGCCTTCGAGCGCGCCCACGGCGGCACCCTCTTCCTCGATGAGATCGGCGAGCTGCCGCTGGAGCTCCAGCCCCTCCTGTTGCGCGCGCTGGAGAATCGACAGGTGCGGCGGGTGGGCGACGAGGCGTGGCGCCCGGTGGACGTGCGGGTGCTGGCGGCCACCAACCGCGATCTCGACGCCGAGGTGAAGGCGGGCCGCTTTCGCGCCGATCTCCTCCACCGGCTCTCCGTGGTGCGGGTGCGGATCCCTCCGCTGCGTGAGCGGCTCGAGGACATTCCGCAGCTGGTGCAGGCCATCCTCGACAACCTCGGCCCGAAGGCGCGTGGCTTCACGCTGACGCCGGAGCTGTACACGCAGCTCGCACGGCACCGCTGGCCGGGCAACGTGCGCGAATTGAAGAACTTGATCGAGCGGGCGGTGGCGCTCGGCGAGCTCGAGGCGCCGGGGGGGAGCGGCGCGGCGGAGAACGGCGCGAAGGGCGCCCCGGCGGCGCGCATCGACTACCACCAGGCCCGCGAAGACGCGCTGGCGGCCTTCGAGCACGACTTCGTGGCGCACCTCCTGCGCACCTTCGACGGCAACGTCTCGAAGGCGGCGCGCGAGGCGGGCATCGACCGCGTCTACCTGCACAAGCTGATCAAGAAGCACGGCATCGACGTGAGCGCGTTGTGACCCCGACGAGGAAGGCCGGGCTGGGTTTCATCTTCGTCACCCTTCTGCTCGACATCCTCGGGCTGGGGCTGCTCATCCCCATCCTCCCGCAGTTGGTGCTGGAGCTGGCCGGCGGGCAGGAGCCGGAAGCGGCGCGCTCCGTGGGGCTGCTCACCGCTTCGTACGCCTTCATGCTGCTCCTCTTCTCGCCCGTCATCGGCACCCTGTCTGATCAAGTCGGGCGGAGAAAGGTGCTGCTCATCTCGCTGGCCGGGAGCGGGCTGGACTACCTCTTGATGGCGTGGGCGCCGACGCTGCCGTGGTTCTTCCTGGGGCGCGTCGTCTCGGGCCTCACCGGCGCGTCCATCGGCACCGCGGCGGCGTACATCGCCGACGTCTCTCCGCCGGAGAAGCGGGCGCAGAACTTCGGGCTCATCGGCATGGCCTTCGGGCTGGGCTTCGTCGTGGGCCCGGCGCTGGGCGGCGTGCTGGGCCAGTACTCGCTGCGGCTGCCCTTCCTCGCGGCGGCGGGCCTGATCCTCTTGAACCTGGCGTGGGGCTTCTTCGTCTTGCCGGAGTCGCTGAAGGAAGAGCACCGGCGCCCCTTCGACTGGGCTCGGGCCAACCCCCTGGGCACGCTGATGGCGCTGGGGAGGTACCCGGTGGTGTTGGCGCTGCTGACGTCGGCCTTCTTCTTCGCGCTGGGCCAGCGCGGCATGGAGAGCGTCTGGGTGCTGTACACGAAGCACCGGTACGGGTGGACGGTGCTGGAGACCTCGCTGTCGCTGACGGTGGTGGGGCTCGCGGCCGCGGCCGTACAGGGCGGGCTGGTGCGCCGCATCATCCCGGCGCTGGGTGAGCGGCGAAGCATCATCGTGGGCGGCGCGCTGGCGATGATCACCTTCGTCGGCTACGGGCTCGCGACGAAGGGGTGGATGCTCTACGTCATCCTCTGCGTGGGGGCGCTGGGGGCCATCTCAGCGCCAGCGCTGCAGGGGTTGATGTCGAGGTCCGTCTCGCCCAGCGAGCAGGGGATGCTGCAGGGCGGCGTGTCCTCCACCAACAGCCTCACGATGTTCCTGGGCCCGCTCATCGCCACCAACGTCTTCGGGGCCTTCATCTCGCCTGAGGCCCCGGCGTACGTGCCGGGGGCGCCCTTCTTCGTGAGCGCCGCCTTCGTGGCGGTGGGGCTGGTGCTGGCGTTGCGCGCCTTCCGGGTGGCGCCGGCGGGTGCCGCTCCTCCGACGCAATCTGCGGAAGCGCGACCGGCTCCTTGACGAAGGCCCGGGCCCTCACGGTGAAGGCCCACCGCGACGAGCGCCTGCTGGCGCCGCTGCGCACGCGCCGGGGTTTCAAGGCGCTGATGAAGCAGCCCCTACTTCCTGAGCGGCGGGTGCTTCTTCAGCCAGTCGTCGGCCTCGTCGTAGTAGGCCTTGAAGTTGGGCCCCTTCGCGTGGAACCAGGCGCTGACGGCCTTCACCATCTCCACTGCCTGGTTTCGAGTCGCCGGCGTGTGCCACATGGAGCGGGCGAGCTCGTAGCGCGTCACCTCCGTCAACACGGGCTTGGTCCCCGCCTTTTCGAGGATGGCCAGCGTCTCGGTGAGGATCTTCGCAGCTTCCTCGTGCCGGCCGAGCTCCTCGAGGATGCCGCCGTACGCGGCCAGCTCCGTGGTGAGGTGGATCGAGCCGGCGCCGACGATCTTCTCCTTCATCTTCACCGAGCGCTCCGCTGCCGCGAGCGCCTTGTCGAGCTGGCCCGTCTCCTGGAGGAGCTCAGCCAGGCCCGAGAGCATCTGCGCATGGACCACGTCGACCTCGTCACCCTGGATCGCGATGGCTTCCTCCATCGCCCGCTGGGCCTCGGGAAGCCGCTTGAGGCGCTGGTAGACGAGGCCGCTGTTGTAGAGGGCCATCTGGTACTCACGTCGATCATCAGCGGGCTCGAGCCGCTCGAGCGCCTTCAGGCAGGCGTCCAGCGCTTCCTCGTTGCGCTGCTCCTTGCCCAGCATCGTGCCGAGCGTCGAGTACGCCACGCCGACGAACGGGTGGTCATCCCCATAGAGGCGGCGCGTCAGCTCGACGTTCTTCTGTGCCACCTCGATGGCCTCCGCCACCCGGTTCGCGCGGCCGAGGTTCTGCGCCAGCACCCGGTATTGGTCGGCGACGCGGAAGGACAGCTCGCCCATGAGATCGATGGTGTCGGCCACCACCTGGCGCTGCAGCGCTACCGCGTCTTCCGCCCGCCCTTCCTGCGAGGCGATGGCCACCTCGAGGCAGTGGAGCTCGAGCAGGCGGTGCTTTGTCTCACCCACGCGCTCCAGCGCGGTGCGGACGCCCGGCAGGGCCGCCTTCCCCCGCTCGACGCTGATCTCGGCGGTGAGGACCGTGGCCAGGTTGTGGCGCGCTTCGTAGAGCAGCGCGTCGGCCTTCCCCGCCTCCGCGGCCAGCGCGGCCGCCTCGAACAGCTTCGCCGCCTCGTTGGAGTGCCCCAGTCGGCGGTTGGCGACGCCTTCCACGAGGAGCGCGTTCGCCTCCAGCCGCCGAAAGCCGTGTCGCCTGGCCTCCGCCAATGCGCGTTCGGCCTCTGGGATCGCCGCCGTCGCCCGCCCCAGGTTCACCAGCAGGCCAGCCTGTTCGATCTCCCCGCGGATCTGCCGAAAGACCTCACGCTGTTTGGGATTCTCCGGCTCGACCCAGGCCTCCGAGTCGGCGCAGGACTGCAGCTCCGAGAGATCCGCCAGGGCGGGCAGCCAGGTGTCCAACTTGAGCTCGGGGCTCTTCGCCTCTTCCACGACGAGAGCCAGGCTGCGGAGGCGCGACTCGAGGCACAGCTGCGTCACGCGCGCCGCGGTGGTCGCCGTGATGTCGTTCGTCTTCGCCCGGGCGCAGCTGGCCTCATACTCGCGCAGCCATTCTCCGACGAACCTCGCGATGGAGCGCTCGGCGGCTTCCCAGGTCGACCCGGCGTACGGCTTGCCGGTCCGCTGCATGGCGGCCTTCACCGCTTCCCGGTGCTCGGAGCTCCACACCGCCGCGACCCGCCGCGCGGCGCTGAGGCAGAGATCGTCCCTGCGGCGCTGCACCTCGCGCACCACCAGCCAGGCCGTCAGGCTCAGCATCGCCAGCAGCGTCGCGCCGGCCGCGACCCACAGCTTCTTGTTCCGCGGCGGGTGGGCGAGCAACGCCAGCAGCTCCTCCATGGTCGCAAAGCGCTCCTCGGGGCTCTTCGACAGCCCCTTGAGCACCAGGCGGTGCAGCCACATCGGCACGCGGCGGCCCTTCGGCTGGGCCTGCGCCGGGCCGGCATGCACGGAGTCGCGCCGCTCGCGCAGCGTCTCGCCGGTGAAGGGCGACCGCCCATAGAGGGCCTCGTAGAGGACCACGCAGAAGCTGAATTGATCGGAGCGCGCGTCGGCCTGCTTCGCGTCGAACTGCTCGGGGGACATGTAGAGGGGCGTGCCGATGAGGCTGCCCGCGCCGGTGATGGTCTCCTCGTCGGTGGCCGCCTTGTCGCGGACGCGCCTCGACACGCCGAAGTCCGACACGCGCACGTGGCCATCGGCGCCCACCAGGACGTTGTCGGGCTTGAAGTCGCGGTGCACGAGGCCCGCGCGGTGCGCCGCGGCGAGACCCTGCCCCGCCTGCAGGAGCATGGACACCACCTCACGCCAGGGGCGCTCGCCCGCGCGCATCCACTGGGTGAGCGTCTGGCCCTCCACGTAGTCCATGGCGATGAAGACGGAGTGGCCGAAGTCGCCGACGTCGTGCACCGGGACGACGTTGGGGTGGGACAGCTGCGCCAGCGCCTGCGCTTCCCGCACCAGCCGCGCGCGGAGCTGCGCCGACTCGACGACGGGGACGTCAGGCCGCAAGAGCTTGATGGCCACGCGGCGCTGGAGCCGGGGATCGACGGCGGCCAGGACCAGGCCCATCGCGCCCCGCCCCAGCTGCCCGGTGACGACGTAGCGGCCGATCTCCTGCCCGGGCTTCACCTCGGCCACCGCCGGCAACGAGTCCTCGGAGGGCGTGGGGGGGAGTGCAGAGGCGCCAGGCACCGGGCGCTGGTGCGTCTTCCCGTAGCTGACCGAGTCCTGGAGGGGCGCCGGCGCCGCGGTGTCCGGCGTCGTCGCGCCGAGGTTCATCGCCGCCAGCGCCTCCACTTCTCCGCGGCAGAGCTCACAGCCCTGGACGTGGGCGGCGACGACCGCGCGCTCCTCGACTCCGAGGTGGCCTGCGATGTAGCGCGCGAGCTCTTCCGCTTTCGGGTGCGACGCCGGGATCACCGAGGCGACTGTGTTCCCGTTCCTCTCCTCCCGCAACAGTTGCCTCGGAAGGGCGGCCATCGAAGCGGGTGTGGGGCAAGGGTGGACCCGCCCCGCCCTCGACGAGCCGTGGGGCCAACCAGCGCCCCGAGTGACCGAAGCTCACCCGTGAAGCACGCGCTTCACCACCTGCAGCGCGGGGATGCCCGTGACGCCGCCTCCGCCGTGGGTCGCCGAAGACGCGTGGTACAGCCCGGCGATGGGCGTCCGGAAGTCGGAGTAGCCAGCCGCGGGCCGCAAGTGGAAGAGCTGCGGCAGCGACAACTCGCCGTGGAAGATGTTGCCGCCGACGAGACCGTAGTCGCGCTGCATCTCGAAGGGGCCGATGACCTGCCGGTGGAGGATCGACGAGGTGAAGCCGGGGGCGACCGCTTCCACCCGCGCGAGGAGGCGAGTCACGTACGCGTCCAGCTCCTTCGCGTCGGGTGCGTCAGCCCAGCCAGGGGGCACCCACTGGGAAAACATCGACATCACGTGTTTGCCTTCGGGCGCCAGCGTCTTGTCGAAGACGGACGGAATGCAGATGTCCGCGAAGGGCAGCCGCGCCGCGCGCCCCGCCACCGCGTCCTGAAAGGCGCCCTCGATCTCATCGAGCGAGTCCGCCAGCACGATGGTGCCGCCGTGGACTTCTGGATCGAAGCCGGGCTTCGCCTTGAAGTCCGGGAGGCGGTCGAGCGCCAGGTTCACCTTCACCACGCCGGATCGGCTGCGCCAGGTCTCGATGCGCCGCACGAAGTCCGCCGGCAGCGCGCTCCTCTCGAGCAGCCTCAAGAAGGTGACGGCCGGGTGACACGTCGCCACCACCGCACGCGCCTGGTACTCGTCTCCGGACTCGGTCGCCACGCCGGTGACGCGCCCGTCGCGGGTGAGGATCCGCGCCACCGCCGCGCCCGTGCGCACCTGCACGCCCGCCGCTTCCGCTGCGAGGCGCATCGCCTGGGTGACGCCGCCCATGCCGCCCTTCGGAAAGCCCCACGCCGCCACCTGCCCGTGCCCGGTGTCGCCGATCTGGTGGTGCGCCATGACGAAGGCCGTGCCCGGCGCGCGCGGCCCCGCCCAGGTGCCGATGATGCCCGACACGGACAAGAGCCCCTTGAGCTGCGGCGACTCGAAGCGCTCGTCGAGGAGATCGGCGATGGACGAGGTGAGCAGCCGCGTCGCCTCACCGACGTCGTGCACCGACAGCCCGCGCAGCTTCCACGCCAACCCGAAGAGCTCCAACAGATCGCCCGGCGCCTTCGAGCCCACCTTCGGCGGCGGCACCGCCAGCAGCGGGCCCAGCTGACCCGCCAGGCGCTTGAGCCACGCTTCCCACCGCGGCAGCTCGTCGGCGTCCTTCGCGGAGAACTTCGCCACCTCCGCGTGCCGGCGTCGCTCGTCGGACGGCAGCTGCAGGAAGCGCCCGTCGGCGTGTGGCGCGAAGTAGGGCCCCTGCGGGAAGACCTGGTAGCCGTGCTTCTCCAGCTCGAGGCCCTTCACGATGGCCGGAGGCAACAGGCTCACCACGTAGGACAGCGCGGTCACCTTGAAGTCCGGCCCCCACGGCGTCTCGGTGATGGCCGCGCCGCCTACCACCTCGCGCTTCTCGAGCAGCACCACCCGCCGGCCCTGCTTCGCCAGCAAGGCGGCGGTGACGAGTCCGTTGTGGCCGCCGCCGATGACGACGACGTCGACGGAATGCACACCCATGCCGCTACTTCTTCGGCGCGGGTGACTTCGTCCCCGGCTTCGCGGCGGGCGCCACCTCGGCCTTGAGGCCCAGCTCCGGGACGTCGGTGAGGAGGAGCGACGCGATGGGCTTCGACAGCTTCGGCGCGGCGGGGGGAGGAGGCGTCACTTCCGCCGCCTTCGGCGCGGGGCTTCCCGGCGGGGGCGGCGCCACGGGAGGTGGCGGCGGCATCGGTGGGGGCATGGCCAGCGAGCCACCAGGCGTCCCGAAGGCCCCTCCGCCCATCATCCCGCCCATGCTCCAGCAGCGGCTCTGGTCGAAGGGCTTGAGCATGATGTACCGGCCCTGGAAGCGGTTGGCCTTCGCGGGCCCGGGCTTCGGCGCCTCGGGGATGCCCCCGTGGATGGGCCCCACCGCCTTGAAGACGACGTCGTCGGTGAGGCTCTCCTTCGTGTAGCGCAGGTGCAGCCGGGTGATGGTGGCCTCCTGCGCGAACTTCGCCACGTCCTCGTCCGTCTTGATGCCCGGCATCACGTCGGCGCCGAGGTAGCGGGCCAGCGGATCGTCCACCGGCACCGGCGGCGGACAGGGATCGCAGGTGACGCCGTAGATGCCCTGCGACTGCATCACCTTCGGCGGAGGCAGGGCGCCCTTCCACGAGAACTCCGTCACCGCCGCGCCGGGCGTCGCCTTGAAGGTGCGATCGAGCAGGTCGGCGTAGAAGGCGCCGAACTCGGGCTCCACCGCGGGCTTCACGCGCAGGTTGGTGGGCACCAGCACGTTCTTCGAGTTCGCCACCTCGTAGCGGCTCTTCGCGATGACGTGGACGATGAGGTCCTGCGTGCCGGCGGAGTTGGCGAGGCCCAGCCGCACCGGCAGCTGGAAGGACTCGTGATCGTAGAAGAAGCGCAGCGGCGAGAGCACCGCGACGCCGTTGACGAACTTCACCTTCTTCGCGTTGACGCGCGCGACGAAGAACTTCCAGTTGGTCTGCACGTAGGGCTTGAGCAGCGGCGCGGCGGCGTCAGGGATCTTGTACTTGTTCTCCTTGAGCCAGATCTCCAGGCCCAGCGAGTCCTTCGCCGAGAGGATGACGATCTCGTACTCCTCGACATCGAACTTCGCTTCGACCTTCACGCCGAGATCGCGCGGCATGGGCGCGGACTGCGGGACCATCGCCTCGGCGGCGGCCGTGGGCGGAGGCGGCGGGCACTCCCCCGGCTCGTATTCCTCCACCAGGCGCGGCGAGGCCAGCGTGTCGATGCGCGCGAAGACCTCGTTGGGCAGCGTCTTCACGTTCTTCTTCTGCAGCACCACCGGCACGGGGACGACGAGGGCGAAGTCGTTGGGCGGGCCGCGGTAGTTGTTCTGCATCGACAGGACGGTGCGCGTCCCGTCGCGCATCAGCACCACCATCGACGCGTCGGCGAAGAGATCGGCCCCCGCGCTGGACACGTAGAAGCCGCAGAAGGCGTGGGCGGCGCCGGCGAGGGTGAGGGCCGAGAGGACGGCGAGCTTCACGAGGCGGGTCATGCGGAGCTCCTTCACTGCGCGGGGGCGGGAGGTGACTTCACGGGCTCGGGCGCCTTGCCCTTCGCCTTGAGCTTGAGCTCGGGGATGTCGGTGATGAGGAACTGCTCGAGCGGCTTCGAGAGCGAGGCGGTGGTGGTCTTCCCGTCCTTCGGCTTCGCGGCGCCCGCGAAGGACATCGAGCCACCGGGCAGCCCGAAGGTGGCGGACACCGGCGAGGGCGCGGCTCCTCCACCCATCGCGCCTCCGCCAAAGCGGCCGCGCCAGCACATGTTGGGATCGAACGGCTTGCGGAGGATGTAGCGCCCCTGGAAGCGGTTGGCCTCGGCGGGGCCGGGCGTCTTCACCTCGGGCACGCCGCCGGCGATGGGCGGCACGGCCTTGAAGACGACGTCGTCGGTGAGGCTGTCCTTCGTGTAGCGCAGGTGCAGCCGGGTGATGGTGGCCTCGCTGGCGAACTTCCCCACGTCCTCGTCGGTCTTCACGCCGGGCAGCGCGTCGGCGCCGAGGAAGCGCGCGAGGGGATCGTCCACCGGGACCGGCGGCGGGCAGGGATCGCACGTCACCCCGTAGATGCCCTGGTTCACCAGCTTCCGCGGCGGGGGCAAGGCGCCCTTCCACGCGAACTCGGTGACGACGGCGCCGGGGTTGGCCTTGAAGGTGCGGTCGAGGAAGTCGGTGTAGATGGCGGGGAACTCGGGCTGCGCGGAAGCGACCAGCTCGACGTTGGTGGGCACCAGCACGTTCTTCTGGTTGGCCACCTCGTAACGGCTCTTCGCGATGACTTGGACGATGAGATCCTGCGTGCCCGCGGAGTTCACCAGCCCCAGGCGCACCGGCAACTGGAAGGACTCGTGGTCGAAGAAGAAGCGCAGCGGCGAGAGCACCGCCTGGCCGTCGACGAACTTCACCTTCTTCGCGTTGACGCGCGCGACGAAGAACTTCCAGTTGGTCTGCACGTACGGCTTGAGCAGGGGTTCGGCGTTGGCGGGGATCTTGTACTTGTTCTCCTTGAGCCAGATCTCCAGGCCCAGCGAGTCCTTCGCCGAGAGGATGACGATCTCGTACTCCTCGACATCGAACTTCGCTTCGACCTTCACCCCGAGGTCCTTCGGTGGGCCGCCGGGGCCGCCAGCGGACCGGAGCGCCATCGACGGCACGGGCGCCGGCGGCGGGCAGGGGCCGGGCTCGTACACCTCCACGAGGCGGGGCGAGGCGAGCTGATCGATGCGCGCGAAGACCTCGTTGGGCAGCGTCTTCACGTTGGCCTTCTGCAGCACTACCGGCACGGGGATGACGAGGGCGAAGTCCTCGGGCGGCCCGCGGTAGTTGTTCTGCATCGACAGCACGGTGCGCGTCCCGTCGCGCATCAGCACCACCATCGAGGCGTCGGCGAAGAGATCGGCCCCCGCGCTGGACACGTAGAAGCCGCAGAAGGCGTGGGCGCTGCCGGCAACCACCGCGAGGCAGAGCGCGGCGCAGGTCAGGACTCGTCTCATTGGATTTTCCCCCGGGCGAAAGAGAGCCGGTCGTTCGTAGCCCAGCGCGGGGAAGCGACGAAGCGGTTTTCAGCGGGGCTCGTAGCGCGCGTGGACGACGCCGCGCTTCTCGTCCAACTGGTTGGCGAGGTGGTACCAGCGCTGCACGCCGTTCTCGAGGCGGAAGTAGTGCACGAGGTAGGCGGACACGAGCCCGAGCAGCAGCGCCGCCAGCGCGAAGCCGGCCAGCATCGGCCGCACGGCGATGAAGACGACGCTGCCCAGCGCGAGGACGGCGACGGTCAACGTGACGAGGAGGTGAATGAGGCGCTCGTGCTGCATGAAGCGCAGCTGCTTGTCGTGGAAAGCGGCGAGCTCGGTCCAGTACGCGCGATCGTGTTCCTCCGAGAGCGCGCGCCGGAGGAAGGCCTCGTGATCCTGGAGGTAGCGCCACATACGGGGTGTCAGCGTAGCTTCTCGGACGAGGAGGGGTGGGTTGAAAGGCCCCGGGGGCATCGGTTAGGAGCGCTCCCCATGAAGGACTACATCCGTCACCAGCGCGGCCGCATGTTCGAGTCGGACTTCTTCGAGTTCTTCTCGAAGGTGCACCCGGCGATGCCCTTCGTCTTCTGGATCCCCATCGGCCTGGGGGTCCTGGGCTACGCGCTCGTCACCGACGTCACCACGGCGGTGAAGACGATGGCGCTCTTCCCGCTGGGCTTCTTCACCTGGCAGGTGCTCGAGTACTTCATCCACAAGAAGATCTTCCACTGGCTGGGCATCGGCCCCATCAGCCGGCGCTTCCACGACATCGTCCACGGCTTCCACCACAAGTACCCGGACGACGACTCGCGCCTGGTGATGCCCCTGGCCGTCAGCATCTTCCTCGCCAGCACCATCGGCGGCGGGCTGTACTTCCTGCACCGGCCCGACGTCACCGTGCCGTACTGGGCGGGGCTGCTCTTCGGCTACCTCTGGTACGACTTCCTCCACTGGTCGACGCACTTCCGCAAGCCGCTCACCTCCTGGGGCAAGAAGCTGCGCAGCCACCACATGTCGCACCACTTCGCCGATCCGGAGTCCAACTTCGGCATCAGCAACATGTGGCTCGATCGGCTGCTGGGCACGCTGAAGAAGCGGACCGCCGCCGAAGAAGCCAACGACTGACGGCGAAGCTCACAGCTGCAGCTTCAGCGTCAGGGCGATCAGCTTCCCCGTCCCGTCGGCCAGCTCGTGGCGGTACGCGAGATCGATTCCACTGCCTTCGACGAAGTAGCCGATGCCGCCGCCGAAGTACTGCCTCCCGGTGATGCCGTCGTACTGGTAGCCGAGGCGGAGCGGGAAGCTCTGCGCCACCAGCCACTCCACCCCGCCGCGGAAGTCGAAGCGCGCGGTCGGCTGGTTGAAGTCCATCCAGAGGTCGAACACCGGCGAGAGCTGATCGAGGAACATCCCCGACACGCTCACGACGAAGTACCGCGGGAGATCGACGTTGTAGTTGGGGATCAGGTTGTGGCCTGAGAAGCCGATGGACAGGAAGCTGGCCGGCCGGACCACCAGGCCCGCGTTCATCGTCACCGAGTTGGTGTTCGACGCGCCGACCAGCACGTTGTACCGGACGGTCGCGCCGAGGTGGAGGAACTCGGCCAGCGGGTAGGCCAGCGCCAGCGACGTGGTGTGCGCCCAGCGCCGCTCTTCCCCGCCGAAGGTGCAGAACTGGTAGCTGATGCCGGCCGCCAGCGCGTTGGTGGAGTCCGCGACCGCGATGCTGCCGTAGCCGTAGCCCAGACCGGGATCCCACCCGCCGTTGCCTTCGATCTGGTAGCGCTTGTAGAGGCTCAGCGCGGCCGGGTTCCCCAGGATGACCTCGGCCCCGTAGCCCAGCGACTCGAACGCGCCGCCCATGCCGTGGTTGCGCGCGCTCATCGCGTCTCGCAGATCGGGAGCCGTCGCCGTGGCCTGCGCGAAGGCCGCCGCTGCCCAGAGCACCACCAGCGCCGACAGGATCCGCACCACGGCCTGTCGTCTACTACGGGTTCCGGGCGGGCTTCAGAAATGTGCCGCGTGGCGGGGCCCGCCCTTGGGTATAAGGCACGGCGCCATGATGAAGCCCGTCGTCGCCCTGCTCGTGCTGGCCTACGTGATGCCGGCCTACAGCATCCTCCGCCGGCTGGCGAACAGGCGCGACGACTTGACCGTCACCGCGCTCAAGGTGGACGGCCTGGCCGCGGTCGCCCCGGCCATCGCCAAAGACGCCGCGGGGATGCTGGGCACCGAGTGGACCAGCGGAGAGCTCTCGCTGACCGCCACCACCTCGGTGCGCTTCCCCGGGCGCTGCCGCGTCGATCTCTCCAGCCCCGAGTCCACCAGGGTCATCTCCGCGGTGTGGGCGCAGGGGAAGAAGCGCACCGAGGGCGGCGAGCTGCCGGCCCTGGCCATGGCGGTGGAGGCCCTGTGCGCCAGCCTGGCGCTCCACAGCGGCACCGACGGTGAGTCGCGCGCGGCGCTCGAGCGCTATCTGTCGTCCCTCAAGGTGGAGACCAGGCACGTCTCCTTCGGGCGCTTCGGCGGCAATGTCGCCTTCGTCCTGGGGGAAACGGCCGAGGGGAAGCCGCAGTTCTGGGTGTACAAGGACCGCTTCCTCCCCGCGCGGGTGCGCACCGCCGACGGCTGGGACGTGCGCTTCATCGACTACTCCTCACAGGCCACCGGCGACTGGTGGCCTCGGGTCGTCGAGGTCTACCAGGGCAGCGAGCTGCACCTGCGCCTCACGGTCTTGTCGGCGGACGGCAAGCCCGCGCTGGACGCCGTGAAGTTCTGATCCCGATCAACAGGCAAGCGCGCATGGCCACGGCCAGGGGCGCTGGTTACTTTCCGTCGGCACACACGGAAGACTGCCTCGCCCCGTTGACGACGCGGTCCCACGCGCGCCTCCCGGAGCAGCCCGGGCACGCACGGCTTCTTCACGGGCTGCCAGGGAGCGCATCATGAGGAAACACCGCATCTCCATGGATGAGTTGCTCCACTTCGCCGGGCTCGAGCGGCGTCACTCCTTCTGGAGCAGCGCGCTGCCCATCGCGGCCGGCGTGGGCGCCGGACTGGTAGCCGGCGCGCTGGTGACAGCCGCGCTGCTGACGCCTCCGCGCCGCGAGCGGTTGACGCAAGGCATGAGGGGGCTGCTGCGACGTGGTGCGCACGCCGAGGCCGCGCCGATGCACGCCGACGCGCCCGGCACGGAGCTGCCGCGTCCGGCGCCCGCTGCCCACGCCTGAGTTCCACGGCGCAGGCGCTCGGAAGAGCGCGCGCCCAGCCTCGACGCAAGCCCCCGGATGACGCGTCGCCGGGAAATCGACATCTGCGTCAACCACCTCCCAGGTGGCGCATGCAGCAGTCGATTTCCAGCGCCTTCCGTCTTTGGCGTGGATCCACACGGCGTCCGTCTGCGCTAGACCGATGACGCGTGCCGCCCGCAGCCGACAGCCCCTACGCGCTTGTGGCCGTCGGCCGGCCGGTGCGGGGAGAGTTCACCTACGCGGTGCCCCAGGCCCTGCGCGGCACCCTGTCGCCCGGGCTCCGCGTGCGGATCCCCTTCGGCAAGGCGACCGCCCTGGGCTTCTACCTCGCCCCCGCCGAGGAACCCTCCCCGGACGTCGTCAAGAAGCTCAAGCCCATCGAGCAGGCGCTGGACGACGCCCCGGCGCTGCCCGCGGACGTGGTGGAGCTGGTCCGCTTCGCCGCCGCCCACTACCGCTACCCTCTCGGCGAAGCCCTGCGCGCTGCGCTCCCGCCCGGCCTCTCGAAAGCCGACGAAGGGAAGGACGCGAAGGCCGACGTGGTGCGCTTCGCCGCGGTGACGCCGGCCGCCCACCTCGACGCCCTCACCCGCGCGCCGGCGCAGCACGCGACGCTGTCCTACCTGTTGGCCGTGGGCGGCCGCGCGGAAGTCGAAGAGGTGGTGCGCGCGATCCCCGGCGCCCGCGAGATGCTGCGCAAGCTGGAGGATCGCGGCTTCGTCTGCTTCGACGAGCAGGAAGTGCTGCCGGGCATCGCCGAGGGCCTGGGCCAGGTGCGCCCGGACACGCTGACGGCTGAGCAGGCCGACGCCGTGGCGGCGCTGGCGAAGGCCCTGGACGCCGGCGGCTTCGCGCCCTTCCTCCTCCACGGCGTCACCGGCAGCGGGAAGACGGAGGTGTACCTGCGCCTCGTCGAGCGCGCCCTCGAGCAACACAAGGGCGCCCTCATCCTCGTGCCGGAGATCGCCCTCACCCCGCAGTTGGTCGGCCGCTTCCGGAGCCGCTTCGGCCAGGCTGTGGCGGTGCTGCACTCGGCGCTGAAGGACCGCGAGCGCCTCCTGGCCTGGCAGCAGCTCCGCCGGGGCGAGGTGAAGATCGCCGTGGGCGTGCGCAGCGCCATCTTCGCGCCGGTGAAGGACCTCGGCGTCGTGGTGGTGGATGAGGAGCACGACCCGTCCTTCAAGCAGGAAGAGAAGCTGCGCTACCAGGCGCGCGATCTGGCGGTGGTGCGGGCCCGGCAGGCGGGCGCCCTCGTCATCCTCGGCAGCGCGACGCCCAGCTTCGAGTCGTACGAGAACGCGCGCCGCGGCCGCTACCAACTCCTCACCTTGAGCAAGCGCGTCGACGATCGCCCCATGCCCGAGATCGGCCTGGTCGACCTGCGCGTCGAACGCCCGCGCACCCCCGAGGGCCGCGTCGAAGAGCCGCCGGTGCTGTCTCCCACCCTGCGCGAGGCGATCGCCCAGACGCTGGAGAAGAAGCAGCAGGTCATCCTCTTCCTGAATCGCCGCGGGCACGCCACCTTCCTCGTCTGCGAGGTGTGCGGCCAGGCGCTGAAGTGCCCCGACTGCGACGTGTGCCTGACGCACCACCTCTCGGCGCGGCGGCTCCAGTGCCACTACTGCGGCCGGGCGGATCCAGTGCCGGAGCACTGCCCCGACTGCCGCGGCGCGCTGCTCAAGCTGGGCGTCGGCACCGAGCGGATCGAGGCGGAAGTGGCCGCGGCCTTCCCGCACGCCCGGGTGGCCCGCCTCGATCGCGACGCGGCGACGAGCGCAGAGAAGCTGACCCAGTTGCTGGCCAGCTTCGCGCGCCGGGAGATCGACGTGCTGGTGGGCACGCAGATGGTGGCGAAGGGCCACGACTTCCCCGGCGTGACGTTGGTGTGCGTCGTGCTGGCCGACTCGGCGCTGGCGCTGCCCGACTTCCGCGCCGCGGAGCGCACCTTTCACCTCCTCACCCAGGTCGCGGGTCGGGCAGGGCGCGGGAAGGACGCCGGGCGCGTGCTGGTGCAGAGCTACAACCCGCAGGCCGCGCCGATCGCCTGCATGCTGGCGGCTGACTACCGGGGCTTCAGCGAAGGCGAGCTCAAGCGCCGCCGCGATCTCAACTGGCCGCCCTACTCGCGCATGGCCGCGCTCCGCATCGAGGGCGACTCCCCTGAGCTGACCGCGCGCGCCGCCCAGCGGCTGGCGAACGTGATGGCCATCGCCCTGCCTCACGTCTCCCGCGGAGTACGGCTGCTCGGGCCCGCGCCGGCGCCCATCACCCGCATCAAGGGCAAGACGCGCTGGCAGGTGGTGGTGAAGGGGCCGACGCACGCCGATCTCTCCGGTCCCCTCGACGCGGCCGAGAAGCTGCTCGAGGACCTGCCGTCGTCGGTGAAGGTGGTGATCGACGTCGATCCCTCCGCGATGCTCTGATGCGGCCGGCGTGCGGACCAGAGGCCAGTGGCGGGTCACCAGTGAGAAGGCGAAGCGCGGCCGGTGGACGCAGCTCAACGACGTCGCCGAGGCGCTCGGCGTCACGTACCGGGGCGGCGAGGCCCTGGACGTCCGCATCGACGGGCAGCGCGCGCGCCTGCAGTTGATCATCTCGTTCGACGGCGACGGGGTGCGCCGGTTCGACCGCGTCGAAGGGCTGGAGCTCCTCGTCTTCTTCGAGGGCGCCCCGCCTCCGCGGAGTGACGACGCGAACATCCTCCTGCGGGTCGAGGACGGGGCGGACCGCGCCGCGAAGAAGCGTGGCGTGGCCGTCGAGGTGCAGCTCGGCTCCCCGGGCTTCGATCGCGAGGTGTACATCGACAACACCTCCAGTGAAGCCGACGTCCGGCGCATCCTCGCGAAGGAGGCGACGCGGCAGGCGGTGCGCCGGCTCCTCGCGGGCCACGTGCACGCGATCCGCATCACCCCGCAGTACGCGCGCGTGAAGCTCGAGCCGCGCGGCGAGGTCTTCGAGGCCCGCCCCATTCTCGAGGCGCTCGAGGATCTGCTGATCGTCGCGCGAGCCGGTGGGCCAAAGGACCCGGCGCCGGCGCAGCGAGGCCTGACGCTGCTGACCGGTCTCGGCGTCTCCACCGCGCTGGCCGGCCTCTACGCGTGGTACTCGGCCAACGAGTGGCCGGCGGGCCTGGGGCCGCTGTTCATCGGCGGCGCGTGCGGCGCGCTGGTGGCCTTCTTTTCCCGGCCTGCGTTGGAGAGCGCAATGAGGGGTGGCTCGGGCTCAGGCAGGCGCGTCGGCTTCTCCCTCCTGCTCCTCTGGGCCGCGGTAGGCCTCGCCGTCACCGGCGCGCTCACCCACCTCAACGGGGCCCTCGACGACTCGAAGGCGACGAAGCGCACCGGTGTCGTGGCCTCGGTGGCGGAGGGCAGCGTCGGCGAACGCGTGCAGGTGCGGATCCGCTGGAAGGACGGAGAGGATGAGCGGCTCTGGACGCCCTTCGCGCCGCGAAAGGGCGATCGCGTCACCGAGTACAGCCACCCGGGCGCCCTCGGCTTCGACTGGCGCGAAGGGCGTACCTGGGAGCGCTGACTGGACTTAGCCCTTGAGCGCCTCGGCGCCGGAGACGATCTCCATCAGCTCCTTGGTGATCGCCGCCTGGCGGCCGCGGTTGTACGCCAGCGTCAGCGTGCCGATCATGTCGCCGGCCGCCTTGGTGGCGTTCTCCATCGCCGTCATGCGCGCGCCGTGCTCCGAGGCGAGGCCTTCCAGCAGGAGCCGGAAGATGCCCACTGACACGGAGCGCGGGAGCAGCTCGTCGATGAGCGCCTGGCGATCGGGCTCGAAGAGCATCGACGCGGCGGCCTTCGTCTCTTCTTCGTCGACTTCGCCGTGGTAGCCCATGCCGGGCTTCAAGGGCAGCAACTGCAGCATCGTCGGCTCCTGCACCAGCGCCGACTTGAAGTACGTGCCCGCGACGTACACCGCGTCCGTCTCGCCCTTGACGAAGCGCTCGGTCACCTCGGCGGCGACCTCCTGGGCGACGGCGTAGGACAGCTTCGCGAAGAGGCCCGGCCAGTCCTTGCGCACCTTGTAACCGCGCGCGCGCAGGAACTCGCCGCCCTTCCTGCCGATGGTGACGATCTCCACCTTCGCGTCGGGGTTGGAGCGGATGAACTTCAACACCTGACGGCCGACGTTGACGTTGTACGCGCCGGCGAGGCCGCGATCGCTGGTGACGACGATGACGTCGATGCGCTTCACCGGGCGTTCCACCAGCAGCGGGTGCGGCGCGTCCCCAGCCTCCAGGCCCAGCAACGCGGCGTTGAGCAGCTTCCACAGCGTCTGCGCGTAGGCCCGGGTGTTGGTGGCGTTCTCCTGCGCCTTCCGCAGCTTGGCGGCGGCGACCATCTTCATCGCCTTGGTGATCTGCCGGGTGCTCTTCACCGACTTGATGCGCTTGCGGATGTCCCGGAGGGAGCTCATGACGGGGGCGCTCCTAGGCCGGCCGTCCTGAGGGGTCAAGCGCGGCGTCGAGGGTCAATCAGCCGCGTTACTGGCCTCCAACCACCCGTCGGCCGGAGGGAAAGTGGACCGCTCCCCGGCCCTGTAGGAACGTGTAGCTGCCCATGGCCGCCCCGCCCGTCCTGCTCGTGGCCGATGACCTCGCCGTCATCGCGTCCGTCAAGCGCGTGCTCGCGCGCGAGGGCTACGAGTGCGTGCTGGCCACCAACGCCGCCGACGCGCTGATCGCCTGGGGCCACAGCCTGCCGGGCCTCATCCTCCTGCAGCCCAGCGTGGAGAGCGATCGCGGCGCCGTGGTGCTGGAGGAGCTCGCGTCACACCCGGAAGCGCGGTTGTTGCGCGTCGTGCTGCTGGGCGAGTCCGTGCCGGGCTTCCCCTGGCCGGTGGAGCCCCTGCCCATCGATCCCCAGGGCTTCGCGCAGACGGTGTCGGACAACTTCCGCACCGCGGATCGCCTCGACGGGTGGAAGGTGCTGGAGACGACGCCGGCCCAGAAGGCAGCGGTCACCGAGCAGCCCCCCGAAGAGCCCGACGCGTGGCGCGCCACGAAGCCGTCGCAGGCCTTCTCCTCGTCCGAGACGGTGGTGGAAGAGGCGGTGCCGCGCCTCGTCACCGTCACGGCGTCCCTCTCCGCTGACGAAGGAGCCGTGGCGGCGGAGCCAGCGTCCGGCCCGCTGGAAGAGCGCGCTGCCCCAGCCGCCGACGCGGAGCCGCCGACCCCACCGGAGGGGACTCCCAGGCTCGCCCCAGCAGAGACGTCGCTGCCCGACGAGCTTCCGGAGGAGCCGACCGCGTCGATGGCCGCCACCGTCCCCACGGATGAGGCCGCGGCGGTGGAAGCGGCGGGAGGCGAGCTGCCCCCGGACGTGGGCGAAGACGAGCCCGTCACGCCCGCGCCGGGAGGCCCAGCGGAGGCGGGAGTCTCCGCGTCGGGCACGTCCGCGATGCGCGAGGAGGCGTCGGACTTCGCGGGCGCTGCAGCAGGGTCCGAAGACGCTGGGGCGGCGGCGCACGAGGACGCGGCGTCGGGGCGCGCAGCAGAGCCGGACCCGGCGGCGTACGCGGGCACAGCCGCTGCGGGCGCGAAGCCCCAGGGCTCCGGAGCGCCCGGGGAGGCCCCCCGCATCCAGGAAGGACAGGCGGACTCCGTGGAGCCGGTGCAGGCAGAGTCGGCCCCCGCGCCCGAGCGAGGCGCCGACGAGCCGGTGACGCCTCCCGAAGCGCGTCCGGCGTTCACCCCCACGACGGACACGCAGTACCCCGGCGTGGAGCCACCGCCACCCGAGGCGAGCGCGGAGCCGCCGCCTCCAGCGCAAACCGAGCTGGCCGATCACCTCTTCGGCGACCTGCCCGACCTCGAGGAGGCGATGCACCGCGACGTCGAGGCGCAGGTGATGGCGTCGGTGGAGTCGACGCTGTCCGCGCCGCCGGTGGACGACGAGCTGCAGCGCCTCGAGGACGAGGTGCGCGCCGAAGCGCAGCGGCGCCGCATCGCTCGCGAAGAGAAGGCGCGGGCCGTGGTGACGCCGCAGCCGATAGAAGAGGCAACGCCCTCCCCTCCTCCTCCCGCGGCGGAAGGCGCGCCCTTCGAGAGCAGCGAGTCTGACTTCAGCGGCCTCGACGAGGACGCCATTCCCGCCGCAGCGCCTGCCGTACCTGCGCACACCGCGGAGCTGTTGTCCCGCGCCGAGCAGTTGATGCTGGAGGGACGGGCGGCGGCAGAGGCGCGGCGTCGCGAGGCCGAGGCGGAGGCGAAGCGGCAGGCCGCCGAGCAGGAGGCGGCCGCGCGCCGCGCCGAGCAGGCAGAGGCCCTGCTGCAGCAGGAGCGGGACGCGCGCGCGGAAGTGGAGGAGGCGCACGAGCGGCTGTCGGAGGAGTTCGACCGCCTCACCGCCGAGCTGGAGCTGGCGAAGACGGAGGCGTCGGAGACGCTGGAGCAGCGGCGGGCGGAGCTGGAGGGCGCGCTGGAGACGACGCGCCGCGAGCTGCTCGGCGTGCAGGAGGAGCTCGCCTCTGCGATTGCCGAGCGTGACGAGGCGCGGCACGAAGCCGAGGTCCTGTCGCAGCAGCTCGAGCGCGAGGCCGCCGAGGCCAGGGCGGCGCGTGAGGAGGCGGCGCGGTCGCTGGCGGCGCTCAAGGGCGAGCTTGGAGCGGCGAAGGAGGCCGCGGAGGCGGCGGCGAAGGCCAACGAGCACTCGCTGGCGGAAGCGGTCGAGCAGCGGGACGAGGCGCGCGACGCGCTGGAGGCGCTGACGAAGCGCGCGGCCGCGCTGGAGGTCGATCTCGGCGCGGCCACCGACAAGCTGGACGAGACGATCAAGGAGCGCGACGAGCTCAAGAGCGCGCTGGGCGTCGCGCAGGGCGATCTCGAGCGCACGACGGGCGAGCTGGAGCGCTCCCTCCAGGAGATCGCCGGGCTGACGCGCGCAGCGGAGGAGGCGCGAGCGCAGGTGGCGGCGCAGGCGCAGGCGATGGACGAGCTGCGCACCCGCGCCGAGGCGGCCGAAGCGCGCGCGGCGGTGGCCCAGGAGAAGGTGGACACGCTGGAGAAGCGGGCGATGGCGCCGCTGGCCCTGCCGGGCGGCCGGGTGGTGGGCGTCCCCCGGACGGGCACGGTGGGGCTGGACGGGCTCGCGCGACTGGTGGGGCAGCTGGTGCTGGCGCAAGCAGACGGACGGCTGGAGCTCGGCGTCCCCGGCGGCTTGAGGACGCTGTGGTTCAAGCGCGGCGCGGTGCTGGCGGCCGAGTCCACGCTGGAGCACGAGAGCCTCATCGATCGCGCGCGTCGCGACGGGCTCATCGACGCGCGGCAGGAGTCCGAGCTGCGCATGCTGAAGACGGCCACGCCCCGCGAGCAGCTCGAAGCGCTGAAGGCGCGCGGGGCCGTCCGCGACGTCGAGGTGGTGCCCCTGGTGCAGCGCTACACCGAGCAGACCGCGCTGGAGGCCTTCACCGAGTCCTCCACCAACTACCGGCTGGTGGACGAGCCGCCCTCCGACTCGGTGCTGATCGCCGCGGTGCCGCGAGCGACCCTCCCCATGCTGGCGGAGTCGCTGCGCCGGGCCGTGCCTCCCGACGCGCTCCTGGAGCAACTGGGCGGCGGCGAGGCCGTGCCACAGCCGACGGACGCCGAGCTGGACCTGAGGGCGCTGGGCTTCTCGGAGCGCGAGCGCAAGATGCTCACCTGGGCCGATGGCGAGGCGACGGTGGAAGACCTCTCGCTGGCCTCGGGCCTCAAGCCCGACGTCGCCTTCCGCGCCCTGCTGGTGGCGAAGCTGCTCGGCCTCATCGAGGTGCGGCCCCCGAAGCAGGCAGCGCCGGTGGTGGACGCGGAGCTCGACGTGCGCCGGCTCGAAGCGAAGTACGACGAGGTGCAGGACGCGGACTACTTCACCATCCTCGGCCTGCCGAGGACCGCCGGCGCCGAGGACGTCCAGCGCGCCTTCGAGCGCCTGGGCGGCGAGTTCGATCCTCTGCGCTTCTCCGGCCACCCCGATCCCTCCCTCCAGCAGCGGGCCCAGGTGGTGTACCGGCTCCTCGAAGAAGCCGCCCGCGCCCTCGAGGACGATCGCCGGCGCGCAGAGTATGCGCGGCACCTGCTCGACTAGGTGAACGGACCTCTCAACCCATCGAAAAGAGGGGCTTTCGTTGGACCCGGCCGATTGCGCGGAGGGGCTCGAGGCATTACAACCAGGGGCATGGTTCACGAGATTCTGGTGTGGCCGCACCCGGTGCTGAAGCAGAAGGCACAGCCGGTCGCGAAGGTAGACGATGAGATCCGCACCCTCATCAAGGACATGTTCGAGTCGATGTACGCGGCGGACGGGGTGGGCCTGGCCGCGCCGCAGATCGGCGTGTTGAAGAACGTGATTGTCCTGGACACCACGCCGCGGCAGCCCGAGGCGAAGCCGGTGGCGATGGTGAACCCCGAGATCCTCTCGCTCGAAGGAAAGCAGACGTACAAGGAAGGCTGCCTGTCGGTGCCCGGCGAAGCGGAAGACGTCGATCGCGCGGCGGTGGTGACGGTGCGCTTCCTCGACGAGAACGGCGACGAGCAGACGCTCAGGTGCGAAGGGCTGCTCGCGGTGGCCGTGCAGCACGAGACGGATCACCTCAAGGGCGTGATGTTCGTCGACCACATCTCCACGCTGAAGCGCGAGCTGATCCGCAAGCGGATGAAGAAGCTCCAGGCGTCGAGGGAGGCGCACGACGAGGGCGACGAGAAGCCGGCGAAGAAGTCGGCGCGCGCCGAGGCGCGGTAGCGGCGCCGCTCACCGGCGGGCGACCTTCTGCTCCTTCTTCTTCGGCACGCCTTTCTTCGGGCACAGCTCCGCCACCACGCACCGGTGGCACTCGGGCTTCCGCGCGTCGCAGCAGCGCCGCCCGTGCCAGATGAGCAGCTGGTGCCCCTTGAACCACCACTCCTCGGGGACGAGCTTGCGCAGGTCTGCCTCGACGCCGTCGGGGTCCGGCTGCGTCGAAAGCCCGAGCCGCTTCGACAGCCTCAAGATGTGCGTGTCGACGGGGAACGCCTTGTCCGTGCCCAGGTGAATGGACACCACGCCCGCCGTCTTCTGGCCCGCTCCGGGCAGCTCGGCGAGCTCCGCGCGGGTGGTCGGCACCGCGCCGCCGTGGCGCTCCACCAGCACCTGCCCCAGCTTCACCAGCGCCTTCGCCTTGTTCCGGAAGAGCCCCACCGTCTGGATGTATTTCTCGAGCTGCGCGGGAGTGGCCTGCGCATAGTGCTGCGCCGTGGGGAAGTCCCTGAACAGCGCCGGCGTCACCAGGTTCACCCGCTTGTCCGTCGTCTGCGCCGACAGCACCACCGACACCAGCAGCTCCAGCGGCGTCTCGAAGTCGAGCTCGATCTCCGCCTCGGGCATCGCGCCGTCGAGCCGCTTGAGGATCTCCAGCGCCCGCGCCCGCTTCTCCTCCGCCGACTCCCGCTTCGTGGCCATTGGCGTCCTTCTACCTCGGGCGCCGGCCGCCGGTTCGTCCGCTCGCACGCTCTGGGGTAGTCTTGAGCCCCGCATGTGGCGCGCTGCGCTCCTCGTCTGTCTCGCTGGCTGTGCTTCCACGCCGGGCCCCCGGCTGAGCGTCGAGGAGGCCTTCGGCACGCCGAGCCCCCGCCCCGTGGTCGATCCCAAAGCGTCTCCTCGCTTCGGCCCCGCCCTCGAGCGCTTCCAGGCCGAGGCGCGCAGCGTTCGCCTCGCCACCGCCTCGGGCGCGCCCATGCCTGCCGCCCACGTCCGCGCCTGGACCGCGCTGCTCGATGAGGTCGATCTCCTCCTCGCCCGTCCGCCCGCGCAGCTGTCGTCGCTGGAGCTGGCCCGGGCGCGCCTCGCGCTCGAGACCGAGCTGGACGGCGATCGCGGCTCCTTCGGCGACGTCCCCCTCGAGCTCGCCGAGCGCATTCCAGCGACGCTGCGCCGCCTCTCGGGCACCCTCACCCGCCTGGCCGCGAAGCCGAAGAAGCCCGCCAACCCGCGCACCTTCCTCTGGCCCGTGCAGCCGGTGGTGATGACCTCGCCCTGGGGCAATCGCTTCCACCCCGTGCACGGCGAGTACCGCTTCCACGCGGGCGTCGATCTCCTCGCCGACGTCTCGCAGCCGGTGCGCGCCGCGGCGGCGGGCACCGTCACCTTCTCGGGGTGGAACGGCGCCCACGGCAAGCAGCTCGAGGTGCAGCACGACGGCCACCTGTCCACGCGCTACAGCCACCTTGAGGCGCTGCTCGTCGCGCCCGGCGCGCAGGTGAAGCGCGGTGACGTCATCGGCCTCGCCGGCGACACCGGGCAGACGACCGGCCCGCACCTCCACTTCGAGCTGCTCCAGGACGGAGCGCCCGTCGACCCCGAGGAGCTGCTCCCCGAGCCCGGCGCCCCCACCCCCTTCCTCACCCAGGGCCCGGTGCATCGGTGAGCCAGCGCGCGCTCGTCGACGCGGCCTGCGCGCTCGCCTTCCACCGCGCCGGCGTCGCCGAGGCCAACGAGGCCATCGCCTGGGCCCGCGAGCACATGGAAGCGGGCGGCGTGCGCGGCACCAGCTACGAGGTCGTGCTGCCTGCCCTCGACCCCGACGACTTCCTCGCCCGCCGCACCCTGCCGAAGCTGGTCAACTTCCTCTGCTGCCGCGGGGTGCGCTTGCCCGCGTCGGGGGGCGTCTTCGTCTCCCTCTTCACCGGCGAAGGCCTGTTCTTCGTCGAGGCTGGCCCCCTGGCCGAGCTGCTCGGCCGCTCGCGTGGGCTGGACGCCGCGGAGCTGATGCGGAGGTACGGGCCGGATGGGCCGGGCGATCCGCTCCTGCTCGGGAGGTAGCGTGCGCGGGCGCCACAAACACAAAGACCCCGGGCGGTTGCCCGAGGCCTCGTGGATGGAAGCAGAGACAACCCTCAGCGGCTCAGAGGGTCTCCTTGAGCTCCTTGGCCGGCCGGAAGCCGATGGTCTTGGTGGCCTTGAGCTTCATGATCTCGTTCGTCTGCGGGTTGCGGATCTTGCGCGCCTTGCGGGTGCGGATGGACCAGGTCCCGAAGCCCGGGTAGCTGAAGCGGCTGTCCGCCTTCACCGCCTTGCCCACGTTGTCGAACACCACGTCGATCAGCTCGGCGGCCGACTTCTTCGTCAACCGGGTCTGCTGCGCGACCGCCTCAACCAGCTCTGCCTTCGTCATGTGTCGGATCCCCTCCGAATGTGCTGCTGGAACTGCGAGTTTTCCCGCAGCCCCTCCGCTGCGAGGGCCGCGTGAGTACCAGAGCGCGATCGCGCCCGTCAATGCATTACAGACATGATTTCTCGAGGATTTTGTGTCTGATCTGACAGCGCCCGTCACAGATCACGCAGCGGCCCGCTTCACATGGAAGACCACGGCCTTGCGGGGCTGGCGTGATCGCAGTCCGGCCCGGCGCGATCGGGCGTGGAGCCTGGTGGGCCTCCTGGCGGTGTGCGGGTGTGTGCGGGAGGTGGCGACGCCGATCGGAAAAGCGCCTGCGCGGGCAGAAGTCTGGGTGGACGCGTATGCCCTGGAGGGAGGCGACGGGACGCGTTCGAGGCCGCTCAAGCGCATTCCTGGCGAGCTGCCGGCGAGGGTCGCGCTGCACCTGGCGAGCGGGCTGTATGAAGGCCCCTTCGCGTTTCCGGTGGGCGCGCGGGTGGTAGGGCACGGCGAGGTGGTGCTGCACGCCGAGGCGCCGGTGGTGGTGGTGACGGGCGAGGCGCTGGAACTGGCGCACGTGTCGGTGCAGGGGGGCGCGGTGGGGGTGTCGCTTCTCGGGAAGTGCTTCCTGGACGAGGTGCACGTGAGCGGGCACCGGGAGGCGGGCGTCGACGTGCGCGAGGGCGCGGTGCTCGAGGCGAAGGGGCTGTCCCTCGATGGCACCATCCCCGAGGCGCTGGGGCTACGGGCGAGGAGCGCGGAGGTGAAGGTGCGCGGCGCTTCGTTTCGCGGCGGCCTGAAGCGGGCCCTTCAGCTCGAGGGCGGCGCTGCGACGCTGACGGACGTGCGCAGCGAAGGTGGGCGGACGCTGGTGCACGCCTCGGGCGTAACGCTGACGCTGTCGCAGGCCCGGGCTTGGGGAGGGACGGGCCCGGCCGTCTTCGTCGCCGGCGGGCAGGCCCGGGTGGAAGGCCTGGAGGTCGACGGGCACGCGTCGGCGCTCAGCGTGGCGTCTGGCGCGAGGGTGGACGCACGGGGCCTCCGCTCCCAGCGCGCGTACGAGTCGGGCGTGGTGTTCATGCGGGCCTCGGGCTCGCTGCGAGACGTGGAGGTGAGTCACGCCGGCCCGGGAGGCGCGGTGCAGTTGCTGGACTCGGAGGTGACGGTGGAGGACGCGCGCCTCCTGGACTCGAAGGCGATGGGCGTCTTCGTGCGCAAGGGCCGTGCGCGGCTCTCGCGCGTGGTGGTGGAGCGCCTGTCAGCCGAGGCCAACGGCGACGGCACGCGCAGCCTGGGCGACGCGCTGATGCTGCGAGACGCCCAGGTGGAGGTCGATGAGGTGACGGCCCGCGAGGTGGAAGGCAGCGCGCTGTTCGCCTCGGCCTTCGCGACGGTGCGGGTGGGGACGTTGGTGGCCGAGCGGACTGGCGGCGGGGTGCTGTACGTCGAGCGTGGCGCCACGGTGCGGGCGAAGGACGTCACCTCGCGCGCGACGCTGGGGCCGGCGGTGACCGTGCCGGACAAGGCGAGCCTGGAGGTGCAGCGCCTGGTGGTGAGCGGCGGCGCCGAGGTGCCGGTGTACGCCGCATGCGGCGACGGCGCGCTGGTGCAGGTGGGGACGCTGGACACGTCGGTGCCGCAGCCGGCGTCCCCGTGCGTGCAGGTGGGGCCGCGACGTTGAGCGCGCCCCCGTTCACCAGGAGGGGCCTCGCCGCGCGCTGACGAGGCGGGCGTCTCCGGCGCCAGGGAGTCTGTGCTGCGAGGGGCTCCGATGAGCACGTTCGTCGGCGTCTGGCTCGGCGATCGAAGACGTGCAGCAGTCGCTGCGGCTGGCCGAGGACGCGCTGCGCCTGCACCGCGAGACCGGGGACCTGCGCTTCGAGGGGATCTCGCTCGCCCACTGGCGCCAACCCAACCTGGGGGAGGTGCTGCTCGCGCGCAACGGCCATCGCGCAGACGAACCTGGGCATCCTCGCGCTCGCGCAAGACTCGGACGGGGACGCCGAGCGCTGGTTGATCGAGAGCCTCGAGCTGCACCGCGAGGTCGGAAACATCCAGCATCAGGGCGTCGCGCTCATCTGGGTGGCGGCGCACACCTGCGCTCGGACTTTCAGCTCGCGCTCGAGCGGGCCGTTGACGCCGAGTCGTGCTTCGGACCGCAAGGGGAGATCGCATGGTGCTCGCCTACCGCGCGCTGGCGCGGTGCGGCTCCAGCGGGCGACGAGGTCGGGGTGCTGCTCGACGACGCGAAGGCCCTGCTGTGCGGAGTGACGGAGCTGCATGCGTCTTGCGTCGTGGTGGTCGCGCGGGCGGGCTCGTCCGCCGCGGGACAGTCTCTTCGCCCGGCTCGACCTGGGCCGCCACCGGGGCAACCCGCAACGCCGGCTCGCCGGTGGGCTACGGGACCAAGGCGCGTCAGGCGATCGTCACCACGTGCGCGGCTCCTCCCGTTTCGGCGCGGCCCGAGACGCGATGCGGCGGATCCTGGAGCCACACGGAGCCCTGACCGCGCGCTCGGACGACGTGCGGCTGGCGATGCGTGGCGAGCGTCATCCGCACGCTGGAGAAGCGCCGCTTCCGCCCCCGCGATTGAACCCCGTCGGAGTCACCCCGCGCGCCTCCTGGAGGTGAGTCGAGCCCCGAGGACGAGGAGCGCCGACAGCCACGCGAGGTCGCCGCCGGGAATTCCACAGGCACAGCCTCCAGTCGCGCTGGAGCCGCCACCCTCGCCCCCGCCGACGCCGCCGTCGACTCCCCCACCACCGCCTGCTCCTCCCC
>JBFMHF010000079.1:0-32500 GCA_040752975.1 Myxococcota bacterium
GCCACCCGCGATCGCATCCGCACCGCGCGTGGGCGGAAGGACGAGGCGCCGGCCGGGCTGGTGGGCAGGTTCAAAGCGCTCAACCCGAAGGTGCGCCTGGCCCTCGTCGCCGGCGTGGGGTTCCTCTGCCTGGTGATCGTGATCGCGATCGCGTCGCGCCCGCCGCCCCAGCCGCCGGTCGATCCCGGCAAAGTGCTGGCCGACCAGAAGATGCAGGAGGCGCGCAACGCCGTCCGGGAAGGCAACTACGAGGCGGCCGTCGCCCTGGTGGAGGAAGCCGAGAAGCTGGTGCCCGGCATCGACAAGACGCGGCTGGGGAACACCGCCCGGGAAGAGCTGGCCTACGTGCGGGCGCTCGACGAGGCCCGCGGCTTCCTCGAGAACAAGCGCTTCGAGGACGCGAAGAAGGCGCTGGCGAAGGCCGAGAAGGGCTCCAGCAAGAGCCAGGAGCTCAAGGTCAAGCTGGTCGCCGAGCTCGAGCTCGCGGAGCTCGCCTACAAGAAGGAGAAGCTGCAGGAGTTCTTGAACGCCGGCGAGGTCGAATCAGCCAAGGCGCTCCTGGCCGAGCTGCCCGTCGAAGAGCAGGCCGCCCCCGCCGAGGCGATCAAGGCCTTCGAGGAGAACCTGGCCCAGCAGCAGAAGGAAGAGGAGCTGGAGGCGAAAAAGTCCGCCGCCAACGCCGCCGCCTACAAGAAGGCCAAGCGCGAGGAGGAGATCGCCGAGGCTTTCCGCGTCGTCGAGCGCAAGTTCGCCGGCGGGGAGTGGGATCGCGCCGCCAGCGAATGCTCCCGCGTCATCGACGCCTACACGGGCGACAAGGACATCTACAAGCGCGCCAAGATGCTGCAGGGGGCGATCCCCAACTTCGGGCGCAACTACGAGGAGGGGATGAAGAAGTTCAAGCAGGGCGCCATCGCCCAGGCGTCCAAACCCCTGCGCCTCGCCCACCAGCTCTACAAGCAGATCGACTTGAAGGCGAACAAGTACGGCCAGGAGCTCGAGGAGAAGCTGGGCGCGGCCTCCATCGCCGCCGGCCGCGAGGCGCTGTTGCGCAACGATCTCGTCACCGCGTGGCAGAACTTCCGTGACGCGGCGAAGTTCGATCCGGAAGACTCCAAGGCGCGCGACGGCCTCGATCAGGTGAGCGCGAAGGCCGAGGATCTCTTCCAGGAGGCGTACGTGGAGCGCGACCGCGATCCCCGCGAGGCGCTGCGGAAGTTCAAGGTCGTCGTGCAGGTGACTGTGCCGGGCTCCACGGTCCACGAGAAGGCGAAGAACCAGATCGCCGCCATGCAGCCCTGAGACGCGACGCTGCGGCAAGAGAAGGGGCGGGAGGAGACGAGCACGATGAGCGGGTCGCTGCGTGAGCTGGGCTACGACTTCGTGGCCGAGGGGAACTGGGAGCGCGCGCTGGCGGTGTTCGCCGAGGCGGTGCGCCGGCAGCCGAACGATCACCGTTCCCGCATGCAGGCGGCGAAGTGCTACTCCAGGCTGGGCGAGTCGGAGCGCGCCGTGACGGTGCTGCACGCCTGCGCCGAGGGGCTGGCCCGCCGCGACTACCTGCTGTCGGCCATCGCCGCGTGCCGCCAGGCGATGCTGCTGGCGCCCGGGCAGAAGCGGATCCAGGAGACGCTGGCCCGCATCCATTCCCGCGCCGCGAAGGTGGTGGGTGGCCGCGCCGCCGTGCCTCCGCCGCTGCCGCCCGAGCACCTCTATGACGGCAAGGTGGCCACCGATCTCATGACGCTGCAGGGCAGCGAGCTGTCGGATCAGGCCATCTCCGTGCTGGCCGCTCCCGACACGGGTGGGCAGGCCGACCCCGACGCGCGCCCACCGCTGCCGCTCTTCGCCGACCTCGAGCTCAACGCCTTCCTCGAGCTGACCGAGCTGATGGAGTACCGCGAGCTCAAGGAAGGCGACGTCGTCTGCAAGGAGGGGGAGGGCGGCGATCGGATCTACGTGCTGGTGGCGGGCAAGGCCGAGGTGACCCGCCTGGTGGAAGGGCACGCGAAGACGCTGGCCTTCCTCGGCGGGGGCGCCATCTTCGGAGAGATCAGCCTCCTCACCGGCGCGCCGCCCACGTCTACCGTCACGGCCATCACCGACTGCGAGGTGCTGGTCATCGAGCGCGAGGACTTGAACGTGCTGGCGCGCACCTTCCCCTCGGTGCCGCAGGTGCTTGCCACCTTCGCCCAGCAGCGCATGGCGCGGAACCTGGTGGCCACTTCGCCGTTGTTCGGGCCCGTCCCCGAGGCCGAGCGGACCGCGCTGTTGTCGCGCTTCAGCTTCCGCGGCCTGTCGCCGGGCGAGAAGGTGATCTCCGAAGGAGAGCCGGTGCAGGCGCTGGTGCTGGTGCTGGCCGGCGAGCTGGTGGTGCAGAAGGAGGATCCGGCAGGCGGCGTGGTGAGCCTCTCCATTCTCCGCGAGGGCGACATCGCCGGGGAGATCGCGCTCCTGAAAGGGCTGCGCGCCACGGCCACGGTGGCGGCCTCGCGCAAGACGGCGATCGCCACGCTCGAGCGCGCGCAGTTCGAGCAGCTGATCAGCCAGTACCCGGGCATCCGCGAGTACCTCGACGGGCTGTCCGAGCGGCGGCTGAAGATGATCGGCGAGGCGATGCGGCCGGTGGAGATCCTCGACGCCGACGAGCTGGTGGTGGACGGCGCATGAGGGGGAGCCGGCTGGTGGGGCTCGTGTTGGCGCTCGTGGTGGGCGGGGCGGTCTACCTCTTCTGGCCGAGGCCCCAGCGCACGCCGGAGGAAGAGGTGCGCGAGCTGGTGGCGAGGGCAGTGGACGCCGCGCAGAAGCGCGACGCGGCGGGCGTCACCGAGAGCCTGGCCGACAACTTCCGCGGGCCGTCCGGCGCCTCCCGGCAGGAAGTGAAGCAGCTGATCGTCGGCCACCTCTTCCGCAACCAGAGCGCGCTGGTCGTGCTGAACCCCGTGCTGGACGTGACCGTGGAGTCTCCGACGAAGGCGTCCTTCAAGGGCTCCTTCGTCTTCGCACGCGGGCAGGTGTCCGACTGGCAGCAGCCGGGCGACGGCGCCAGCCGCTACGACATCTCCGCGGAGCTGGAGAAGCAGGGCGACGAGTGGAAGATCACCTCGGCGTCCTGGGAACGGTAGCTCAGCCGGCGTCGGGCAGCCCCAGCCTGTCCTCACAGAGGACTCTCCCCGAGGGGTACTGGGACAGGCGCTGCACCCGCACCCGGCCCGTGCCCCCGTCGAGGAAGGGCGTCACCGCGCCATGCAACGCCGCGCAGGCGGGCGCCACGGCTTCCGGCGCGTCGGGCACCACGCAGGTGATGACGTAGTCCGGGCCCTCGAAGGTGCCGTAGGCCTTCCAGCACCCGGCGGCGCGCGCCACGTCGGTGCCCTCCGAGGTGGCGCGGGCGTCCAGCGTCTGCATGGTGCTCTTCAGGTAGAGGAACGTCGCGCCGCTGCAGAACAGACCGGAGACGAGCAACCCCAGCGCGACCTGCGCGTAGAGCGACGGCGCCCGGTCTCTCGGTTCCTTCACGACGCCGGACTACTGGATGAGCGGCTTGGCCTCTTCCACCCAGAGCTTGGCGATCTCGCGCTGGTTGGCGGCCTTCAGCTTCTTCTCCACGTCCGTCAGCACCTCGTTCAGCTTCTCGCGGGGCGCCTGCGTCGTCTTCATTTTGGCCAGCGCGAAGGCGTAGTTCTGGCAGCCCGGGCCCCACTCCTTCTTGGTGAAGAGGATCTCCCCCATCGCCAGGTAGGCCTCGGCGAGCTGCCCGGTGCCGTCCGGCGGGGTGATGTCCACGAGGATCTGCCCGGCCGCGTCGTACTCCTTCTTCTCCAGCAACAGCGAGCCCTTGGCGAAGGTGGCGCGGGTGATGTTCACGTTCTTCGCGGCGATGGCCTTGTCGTAGGCGGCCATGGCGTCGTCCAGCTTGCCAGCGGCGCGCAGCACGTCGCCGCGGGCCAGGTAGTAGCGGTCGTCGCGATCGAGGTACGCCTCTTCCTTGCCGTCGGCGGTCTGGTTCTTCACGTTCTTGAAGAAGGCCTCGTACTTCGCCAGCACCGCCAGCGCGGGATCGAGCATGCCGGCCTTCTGAAGGTCGGACGCGCCCTCGAAGTAGAAGACGGGCGCCGAGGGCACCTTGTTGAGGAGCGTGTCGAGGGCGGCCGGGGCGGCGGGATCCTTCTTCTGCGCCAGCGCCGAGGCCTTCACGTGCTGCGCCCAGGGATCGTCCGGGTTGATGGTGAGCGCCGCGTCGGCGAGCGCGATGGCCTGATCCGGCTGCTCCTGGATCAGCAGAATGTGGCCCTGCACGGCCTTGAGGCGCGCCTTCTCGGCGACGGACAGCTCCGACTCGCGGGCCGACAGCTCCTTCAAGATCGACTCCGCGTCGCCCACGCGCTCGCCCTTCTGGACGCGGGCCAACGCGAGATCGAGCCGGCCGCGGAAGAGCTCGGGGTTCTGGCCAGTGGCCTTGTTGAAGGCGTCGATGGCGCCCGGTACGCCCTCCAGCAGGATCGCCTCGCCGTAGGCGCACGCGAGGTTGACGTCCTTCCACTGCTTGTCCATCGCCGCCTTGAAGGACTGGCGCGCCAGCTTCAGGTTGCCCTGCTTTTGCAGCGCGACGGCCTGCGCGTAGAACAGCCGCGCGCCGGAGCCGCCCTTCTGCCGCAGCGCCTCGACGAAGCTGTCCGCGCCCTTCGCGTCACCCGCCGCAACCAGGTGCAGGGCCTCGGCGCCGAAGCGCTCGTCCGTCTGTGCGTCGGCCTTCTTCGCCTTGTCGAGGTACTCCCTGGCCCTGGCGTCGGCGCCCGGCTCGCGGTGGATCAGCCAGAGGTCGGTGTACATCGCCGCGGCGAAGGCCAGCGCGTCAGGAGAAGCGGCGTCCTTCGCCAGCGCCTTTTCCGTGACCTCGAGCGCCTTCTTGAGATCCGCCGCGTTGCCCTTCATCGCGGCCACGCGGGCCTCCTTCATCAGCTCGGCGATCTCCTTCTTGTTCGTGCCGCGCTTGTAGACGAGGAAGACAGCCCCCGTGAGGATGGCCCCGACGATCAGGATCTGCACCAGCGCCGAGCCGAAGCTCTCGCGCTTCTTCCATTCGCCGGCCTTGGGGGTGGTCTCGGTCGTCATCGAATCCTCGCCGCTGCGGTGAAAAGCCAGAGAAAGCGCGGCCATATAGCGGCCACGTTTCCGGAGTGTCAACGACGGATCGCCCTCAGTACGGCGTGTAATCGGAGCGAGGCTGGGCGAGCCACCGGGCGACCGAGGGGCGCTTCCACTGGCTGGCGGCGTACTCGACGAGGTGCGCAGGCAGCTCGTCGCCGTTGAGCGCGAGGCGCTGCAGCATGAGGGAGAGATCGGCGTCGGCGAGGCACCAGGCGCCGAAGAGGCTCGTCTGGCCCGGCTTGAGGAGCTGCTCACACGCGGAGATCAGCCGGCGCACGGAGTGCCGGGCGTGCTCGGACAGGGGCCGGCTCACCTGCTGGATGAAGACGCTGGTGGTGGGCCGCTCTTCGCGAATGGGCATCAGATCCGATCGGATCCAGGCCATCACCTCGCGGGCCACGGCGCGCTCGCGCAAGCCCTCGGGGAAGAGCCGGGGGTGGGCAGGCGCGGGGAAGGCGTCTTCGAGGTACTCGGCGATGGCGTTGGACTCGGCCAGCACGAAGTCTCCGTGCTGCAGGGCGGGCACGCGACCGGTGCGGGCCTTGTAGGTGGGCAGCTTGTGCTCGCCGGTGTGCAGGCCCACCTTCACCAGCTGGTAGGGCAGGCCCTTCTCTTCCAGCGCCACGAAGCAGCTCATCGCATATGGGCTGATGGAGAAAGCGTCGCTGTAGAGGATCAGGGGCGGGGCCATGCCGCCCCTGTAGCACGGCGCCCCGGCAAACCCAGCGGCCTCAAATGCCGGAGGTGATCTTCCACATCTTCTCACCCACGCGCTTGAGCGTCATCTGCTTGAGATCGGTCTCGCTCTGGGCGCGGCTGCTGTACTTGGGCATGCGGAAGGTGAGGGTGTAGCTGTAGGTGACACGCGCGGCCGAGGTGTCTTCGCTCAGCTCGATCTTCCGGATCGCCATCTCCAGGCGGACGTCCTGCACGCGGGCGAAGCGCTCAGGCAGCTCCTTCGCGAGAGACGAATAGACGAGATCATCGTCGGGGTTGGCCGAGCCGCCGTCGTCGGTGAAGGACTCGTCGCAGAGCGTCACCACGCCGTGCGCGTCGCGGGCCTCGACGGCCTTGCGGTACTCCTGGAACACCGCCATCACCGCACGCGTGTCGTCGTTGTCGTCGATGTCCGTACCCGGGATCTTCTTCGGCATGCAGGCCGACAGCGCCAGGAGCGAAAGGGCGCTGAAGGTGAGCGTCACGAGCGGGCGGCGGGACGGCATGAAGAAGGGCTCCTCATCCTGACGGTTTTGCACGGCTCCCAGGTCCGTGCGTGCCAATTTGTCACGCGCGAAGGACCCGTCTCTTGGGGGAGGCGGGCCGGCGCCCGGGGCCTTTGTGCACGCGACGTGCCGGGTGCTGCTAGCGGGCTTGATCGCCGTCGAAGCGGCAGCGCTCGAGCCAGTCCCGGGCGCGGACGGCGAAGGCGGCGCCGTAGCGGGAGTCGCGGGCGATCGCCTCGACGCGCGGGCACAGGTGGGCGCCGTAGGCGGCTTCGAGGACGAGGCGGGTGGCCTCTTCGGCGATGGTGTCGGGCAGGGGGGCGGCGAGGGCGACGTCGAGCCATCGCAGCGCCTCGGTGAATTCCCCGGCCTGGGTCAGGCGGCGGCCGAGGAGGTAGGCGAGGAAGGGCTCGTCGGGTGTCTCCAGCAGCCCCTCACGCAAGAGGTACAGCCGCGCGGCGTCCTCGCCGTTTCCGAAGTAGGCGTCGGCGGCGGCGCGGCCCCGAGGGGGCAGGGCGAGGGTGGCGAGGCGCACGCGGGCGGTTCGATCGACCGCGGGGCTCACGTCGATCTCCGTGAGGCGGGTGAGCAGCCGCCGCGCGGTGGCCTCGTCGCCGTCCGCCAGGGCCCACTCGGCGCGCTGGAGGGCGGGCTCGGCGAAGAAGGAGGGCTCGTCCTTGAAGCGCTCGAGCTGAGCGTCGCAGAGCGCGAGCGCCTCGGCGCGCCGGCCCAGGCGGTACAGGCCGCGGGCGTGGGTGAGGGCGAGCGCGGGCTCGTCCGGCTGCAGCGCGCGGCAGCGGGCGATGAGGGCGACCGAGTGGGGCGGGTCGCTGGTCGCCTCGGCGGCGGCCTGCTCGGTGAGGCGGGCGACCTCCCGCGCGCAGGGCCGGTCGAAGATGGAGCCCCGGCGGAAGTGGGCGAAGGCGAGGTTCTCCCCGCGGCCGTCGACGGTGACGGTGGCCAGGAAGGCTTCCCACTCGTCGGCGAGCGCGGAGAGCGGCTGGCCGTAGACGCCGTCGAAGTCTCCGGCGCGGTACAGCGCGCGCAGCTTCTCCTTTCCCTTCGTGTCGGCGAGCCAGCGAATGAAGCTGCCCGCGGTGGTGTACGCGCGGGACGCGGGCGCCGCGTAGAAGCCCTGTCCAGAGAAGAGCGTGCGAACGTCCGGCAGCAGGCCCCGCTTCTTCATCGCGGCGGTCCACTCGTGCAGGGTCAGCTCCTCGGCGCGCTCAGCCGCCGCCACGGCGAAGCCCTCGATGACGCCGACGTTCGGGTTGAGCCCGAGGAGGGTGGCGGTGGCTCCGAACGGGGGCGCGCCCCAGGGCGCTGCGAGCGCGTGCGCGAGCTCGTGCTTGAGGACGCGGTGGGGGTACTCGAGGCCGCTCAGATGGACCTCGCGGCGCCAGGGCTTGGCGAAGTCCGTGCTGCCTGCGCCGACCAGTTGCTGCTTCTCCGCGTCGGTGCGGTACCACCAGATGCGCGTCTTTCCGGGCGGGGCTTCGCCGAAGAACTCGATCAGCTGGTGGTGGCGGAAGCGCGCGTCTTCCAGGAGCCGCGCCTCCTCGCGGGGGGGCAGGCCGGCGGGGTAGTGCACCTCGAGCTGCGCGCTCTCCCACAGCCCGCCGAGGCGCGCGGCGACCGTCTCGTCGTTCATTCGGAAGCCGAGGGCCACCCCGTTCAACTCGATGAGGGCGAAGGTGGCGAGCGCGACGGTGACGAGCCCGACGCGGCCTCTCCCCCACGGGGCGCGAGGGGAAGAGCTCACCCGCGCCGCCGCCATGAACACGATCCCGAGCGCCAGCGTCGCTGCGCGGAACCACACCAGCGAGGCGGGCACGTGCAGCTCCTCGTCGTACAGCGGCCCGGGGAGGAAGCCGGCGAGGTGGTTGTACGCGTACACCTGGGGCCCGAAGACGATGGGCCATGCGGTGTGGATCGCGGACAGCACGAGGAGGCCGACCCACGCCAGCGCCGCGGTCCACCACCGCTTCGCGACGCTCCCGACGAAGACGCCGGCGGCGGCGGCGAGAAACCCGGACGGGAGGGCGAGCAGCGGGAAGAAGGCGACGGTGGCGAAGGGATCGCACGGCGAGACGATCCACGTGCGCAGGGTGGCGAGGACGAACGGGGGCACGAGCGCCGCCCACAAGCAGACCGTGGCGGCCGCCACGGCGAGAGGGGGCGACGACGGCTCCCGCCGTCCGAAGACGATCCCCACCGCGCCGCCGACGATCCCCTGCAGCAGCGACAGGCCGGCCGCGAGCTCGTACCCGGGCAGGCCGAGGAGCGGCAGTCCGACCAGCGCGCACCCGGCGATGACGAAGAGGCCGAGAAAGACGGCGAAGGGCCGAAGGGCGAGGGCTTCCTTCACGCGAGAGGCGACTTCCCGCATCACCTGACCGTATACTGCCGGCCGCATGCCAGGGGACCAGAAAGCCGGAGCAGAGGGGCGTCAGCACGCGCGGGCGCCGATCGAGCTCAAGGTCGACTACAAGAAGCTGAACTCCTTCTTCGCGGACTACACGAAGAACATCAGCAAGGGCGGCACCTTCATCAAGACGAAGAAGCCGCTGCCGCTCGGCACGCGCTTCCTCTTCAAGCTGTCGGTGCCCCAGCGCGGCGATCCCTTCGAGCTGTTGGGAGAGGTCGTGTGGTCGACGGTGGAGGGCGAAGAGCCGGGCATGGGGATCAAGTTCGTCTACTCCGATGATCGCCAGCGCTCCGACTTCGAGGGTGTGGTGGAGCAGTTGATGGCGGACAGCCTGGGGACGGATCTCGCCGGGCGGCTGCTGAACAAGACGCTGAAGACGTGAGATCGCTCGGCGCGGCGCTGCTGCTGGCCCTGGTCCTGAGCGCGTGCCGCTCGGAGGGTGGCAGTCCTCCCCCGCAGGACAAGCCCAAGCCGAAGCCGGTCGTCACCGACGTGACGGCGCAGGACTACGAGATGCCGCCTCTGCCGAAGGCGCGGGTGATCCTCACCGACGCGTACGGCGGCAAGCACGTGGTGGACACCGAGGTCGCCGCGACGGCGAACGCGCGCACGCGGGGGCTGATGTGGCGGACCTCGCTGCCTGAAGGCACGGGGATGCTCTTCCTCTTCCCGCACCAGTACGGGCTGACCTTCTGGATGAAGAACACCCTCATCCCGCTGGACATGATCTTCATCGACGAGTCCTTCACCATCGTGGGCATCGTCGAGCGCGCGGAGCCGAAGAGCCTGCAGTCGCGAGGGCCGGGGGCGCCGTCGAAGTACGTGCTGGAAGTCCCGGGAGGCTGGAGCGAGAAGATCGGCCTGAAAGCCGGCCTCAAGGTGGAGCTCCAGGGCACGGCGGACATCCGCGTGCAGTAGCGAACCGACCTCCCCGCGCAGCCTCAGCCCGGTGCGCAGGCTCGCCGCGCTGCGCCCGGCTGCTCCCTTGCCCGGATCTGTTCGTCGCTTCTCGCCCGCTCCCTCCTCGCCTCTCGACCTCCGGGCAACGTCCTGCGCGATCCATCCCAGGTGAACTCCGGGTTTGCGGAGCTCAGTCGTAGGACGCCATCGTCCGGCGTCTGCCGTCGTGTCTTGCCGCGGAACCCGACTGGCGCTCGTGAGTGGTCAGTTCTTCAGCGACTCGTCGGTCCGCGCCGCGGCCGTCGCTTCGGCGTCACCCGCCACGGGCGCGACGGGGGCGATCGACTCCATCGCCTTCTTCGTCTCCTCATCGGCCTTCGCCACCTCGACGGCCTTGAGTTCGGCTCCGGTCGCCACCTCATGGGCCAGCTTCGCCTCGTCAGTCTGGGCGAGGGCCAGGGCGTTCAGCTTGCGCGACACGGCGGACATCTCCGCGGCGCGCACCGTGGCGTGAGACGATCTCATGCCGATCAGCGCCACCCGCGCGCGCTCCAGCAGCGCCACCTGGCTCTTCAGCTTGGCCAGCACCCGCTCGCGCTTGAGCTTGAGCTCTCCCAGCCGCTCCAGCTCCTCTTCCAGCGACGTCGCCGCGCCCTCGAGCTGCTGCCGAGCCACCGAGTCCCGGGCCGCCGCGGCGCTCTTCTTCAGCTCGGCGATCTCCTTCTTCAAGTCGGCGTGGGCGCTGTCGTGCAGCTGGGCCTCGACCCCGGCCCACTCGCCCGCCAGATCCGCCGCGTCCTTCGTCAGCTTGGACAGCGTGCGCGCCAGCTCCTCGCGGGCGGCCTCCCGTGGGAGGGCAGCCAGCTGCGTCCCACACTGCCGGTACAGGGACAGGGCTCGCGACAGCTGCCCCTCGAACTCGCCGGACAGTTGCGGCAACAGCTCCTCGCAGCGCGCCTCCACCGGGTCGCTGGCCAGGGCGATGTGCGAGGCGATGCTGCCGATGCCGGCGAAGAGCGCGATCACCACCCCGGACACCGCGAAGTTCAGCACGCCGGGCGTCGACACGTCTTGCATGCGCGCGAACAGCACCCTCGCCACCTCCGTCCCCGCCACCGCCAGCCCGCCCGTCGCCAGCGCGGTCGCCACGTAGTGAAACGGCCCCGGGCGATCCGACGCGACGCTCCCTTCTTCCCCCTTCTCGCTGATCCTCGCCTTCACCATCAGCGCCCCGGCCGCCGCGCCCGCCAGCCCCACGCTCCAGGCCGCCGACAGCCCGAAGAGCCACGGCAGCGCGGGCAGGACGATGGCCAGGCCCGCGAGCATCAGCCGATCCAGCTTGTCGCCCCGCACGCACGCCAGCGCCGCCCCCACCAGCGCCAGGAAGGACAGGGGCACCGGGAAGTGGAGCTTCTGGGTGAGGAAGGCCAGCACCCCGGCGCCGGCGCCCGCCACCAGCGCGCGCGTCACGTTCCGCTCGAAGGTCTCACGCTGGTGCAGCTGAAGGACGGCCGTGTTCGCCATGGTGTGCCTCTCGGGAAGCTGCGTGTCACCCGCGTCAGTACGTCGAGCCCATCAGCCCATAGTCGACGCGCGCCTTGTTGCGCACCGCCTTCTGGGCCGCCTTCCTCGACTGCTCGTCGCGCGCCTGCTCGAAGGCCTCGGCCTGCGCCTGCTGCGCCTGGATGTCCGGCGCCACCGCGGGCGCGCCCGCCACCGCCGCCGCCTCGCCGAAGATCGCCTCGTTCGTCTTGAACAGCGCCTTGGCGCCCTCGAGGTCGCCGTCACCCAGCAGCTCGGCCGCCTTCCGGCTGTTGTCCGCCGCGCGGGCCCGGGCCGCGAACACCACCGCGTCCTTGTCCTGGTTCTTCACCACCACGTCGGCCTGATCGGTGGCCATGGCCGCCAGGTGCGCCTCGCTCTTGATGCCCGCGTTCTTGAGCAGGTCCGTGTAGGTGAGCGCGAGATCCGACACCGTCACCGTGCGGCCGGCCTGAGCGGCGTCCACCGTCAGGTGCACCACCACGCGCTCCTGCTGCGCGGCGGCGAAGTCCGGCATCGACACCGTCACCAACTCCGTCGTCCCTTCGAAGGCGCGGGCCACCTGCGAGTAGCCCAGCACCCGCTGCAGCTGCGTGCCCTGCGGCACCTTGAAGGTGAGCGCCACGCCGCGCGCCACCTGGGTGCCGGCCGCGTTGAGGTCCTTCTGGAAGATGCTGGCCAGCTGCGAGGCGTCCTGCAGGTAGGCGTACGCGCCCGCGCCCACCTCGGCGATCGCCTCCATCAGGTTCTCGTTGAAGTCGTCGCCCACGCCGATGCTGGACACCGAGACGCCGGTGCTGCGCACGTCGCGCACGATGCCGGTCAGGCCCCCGAAGTCGGTGACACCCTCGGTGGGCTGACCGTCCGAGATGAGCACCAGCCTGTTCACCCGGAAGTCGCTCTTCGCGGCCAACAGCAGATCGCGGCCCGTCGCCAGGCCCGCGCCGATGTTGGTGCCGCCGTCGTCCCAGATGCCGTCGATGAAGGCCAGCAGCCGCGCCTTGTTCTCCGGCGTCGCCATCAGCCCGTCCATCGACTTCACGTCGCTGCCGTAGTGGACGATCGCCAGCCGGTCAGCGGGGGTGAGCTGCGCCACCAGCTGCCGCGCCGCCTGCTTCGCCTGGTTCAGCTTGAAGCCCGACATCGAGCCCGAGCGATCGATCACCATCGCCAGGTTCACCGGGGCGCGCTGGGCGCCGGGCACCTCCACCGCGCGCAGGTCGACGGTGAGGAAGACGTCTTGCCGGCCGAGGCCCACGAAGGGGTGCGACAGCCGCGCCGTCATCGCCAGGCTGCCGTCCTTCGCCGTGGCCGGATCGATGGGCGTCACCGCGCCCGTGGTCGTCGTGGTCGTGCCCCCATGCATCCGAGGCACGGCGGCCACGACGGCGATGAGGGCGAGCACTCCGGCAGCCGCGAGGAAAACGCCGGTTCGGTTCATGGCAACCTCCGTAAAAGGCCGTTGAAAGCAAGCGGTTGCGTCAGGACACCACGCCCGCTGTCTCCGTTTCACGATTGAACGGAACAGCGGATCTATTTTGCGATTTCGGGGCCAGCGCCCGTGAGTCGTGCGTGTGGGTGCGAAACCTACGGCCCGGCGGACTCAGGAGCCGCCGTCGCCGCCGCGCGCGCAGAAGAAGGGGTCGCGCACGTTGCCGGGGTTCAAGCCCTGGCGGGTGAGCTCGGCGAGCGTCTCAGCGTCGAGCAGCAGGGCCCGGCAGCGCAGGCGGTTGGGGCCGTCGTCGAGCGAGGAGTCCTGCGACGGGCAGGTGCTGCCTTGAGCGCAGGCGCGCGAGCAGTACCCGAAGGCGGGGGCGTCGAGATCGACGGTGCCGCCGCCGTCCGTGCCGCCGTCGGTGAGGGGAGGGCGGAAGCTGGTGTCGCGCACGCACACCAGGTCCTCGCACTCCACGGTGCCGAAGGACAGGAAGTCCTTGTTGGCGTCGATGCGCGCGATCACGTCGCGCTCGGGGATGGGCAGCGGCGCGCCCCCGTCGGGGTTGCGCTTCACGAGCCGGCAGGGCGTGTTGAGATCGGTGGCCGGCTTGCAGCCGGAGGCGAGGAGCGCCGCGGCGACGAGCGCGGCGGCGGTGACGAGACGAAGCGACATGGTGCGGCGGATCTCCGGGCTGGCCCTTTGCGTCGGAACGCGTCGGCGACCGTAACACACGCGCCCCGGAGATCGACACTTCACAAGCGAGCCCCACGCGGTAGAGTCCACGCGCTTTGCGACACGAAGGGGTCCGGGTAGGCAACGCCGCATCACCCGGGCGGGAAAGCGTGGGGAGTCTCATTTGATCTGCAACCTGGTGATGCGCAACGTCGCGTTCGCGTCGCTCGTCCTCCTCGTGGCCACGGGAGGGAGCGCGCTCGCGCAGACGGACCTCGGGCTCGATCTCACCGAGGACCCGAAGAAGGACGAGCCGAAGAAGGACGAGCCGGCGAAGGAGGACGGCCTGGATCTCACGGCTCCGACGCCCACGACGCCGCCCCCGTCGAAGACGCCCGCCAGCCCCGCCGCAAACGACAAGGCCCCCGGCAAGAAGGACACGACGGCGGTCGAGCGGGACATCACCCAGGACGACCGCGTGAAGTCGGTGCAGCGCAAGCTGTACATGAAGCGCGGCCGCTTCGAGCTGGCGCCGTACTTCGCGATCAACGTCAACGATCCCTTCTACACCAAGCTGGGCGGCGCGATCCGCGCGGCCTTCTACCCGCACGACACGCTCGCGGTGAGCGTGCGCTTCACGCTGCTCAACACGCTGCCCACCGAGGACGTGCGCACCGCCAAGCGCAACTTCAACTCGCGCATCTTCTACTCGGTGCCCTTCTGGACGGCGATGGGCGACGTGGAGTGGAGCCCCATCTACGGGAAGGTGGCGATCTTCAACTCCATCCTCCACTTCGACGGCTACCTCGTCGGCGGCGCGGGCATCGTCTTCACCGAGACGACGCCGGCCGATGACCCGCTGCGCTCGGGCGTCAAGCCGGCCTTCGACATGGGCGTGGGCTTCCGCTTCGTCACCAAGGACTGGCTGGCGGTGAACGTGGCGTTGATCAACACCGCCTATGTGGATGTGCCCACCGGCTCGGCCAAGGGGAGCACGCAGAACATCATGCTGGTGCACGCGGGCGTGTCGATCTTCTTCCCGTTCAAGTCGACGTTCCGGGAGGCCGAGTGATGCGCCGCCCGAGCATGACGTGGTTCTTGCTGTTGGGGGCGTTGCTGCTGGCCGCGCCCGCCTGGGCGCAGAAGGGCGAAGAAGAAGCGGGCGACGTGTCGGAAGTCGACAAGGACTCCGCCGGCCCCCTGCGCGAGCGGATCCGCCCCGTGTCCGGCCACCTCTTCCTGATGGACGGCCGCTTCGAGGTGAGCCCGACGGTGGGCCTCAGCTTCCGCGACGCCTTCTGGACCAAGGTGCTCTTCGGCGTGGCCCTCACGTACCACTTCACCGAGACCATGGCCGTGTCGCTCCACGGCGGGTACACGCTGTCGCTGATCTCCGGCTCGGCGCAGATCTGCACGCCGCCCATTCCGGCGATGAACGGCATGCCCGCCCAGCCCGGCGCCTGTCGGAGCCCCACCTATGACGAGCTGACGCGCGCGGAAGGGCAGCCCGCCAACAAGGCGTACGGCAACACCACGCTGCTCACCAGCGTCGACTTCCAGTGGGCGCCCATCTACGGGAAGATCTCGCTATTTGCCGAGAAGACGCTGTCCTTCAACATGTACGCGCTGGGCGGGCCCACCTTCATCCTCTACGGGCCGACGGCCACGCCCACCCTCGGCGGCAACCTGGGCCTGGGCTTCCGCTTCATCATCAACGAGTGGATGGCGCTGCGCGCCGAGCTGCGCGACGTCCTGTACTACGAGGCGGGCTACCTGCCGGAGAGCGCCCCGCCGGGCACCCCTGGCGGCAGCTTCCGCAATCAGCTCTTGTTCGAGGTGGGCTTCTCCATGTTCTTCCCCACCGTCTTCAAAGAGGAGGGCTGAGCCATGAAGACGTCACGCGCGCTCCTCTTCCTCGCGATCGCCTCGCTGGCCGCGCCGGCCTTCGGCCAGATGAACTTCGAAGGCCTCGACCTCGGCGGCTCGAAGAAGAAGAAGAAGGATCCGAAGAAGAAGCCCGACAAGAAGCCCGACGAGAAGAAGCCCGACGAGGGCACCAGCGAGGTGCCGCTGCCCGAAGGGGGCCTCGATCTCTCCAAGCCGCCCCCGGTGGCCGAGGAGCCGAAGAAGAAGCCCGACGACAAGAAGCCCGCCCCGACCATGTCCTTCGACGCGGTCGACGTGTCCGGCAAGACGGGGGATCGCCAGCGCATGGACGCGGCCATCACCCAGTTCAAGGACGAGTCCTACGAGGCGGCCGCCCTGGCCTTCTTCGACATGAGCCAGGACCCGAACATGGCCGGCATGGCCGCCGAGGCCGAGTACTGGCTGGCCAAGAGCCTCTACAAGCTGGGCATGTACCACTCGTCGCTGCAGATGTTCTCGAAGGTGCTGGCGCGCGGCGATCGCACCAAGTTCTTCAAGTCCTCGCTGGAATGGCTCTTCTTCATCGCCCGCAAGACGATCAACGAAGGCGTGGTGCTGGACGAGATCGCCAAGTACTCCGGCTACGAGTTCCCCGAGCGCTTCCGCAACGAGTTCCGCTACCTCCTGGCCCGCTACAACCTGCAGCGCGGCAAGGCGCTCGACGAAGCGGAGCAGACGGGTGAAGCCAACCAGTCCTTCGACGAGGTCAAGCGCATCGCGCTGATGATCCCCAAGGGCGATCCCTTCTACCCGCGCGCCAAGTACCTCGAGGGCCTGGCCTACTTCCGCGAAGGCAAGCTGGAGACGGCGCTCGAGGCGATGAAGGAAGTCGTGCGCGTCACGCGGCAGCCGGAAGGGCCGATCACCACCGAGTCGAAGAACCTGAAGGCCCTGCGCGAGCTGGCCTTCATGCAGCTGGCCCGCACCCACTACGGCGCGCGGCAGAACCGCTACGCGATCTTCTACCTCTCGAAGATCGAGCGCGGCGGGCCCCAGTGGCTCGAGTCGCTCTTCGAGGCGTCCTGGGCGCACTACCGCATCGGCCAGTACGAGCAGGCGCTCGGCAACCTCATCACCCTCTCCTCGCCCTTCTTCCGCGACGAGTACTTCCCCGAGGCGATGATCCTGAAGGCCGTCGTCTACTTCGAGAACTGCCGCTACAAGGAAGCGCTCACCATCATCGAGGACTTCGAGAACATCTACGGCCCGGTGCAGGAAGAGCTGGAGCTGCTCGTCAACAAGAACATGGAGGCCACCGAGTACTTCAACGTGCTCGATGAGGTCCGCCAGAAGAACCGGAAGGGCGAGAAGCTCAAGGGGACGGACGAGATCCTCGAGCGGATCCTGAACCTGGCGCTCACCGACAAGGACCTCAAGAAGACGGTCGACTCCATCGGCGAGCTGGAAGGGGAGATCGACTCCATCGGCCAGAAGGGCGACACCTTCAAGTACTCGAACCTCTCGAAGAGCGTGATCGAGACGCTCAAGGTGCAGCGGGAAGGCCTCATCTCGAAGGCGGGCCTGATGGCCAAGAGCAAGCTGTCCACCGAGCTGGGGGCCTTGAAGACGCTGCGCGCCAACGGCCTGCGCATCAAGTTCGAGACCACGTCGAAGGAGAAGGAGTTCCTCGAGCAGATGCTGCAGGCGGGCGGCGAGGTCGCCACGGTGAAGAAGTACAAGTTCTCCCCCGCCGTGCCCGACGACTACCTGTACTGGCCGTACGTGGGCGAGTACTGGCGTGACGAATTGGGCACCTACCAGTACACGCTGACCAAGGGCTGCATCGACCGAGAGTCGGGCACCCAGGCCCGGGAGTAGCCAGTCCTCCGCGAAGGAAGCCATGAGCCAGGAGCGCCCGGTCACCATCGCCTTCGACGTCATGGGGGCAGACCACGGCGCGGCCGAGGTGGTGCGCGGAGCCGCCCAGCTGACGCTGGACACGCCCAACATCCACGCCCTGCTGGTGGGCGATCGCACGCAGATCGACGAGGCCCTGGCCACGGTGCGCCACAACGCCGAGCGGGTGGCCGTGCACCACACGCCCGAGTGGGTCGCCATGCACGAGAAGCCCGCGGTGGCGCTCGACGAGAAGCCCAACGCCTCGGTGGTGCTCGCGGCGAAGCTGGTGAAGGACGGCGAGGCCGACGCCATGGTGTCCGCCGGCAACACGGGCGCGGGCGTCCTGGCCTGCGCGAAGACGTTCTCCCTCATCCCCGGCGTGCGACGGGCCGCGCTGGCCACCGTGTACCCGACGGCCGTGGGCCGCGGAGAGAAGAACGACCCCTTCTCGTTGATCCTCGACGTCGGCGCGACGGTGGACGCCAGCGCGAACGATCTCGTCGCCTTCGCGGTGATGGGCACCGCCTACGCCCGCATCATCAGCCGCAACAAGGATCCCTCGGTGGCGCTGCTCTCCAACGGCACCGAGGCGCAGAAGGGCCCGCCGCGGGTGGTGGAGGCCCACGAGAAGCTCAAGGGCATGGCCGGCCTGCGCTTCATCGGCAACATCGAGGGCGTGGACATCCCCAAGGGCACCGCCGACGTCGTGGTGTGCGACGGCTTCGTGGGCAACGTCTGCCTCAAGATGCTGGAAGGCGTCAGCGAGACGGTGATGGAGCTGGCGAAGTACGCCTACAAGGAGAAGCTGCTCTGGCGGGCCGCCCTCGCGATGCTCTCGGGCGGCATCGAGCGGATCAAGGAGATCACCGACTGGGAGCAGTACGGCGGCGCGCCGATCCTCGGCTTCAACCGGCTCTTCATCAAGGCGCACGGGCGCTCGAAGGCCCGCGCCATCACCAACGCCGGCAAGGTGGCCGCGAAGGCCGTGGGCAATGATCTCGCGATGACCATCGAGAAGCTCTTGCCGGGGCGTGGCTCGTCGTGACCGCCGAGCCGAAGCCGCACCCGCTGCGCATCTACCGGTGGGATCTCGACAAGACCTACCTGCAGACGGAGTTCGACACCTTCCGGCAGCTGGTGCGCACGGCGCTCCAGAAGGCGCACGAGAAGAAGGCGGTGCCCGGGGCCGCCGCGTTGATCCGCGAGCTCAAGGCGGCGGGGGACACCCGGCTGTGCATCGTGTCGGGCAGCCCCACGCAGATGCGCAAGGTGTTGATGGAGAAGCTGAAGCTCGACGGCGTGGAGTTCGACGAGCTGGTGCTGAAGGACAACCTGAGGAACCTGGTGCGAGGCCGCTTCAAGGCCCTGCGCGGGCAGGTGGGCTACAAGCTGCCGGTGCTGCTCGAGAGCCGCGCGCGCGCCCCGGTGGACGCGGAAGAGGTGCTCTTCGGAGACGACGCCGAGGCCGACGCCTTCGTCTATTCCCTCTACGCCGACATGGTGGCCCGCCGGGTGTCCGAGCCGGTGGTGTACCGCGTGCTGGAGGCCGCGGAGGTGTACTCCGACGACATCGAGCGGGTGATCAAGGTGTGGGAGGCGATCCCCCAGGCGGATCCCGTGCGGCGGATCTTCATCAACCTCGATCGCCTCACCCCGCCCGCGTACTTCGCGAAGTACGGCCCGCGCGTGGTGCCCATCTTCAACTACTTCCAGGCCGCGTTGGTGCTGATGGGCGACAAGCACCTCACCGCGCCGCAGGTGCTGAAGGTGATGATCGACCTGGTGCAGACGGCCGGGTACAACCTGCTGACGCTGTCCAACAGCTTCCAGGATCTGCTGCGGCGCGGCCTGCCGATGCGCGAGGTGGCCGAGGCGCTGGTGGAAGCGCTGCAGGGGCCGGGCGCGATGTTCCAGGTGGTGCGGCCGGTGCCCGACATCATCGCCGCCTTCACCAAGCGCGTGGCCAGCCTGGGCGCAGCGCCCCCGCCTCCGAAGGCTCGCGACATCGACTACCTCTCGTTGCTCGACGATGCGCGGCCGCGCACGCACAAGTCCCGAAGGAGATCCTGACATGCAGCGCCTTGCCCCCCTCTTCGCCGTGCTGGCCCTCTCCTGCGGAGGGGGCGGCGGCCCCTCGACCGATCCGATCCCCGCCACGCCGCTCGCCGGCACCTTCGACGGAAAGCCCTGGACCGCGGCGAAGGGCACCGCCAGCACGAGAGCGTTCAACGAGCCCGGGGAGCGGTGGATCGACATCGCCTCCACGGCGCTGAGCTGCCAGAGCTTCGGAGGAGAGGCGCAGATCATCGGGACGATCCCCTGGACCACCGGCGCCGTGGAGGAGTTCGGTCTGTCCAAGAACGTCACCTTCGTGGTGCGCACCGACGGGGGCATCGACAACCTGGTGGCCACCACCGGCCGGCTCGAGGTCATCTCCGCGCCCGACGCCGGCACCGGCGCCATCCGCCTGCGGGCGAAGTTCGGCAGCGACTTCAGCGTCGAGGGCGAGGTGCAGCTCGACGTCTGCGACTGAAGGCGTCTTGCCTCGCTGGCGTCCGCCCCGGGATTCGGGGTAAGGCGGGCCCACGCGTCGCGACCGGCACGTCACGTCGGGACCCCGACGGCGCGAGACGAGAACGAGTGAGATGAACGACACAGCGCCGCAAGAGGCGACCCAGACCGGCTCTCCCGCGCCCGAGGACACCGCGCGGCCAGCGCCGATGGACGCCGCGCCGAAGCCCGAAGAGCAGCCCTCCAGCCGACCCGCTCGCGCCGACGACGGGCCCGACATCGCCCCGCACCGCCTCGACTCCGACGCCGTGCGGGTGCTGCTGCGCCTCAAGCAGAATGGGCACGAGGGGTACCTGGTGGGAGGCTGCGTGCGCGATCTCCTCATCGGCCGCGAGCCGAAGGACTTCGACATCGCCACCAGCGCCACGCCGGATCAGATGAAGGCGCTGTTCCGCAACTGCCGGCTGATCGGCCGTCGGTTCCGTCTGGCGCACGTCTACTTCAAGGGCGGGAAGATCCTCGAGGTGTCCACCTTCCGCGCCATGCCGAACCTGGTGGAGGAGCCGCAGCCGTCCGAGGCCGCCGAGGGCGACGTGCACAGCGAAGGCAGCGAGCACATCGCGCAGGCCGACCGGGAGGCGCTCGAGGCGATCGAGCACGGGCAGGACGTGCCGGCCACGCCGGTAGAGGACGTACAGGACGAGGTCGAGCCGGTGGAGGTGGTCCACGCCCAGCCGGATCTGCTCATCGTCGAGGACAACACCTTCGGCACGGCGATCCAGGACGCGCGCCGCCGTGACTTCACCATCAACGGCCTGTTCTACGACCCGGTGTCCGGCCGGGTGATCGACTACGTCAACGGGCTGCGCGATCTCGCCCGCCAGGAGATCCGCACCATCGGCGATCCCGAGGTGCGCATGCGGGAAGATCCGGTGCGCATCCTCCGCGCCGTGCGCTTCGCTGCGAAGATCGGCTTCGACATCGAGTCGCGCACGTACGCGGCCATGGAGGGGGCGGTCGAGGATCTTCCGCGCTGCTCGCCGCCGCGGCTGCTGGAAGAGACCTTCCGGCTGCTGCGTGGGGGGAACGCGACGCAGGGGCTCAAGCTGATCGCCGCGCTCGACGCGATGCGGCTGCTCCTGCCGCCCGTCGCGGAATACCTCGCCGGCGAGGAACCGGATGGCGCAGCCGAGTACTGGCGCTTCGTGGAAGAGATGGACGCCATGGTGAACCGGGGGGGCGAGTTCGACGACTCGATGCTGCTCGCGGGGATCCTCCTGCCCATCGCGCTCGATGAGCCGGACACCTCGGACGAGGAGGGCGGGAAGCCACCTTCCGTGGCGCAGGCGATCGAGGCGCTGCTCTCCACCCTGGTGCAGCGAGCCCGGCTGCCGCGGCGGATCGCCGAGCGCACGAGGATGATCCTCATGGCCCAGCGCACCCTGGCTGGCCTGCGCCGCCGTCGCGGGGGGCTCATGGGGTTCCGCGGCCACCCTCTGTTCCGTGAGGCGCTGGCGGTGTTCGAGGTGTGGGTGAGGGCGACGGGCGAGCACCGGGAGGCGCTCGAGAAGTGGAAGGCGGGCGGGGCGCCGAACCCGGTCCCGGGAGCGGAAGGCCCACGTCGCAGGCGCCGGCGCCGCCGCGGAGGGCGCGGAGAGGATCGGGCCGCGCCTGCGCAGGCCTCGGGGGGACAGCCGAGCGCAGACGCCGCCCGCAGCCCGTCGTCAGGCTCAGCCGATCCAGCGTGAACCCCATCATCCACGCCGAGCTGTCGTGGCTCACGGCGCAACCGCTGGCGACCCGGCGCGATCGCCTGCTCGTCACCCTGGCCGGCCTCGCGCCGGATCTCGACGGCCTGACGCTGCTCGCCGGGGAGGATGCGTACGGCCGGTGGCACCACGTCCTCACGCACGGGATCGTCGCCGCGGTGGCGGTCACGGCTGGGTGCGCGGCCTTCGCAGTGGAGCGCCGGCGCGTCGCGGCGTTGGCCTTCGGGGCGTTTCACCTGCACCTGTTGTGCGATCTCGCGGGGAGCGGGCCGGGCTGGCCGCTGTACTACCTCTGGCCGTTCAGCCGTGTGGAGTGGATGTGGGACGGGCAGTGGGATCTCGCGAGCTGGCAGAACACGACCATCGGCCTCGCGGTGACATTGGCCGTGCTCGGGTGCGCGGTGTGGTTCGGGCGCACGGTGGTGGAGCTGGTGTCGCTCAAGGCCGACGCGGCGGTGGTGGCCGCGGTGCGTCGTCGCGTGAAGCGGCCCGCGGATGTGGCCGAGGGGTCAAAGCGAGACTGACGCGGGTTCGGGCTTTCAGACGAAATTCCGACGCACGACTCGCGCCTGAATCGACCCTGGGGCATCGTCAGGACAACGCCAAGTCGCCGACGAGTCGGGCCCCCGCGAATCCGAGCGACGTTGCGAGACGCGCGGCCAGTCCCTGGCCAGCCGAGGGGCTGGCGACGACTCGAGGCGCGTCCTCCCGCGAGGCAGCGGCCTCGGTGCTGGAGCTGGAGGCGAGGGCCGTGCCTCAGCCTTCCTCTCCGGGCTCGCGCTCCACACGGGGCCCGAGCCTCTCGCGCGCCTTCTCCGCCGCGACAGCCGTCTCGCGCTTCTCTTCCCGGTAGAACCCGTCGCGCTGATCCTCTGGGTCGTCCTCGGCGAGGTCGGCCGTCACCACGGCCTTCGAGCCGTACTTCGACGCGATTCGATCCAGCGCGGAGTTCAGCCTGTCGGATCTCGACGGCGCCTCCTCGGCGAAGAGCCCGAGCTGTTCGCGCTCGCCCACCAGCTCCTGCCCCGCGACGCCGGTGAGGCGGATCCTCCGCGACAGGTCCACCTTCGGCAGCAGCGCGAGCGCTTCGCGGTAGAGCGTCTGCCCGTCGTCGGTGGGCGACTCCAGCGTGTGCCGCCGCGTCACGACGGTGAAGTCCTCGTACTTCACCGTGAGCTGCACGGTGCGCGCCTTCACGCCGGCGCGCCGCATGCGCCGCCCGACGCGCAGGGCCTGGGAGTGGATGTGCGGCTTCAAGGCCTCCACTCCCTGCAAGTCCTCCTCGAAGGTGTCCTGAGCGCCGACGCTCTTCGCGGCGTGATCCGGAATGACGGGGCGGGGATCGACCCCGTGGCTCAAGTCCCAGAAGTGCTGTGCGGAGGATCCCAGCTTCGCCGCCAGCCAGGGCAGCTCCTTCGCCGCCACGTCGCCGATGGTGCGAAGCCCGAGGCGCTCGAGCACCGCCTCCGTCTTCGGCCCGACGCCCCACAGGCGCGACACCGGCAGCGGCGCCAGGAACTCGCGCGACGTGCCGGGCGGCACCTCCTTCTGCCCGTCGGGCTTGGCGAGGTCGGAGGCGATCTTCGCCACGAACTTCACGTCAGCGATGCCGGCGCTGGCGGGCAGGCGGACCTCGTCGCGGATCTCCTTGCGGATCCGCGCGGCGAGATCCCACGCCTTCCCGAAGAGGCCCACTGAGCCCGTGACGTCGAGGAAGGCCTCGTCCAGCGAGAGCGGCTCGATGAGCGGCGTATAGCGCTCGAAGATGCGGAAGACGGCCTCGCTCGCCTCGACGTAGGCCTTGAAGCGGGGCGGAACGACGATCGCCCGCGGGGCCGCCTTGATCGCGCGCGCCATGGGCATCGCGCTGCGGACGCCGAAGGGCCGCACCTCGTAGCTCGCCGCCAGCACCACCCCGCGCTGGGGGTGTCCTCCGACGATGACTGGCTTGCCCTGCAGCTCGGGCGCGTCCCGCTGCTCCACGGACGCGTAGAAGGCGTCCATGTCGACGTGGATGATCGCGCGACTCATCGCCACGCAGTGTCTCACGGCGCAGCCTCGCGCGGCGCCTGGGCGGCCTGGCCGCCCGCGGGCTGCCGCCTGGACACCTGGGCGACGACACCACTCCCGCTCCGCTACCGTCGGGCAGAGCCACGGCCCATCGTCGTCCGCGCCGCCGTGTCACTGCCCGCGGGGACTGATCCCGTCGGCCAACGAGCGATCCGGCAGGCGGCGATCGAGCACCTTCCCCAGCTCTTCGGGGAGCTCGCTCTCGACACTCAGCCGGCGTCCCGTCTGCGGGTGCCGCACGCCCAGGGACACCGCGTGGAGGAAGAAGCGGGCCAGCCCCGGCTCGGGCCTCCCGCCATAGGTGACGTCACCGACGATGGGCGCCCCCACCGCGGCGAGGTGGGCCCGCACCTGGTGCAGCACGCCCGTCACCAGTTGCACGTCGACGAGCGCGTACTCGCCCTGTCGCGCGCGCACCGAGAAGCGCGTCAGCGCCGGCCGGCCCCCTTCCAGCACGGCGTTGACGTGGTCGCCGGCGTGGGCGAGCGGCACGTCGATCTCCCCTTCGTCGGCCAGGGGGCCGGTCACCAGCGCGAGGTAGCGCTTGTCCACGGCCGCGCGATCGTCACCCGAGAAGGCAGCGCGCATCGCCTCCCAGGCCGGCCGGGTGCGCGCGGCCAGCAGGACGCCCGAGGTCTCCTCGTCCAGCCGATGGCAGAGGCCGGCCTCGCGCGGGTCGTCCCCCACCTGCGCCATCTCCGGGTAGCGGGCGAGGAGCGCGTTCACCACCGTGCCCGTCTCTCCAGGCTGCAGCGGCTGCGCGGGCATGCCCGCCGGCTTGTCCACCACCACCAGCGCCTCGTCCTCGTACAGCACGGTGAGGGGCACGGCGGCATCGGCCACCGGCCCGGCGGGAGCGTCGTCCAGCTCGACCTCCACGGTCTGACCCTTCGCCACCGCGTGGCCCTTCTTCACCTTGCGGCCGTCCACGCGGATCTTCTCGCCCTCGAACAGGGCCTTCAGCTTCGAGCGCGAGAGGGCGAGCTGCTGCCCGATGAAGAGATCGACCCGCTGACCCGCCGCGTCTTCCGCCACCACCAGCTTTTGCTTCATTCGATCAGCGCCTCGTACACCTCTTCGGCGGTCTGGAAGCGATCGTCGGGCTCCTTGCGGATGAGCCGGTGCGCGACGCGCGACATCACGCGATCGACACGGGAGTTGAGCGACTGGATGTTGGTGGCCTCGGTCTCCAGCACCTTCTGCCAGAGCTCGTACGGCGTCTTCGCCTCGAAGGGCGGCCGGCCCGAGAGCAGCTCGTAGAGGATCACGCCCAACGAGTAGAGGTCGGTGCGCGTGTCCAGCTTCTCCCCGAGGATCTGCTCGGGCGCCATGTAGCGGAACGTGCCCACCAGCCGCCCGTCGGCGGTGACGGCGGCGTCGTCGGCGATGTACTTGGCGAGCCCGAAGTCCATCAGCCGCACCACGCGATCCTCGTCCACCATCACGTTGGACGGCTTGAGATCCCGGTGGATGAGGCCGTACCCGTGGATGTACGCGAGCGCCTCGCAGAGCTGCAGCATCACGTCCTTCACGCGCCCCACGCGGCTGGGGTGGTTCAGCTGGGCCAGCTCGGCCTCGGTCAGCTTCACGTTGATCGGCCGTTCGTCGGGCGGAGGGAGATCGTACGGCAGGCGCGTCTCCGTCGAGACGCTCATCGCGGTGTCCGGCTCGTCGGCGAGATCCGCGAGCGCGCGCACCTTGTCGGGGCCCGACTCGAAGTCGTCCTCGTAGTCGTCGCTGCCCGAGTACTCCTCGCTGGGCGCCTCCTCTCCGAAGGCGGAAAGATTGAACAGGCCGCTGCCCGCGTCCGAGTCCTCCTCCTCGGCCTCGTCGTCGTCGAGCGCCGGCTCTTCGGGGACCGGGGAGCCGCGGTGCGCGTGGATGGCACGGACCAGCGCCTCGTCGCTGGCGAGATCGTCATCGGACAACGAGAGGTAGTGGCGCAGGGTGAGGCCCTCCACCAGCTCCATCGCCAGGTACGGGTAGCCCTGAAAGACGCCGGTGTCGTAGACCTTCACCACGTTGGGATGGGAGAGGTGCTGCAGCGTCTCGAACTCACGCGCGAGGCGGCGCGCCGCCTTGGGATCCAGCGCCGGGCCCGTGGACAACAGCTTGAGCGCGGCGAGATCGCCCGTGCGGCGATCGATGGCCCGGTAGACGGTCCCCACCCCGCCGCTGCCAAGCGTCTCGAGCACGCGGTAGGGACCGATCACCTTGGGGGGCATCGCGGCGCGAATGGTAGGGAGGGCTGCCGCAGCGGGTCAAACACCGTGGCGTCACCTCGCCCGCTGTCCTGACAGCAACGTTCACGCAAGCAGAAAGCGCCGCTGGGCCCTGAAAATCGACCGTTCACGCGCACCTCCCCCCGCGCGCGCAGGCGCTGCGCTGTTGTCCCAAAGTGCCCGAGTGGACTTCCCTCCTAGACGTGGCGCGCCTTTCGGGTAGGTTGCCGCCGCGCGTTATCGAGGTGCGCCGTGAAGAGTGATTCGATCGCCGAGGTTGAGAGCCGTGTGAAGTCTCGGCCGCTGCCGCGCCATGTCGGCATCATCATGGACGGCAACGGGCGCTGGGCCGAGGCGAAGGGCCGACCCCGCATCGAAGGCCACCGCGAAGGCTCCACCAGCGTGCAGGAAGTCACCCGCTCCGCCCGGCGGATCGGCCTCGAGGCGCTCACCCTCTACGCCTTCTCGTCACAGAACTGGGCGCGGCCCGCGGACGAGGTGGCGGGGCTGATGGATCTGCTGCGCGAGTACCTGCTCAAGGAGCGCGAGGAGATCCTCGACAACGGGATCCGCCTGAACGCGATCGGCGAGCTGGACAAGCTGCCCCGCTACGTGCGCGAGCCGCTCGACGCCCTGCGCGCCGAGTCCGAGAAGAACAAGGCGATGACGCTCACGCTGGCCCTGTCCTACGGCGGCCGCGAGGAGATCGTCGCCATGGCGCGACGGGTGGCGGAGAAGGCGGCGAAGGGCGAGCTGGAGCCGGCCGCGGTGAGCGAGGCGCTGGTGGACGCGACCTTGTGGACGCAGGGGCTGCCGCCGGTGGACCTGGTGATCCGCACCTCCGGTGAGCGCCGGCTGTCCAACTTCCTCCTCTGGCAGAGCGCCTACGCCGAGCTGATCTTCACCGAGGTGCTGTGGCCCGACTTCCGGGCGAAGGAGTTGTGCGACTGTCTGACGCTCTTCCAGAACCGGGAGCGGCGCTTCGGGCAGACCTCGGCCCAGGTGCAGGCGCTGCCGATCCGACGGGCGGGGACGTGACGGAGAAGAACAAGAACCTCCTCATCCGGATCCTCACGGCGGCCGTCGCCCTGCCGCTGGTGCTGTGGCTCCTCTACAAGGGCGGCTACTTCACCGCTGCGCTCCTGGGCTTCGCCGCCGCGGCGTGCACCTACGAGTACCTCGACATCACGCTGAAGACGCGCAACCAGGCGACCTGGTTCGCGGTGGCGGTGGCGGCCTTCGTGCCGTTCCTCCCGGTGGTGCGGCCGTGGGAGACGACGGCGATCTTCATCGGGCTGACCGGCGCGGTGCTGCTCTGGGGCTGGACGTGGCACCTGCTCAACGGCCCCTTGCCCGAGGCGCCGGTGCGCACCGCGCACATCCTGATGGGCTTCGTCTACGGCACCGGTGGCCTCGTCTCGCTCGCGGCGATCCGCAACCTCCCGGACGGCGGGTGGTGGACGGTGGCGGCGCTGGTGGTGACGTGGGGAAACGACACGTCGGCGTACTTCGCCGGCCGCTTCCTGGGGAAACACAAGCTGTACCCCGAGGTGAGCCCCAACAAGACGTGGGAAGGTTTCTTCGGCGGCATGGCCGGGAGCATCGGCATGCTGCTCATTCAGCGCGCCTTCTTCTTCCCCACGATGAACGTGGCCGACTGCGTGGTGCTGGGCGTGCTGGGCGGGGTGCTGGGGCCGGCGGGCGACCTGTGCGAGTCGATGCTCAAGCGCGCCTATGGCGTGAAGGACTCCGGCGGCATCCTCCCCGGGCACGGCGGCATGCTCGATCGCATCGACGCCCTCATCTTCAACGCGCCCATGGTGCTCCTCTACGTGCAGTTCGTGCGGCCGCTGATGGGCTGACCGGACCCCGAGGGGATGAAAGGCCCCTTCCACCCGGTTACAGTCGTCTCACCCCGCATGGGCGCGCTCCAGAACATCATCTTCTTCGCCATCTTCATCGGCGTGCTCGTCACCGTGCACGAGCTGGGGCACTTCCTCGCGGCCAAGTGGGCCAACGTCAAGGTGCTCAAGTTCTCGGTGGGCTTCGGGCCGAAGCTGTTCGGCTTCCGGCGCGGCGAGACGGAGTACCAGATCGCGGCGATCCCCCTGGGGGGCTTCGTGCGCATGGCCGGGGAGATCCCCGGTGACGACGTGCCCGAGGAAGACGTCAAGCGCAGCTTCCTGTCGGCCCCGTGGTGGAAGCGGGCGATCATCGTGGTGGCCGGTCCCGCCTTCAACCTGATCTTCCCGATCATCGCCTACTTCTTCGTCTTCGTCGGCGATCACCAGGTGCTGTCGCCACGCGTGGGCTGGGTGGAGCCCGACTACCCCGCGGCGCGCGCTGGCATCCAGCCGGGGGACGTCATCGTCAAGGTGGACGGCGCCCGCATTCGCGCCTTCGAGGAGATCCGCTCGGCCCTCGACGGCGTCTGGGAGCGCGAGGTCGCGGTGACGGTGAAGCGCGGGGAGCAGGAGCTCGTCTTGCGCATCACCCCGATGAAGCACGAGGAGAGCACGCCGCTGGAGAAGGTGAAGCGCGGGCTGCTCGGCGTCTCGCCCATCGCCCGGCCGGCGATCATCGGGGTGCCGAAGGGCAGCGTGGCGGAGACGGCGGGGCTCGAGACCTTCGACCGCGTCCTCTCCATCAATGGGGAGATCGTCCGTGACGAGGTGCAGCTCTCGAAGGTGCTGGCCGGCAAGGAAGGGACGCTCTCCGTCGTCGTCATCCGAAGCGAACTGGTCGACGTGGGCGGCGCGCAGGTGGTCGCGCCTGAGCTCGTGACGCTCTCCGTGCCCCGGCAGCCCGGCGAGGGCTTCGCGGCGCTGGGTGGCGCGGAGTCGGCGGACACGTACGTCTGGACCGTGTTCCCCGGCAGCCCCGCGGCGAAGGCAGGGCTCAAGCGCGGCGACAAGCTGGTGTCGATCGACGGGGCCCCGCTCTCCAGCTGGTTCACCGTGAGGACGCGCCTCAAGGCGGCCGAGCGGGGGGAATTCACCCTCGCGTGGCTCTCGGACGGCGTCGAGAAGTCGCAGAAGCTGAGCCAGGTCAGCGAAGACGAATACGACGAGCTCAACAACAAGTCGGAGGTGCTGGAGCTGGGCGTCCGGCCGCGCGCCGCGTTCCTGGGCGAGGAGGTGCTCGCCGGCGGGCCCGAAGCCGAGAAGGTCACGGTCCACATGGGGCCGGTGGACGCGGCGGTGGCGTCGGTGCGCGCCGTGCCGGAAGGGATCCGCGCCATCGCCCTCATCATGGGCAAGCTCGTCACCCGCGACATCCCGCTGGAGTCGGTGGGCGGGCCGATCATGCTCTTCCAGGTGGCCGCGAAGAGCGCCGAGGCAGGCTGGGAGGTCTTCCTGAAGAACATGGCGCTGGTCTCGGTGAACCTGGGGCTGGTCAACCTGCTGCCCATTCCGATCCTCGACGGCTTCGGGCTGTTGGCCGCCCTGTGGGAAGGCATTCGCCGGCGGCCGATCCCCCTCCGCGCGCGGGAGATCGCCAACATCGTCGGGCTGGTGGTGCTGGCGATGCTGGTGGTGCTCGTCTTCAAGAACGACATCACCAAGCTGCTGCGGTAAGCGCGTCGACGCGTGCTGCTGTCCCTCGACACCTCGACGTTGTCCCTGGCCCTGGCGCTGGTCGCCCCGGACGGGACCGCCGTGGAAGAGGTGGTGCTGGGCCCCCCGCACCGGCAGAGCGACGTGCTGCCGAAGGCCATCGAGGAGCTCCTCGCGCGTCACCGCGTGGCCTTGTCCTCGCTGGACGGCTTCGTGGTGGGGCTGGGGCCGGGCAGCTTCACCGGGCTGCGGATCGGGCTGGCCACCCTGAAGGGGCTCGCCTACGCGGTGGAGAAGCCGCTCGTGGGTGTCTCTTCGCTCGCCGCGCTGGCGCTGGACTGTCCGCCCGGCGTCGAGCTCTTCGCCTGCGCGGTGGTGAAGAAGGGCGAGCTGTACCTCGGCAGGTACCTCCGCGGCGGTGAGGGGAGCTCCGTCCGCGCACTTGCGCCGGAGTCGTGGCTGACGGTGGAGGCCTTCGCGGACGTCCTCGCGCGCCACCCGAACGCCCACGCCGTCGGCCCTGCGCTCATCGAGTACCGGGCACGGCTCCGGGAGCTGGGCGTCCCCGAGGAGCAGCTCCTCACCCACCCGGCGATCCCCTCGGCTGTCGCGCTGGCGCGTCTGGCGGAGCTGCCCGCGGCCTACCGCAAGGAAGACGTCTTCTCACTCGAGCCGCACTACCTGCGCGGCTCCGGGGCCGAGGAGAACCCGAAGTTTCCTCCGCTGCCCGGCGTGGCGCCGAAGGCGCGGCTGAAGGAGGAGTGACGCGATGTCGAAGGAGAACGGCGGAATGGGGAAGCCCGGGGCGATCGCGGTGGTGGGCGCGACGGGGTTGATCGGCCGGCAGGTGCTGGCCTCTCTCTGGCAGCACGACGTGGAGCCCGACGACGTGCGCCTCTTCGCCAGCGAGCAGAGCGAGGGTGAAGAAGAGGACTACGCGGAAGAGACGCTCCCGGTGGAGCGCGTCGGGGCGGACGCGTTTCGCGGCGTGAAGGCGGCGATCCTCGCGGCGCCGGCGGAGGTGTGCCGCACGCTGGCGCTGGAGGCGCAGAAGGCCGGGGCGTGGGCGGTGGATCTCTCCGGCGCCTTCCGGCTGGACACGAAGGTGCCCCTCATCGCGCCCGGCGTGAATGAAGGGGTGCTCGATCGCCCCTTCAGCGGACGCATCGTCACCCTGGCGCAGCCGGCGACCCAGGCGTTGACCTGCGCCCTCGAGCCTCTGCGGGCCAGCTTCGGGCTCAACTCCGTCGACGCGACCATCCTCTTCGGGGCCGCGTCGAAGGGCAGGGTCGGCAACGAGCGGCTGTCCATCCAGACGGCGGCGCTCTTGAACGCGAAGGAACCCGAGGTGCAGGTCTTTCCGCACCGCCTGGCCTTCAACGTGATCCCCGGCGTGGGCGACTTCGAGAACGGGCTGTCCGCCGCTGAGCGCGCGCTGCTGGTGGAGGTGGCGCGCGTCTGGGGGCAGGGCGAGGGAACGCCCGAGCTGACCGCGACCGCGCTCTACGTCCCCACGTTCCATTGCACGACGCTGATCCTCACCGTGCACCTCGCCACGCCCGCCGATCTCGACACCGTCCGCGCGACGCTGCGCGGGGCAGCCGGCCTCAAGGTCCTCGACGATCCGTCCACCCACGTCTACCCCATGCCCATGCTGGCGACCGACGACGCCGCCATCCACGTCGGGCGACTTCGGGCCTCGGGCAGGCGCGTCCAGCTCGTGGCCGCCGTGGACAATGCCTTCCGCGCCGCCGACACCGCGGTTGACCTCGCGCTCGAGCTGAACGATCGCTCGTGACAAATTGTCACCACGCCCCGCCCGGGGACCGGCCAATCCCCTTGAAATAACGAGGCATTCCACCTGTTCCCCATGGCCCTGACTTTGCTGTTCCGGCCCCTCCGAATGAACGTGCGGTCGATGACGAAGGCGGTGGTGTTGGTGGCGGGGCTCCTCCTGGGGTCCGGCGCCCGGGCGGCGGAGATCCACGGGGAGACGACCCGCTCGATGCTGTTCGAGTTCAAGTTGTCGCCCTACACGCCGCTGATCGACAGGGATTTTGCGAGGCCGGGTCCGTACCAGGCGATCATGGGTGGCGGCCCGATGCTGATGGGGGAGCTGGAGTTCGACTACCAGTTCTTCCAGAGGGTGGGCTCGGCAGCGGTGGGCTTCTCGGGAGGCTATGCCGAGAAGTTCGGCCAGGCGGTTGACGCGGAGACGCTGGAGCCGACGTCGCAGTCCACGGGGCTCAAGCTCGTGCCGCTGAAGGCGCTGTTGGTGTACCGCTTCGACTGGCTCTCCTTGAAGCAGGACATTCCGATCGTCCCCTATGCGAAGCTGGCCTTCGTGATGATGCCGTGGTGGGTGCTGAACGGGAGCGAGATCGAGGTCTCCGATGGGCTGCGCGGCGCGGGGATCAGCTACGGCATCGCCGGGGTGTTTGGCCTGGCGCTGACCCTGGACTTCCTGGATCCGCGCCTGGCGCGCGATCTCGACACCAGCCTGGGCGTCAACCACTCGTACCTCTTCGCGGAGTTCACGATCCAGGAGATGGGCCTCTTCGTGCCGCAGTCCATCGATCTCTCCAGCCGGCACTGGATGTTCGGGCTCGGCTTCGAATTCTGACGGCCGTTGGGGTACGACCCCGCTCGTGCGCTCGGCCGCCTGGTTCGCGATTGCGCTGTCGCTGGTGGGGTGCGCGCGAGCCGTGAGGCCCACGATCCGGGAAGAGCCGCTGGAGGCCGGGGTGCCCGCGCCGTTCCGCGCCGATCGCCCGTTGCGCTGGGACTTCGGTGATCAAAGCCCGCCGCAGACCGGCCTCGAGGTGGCGCACGCCTTCTCCAGAGGCGGGCGGTACGAGGTGAAGGGCTTCGAAGGGGAGGAGCTGCGGGAGCAGGTGACGGTGCTGGTCGAGCCGCGGGCCGTCTTTCACACGGTGCCCCCCGACGCCGATCTCGCGCTGGCGATTCGAAGCACCGAGGAGCTGTCGGCTGCCGTGGACTTCTCCGAGCGGCTCCTGGGCGGCGAGGTGACGGCGCGGTTGCTGGAGCGCTGGCCAGCGCTGGGCTTTGCCGTCGAGCAATCGTCGGGCTCGGGCCCGCTGGACGCGCGCGAAGGTGTGGCCGTCTTCACCTGGCCCTCGAAGGAGCTCGAAGTCAGCCTGGTGGGGGTTGCCGACGAGCGGGGCGCGTTGGCGGCCTTCGGCGGGTGGCTGGGGGAGCACGGCTGGTCTCCGGCGGGGGAGGTGGCGGGGC
>JBFMHF010000080.1:0-32378 GCA_040752975.1 Myxococcota bacterium
GGGGGTGATGTGCCCCGGCTGGCAGGCCTGCCAACTCGTCGGCGGGACGCCGAGCTGCCAGGACGTGGGCGTGGCCTTGAGTTTCGTGACGCCGGACGCGGGACAGCGCTTCGCGAGGATGGCGATGTTTGGGGTGGTGGTGGATGCAGGGGTGGCCATTCCGGGAGGGACACCGCCCTTCCGTGCGGCCTGCGGGAACGCGACGTCGATGGGGACGACGGGCCCCATTTCCTCGTGGAGTGTGCTGGTGGGGGCGATGGCGACGGCGGGCGACTGCGAGTTGGTGGTGGGTTGGGAGGACGGGGGCCCGGTGGCGCGTCGAAACGTCTTCGTCGACATCGCACCGCCCCAGGTTGGACTCCAGGTGCAGCCGACGCCGACTCGGCCCAGCACCTGGAGAGAGGCCACCCGCTGGCGCCGGGACGAGAGGCCGCTGGTGCTGCTGGAGTCCAGCGAGGCCATAGGAGCCGCAGGCGTGCAACTGCAGGGCATGGGCGGCACGCCCATGACGTCAACCGACTGCGACAACGCCGGCCTGCCATGCCCGGTGGGGAAATTCTGCCAGTGCTTCCAGGTGGACTTGGCGGGGCCTCCGTTGCCGACGCTGGAGGGCACCTTCCTCCTGACGGGCAGCGCGACGGACGAGGCAGGGTTGATGGGGGTGGCGGACGGCGGGGTGAGTGTGACGCGGATGCGGTGGCAGGTGCAGCCAGCCGTCGCCACCACCCACACCGCGCCGGCAGTGGGCAGCGACGGCACCGTGTACTTCGGCACCCAAAACGTCACGATGGGCAGCATTTACGGCGTCAAGCCGGACGGAACGCCTGCAGCAGGCCCGCTGGGCACGGGCGTCTCGGTGGGGGCGGTGCAAAGCGTGGCCGTCGCGCGGACAGGGACGATGAATGACGAGTACGTCTTCTTCTCGGCGAATGACTCGACGGCGGGGTACGTGCGCAGCGTGAAGGTGAGTGACGGCAGCCTGTCTGGAGGACGCTGCGAGGGCGTCACCGGCAGCAGCACGTACGCGGGCCTGGCGCTGGTGAAGGCCGGCGTCAACGTGCACGCACTGGCCGTCATCAACGCGACGGGCGCCATGCCCACCACCCAGGAGGCACAGCTGTGCCGCCACACTCCGGGCGTCGGCACAGCCACCCCTGCCGGCGCAGGCACGCAGTACGACTTACCAGGCCCCGGCCTCACCCAACCCGTCACCAACCTCGTCGCCATTCCCACGTCCTCCACCGCGGCCAACGTCTTCTTCAGCGCGGCAGCGGCGCGGGTGTGGCGGGGGGCGGTGGTGAATGGGAATTGGACTCCAGGCAGCCTGACGGCCGTGACGCCGGACGCCGGCCTGCCTACCAGTGCAGCGCTGACGGGCCTCGCCCCGGGCGACAGCCTGGCCACCACCCTCTTCCTGGGCGGAGGCAACAACGCCAGCCAACTGCGGCGCCTCGACGTGGCCACGGGCCAGCAGGCCGCGACGGGGACGGGCACCTTCAGCCCGGCCGCGGTGGCCAGCGCCACCAGCGTGTGGGCCGGTAGCGAAGTCAACCTTGCGCGCTACGACGGCAGCCTCATGCCCGTCGGCCCCGTCGCCGTGACGGGCGGCATTCTCGGCAGCCCGGTGCTGGGCAACCGCGGCGGCGTCTACGCGGTGTCGAAGACGGGCGGCCAGGTGGTGCTGTCCACCGTCGCCGCCCCCCTCCCCGCGGCGGCGGGCTATGTGGCGGGCACGGTGGTGGCCTCCCCCAACCTCGACTGCAACCGCCTGCAGCCCGAGGCGGGCCGGCCCGGCGTCCTCTACTTCCTCGACACGGCCGGGCGACTGACGGCCGTGCTGGTGGACGACTCCAAACTCGACACCACCGCGGGCGCCTGGCCGAAGTACCAACGCACCGCCTCCAACGCCGGCAACCCCAGCAGCGACTTCCCCTTGAACCCCGGCTGCCCCTAAGCGGGGCCGCGACGGGCCGGGCACCCTCCACCCACAGGCGGGTGCCTGCCCGTCCGCCTGCCGGCCTCCTCCTCACCTGCACCAGCCCGCCCGGGCCGCTTCACCTGGCGGCCAGGGACGGAGGCGTTTGTGCGCTACGGCGCCGGCCTTCCCACCAACGTCGCCCGCACCGGAGGCGAGGAGATCTCAGCCGACCACTCCGCCACCCCCACGTGTGCGAAGCCGCCCTTGTCCTCGGCAAACCAGGTGAAGGTCATCGGCCCCAGCGCCACCGGAAGCGTCACCGGCCGCGCGTCAAACAGGAGGCTGCCAGGCCGTGTGCGCCACAGCGTGTCCTCCGCTGCCACGTACAGCCGCTGACGGGCTACATCCACGACGAAGGACGTCACGCGCTTCCCACCGAAGTGCAGCTCCGTCCAGGCCGGCGTCGCCGCGTCGGTGTCCAGCGCGTGCAGCGTGCCCGCATCGCGGTTCCACGCGAAGAGCCATGGGCCGAGGACTCCCCAGTCCACCTGCTCCGGATCGTTGGGGATGCCCGGCGGCAGCGGGAGCGCGCCCTCGGTGAGCGTCCCGTCCAGCGCCAGGGTGTAGAGGCTGCGAGGACCATCCGTCACGCGGGGCATGGCGACGTTGCCCTCCCGGTAGACGCCCACGAAGCCGCGCCGACGCCCCGTGGGCACCGCGAAGATGGGCGCGAAGCTGCCCGCCGCGTTCGACGCCCCGAGCGTCTCGAGCGGAAACGTCGTGCCGTCGGTCGAGGTCCGCAGCACCGGCCTCCAGTTGTCGCGGAAAAGAGTGCCCGCGATGACGGTGCGCCCCGCCAGCACCGCCACCGAATCGAAGTTGGGAGGTATGGCGATGGTCGCGAGGTTGCGCGGCACCCAGCTTCCGCCCGCGAGGTCGAGGGCCTCTGTGGGGATCAGCCCCGGCTCCTGGACAGGGTGTCCGACACGCAGCACCGAACCGCCGGGCAACGTCGCCATCGTTCCCTGGGCGGGCATCGCGATGATGTCCGCGTCGGCTCTCTGGCTGGTCCGCCCGACGATGGGCGTGGCCTCCCATGCGCCCGCACCCGTCACCCGCATCAGCACCCGCCAGTCCTGGTGGCCTGACGGGTCCGCAGCGGTGAGGATCACCTCCTCGTAAAACTGATGCGTGCGGGGGCTTCGCCCGGCCGCGGCGAACTCGTGGGGTCCGGGCACCAGCGTCCACGGCAGCGATGGATCGAGCGTGCCGGGGCAACTCACCGGCAGGTGCGTCGCGAACGCACCCTCGCGGATCCACAGGCGCGTGCGCGGCGAGCACTCGCGCTCGGATCTCAGGAGGAAGTCGCCGACGATCTCGGTCGTCGGCTCCGTCACCACTCGGCCCTCGTCGGCCAACAGGTGCGTACGCACGCCAGGCTTCGCGTTCGGCGCCGCGGTGAAACCCTGGAAGAGGCTGACGGTGCGCGGGGCCACGTCAGCCAGGGGGCTGACCCACCGCTCGGTGCGCGAGAGGAAGAAGGGCCGCGCGTCGGTGTCCGTGCCCTGTCCCGCATCCACCAGCACCCGCCCCAGACGTGGAGCGTCCGCTGGCATCCGGAAGCTGATCACGTTTTCGCTCCACGAGAGGATGTGGGTCGGAGGAACCGTGACATTCCCCAGGCGCAGCGTGCCACCCGTGCCGAAGCGCGCGCCGAAGACGCGGACCTCCTCGGCTGCGACTGCGCTCTGGTGCGACAGCCACATGACTACCGCCGCCGCACCCGGAGGAGGCGCCACCGCGTGCCCGATGACGAGCATCGGATCGAAACCCTCGAGGGCGGCGTCGTCGATGCACTCGGTCGAGCGATCCTCCACCCGCGTGAAGCACAGGCCCCGGCCCACCCCGTCGGCAGTGCCGCTGCGCACGAAGGCGCGCCCGTCGGGCGTCAGCAGGTTGCCGACTTCGCCCCATTCCATGGCCTGACCGCGAAGCTCGCCGCGCCAGCCCGTTCCAGAGACGGCGTCGAACACGCTCGAGATCTGATCTCCCTGCTTCCGGGCGGCCTGACACCCCCAGGCGTCGGGGCGGAACATCATCAGGCCCTGGGGCGCCCGCCCGTAGCGATCCGAGAGCGGAGGCGCCACGCGACAAGCGCCGAGCAGGTTCCCATTGGGGTGCCGGCGCACCGAGCCGTCGGCTCGGGAACGAACGTGGAGAAAGCTGAACGCGCCCACCTGTCTGGGGCCGGCGTCCATCGCGATGTTCCAGCCGAGCAGCGACCAGACATCCGCCGAGCCGTCGGCCAGCACGCCCAGGGGCAACCAGCCGCGGCCGTCGCTCGCGGGCAAACCGTCGAGGCTCGCCGCAGCCGTCTCTTCGAAGGCCGTCACGTCCCGCGAAGAGAAGAGGGTGTCGATCCTCCAACGCCGCCCCGTCTCGGGTACGCGCGATGACTCCCGGACGGCGAGCTGGAAAGCGCCGTTGAGGGGCTCCTCGACGACGAATTTCCCCGTGTTGCCCGCCAGGTTGAGTTCGAGGCTGTCGTCGCGCTGCAGAGTGCCCATCGGCAGCGTGAAGGGGCCGTCGCCGGACGGGTCGGCCTTCGCCGGGTTGGAGAGGACGGTTCGGTCGAAGACGTGAAGGGGATCTCCCGAGAGCAGAAACTGGCCGTCGGCCGAGAAGCTGCCGCCGCTGGTCAGGGGCATGATCGCGGTGCCCTCTCGCATCAACGTGGTGACCTCGCCGCAGCGCCCCACCCAGGTGACACCGTCGGGGCCTGCCGTGACGGACGAGCACGAGGTGACGCCTCCGTCGGCGACGACATAGTCACCACCTGTGACGAGGCGGTCCGGGAAACTGGTGAAGTCGAGCCGCGTCGCGTCGGCTACGCGCACGGTATACGTCTCCGTGAGCGTGGGCGTGCCGTCGGCATGCACCGAGAGGCGCGCGACGTGAAGCACACGCGCCCCGTCGATCCACGCCATCGAGCGCCCGTCAGGACTTCCCGCAGCGAGAACGTCGGCCCCGTCGGCAACCACTTCACGCGTCTCCGAGACCTTTCCAGCGCGGGGGTTGAAGAGGCGGAAGCCGAACGCGGTCCGGCTGGGGTGGGCGCCCACCATCACCACGAGGCCAGCGACCTCGGTGGTGGCGACCTGCGCGACCTGTGGAGGAGGGGGAGTCGAGGGCGTCGTACAGCCCAAAGCAAGAGCCAGAAGCAGCATCCAGAAGACGCGCACGGGTGCAGTGTAACAGGCAAGAAAGACGTCAAGCTCTGCTGGAGTGCATCACTCGGTCGCGCAGGTGGCCGACTTCGCTCTGCGCCCTCCCGGCCGCTTCAGGACGCCCCGTCCGAGCCCTTGCAATGAGGACGACGGCCCGGTAATGAGGTGGGACGTTCGGTGGATTTAGGACTCATTCGTGACGGGGGGCTACTGATGAAGCGTGTTTTGTTGGGAGTGTTGTTGGCAGGGGTTGTGAGCGGGTGCGGAGGCGGACCGGTGGTGAAGGAATGCGCCAACGGGTGCACCCAGGGGCAGCGGTGCGACACCAGCACCGGCATCTGCGTGCAGGATGCCCCACCAACCGTCACAGTCGAGGCCCTGCCTAACCCGCTTACGACCGCGAAGGTCACCGTCCGCGGCACGACGGCCGACGACGTTGGCGTCACCCGAGGCGAGGCGTCCTTCGACGGTCAGCCGCCCGTCTCGTTCAGCGTGACGGACAACGGCTTCTCCGTCGAACTGGACGTTCCGATGCGGGACTCGGCTGAGACTGCCGTCACCGTGAAGGTGTTCGACACCGGCGAGCAACCCGCGGAGAGCCGTGTCTCCACCATCGTCGATCGCGTCGGGCCGACCGTCTCCATCGCCGAGCCCGATCGCGTCATCGGAGGGGCCATTGTCACCGTCGCCGGCGCCTCCCAGGATGGCAGCGGTCAGGTGTCCCAGGTTGAGGCGGATTTCGGTTCGGGCTTTGTCACCGCAACGGTCTCCCAGGACAACACCTGGACCGTGCGGCTCGAGCCTCCACCGGACCGCAACGCCGAGGACACGCCGATCACCATTCGCGCGCGGGACAAGTACGGCAACGAGACCACGACCCCGCTGATGGTGAAGGTCGATACGAAGGGCCCCACCTTCACGCTGACGGCTCCCACCGGCGCAGTCGGCGGCATGACCGCCGCCGTGGCGGGTACCGTCGCCGACCCCAGCGGCGCCCCGACGATGGTCAGCGTTCGCTTTGGAGGCCTTTCCCAGGACGTGACCGCGACCGCTGGCGCTTTCACGGCGATGATCACCCTGCCGCAGGACCTCGACGGCGAGACGCGGCCCGTGACCTTCACCGGTGTCGATCAGTTCGGCAACTCCGGATCCGCCAACTTCGACATCACCATCGACACCCGAGGCCCCACGCTGGCGCTGACAGGTCCGATGGTGATCGGCGTCACTGGAGAACTCACCGGCACGGCAACCGACTCGGCGCAGCCTGTCTCCAACGTGACGGTCGACATCCAGGGCAGCGCAGGTCCTGTTCCCGTCGACAGCTTGATGAATGGTGTGTGGCGCCTGGCCACCATGTTCCCGACGGGGCTCGACGGCGTCACTCGCTCCGTGGCCCTCTCCGGCCGAGACGCTCGCGGCAATGTCGGAACGGGCATGGGGAGCGTCACCGTCGACACCGTCCCGCCTGTCGGCGCTTTCACCAGCCCGGCTGCCAACGCGAGGCTCTCGGGGGCGATGGCGACCTTCTCGGGCAGCGTGAGCGACACGACCTCCGTGCAGAGCGTGGAACTCGACTTCGCGGACGGGCAGGGCTTCCGTTCCGCCATGGTGACCGGCGGCACGTGGACCATCTCTGTTCCACTTCCCTCGAACGAGGACGACGTCGCGCACCTCGTCACGGCACGCTTCACGGACGGCGTGGGCAACGCCTCGACCGCGACTCGGTCCGTCACGGTCGACAACGTGGCTCCGGCGGTCTCGATCACCGCTCCGACCCAGGGGGCCATCGTCGGTGGGGCCGCGACGTCGATCACCGCAACCGTGAGCGCCAACGATCCCGGCGGGGTCAGCGGGGTGTCTCTCACGCTCGGAACCGGCGCTGCGGTCTCTGCGACTCGGCAAGGGACCACCAACAACTGGACGGCGACCGTGCCTCTTCCCACCGGCCAGGACTTCGTGACGCTTTCCCTGCGCGCGACAGCGTCTGACGCAGCCGGCAACATGAACTCGGCCATGACCGACGTCATCGTGGACAATGTGTCCCCGGTGTTGACCATCACCGCCCCATCGGCGAGCCAGGTGTTCAACATCTCGAACTTCACGGCGTCCGGAAACGTCACCATCAGCTGGACGGTGACGGACGGCGATCCGCAGGCGGCGGTGTCCACCGTCGACACCTTCCCCGTCACCGGCACCAGCACGACCTACGCGACGGCGCCGACGGACAACTACCGGACGTACACCGTCCCCGTCGTGGCCGGAGATCGCGCAGGGAACAGCGTCACGCGCAACGCTGTGTTCATCGTCGACCGCGTCGCGCCGACGGTGACCATCTCCCCGGCCAACGGCTCACGCAACGTGAACCCCCGCCAGGTGACCTTCACCTTCAGTGAGGAAATGAACGCCACGCCTGCCGATCCGACGACCATCACGCCTGCGACCTCCGCTGCCCCCGGGGCCTGGCAGGGGACCGGGCGGACCGTCTTCGTGCGCTCCGGGCTCGAGCCGTATTCCGTTTTCACGGCTTCCACCGCGACCGGGGTGAGCGATCGGGCCGGCAATCCCGTGGTCGCAGCTTCGAGTCGCTTTCACACCAGTACGCGGGTTCCGCTCAATGGCGCCGTCGTCGCCAGCGGCGTGTGGGCGTACGACGTCGCCAGCGACCCGGACGGCGTTCCCATGGTCCTGACGGTGACGCAATTCAGCAGCACGAACTACCGGATCGATACCCTCGACCTGAATCCCGTCAGTGGTGTCTTTCAGCCCTGGCAGTTCAGCCTCAGCGACCGCTATTCCGTGCTCGAGTACCAGGCTCACGCCTGGCGAACGGTCAACGCGGACCTGACCGCATCGCCGACCCGAGGCGTCACCGTGAAGGCGCAAGAGCAGACCTGCCTTGGCTCGCCTCCCGTCTGCACCACGCTCGCTCGGTACTACCGGGCCTACGTCGCGTCAGGGCAGCCCTACGTCAGCGAGGCCGGTGAAGGGCTCATCGCTTCGCCGCCGATTTCGACGGGAGACGGGACTGCCCCCGTCGGGTTCGTGAACGGCCAGACGTACGTGCGCAATCCAGGGGTGAGCCACAACCTGGGACTGCTCCCCGCGCGTGTCGCCCCCGGGAGCGCGCGCTGGAACGTTGCCACGGCGCCTGCACTCATTCCGCCGGCAAATACCTCCACCGGGATCTGGTTCAGCAGCCACCAATGCACGGCAGTCGGCGTTTTCGCACCAACCTGGTACTGCTTTCCGGTGGCTTCCGAGGTGGTGAGCGACGCGGCGCCGAGCGCGTGGTGGCACAGGACGTCGAGCACCGCGACTCCGACCCTCTCCTTCGCCACCGCGGAGAACGGCTGCACGCTGATGAGTTACCCGTCGGTCGCCTCGGGGAGGCGGATCGCGAGGGTGGTGGACAACAACTCGCGCGCGCCCTGCGGGCCCTTCGCTTGCCTGTACCTGCTCAACACCACGTACTTGAGCGCCCCGACGTCGGACTTCGTGATCGGCAAGGGTGCCGGCAACACCTTGCTGGGCGTCGGCACGGCGGGAGGAGCAGCGCAGCTCTACCAGACCACCGACTGCGGGAACACCTGGACGCCCATCGGCGCGCCACTGACGGGCGCCACCGACTTCAAGCCGACGCTGTTGGGCACGAGCCCGGGCTTCTTCTACCTGGATTCCTCCCGAACGCTCCGGCTGCACGTCCCCTGAGGGGGCGCGGCGGCCAACACGCTGAAATGTCAGGGACAAAAGGGCGCGGAGGCTCGACGCTCGCGCCCACTTGACGCGCGCTGCCTGAGCACGTATACGCGCCGCCCCTTCGTCGTTGGCTCTGTGAAAACCAGGGGCTGTCCTCCTCGGTCCAACACCCACCGGCGCATGGATTTTGAGGTCGCAGCACCTGTCGTTTTCACAAGGGTCAACCGAGAATGGCGACACAGAAGATTCGCATTCGTCTGAAGGCGTACGACTCGAAGCTCCTGGACCAGAGTGCCACGGAGATCGTCGAGACCGCCAAGCGCACGGGCGCGCGGGTGTCGGGGCCGATTCCCCTCCCCACGCGCATCAACCGCTTCACGGTCCTTCGGTCCCCGCACGTGGACAAGAAGAGCCGAGAGCAGTTCGAGATCCGCACCCACAAGCGGCTCCTCGACATCCTCGAGCCCACCCAGCAGACCCTCGACGCGCTGATGAAGCTGGACCTGTCGGCTGGCGTGGACGTCGAGATCAAGAGCTAAGGACCAAAAGCGCCATGGCCAAGTTCGACGTCGTCGATTTGTCACTGAAGAAGGTCTCCGAGATCGAGCTCTCGGACGACGTGTTCGCTGCCAAGCCCAACGCGAACCTCCTCTACGAGGCCGCGAAGATGCAGCAGATCAACCGCCGCGCCGGCACGGTGGCGGTGAAGAACAGCTCGCTCGTCTCCGGCGGCGGCAAGAAGCCCTGGAAGCAGAAGGGCACCGGGCGCGCCCGCCAGGGCTCCACCCGCGCGTCCCACTGGGTCGGCGGCGGCAAGGCCATGGGCCCCAAGCCCCGCGACTACACCTACCGGCCGCCCCGCACCGTGCGCCGCGCCGCCCTGGCCTCCGCCCTGTCGCTCCGCGCCACCGAGAAGGCGCTGATCATCGTCAAGGACTTCCCGTCGGACGGAAAGACGAAGAAGGCCGCCGAGGCGCTCCAGAAGGGCCTCAAGCTGGCCAACGCCCTGGTGGTGGACGGCAAGGACAACGCCAAGCTGCACCTGGCCGTCCGCAACATGGGCAGCTTCGACGTGCTGCCCCCCGAGGGCGTCAACGTCGAGTCCGTGCTGCGCCGCAAGAGCCTGGTGCTCACCGTCGCCGCTGCGAAGGCGCTCAACGACGCGCTGCTCAAGCCGCGCGGCAAGACCATGAAGAGCGAGGGCTGATCACATGGACCTCAACTACGTCATCAAGGGCCCGCTGATCACCGAGAAGCTCGATCGAGCCCGTGAGAAGACCCGGCAGTACTCGTTCCTCGTGGACCGCAAGGCCACGAAGGTGGACATCGCCAACGCCGTGGCCCGGCAGTTCAAGGTCACCGTCGAGGGCGTCCGCACCCTCGTCATGCGCGGCAAGGTGAAGCGCGTCGGCATGTCCATGGGCAAGCGGGCCAACTTCAAGAAGGCCTTCGTCACCCTGAAAGAGGGCGACAAGATCGAGCTGTTCGAAGGAGGCACGGTCTAATGGGAGTCAAGAAGTTCAAGCCGACGTCGGCCGCGCGCCGACTCATGACGGTGTCCGACTTCGCGGAGATCACCCGCGACCGGCCCGAGAAGTCCTTGACCGCCGCGATGAAGCGCTCCGGCGGCCGCAACGGCGATGGCCACATCACCCGGCGGCACCAGGGCGGCGGCCACAAGCGCCGCTACCGCATCATCGACTTCCGCCGGCTGGACAAGGACAACGTGCCGGCGAAGGTCGCCTCCATCGAGTACGACCCGAACCGCACCGCCAACCTGGCCCTGCTGCACTACGCGGACGGCGAGAAGCGCTACATCCTCGCGCCGGTGGGCTTGAGCGTGGGCGACACCCTGCTCGCCGGGCCCAACGTGGACATCCGCCCCGGCAACAGCCTGCCGCTGCAGAACATCCCCGTGGGCACCGTGGTGCACAACATCGAGATCAAGCCCGGCCGCGGCGCCCAGATGATCCGGTCCGCCGGCTCCTGGGGCCAGCTGATGGCGAAGGAAGGCGACTACGCGCAGGTCCGCCTGCCGTCCGGCGCCGTCCGCAAGGTGCTGATCGTCTGCCGCGCCACCATCGGGCAACTGGGCAACATCGACCACGAGATCATCCGCATCGGCAAGGCCGGCAAGTCCCGCTGGCTGGGCATTCGGCCCACCGTCCGCGGCCTGGCGATGAACCCCGTCGACCACCCGCACGGCGGCGGCGAAGGCAAGTCCGGCCAGGGCAACCCGCACCCCGTCACGCCCTGGGGCAAGAAGACCAAGGGCCTCACCACGCGCAAGAACAAGCGCACTGACAAGTTCATCGTCTCGGCGCGCCGCCAGGGCGTGCGGAGCCAGTAAGAGGAGCGCGGAGAACACATGGCTCGTTCAACCTGGAAAGGCCCCTTCGTCGACTTGAGCCTCTCGAAGAAGCTCGAGGCGATGAACAAGGGCAACAAGAAGTCGGTGATCAAGACGTGGTCGCGCCGGTCGACCATCATCCCCGAGATGGTGGGCCACACCTTCGCGGTCCACAACGGGCGGAAGTTCATTCCCGTGTACGTCACCGAGAACATGGTCGGTCACAAGCTGGGCGAGTTCGCCCCCACGCGCACCTTCACGGCCCACAGCGCCGAGAAGAAGGTCGCCGCGCCGGGCAAGAAGGGCTGAGAGGCAGGGAAGGAAAGACATGGAATCCACCGCTCACCTCCGTCACCTGCGCATGGCCCCGCGGAAGATCTCCGTGGTGGCGGCGCTCGTCCGCGGCATGCCCGTCAGCCGCGCCCTGTCCACGCTGCAGTTCACCCGCCGCGCCGCGGCCCGCCCGGTCAAGAAGCTGATCGAGTCGGCCATGGCCAACGCCACCGACACCTCCAAGGGCGCGGTGGACGTCGACAAGCTGTGGGTGAAGATGATCTCGGTCGACCAGGGGCCCACCGCGCGCCGCTACCTGCCCCGCGCCATGGGCCGGGCGACGCGCGTCAACAAGAAGACGTCACACATTCACGTCGTGCTGTCGGACGAGGCCCAGAAGGGCCGGAAGTAAGGAACGAGGAGACACCCCTTGGGACAGAAGGTTCATCCAGTCGGTTTTCGGCTCGGCGTCATCCGGACCTGGGACTCGAAGTGGTTCGAGGAAAAGAACTACGCCCAGTGGCTGCACGAGGACATCAAGATCCGTGAGCACGTGAAGAAGAGCCTGAACCACGCCGGCGTCTCCAAGGTGGAGATCGAGCGCGCGGCGAACAAGGTGAAGGTGAACGTGCACACCGCGCGGCCCGGCATCGTGATCGGCAAGAAGGGCGCCGGCATCGAGACGGTGAAGAAGGAGCTGCAGCGCTTCACGAAGAACGAGGTGTTCCTCAACATCGTCGAGGTGCGCCGCGCGGAGACGGACGCGCAGCTGGTGGCCGAGAACATCGCCACGCAGCTCGAGCGCCGCATCGCCTTCCGCCGCGCGATGAAGAAGGCGATTCAGACGGCCATGAAGTTCGGCGCCAAGGGCATCCGCGTGTCGTGCTCGGGCCGCCTGGGCGGCGCCGAAATGGCCCGCTACGAGTGGTACCGCGAGGGCCGGGTGCCGCTGCACACCCTGCGCGCCGACATCGACTACGGCTACGCCATCGCCCAGACGACCTACGGCACCATCGGCTGCAAGGTGTGGGTCTGCAAGGGCGAGGTGCTGCCCACCAAGGGCGGCAAGGACGAGAAGAGCGCCCGCTGAGGCGCGCACGAGGATCACGAGGACACCATGCTTCAGCCTGCCCGCACCAAGTTCCGCAAGATGCACAAGGGCCGCACCCCGGGCCGCGCCTTCCGCGGCAACAAGCTCGCGTTCGGCGAGTTCGGGCTGATGAGCCTCCAGCCGGGGTGGATCACCTCGCGCCAGATCGAGGCCGCTCGTATCGCCATGAGCCGCCACATCAAGCGCGGCGGGAAGATCTGGATCCGCATCTTCCCCGACAAGCCGATCACCAAGAAGCCCGCCGAGACGCGCATGGGCACCGGCAAGGGCGGCGTGGAGTACTACGTCGCCGTCGTCAAGCCGGGCCGGATCCTCTACGAGATGGACGGCATGCAGCAGGAGATCGCCAAGTCGGCCTTCGCGCTGGCGGCCGCCAAGCTGCCGGTGATGACGCGCATGGTGCTCCGCAGCGAGCAGAGCCTGTAAAGGGAGACATCGATCATGGCCACCACCAAGGAACTCCACGAGCTGTCGATCGACGACCTGAAGCGCCGCGCGGACGATCTGCGCGCGACGCTGGTGCAGGACCAGCTCAAGCTGCGCACCGGCGCCCTCGACAACCCCGCGGAGCGCACCACCCACAAGCGCGACCTGGCGCGGGTGCTGACGGTGCTGACGCAGAAGCAGAACAAGGCGCAGGCGAAGGCGTAAAGCGAGACATCGATCATGGCTGAGACCCAGACCCAGACCCCTGAGATCCACGGCAGCGAGAACCGCGGCCGCCCCAAGACGCGCATCGGCATCGTCACGTCGAACAAGATGACGAAGACGGTGGTGGTCACGGTGCGCCGGCGCGCGTCGCACGCCGAGTACGGGAAGATCCAGACGCTGCGCGAGAAGTACAAGGCGCACGCCGAGGATCACGATCCCAAGAAGCCCACCATCAACGAAGGCGACAAGGTGCTCATCGCCGAGACCCGCCCCACGTCCAAGGACAAGCGCTGGCGCGTGGTGAAGGTGCTCGAGCGCGCCACCCCGGCCTGAGCCCCAGGGCTCCTGAAGGAAGAAGGAAGACGACGCCATGCTGCAGATGACCAGTCGGCTCGAGGTGGCAGACAACTCGGGCGCCAAGGAAGTGTTCGTGATCAACGTGGCCGGCGGCTCGGCCCGGGTGTACGGCTCCATCGGCGACGTGATCACCGTGTCGGTGAAGGAAGCGCTGACCACCGCCAAGGTGAAGAAGGGCGACGTGGCCAAGGCGGTCATCGTCCGCACGGCCAAGGAGATCCGCCGCCCCGACGGCAGCTACATCAAGTTCGACTCCAACGCCGCGGTGCTGATCAACAAGGAAATGGAGCCGATCGGCACCCGCATCTTCGGGCCGGTCGCCCGCGAGCTGCGCGCGAAGAAGTTCATGAAGATCATCTCGCTCGCGCCGGAGGTCCTCTAAGCCATGCAGAAGCTGAAGGTCGGAGACACGGTGCAGGTGCTGTCGGGCGCCGAGCGCACCCAGAAGTCCAACCGGGGGAAGATCCTCGCCATCGATCGCGGCGCGAACCGCGTGCGGGTGGAAGGGCTGCGCCTGGTGAAGCGCCACACCGCCAAGGGCCGCGACCGCGCGAACCCGGACGGCGGCATCCTCGAGAAGCCGGGCTCCATCGCCCTGGCCAACGTGGCGCTGGTGTGCCCCAAGTGCGACAAGCCCACCCGCGTGGGGATCCGCGCCGAGGGCGAGAAGAAGAAGCGCTTCTGCAAGAAGTGCGAAGCCACCATTGACTGACGATCACGCGCCGCGCTACAGGCGGCGCCCTTTGCGAGAGACGGTAGCGAGCCATGGCTGACGAAAAGGCACCGAAGCCCGAGAAGACCGAGAAGCCCGAAGCTGCGAAGAAGCAGGGCGGCGGGAAGCGCGGCAAGAAGGAAGAGGCCAAGAAGGCCGGGTACGCCGCCAACATCGAGGAAGGCCTCGAGGTCAAGCCGGCGCGGCTCAAGCTGCGCTACCGCAAGGAGATCGTCCCGGCCCTGATGAAGGAGCTCGGTCTGAAGAACCCGATGGAGGTTCCCCGGATCGAGAAGATCGTCGTCAACATGGGCCTCGGCGAGGCCCTGGCGAACAACAAGATCATGGAGTCGGCCGTCGACCAGCTCGGCGCGATCACCGGCCAGAAGCCGGTCATCACCCGGTCCCGCAAGGCGATCGCCAACTTCAAGCTGCGTGAGAACCAGGCGATCGGCGCCATGGTGACGCTGCGCGGCGACCGCATGTTCGAGTTCCTCGACCGGCTGATCAACGTGGCGCTGCCCCGCGTGCGCGACTTCAAGGGCATCTCGCCCAAGGCCTTCGACGGCCGCGGCAACTACACCCTGGGCGTGCGGGAGCAGATCATCTTCCCCGAGATCAACTACGACCAGATCGAGAAGGTGAAGGGGCTCAACGTGAGCATCGTCACCAGCGCGAAGAATGACGAGCGCGGGCTGGCGCTCTTGAAGGCGATGGGAGTCCCTTTCCGCAGCTGAGCGCGGAACGAAGTGAATCGAGAGAACGACCGCGACGAACCACCGGGATGGGCCCGGCAGGCGCCACGGTCTCCAGCGGGGACTCGGACAGAGGCCCCTTTGGGGTAGTGAGAAATGGCAGTCAATGATCCCGTGGGTGACATGCTCACCCGCATCCGCAACGCGGCGCTGGCGCGGCATGAGAAGCTGACCCTGCCGTCGTCGAAGCTCAAGGTCGAGATCGCGAAGGCGCTGAAGAGCGAAGGCTTCATCGCCGACTACGTGGTCCACGAGCGCAAGCCGCAGAACGAGCTCACGGTGATGCTGAAGTACGGCCCCAACCGGGAGTCGGTGATCTCCGGCATCAAGCGCGAGTCGAAGCCCGGCCTGCGCCGGTACGTCAACGTCCGTGATCTGCCGCGCGTGAAGGGCGGCATGGGGATCGCGATTCTTTCTACTTCCCGCGGCGTGATGGTCGACGCCGAGGCTCGCAAGGCCAACGTCGGCGGCGAGCTGATCTGCACGGTGTACTGAGGAGCCAGTCATGAGCCGCATCGGAAAGCTCCCCATCAAGCTGGAAGACAAGGTGAAGGTCGCGGTCGCCAACGGCGTCGTGTCCTTCGAGGGCCCCAAGGGCAAGCTGCAGGTGAAGCTGCCCGCGCCCGAGATCAAGGTCGAGGTGAAGGACAAGCAGCTGCTCATCACCCGGCCCAGCGAGGACCGGCACGTCCGCGCGCGTCACGGGCTGACCCGCGCCATCCTCGCCAACGCGGCGAAGGGGGTGGCGAACGGCTGGGAGAAGACGCTGGCGATTCGCGGCGTCGGCTACCGCGCCGAGGTGAAGGGCAAGCAGCTCCACCTGTCCCTGGGCTTCTCGCACCCGGTGGTGTTCAACCTGCCCGAGGGTGTCACGGCCGAGGTGGCCAAGACGCCGCGCACCGAGGATCAGCTGCCCACCGTGGACGTGTTCCTCCGGTCCGTCGATCGGCAGCTCCTGGGTGAGGTGGCCGTGCAGATCCGCGCGCTGCGCCCGCCCGAGCCGTACAAGGGCAAGGGCATCAAGCTGTCGACCGAGACCGTCCGCCGCAAGGAAGGCAAGACGGGCACGGCATAACGCCTCTACCAGCTCATCCGCGCGGGGACGTCCCCATCCCGCGCGGAAGGAAAGGAAACACCCATGGCCAAGAAAGATCCCCGCCTCAACCGCAAGGAGCGCATTCGCCGCAAGCTGTCCGGCACCTCCGAGCGTCCGCGCCTCTCCGTCTACAAGTCGCTCAAGCACCTGGTTGCCCAGGTGGTGGACGACACCACCGGCCGCACGCTGGTCCATGCGTCCACGCTCTCCAAGGAGCTCAAGGGCAAGCTGGACGAGGGCGACAAGAAGTTCGCCGCCAAGCAGGTCGGTCTGCTGGTCGCCGAGAAGTGCAAGGCGGCGAAGATCGACAAGGTCGTCTTCGACCGCAACGGCTTCCCCTACCACGGGCGCATCGCCGCGATCGCCGACGGCGCGCGCGAGGGCGGCCTGCAGTTCTAAGGAAAGACACTCATGAGCACGAACCCGATCAATCCGAACGACCTGGACCTCCAGGATCACGTGGTCAGCATCAACCGCGTGGCCAAGGTGGTGAAGGGTGGCCGCCGCTTCAGCTTCGCCGCGCTCGTCGTGGTGGGGGACGGCAACGGCCACGTGGGCGTGGGCCTGGGCAAGGCCAACGAGGTGCCCGAGGCCATCCGCAAGGGCGGCGAGAACGCCAAGAAGAACCTCTTCCGCGTGCCGCTGATGGGCAACACCATTCCGCACGAGGCCCTGGGGCACTTCGGCGCGGGGCGGGTCTTCCTGCGGCCGGCGTCCGAAGGTACGGGCGTGATCGCCGGCGGCGCGGTGCGCGCGGTGCTGGAGGCCGCGGGCATCCGCAACATCCTCACCAAGAGCCAGGGCAGCCGGAACCCGCACAACGTGCTCAAGGCCGTGGTGGACGGCCTCAAGCAGATGCGCTCCCCCGAGCAGGTGTCCCGCCTGCGCGGCAAGGAGATCAGCTTCGGCAAGAAGAAGGCGGAGGCCTGAGCCATGGGCATCAAGATCACGCTGGTGAAGAGCCCGTCGAGCGCCTCGGAGCGCCAGGTGGCCACGGTGAAGGGGCTGGGCGTGTGGAAGATGAACTCCACGCGGCTGCTCAAGGACACCCCGGCCATCCGGGGGATGATCAACAAGGTGCAGCACCTGCTTTCGGTCGAGACGGTGAAGGACGAGCCGAAGACCCGCACCCGTCAGAAGCCGCGGAAGATCCGCGCCCGTGACGCCGCCCGCGCGAAGGCCGCGCAGGCCGCCAAGTAAGGACCTGGGAAGAGGACGACGACCATGACCACGCTGCACACGCTGAAGGCGCCGCGCAACTCCAACCACCGCAAGAAGCGGGTGGGCCGCGGCCAGGGCTCGGGCCTGGGCAAGACGGCCGGCCGCGGTGGCAAGGGCCAGAAGGCCCGCACGGGCAACATGCGCTTCGAAGGCTTCGAGGGCGGCCAGTCGCCGCTCCAGCGCCGGCTGCCGAAGTTCGGTTTCATCAGCCCCAACCGCGTCCACCTGGCGGTGGTGAACCTGAAGGACCTCGAGGGCCGGTTCAAGGACGGCGAGACGGTGGACGAGAAGGCGCTGCGCGCGGCGGGCCTGGTGAAGGGCCCGTGGGACGGCGTGAAGGTGCTCGGCGACGGCAAGTTGACCCGGAAGCTCACCGTCAAGGTGACGAAGCTGTCGGGCACGGCGCGCGACGCGATCACCGGCGCGGGCGGCTCCTTCGAGGAGATCCCCCTGCTGGTCCACAAGCCCGAGGCGGCCGCGAAGGCCCACGCGGGCAAGGGCGTGCCGGCGCCGAAGGCCTGACGCGTGATCTGCCCCTGCCGCATCGGGTAGTGTGCTGCGCCCCTCGAGCCGCGCTACGGGTCGAGGGGCGTCGTTCGTTTCGCTCTTGAGGGAACTGTCGAAGGAAAGAGGACGAGAGCCTTGGCCCTGTCAGCGATCACCAACATCTTCCGCGTCGCCGAGCTCCGCGCGCGGCTGACGTACACCATCATCCTCCTGGCGGTGTACCGGCTGGGCATCTTCATCAACACGCCCGGCGTCGACCGCGCGGCGATGAACGCCTTCATGGAGAGCCAGCGCAAGCAGGGCGGGCTCCTCAACCTCTTCAACCTCTTCTCGGGCGGCGCGCTCGATCAGATGTCCATCTTCGGGCTGGGGATCATGCCGTACGTCTCCGCCAGCATCATCATGCAGCTGCTCGCGGTGGTGGTGCCGACGTTCGAGCGGCTGCAGAAGGAAGGCGCGGCGGGCCGGCAGAAGATCAACCAGTACACGCGGTACGGCACCATCCTCCTCTCCATCGTGCAGGGCGTGGGCATCGCCCGCTTCCTCTACTCGCTGGGCCGCAACCAGGGCGCCAACCAGCAGGGCGGGATCGATCAGATCGTCGTGCCCGAGACGGTCAACACGCTGTGGTTCACCTTCATGACGGTGGTGACGCTGACCGCGGGCACCGCCTTCATCATGTGGCTGGGCGAGCGGATCACCGAGAACGGGATCGGCAACGGCATCTCACTGCTGATCTTCGCGGGCATCGTGGCGGGCATTCCTCCGGCCGGGCAGAAGCTGATGGTCGCAGCGGAGGCCGGCGCCCTCAACGCGGGCGCGGTGCTGGGCCTGTTGGCCTTCATGCTGGTGATCATCGGCGTCGTCGTCTACGTCGAGCGCGGCATGCGGCGCATCCCCGTGCAGTACGCCAAGCGCGTCGCCGGCCGGCAGATGTTCGCGGGGCAGGCCACGTACTTCCCGCTGAAGGTGAACGCGTCGGGGGTGATCCCTCCCATCTTCGCGGGGGCGCTGCTGTCCTTCCCCACCACGCTGGCGCAGTGGATCCCCGGGATGAACGGCATTCAGCGGGCGCTCCAGTCGAGCTCCTGGGTGTACAACGGCCTCTTCGTCGCGCTGATCATCTTCTTCGCCTTCTTCTACACGTCCCTCACGTTCCGCGCGGACGACGTGGCCGACAACATCAAGAAGCAGGGCGGCTACATCCCGGGGATCCGCCCGGGCCGGCAGACGGCCGACTACATCGAGCGCCTTCTCAACCGCCTCACCTTCGGCGGGGCCATCTACCTCTCGACGGTGTGCGTGATCCCCTCGGTGATCACCGGCGTGTTCGGCGTTCCCTTCTACTTCGGAGGCACGGCGCTCTTGATCGTCGTGGGCGTGGCGCTCGATACGGTCAACCAGATCGAGCAGCACCTGATCACCCGGAACTATGAGGGCTTCGCTGGTCCTCGGGGGCCGCGGATCCGCGGGCGGGTGCGCAGCACCATGGCGGCCTGACGAGAGCGAGACGAGACGGGAGACGCGTCGTGAACCTCGTATTCTTTGGACCGCCGGGAGCAGGGAAGGGCACCCAGGCGCAGAAGATCATCACCGAGCACGGCATCCCGCAGATCTCCACCGGGGAGATCCTCCGTGCGGCCGTCGCCAACAAGACGCCGCTGGGCCAGCAGGCCGGGCCCCTGATGGCCGCGGGCAAGCTGGTGCCCGATGAGCTGGTGATCGGCATCGTCGAAGAGCGCCTCAAGCAGCCCGACTGCGCGAAGGGTTTCCTCCTCGACGGCTTCCCACGCACCATCCCCCAGGCGCAGGCGCTGGAACGCGTGCTGAAGAAGATGGGGCGGAAGATCGAGCACGTCGTCTCCCTCGAGGTGCCCGACACCGTCATCCACGAGCGCATGAAGGGCCGTGGCCGCGCCGACGACAGCCCCGAGACGGTGCAGAAGCGCCTCGACGAGTTCCGTCGCCTCACCGCGCCGCTCAAGGACTACTACCAGCAGCAGGGGCTGCTCCGGGCCATCAACGGGGTCGGCTCGCTGGAGGAGATCGCCGCGGCCATCAAGCGCGCGATCTCTGGTTGATGCGCGGGGCAACCGGTTGAATTTGCAGGCGCCGGGCGCCGGCTTGCAATCGGTCAGCGGAGGTGGTAGCAGCCGCCGCTCCCCAGGCCGAAGGGCCGGGTTTTTGTCGTGGTTTTGAGAGGTTCTATTTGGCGAAGGAAGACGCGATCGAGGTGGAAGGCACGGTGAAGGAGCCGCTGCCCAACGCCATGTTCCGGGTCACGCTGGAGAACGGGCACGAGGTGCTCGCGCACATTTCCGGGAAGATGCGCATGCACTTCATCCGCATCCTCCCGGGCGACAAGGTGAAGGTGGAGTTGTCGCCCTACGATCTGACCCGCGGCCGCATCACCTACCGCGCGAAGTGAGTCTGAGGCTTTGAGCAGGACAGGAAGGAACGGTTTGACGTCATGAAGGTTCGGCCGTCGGTCAAGAAGATCTGTGAGAAGTGCAAGGTGATCCGCCGCAAGGGCACCATCCGGGTGATCTGCCCGGCCAACCCCCGGCACAAGCAGCGCCAGGCCTGAGCGACTTCAGGTCCAGACCAACTCAAAGGAAAAGAAACTCCATGGCTCGTATCGCAGGCATCGACCTCCCCATGCAGAAGCGGGTCGTCATCTCGCTCCAGTACATCTACGGCATCGGCCCGAAGTCGGCGCACGACATCTGCGCGGCCGCGGGCGTCGATCTGGCCACCCGCACGAAGGATCTCACCGAGGAGCAGACCCGGAAGATCCGCGAGACGATCGAGAGCAACTACAAGGTCGAGGGCGATCTGCGGCGCGAGGTGACGATGAACATCAAGCGCCTGATGGACCTGGGCTGCTTCCGCGGGCTGCGGCACCGCAAGGGCCTGCCCGTGCGCGGGCAGCGCACCCACACCAACGCCCGCACGCGCAAGGGGCCCAAGCGCGGCGTCGCGGCGGCGCGCGTGGCCAAGCCGGCGGCTGCGGCTCCGGCGGCCCCCACCAAGTGATGTGAACCCACGCCCCGCGGCAGTGAGCGGGCCAGACCACCTACCAGGCGAGAGACGAAATGGCTGACGAGACGACGACGACGACCGACGCTGCGGCGGCTCCCGCGGCTGGCGCGACCGAGACGGCCGCCGAGCGCAAGGCGAAGAAGAAGGGGAAGAAGAACATCCTCAACGGGATCGTTCACATTCAGTCCACCTTCAACAACACGATGATCACCTTCACCGACGTCTCGGGGAACGTGATCAGCTGGTCCACCGCCGGTGCGCGCGGCTTCAAGGGCTCGCGCAAGTCGACGCCGTTCGCCGCGCAGGTGGCGGCCGGTGACGCCGCGGCCAAGGCGATGGAGCACGGCCTGAAGAACGTCCAGGTGCTGGTGAAGGGCCCGGGCGCCGGCCGTGAGTCCGCGCTGCGCGCCATCGCCGCCGCGGGCCTCAAGATCTCCCTCATCCGCGACGTGACCCCCATTCCGCACAACGGCTGCCGGCAGCCCAAGCGCCGTCGCGTCTAACTCTTCACCTTTCGGAGAACACCTACCGTGGCTCGTTACACTGCCAGCGTCTGCCGGATCTGCCGGCGAGAGAATCTGAAGATGTACCTGAAGGGCGACCGGTGCCACACCGACAAGTGCGCCATCGAGCGCCGCCCGTACCCGCCCGGCCAGCACGGCCAGGGGCGCGTGAAGTTCTCCAACTACGGCGTGCAGCTGCGCGAGAAGCAGAAGGTCAAGCGCATGTACGGCCTGCTGGAGAAGCAGTTCCGCGGCTACTTCCACCGCGCGGCGGCGGCGAAGGGCAAGACGGGTGAGACGCTGCTCCAGCTGCTCGAGCTGCGCCTCGACAACGTCGTCTTCCGCATGGGCTTCGCCGACACCCGCGCCGAGGCGCGCCAGCTGGTGCGGCACGGCCACTTCACCGTCAACGGCAAGCGGGTGAACATCCCGTCGTTCTCGGTGAAGCCGGGCTCGGTGGTGGAGGTCCACGAGAAGTCGAAGAAGGTGCTGCGGATCCAGGAGGCGATCGAGACCGTCGACCGCCGCGGGATTCCCCAGTGGCTGGACGTCGACAAGAAGGCGCTCAAGGGCACGGTGAAGTCGGTCCCCAACCGCGAGGACCTGACGATGCCGATCCAGGAGCAGCTGATCGTCGAGCTCTACTCGAAGTGAGCTGAAGGCAGCGCGCCGGGTGGCCTGGGGTGCGCCCCAGCGCCGTCGCGCTTTGGACCAGGAAGAATTCCCGGCCGTCCTCCTGCCTTTGTGGCGGGTACGTTGGTGGCGGCGGGTTTGCGAGGAAGAAGACCATGGCTGAGACGGGTTTCACTGCGAAGAACTGGCGCGATCTGATCAAGCCCCGGAAGATCGACATCGACGGGGAGTCCACCAGCACCTACGGGAAGTTCGTGGCGGAGCCGCTGGAGCGCGGCTTCGGCACCACCCTGGGCAACTCGCTGCGCCGCGTGCTGTTGTCGTCGCTGCAGGGCAGCGCGATCACCGCGGTGAAGATCGAGGGCAACGGCGGGCTGGTCGAGCACGAGTTCACCACCGTGCCCGAGGTGTCCGAGGACGTCACCGACATCGTGCTGAACCTCAAGGAAGTGCGCCTGCGGATGCACACCAACGAGGTGAAGACGATCCGCATCGAGGCGGAGGGCCCCAAGGAGGTCAAGGCGGGCGACATCATCGCCGACGATCAGGTGGAGATCCTCAACCCGGGCCACCACATCTGCACCATCGCCGAGGGCGGGAAGATCCGCATGGAGATGACCTGCCGCCGCGGCCGGGGCTACGTCCCCGCGCAGAACAACAAGGCGGCCGGCGCGCCGATCGGCACCATCGCCATCGACTCGCTCTTCTCGCCGGTGTCCAAGGTGAATTACCAGGTCACCAACGCGCGCGTCGGGCAGCAGACGGACTACGACAAGCTGTCGCTCGAGGTGTGGACGGACGGCTCGGTGACGCCGCAGGACGCCGTGGCCTTCGCCGCGAAGATCATGAAGGAGCAGCTGACGGTCTTCATCAACTTCGAGGAGACCGAGGAGCCCACCGTGGTGGAGTCTCCGCGCGAGGAGACCAAGCTGAACGAGAACCTGTTCCGCTCGGTGGACGAGCTCGAGCTGTCGGTGCGCTCGGCGAACTGCCTGCAGCAGGCCAACATCCGCACCATCGGCGACCTCGTCCAGAAGACGGAGGCCGAGATGCTGAAGACGAAGAACTTCGGCCGCAAGTCCCTGAAAGAGATCAAAGAGATCCTCGCGGAGATGGGGCTGTCGCTGGGCATGAAGCTGGAGAACTGGCCGCCCAAGACGATGCCGGCCGCCGCGCCGATGGCCTCGGCCGCGCCGCGCGTCTGAGATCGATGAAGTGAGGCATTCCCCGGGGCGCATGGTGCGCTCCGGGATCTGAAAACCGCCTGGAGGCGGTTATTTCCACCCGGTACCTCGTACGGCCGGCGTGGTTGGAGAGCAGACGATGAGGCACAAGGTCGGAAGCCGGAAGCTGCAGCGCAACACGTCGCATCGCCTGGCGATGCTGCGGAACATGGTCACCTCGCTGCTCGAGCACGAGAAGATCACCACCACCGTCCCCAAGGCCAAGGAGGCCCGGAAGATGGCGGAGAAGGTGATCACCCTGGGGAAGAAGGGCGGCGTTCACAACGTGCGTCTGGCCCAGCGGGTGGTGAAGGACCGCGAGGTGCTGCACAAGGTGTTTGGCGAGCTGAAGGATCGTTACGCGAAGCGCCCGGGCGGCTACACGCGGCTGATGCGGGCGGGCTTCCGGCGCGGTGACGCGGCGGAGATCGCCATCCTCGAGCTGGTGGACCGCCCCGAGGCGGCCGCTGAGGGCGAGAAGGCCGAGAAGAAGGCCGAGTAGTCCGCTTCCAGTCGCAGTCGACCAGCGCCCCGGTTCGCTGACCCAGCGGCCGGGGCGTCGTCTTGTGGGGCGGCTACTGCGGCGTTCCGCCTTTCAGCAGCACCACCGTCGCCTCCGGCTCTCCTACCTGCACGGTGATGTCGGTGATCTGCAGCGTGCTGGGCGCGCGCTTGCCGTTGGCGTCGAAGAGGACGGCCGGGGAGAGGGTGATGTTGCCGCCCATCGCCTCCATGGTGGCCATGGTGCTGCGGTAGCCGCCGTTGACGATGATCTCCACGTTCTCCCAGACGTCGTTGCTCTCGTTCTTCACCATGTAGACGGGGCTGCTGCCTTCGGTGGCGACCACCAGCTTCGCTTCGATCTCGTTGCTGGGCCCGTCGTCCGCTGGGCACGCCACGCCGAAGGCCCCCACCGTCAGGGCGAACCACAGCGTCAGCACCATCGCCTTGTACTTGAAGAAGCGATCCGAGGTCCGGAAGTCCTCGAGCACCTCGCCGAGGATCGAGACCGAGTTCAAGATGGTGTCGGCGGCGCCTTCCTTCAGCTTTTCGCGAGTCGCCTTCTTCGGGGCCGGCGCCTCGGGGATGGGCTGGGCCCGCGCCGCGCTGCGCACCGCCTGCATGCTGGGGTTGCTCACCGACGAGCGCATCGGCGGGCTGGACGGCTGCGAGCGCACCGGGCGGGCCAGCTCGAGCTCGGGCTCTTTCGACTTTGGCTGGGAGTCGTCGCTCACGGTGCCCGCATTGTAGCCACGCGGGCGTCATGTCGACTACCGCGCCTTCACGCGCTCCAGGGCCCGGCTGGCGATCGCGTTCTCCGGCTGCGCGTCGAGCACCTGCTGGAGCCACTTCGCCGCCTCTTCCGCCGCCTTCTCCTTCTCGGCCGCCGTCTTCGCCTTCGTGAAGCGCTCGGTGTGCAGCACGCCCAGGCGCAGGGCGAACTCGAGGTTCTCCGGCTCCTTGTCCATCACCAGCCGCAGCTCCCTGTCGGCTGCCGGCCAATCGCCCTCGAGCTGGTGGACGAGGGCCAGCTTCCCGTGCGCGGCGCTGTCCTCGGGCCGCAAGCGGGCGACGACGAGGAAGGCCTGCCGCGCGCCTGCGAGATCCTGGCGATCCAACGCGAGATCACCCACCCGCACCCACGCGTCGGCCAGCACCGGGTTGCGCTCGAGCGCCTTCAGGTAGTGCTCCTCGGCGTTCTTCGGGCGCTGGCGGGCCTGGTACAGCTCCGCCAGGTAGAAATGGGCCTTCCCGTCCTCGGGTGCGAGCTCGATGGCCCGCTTGAACTCGTCCACCGCACGGCCCGCGTCGTCCAGCCGATCGTAGGCGAGGCCCAGCAATGAGTGGACGACGGCGAGATCCGGGTAGTCGCGCAGGATCTGCTCGAGCTGGATGATCGCCTGCTGCGGCACGTCAGCGAGCTGCAGCCACTGCATGGCCTGCTCGAGCTGGGGCTTCGCAGCGGCGGGGAAGGTGGCGAAGGGATCCGAGAGCTGATCCATCAGCGCCACCGCGGTCTTCACCTCCGCGGGTGTGGGGTTGCCGAGGATCACCGTGCGGATCGCCGCCACCGCGGCCCGGTGATCCCCCGTGCGCGCCAGGGCCTTGGCCAGGGGCAGCGCCCAGCCCGTGCGATCAGGCGCCAGCGACGTGGCGCGCTTCAGCACGGCCAGCGCCTCGTCGAACTGCTCGGACTCCAGCAGGGCGACGCCCAGGCGGTAGTGGAACTCGGGCTCGCCCGGCTCGAGCTCGACGGCGCGGCGGAACTCGGCGACGGCGGGACCGGTGGCCTCGGCGGCGCGGGCGAAGCGCACCAGGCCCTGCTGGTAGTGGCTCACTGCCGTGTCCGACTTCGCAAGCCGCGCAAGCAGGGCGTCGCCGCTCCCCGCGCGCACGTGCGCCTCGGCGAGGAGGCGGGCCACCAGGAGATCCCTCGGGCTCCTGGCGAACTCCACCTCGAGCAGCTCGACGGCGCGGAGCGGATCTCCCCGGGACAAGGCCACCTGGGCTTCTTCGCGCGGAGTGAGGGGGCCCGGGCCTCCGGACGTGGTGGCGCACCCCGCGAGCAGCAGCGAAAAGAGGACCAGGGCGGCGGCGCGCGCGCGAGTCGGTGGGCGAGGGGACGGGCTCGTCGAGGCGCGGGGCGCCGGCGAGGTGGGCGCGGCCTCGCGGGCGCAACCGGGCGTCGATGCGCCGCTCGTGCGTCCCAGCGGCAGTCCGGTGGGCGAGCTGGCGGGCGCGGCGCCTGGATCGCCGGGACGGCACGGCGCACCTGGGCTCCCCGCTGGCGCATCGGCCGGGGCCCGCGCGCCCAGGGGAAGAGTCGGCGCTCGGCCAGGAGGAGCCAACGCCGGCCTCTGTCGGCTGTCCGGCTGGGTGCGAGGCACCGGGTGGCGGTGACGACGAGGGCTCATGGATCCCGGGAGGCCTCCGGCGACAGCGAGGACCCCTGGGGCTCGCGGCTCCGCGCGGCCTTGCCGATCCCCTCGAGGCCCTGCGCGGCGACCGCGTCCTTCTTGTCTCCGCCCAACCCTCCGAGGGCGACGTTCTGATCGATGATCGCCGCGCGCACCGTGGCGATCAGCGCCTCGCGGTCATCTCCGAACGGCTTCGGATCGATCGGCTTTCCCACCAGCACCTTGATCGGGCCCGGGGTGATGACCCAGGTGTTCTTCGGCATCAACTTCCCGGATCCCTCGATGGCCACCGGCACGAGCGGAACGCCCGCCTTCATCGCCAGCGCGAACGGGCCCTTCTTGAACGGCTTGACCGTGCGATCCGGGCTGCGGGTGCCTTCCGCGAAGACGATGATGCTGATCCCGTCGCGGATCTGCTGCGCCGCCTTGTCCAGCGATGCGATCGCCGTCTTCCGGTTGCCGCGATCGACGAAGATGAACTTCGCGAGCCACATGTACCAGCCGAGGAAGGGCACGTACATCAACGCCTTCTTGGAGACGAAGCGCACGTCCCACGGGAGCGCCATGAACAGCGTGGGGATGTCGATGGTCGACTGGTGGTTCGACACGAAGACGTACGGCTGCGTGCGATCGAGCCCCTCGAGCCCCTGCACCTCCAGCCTGGCGCCGCCCGCCCACAGCAAAACCGGCGACCACAGGCGCTGCACCACCTTGATCGACGCCGAGCGATTCAAGGTGAACAGCATCGCGAGGACGGTGCCGACGAAGCCGACCACCGTCCACACGCCCGTGACGAAGATGCAGAAGAGGTTTCTCAACATGGCGCCTACTTCCCGACGAGGGCCAGAAAGCCTTCGGAGGTGGAAAGAAAGACGAACGCGGGGTCGGCCGCAACGCGCTCTGCCTTCCAGGCAGGGCCGGCGGCCGTCTTCGCAGCCTGGAGGTGCAGCAACACGTCCGTGGCGCGCCCCTGGGCGGCGGCGAGGCGGGCGAGGCCGTAGGGCCCCAGGGGACTCTTCGGGTGGGTCGCCTGCAGGTGCTCGAACGCCGCCTGCGCGTCCGAGTACCTCCCCAGCACCAGCAGGGCGCTCCCCTTCAGGTGGAGGGCCTGCGGGAAGTCCGCGCGCAGCGCCAGGGCCGCCTCCGCGGCAGAGAGCGCGAGCTCCGCGTCCCCCTTCGCCCCGCGCGTCAGGAGCGCCCGGGCGCGCACTGTCTCCACCTCGACGCCGAGGGACGACTCGAGCCCCGCGCCCACCGACGAGAGGTGCTGGAGCGCGACGCCCGCGTCCTGTCCTTCCAGCGCCACCCGGGCCAGCCCGAGGTGCGCCTCGGCGTTGGAGGGGTCGCGCTCGAGGGCCGCGTTCCACGAAGCCTGCGCCTCCGCCAGCCGCCCGAGCGCAAACTGCGCGTTGCCCTCCAGCACCCGGGGGCGGGGATCTCCCGGCAGGGCCAGCGCTGCCTCCGAGAAGGCCCGTCGGGCTTCCTCCAGCTTCCCCGCCTGGGCCGCCGCGTTGCCTTCCCGCAGCTTCCCCTCGCCCGGCTTCCGACAGGCGGGGCTTAGCGCCCACACCACCCCCAGCGCCGCCCAGAGCCAGCCACGGGGGCGCCAGAAGCGAGCGAGTGCGGAGGGTTGGCGGGCTGACACCGCGCGCGTCTCTACCACGTTCTTGCTGCGCGTCGCTCCGACCCGCGTGCTAAGTCTCTTTGCAGTGTCCGGGCTCAAGTTCATCGCCATCGCGGGCAACATCGGGGCCGGGAAGACCGAGCTCACGTCGTTCCTCTGCAAGAAGTACGGGCTCAAGCCCTTCTATGAGCCGAACGATCTCAACCCGTACCTCGAGGACTTCTACAAGGACATGAAGACCTGGGCCTTCCGCAGCCAGATCTTCTTCCTCACCCACAAGTTCCGCCTCCACCGGGAGCTCGAGAAACAGACGGGCACGGCGATCCAGGACCGCACCATCTACGAGGACGCGGAGATCTTCGCGAAGAACCTCCACCGGCAGCGCACCATCGACAAGCGCGACTGGAAGACCTACTGGGAACTGTACGAGATCATCGCCGCCAGCCTTCGTCCGCCGGACCTGATGATCTACCTGCGGTGCCCGGTGAAGACGCTCAAGCAGCGGATCCGCCTGCGCGGCCGGAAGATGGAGCGGGACATTCCCACCGGGTACCTGAAGCGCCTCAACGAGCTCTACGAGGACTGGTTCAAGCGGTACTCGATGAGCCCGGTGCTGGTGCTGCCCACGGACACGCTGGACTACCTCACCAACCTGGTCGACCGCGTCGACCTCTTCCGGCAGATCGAGAAGCACCTGTGAGCGGACTGCGCGACATCTACATCGTCGCCACCCACACCGCCGAGCCGCTCGCGGACGAGGTCATCCGTGAGGCCTTCGGCGCGGAGGACGTCGAGCTGACGCTCGGGGAGGAAGGGTGCCTCTTCTCGGTGCGCTCCGGCGAGTCACGGGTGGACGTGAAGTTCGAGGCGCGGTTGACGCCGCTGGGCTGGACGCCGGATCTCCTCACCGGCACGCCCGAGCTGCGCGAAGAGCTCAAGCACGCCAGGGGCTTCTACAAGGTCGCCTTCGAGCCGGGGAAGCCGCAGGGCAGCGTGGCGGTGTTCGAGGCCCTGTGGACGGTGCGCACGCTGCTGGAGATCGTCGAGGGGCTGGCGATCGACACCACCGCCTTCAAGCTGCACTCGCCGCAGGACGTCGAGGAGATCACCGAGCTCGACTTCGACATTCGCGATCACCTCACCATCCACGCGCAGCAGCTCGGCGAAGACGGAAAGACGACGTGGATCCACACCCACGGGCTGGCCAAGTTCGCTTCGCCCGAGGTGGAGCTGTTCAACATCGGCGAGGACGACATGCCCGCCGCCGAGACCTTCCTTCACGAGCTCTGCAACGATCTCGCCTTCGGTCAGGGCCCGGCGGTACGACAGGTGGTGTCCACCAGCGTGGGCATGGGCTTCATCCTCACGCCGTGTGACGAGGCGCGCACCAACCTCTACGTCGATCCCGAGGCCTTCGACGGCCACCTGAGCGGCTACCTCACGGTGGTGAGCCCCGAAGGCCGGCACTCCGTGGCGGAGATCCTCAAGCACTACCGGGAGCGCTTCGAAGAGGAGTCGGACGAGGAGGCCGAGGCGCTGCAGGGGGTCGCCACGCGCATGCTGCCGCTGTTCAAGGCGCGCTTCCTGCGCCGGGGGTTGATGGAGCCGCTCAACTTCGTGGTGCGCGCGCCCTTCGAGGTGCACCCGGAAGGCGACGAGGGCGAGGTCGGAGAAGAGCAGCTGTGGGTGGAGATCGTCAGTTGGACGGAGGACGGGTTGATCGGCCGGCTGGTGGACGGCGGGCAGACGACCACCGAGTGGCGCAAGGGCGCGCACGTGGAGATCGACGAGTCTCAGATCAACGCGCTGGCGGTGACGCGCGAGGGCCGCACGCTGGAGCCCGAGGAGCTGGAGGCGCTCCTGAAGGCGGAGCGCCCCGCATGAAGTGCTCGAGGAGGAGCAGAAGATGACTGCGCTTTTGCTGCTGACTGGACCGCAGGCGGGACGACGTCACGAGGTCACCGGGGAGGTGATCATCGGCCGGAGCCCGTCGTGCACCATCGCGCTGGAGGACGCGAAGGTGTCGCGCAGGCACGTGCGCCTGGTGGTGGAGGACGGCGAGGCGAAGGTGATGGATCTCGGCAGCCGCAACGGCACGCTCGTCAACGGCGAGAAGCTGGAAGGCGAGGTGGTGCTGTTGCCCGGCGATCGCCTCCAGGTGGGGGACTCGACGGTCCTCTACGAGCCGTCGGCGCGTGCGTCGCTGTCCGATCGCGAGGCCGACGGGGAAGTGCACTCCAGCCCGGTGGAAGAGCTGATCCCCGCGGTGGGGCCCGTCGCGGGGCTGTACCACGCGGGCGTGGCGCTGATCTCCGCGACGAGCGAGGCGATGGTGCTGCGGCGCTCGGCCGAGGAGCTGGCCCGTGGCGTCAACGCGGAGAAGGCAGCGGCGCTGCTGGGCGGCACGGAAGGGCTGATGACGGCGGCGGTGGTGGGCGCGGAGGCGGTGGAGGTGCCGCGCTCGCTGGTGCGCGGCGCGCTGGAGCGCAAGGAGGCCGGGCGGGTGAAGGGCGTGTTGTGCGCGCCGTTGATCGCCTCCGGTGGCGCGCCCTTCGGCATCCTCTTCGCGGAGCGCCCGGAGCCCTTCACCGAGGACGAGCAGCGCACCATCGCGGCCCTGGGCCGGCTGGCGGGCGAGGCGATCACCTCGGTGCGCGCGCGCGGTGACGGCAGCGCGATGCAGGTGTCGCTGGTGGGCTCCTCGCGCCAGTTCCGCAAGACGGTGGACGCGGCGCGGCGGGCGGCCACGGGCTCCGACACCGTGCTGATCCACGGCGAGGCCGGCACGGGGCGGACGTTGATGGCGCGGTACATCCACTCGCGCTCGTCGCGCGGGCTGGGGCCCTTCGTGGAGGTGGACTGCCGCCGGCCGCCCATCGAGGTGGAGGAGTTCCTCTTCGGGCGCACCAGCGCCCCGGGCGTGCCGCCGCAGTCGTCGGCGCTGCTCAAGGCCGACGGTGGGACTCTGCTCTTCAAGAACGTGGAGGCCCTGCCCAGGCACCTGTCGGAGCGGCTCGCCCGGTTGATCTCGAAGAAGGTGGCGCCCGCCCGACAGGGGGGCGAAGAGCCTGTCGACCTGCGGATCATGGTGACGGGGCCGGTGGCGCTCGACGCGATGACGGCGCGGGGCGAGCTGGATCCCGAGCTGGCGAGGGCGCTCGCCGGCCAGCAGGTGGAGGCCTTGCCCCTCAGGGATCGCCGGCCCGACGTGCTGCAGTTGTTCGAGCACTTCGCAGCGGCGGTGGCCCGTGGGCGACGGAAGGAGCCTCCGTCGTTGTCGCCCGACACGCGCCGGCTGCTGGTGGACTACCACTGGCCCGGGAACGTGGAGGAGCTCAAGGGCGTGGCCGAGCGCGTGGCGCTCCTCTATGCGGGGCAGGAGGTGCCCGCGCTGAAGCTGCCCGCGGAGATCCAGGACGGCCCGCAGGACGCGCCGCGGACCCTCGCCAGGATGATCAGCCGCCTCGAGCGCGACGCGATCAGCGAGGCCCTGCGCGAGGCGAAGGGCAAGAAGATCCGCGCGGCGGCGATCCTCGGCATCTCCCGGCCCACGCTGGACAAGAAGATCGAGGAGTACCAGCTGGTGGTGGAGAAGAAGCGCTCGTGAAGCTCCGGTTCTCGGCCGAGGTGGCCGCGGCGAGGCGCACGCTCAAGCCGCTGGTGGCGCTGGAGTCCTCGGTGCTGGCCCAGGGCCTGCCCTACCCGGAGAACGTGGAGGCGGCGACGCGCTGCGAGGCGGCGGTGCGGGCCGAGGGCGCGGTGCCGGCGACGATGGCGGTGCTCGACGGGGAGCTGTGGGCCGGCCTCGACGAAGAGAAGACGCAGCGGCTGGCGAAGGGGAAGGGGCTGCTGAAGATCGGATCGCGCGATCTGGCGATCGCCGTGGCGCGCAAGGCGAGCGGCGGGACGACGGTGAGCGCGACGGTGGAGCTGGCGGCGGCCGCGGGGATCCACGTCTTCGCGACGGGCGGGCTGGGCGGCGTGCACCGCGGCATGGAGGAGACGCTGGACATCTCGCAGGATCTGCCGGCGATCGCCCGCTTCCCGGTGGCGGTGGTGTGCGCGGGCGCGAAGTCGGTGCTGGATCTGCCGCGGACCCTCGAGCTGCTCGAGACGCTGGGGGTGCCGGTGATCGGCGTGGGCACGGACGAGCTGCCCGGCTTCTACTCGCGGGAGACGGGGCTGCCGCTGGAGCACCAGGTGGCGGACGCGGCGGAGGCGGGCGAGGTGCTCCGGGCGCGGGCCGAGCTGGGGCAGGGCGGGGTGATCTTCGCGGTGCCTCCGCCGAAGGCCGCGGCGATGAAGCGCTCAGACGTGGAGAAGCACCTCGACGCGGCGCTCAAGGCGGCGAAGGAGAAGAACGTGTCGGGGAAGGCGGTGACGCCGTTCCTCCTGGCGGAATTGGCGAAGCGCACGAAGGGGAAGTCGGTGGCGGCGAACCTGGCGCTCCTGGAGAACAACGCGCGCTTCGCGGCGCGCCTGGCAGTCGCGACGGGCTGGCGATGAGCCTGGAGCGAACGCTCTCAGCGCCAGGGAAGCTCTTCCTGGCCGGCGAGTACGC
>JBFMHF010000081.1:0-32269 GCA_040752975.1 Myxococcota bacterium
CCTCAAGCTCGACGGCCCGTCCGTCCGCAGCAGGCACGTCAACCAGGAAGACCTCGAGGGCGAATCTCAGCTACAACCACCGGCAGAAGTTTCCGGAATGAACCGGCAGGAGTTTCCGGAACCCACATGCGCTGATGGGGCGGTGTCGGCACGGGTCGCTGGGGCAACACAACCCGGTCGCGTCCGCGATGGATTGCCACCGCCACGTGTGATGGTCGACGGCCGGGAACTGAAGGACGAGGCGCTGCGCGAGGTCATCGCCAGCTCATGCCGCCGCTGCGGACACCCAGAAGAGCAAACCGGAGGAAGCAGGCTCCTCACCACCGCGGTGCTGGTGACGCTGGACGGCCTCGGTCAACGGGGCCCTGAGACGGCAAACGCCGCGGCCCGGGTGGTGCTGGACGCTCGGAGCGCGAACGAATCAGGACGGAGAAGGCTCGAGCAGACACGCGCCCGGGCTTCCCATCGCCCTGGCGTTTCAGCGAGTGGCGGCGCGCAGCGGCTCAGCAGCCAGCGGGCTTGAAGCCGCACACCCAGCCGCCGTCGACGCAAGACGGAGCGCCGCAGCAGTCGCCGGGCTCGCCCCAGCAGGTGTCCGGCGCGCAGAGGGTCGTCTCGATGAAGGGGCGCTCGCACATCCACTGGCCGTTGCGGCAGACGGGCGGAAGGAAGGCGTCGGAGCCGCAGAAGTCGGAGCACTGGAAGGTTTGCGGCTGGCCCTCACAGGTGCAGAAGGCGCCCTGGGTGCAGACCCAGGCGTCGTCGACGCAACTCGCGCTGGTGACGCGCCTACCGCCCGCGCAGCAGTCAGGCCCAACGGGGACGTGGTTGCACGGGAGGACGACGCCCGCGTCCTCGTTGCCTGCGTCGGGGGCCGTGCCCGTCTGCCCGGCGTCGGGCAGGATGAAGACGTCGACGCACTCCGGGCACGGGGCGTACGGCAGCGGCTCCGACAGCCCCGCCCGGCCGCAGCCGACGAGGAGGAGGAAGAGCGAAACGACGGGACGCATCGCCAGGACCCACAGCACGGCGCACGCCAGCGGGACGACTCCCAACCTCGCGGAATGCCAACGGCGAGGCGCGGGGAGTCGACGGAATTCTGAGTGCGCCGAGGAACCTTCGAGGGGGCGCGCGAAATCGAGTGCTGCACCAGCCACGTATAGGGTGGCTCCTGCAGATGTCGATTGAGCGCCCGCGGTCGCTGCGAGCCGCCCCGGCGCGTCACGAGAAGGCGGAGCCGTCAGTCACCCGACGGGCTCGCAGAGAGCCACCGCCGACCAGCCACCAGCCAGACGTGTCGGCCCAAGCAGCCTCCTCCAGCAACGAGACGCTGCGACTCCACAGGCAGGTCGGGGACCTCCACCGTCACCCAGTCCTGCTCTCCCTTACGGCTGAAACAACCAGCACCCCGTGTACCCCGGCGCCGCGCCCGACGCGTCCACCTCCGCGCCGGGGCTGGGCGTCACTCCCGGCACCTGGAGAATCGTGTCCGCCTCGCCGCACGCGCCGTCCCCGTCCTCATCGAAGAGGAGGAACAGGTCCACCGGCCCATTCCACTCAGCCAGGGCCCCGGCCTCGAACGGCGCCTCGAAGCGCCCGCCCTGCACCACCGCGTCGCCTTGCCCCACCACCAGGATGCCGCAGGCCACCACGCCCAGCATGTACCGGACGTGCGCCCCGTCGGGCGCGGCCACGCCGGCGACGGACACGAAGTCTCCGGCCTGAAGCGACGGCGCCACGTCCCGCACGTCCAGCGAGGTGGGCGCCGGGAGGACAGCGCGCGGCGAGAGCTTCGCCTCGGACGAGGGCGCCTCCTTCGCCTCGCGCGCGAGGGCCTGCTCGGCGGGCTGGGGAGGCACGTCGTCCTCCACACGCCCACAGGCCCACAGCGACAGCACCGCGACTCCTCCGACGAGCAACCGCTTCATGCGTCCTCCCTCGAAACGCGAGCCGGCCGCCCGCGAGGAGGATTGACGCAGAATCCCGTTGCTTTGTGCTTCAGTATTTTCCGGACACCACTGTTCAATGCTTCCGGACAATCCCTCAGAACACCACCGTCGTCCCCAGCACGAAGACGCCGCCGAAGTTGCCCGCGCCCGCCGCCGTCGTGTCCATCTGCCCCGTGACGGTGGCCTGAAGCCTCCACGCCTTCGTCACCTTCCACGTGGTGCGAAACGTCAACACGTGGTTGCTGCCCTGGCCCCCGGTGTACAGCCCCCACTGGTACGCCAGCTTCAAGGACACCTTCGAGAAGCGGTGCAGCACCGAGGGCCGCACGCTGACCGCCAGCGGCAGCACGGGCACGCCGGTGCCCAGCTCGAGGCCACGGCCCACGTTGAGCACCGAGAAGTACCCGACGTCGTCGGGGTTCCTGTCGTAGAGGAAGCCCTGCACCTCCACACCGAAGTCCGTGTCGTCGAAGAGGGTGCCGGTGTACCCGCCGCCCAGCCGCACCTGAAGCAACGGGCTGGACACGCCGGCCACCAGCGCGCAGGCCGGGGGCGGGTTGGGCAGAGCGCACTGGGCCCGCACCCCGTCGCCCGCCGGAGAGTCGGGCACCACCACCTGCTGGAAGACGTCGAACCAACTCGCCCCGGCGATGACGTCCACCAGCGAGCTCCACGGCCCGTCGTGGGGCGGCTGCATCCACGACAGCGTCCACAGCCCGCCCATCACCCAGCTGCGGCTGTCCACCACCACGTCCACCTGCCGGCTGACGACGTCATAGGTGGTGGCGCTGCGGATGCGCGACGGCGGAGAGCCCGTCACCGTCAGCATCGTCATCCACGAGTCACCGGGCAGCCACATGGCGCCCAGCGCGAGGAGGAGGACGTTGGCCCCCGACGTCCACCCCAGCGCGTTGCGCGTGCCCAGCTCGCGCGTGTAGCCCAGGCTGCCGAAGAGGCTGACCGAGTCGCTCACGTCGAAGCCGCCGGTAGCGAAGACGCCTGCGCTGCCCGCGCGCGGGTTGTTCTGGCTGGTGGAGATGAGCGAGCCCGACACGTCGACGGACACGTCGTGGCCCCACGCGGCCGGCGCGACCAGCACCACTCCCAGCAGGACGAGCGCGCACTTCACCTCGACAGCACCAACCCGCGAGCGCGGGGAAGGTTGCGCTACCCGTGAATCGACATGCCGACGATGAAGGCCAGGCCCAGGATGATGCTGGCGATGACGATGCCCACCGCCGTGTTCTGGTCGACCTCCAGCTCCTTGTGCACGTCGAAGGGGAAGAGCTTGCGGATGACGAAGTACCCCAGCACGAACACCACCATGCCGATGACGGAGAAGATGAGCGACGCCAGCGCGCCGCGGATGAGCGAGTCGAGGTTTGTCATCACTTGCCTCCCATGAAGCCCGAGTGCCACGAAAGGATGCCGCCCGGGGCCGTGCGTACGGACGCCGGTACTTCTCCGCGCTCTTCGTCAGGGAAGCGGCCGTAGCCCGCGACGTGCATCGCCGCCCAGGCCAGCACCAACAACCCACCCAGGTACTTCATGCGAGTCCCTCCTCAGTCGTCGTCATCGTCACTCTGCGCGTACGGGAAGCTGCTCACGTTGGGGGCAGACTGGAACACGGAGTCATTCCACCTCTGCGTCTCGAAGCTGGAGGCGCGCAGCGAGTAGTACAGCGGCCCCAGCAGCAGGAGGAGGAAGAGCATCACCGGGCAGCACACGCCCGGCCCGTCATCCGCCGACACCGTCACCCGGTAGTCCGTCGCGCGCCCGGGGTCGAAAGCGGGGGTGGTGCGCAGCACGTACCTCCCGGGGGTCACCACGTCCGTCTGCAGCGAGGCGGACCTCGAGCCCTCGCTCCACGACTCGCCGTCCTCGGTGCCTGAGTAGTAGCTGGGCTCGCCGTACACCGAGATGACTTCCCCGGTGGCCTCGTTGACGAGGTCGACGCTGACGCCCAGCCAGTTGTTGGACAGGCCGGGCGCTTCCACGCGCACGTCCAGCGGCACCTTGTCGCCTATGTCAAAGGGCTCCGAGAAGCGCTGCGACTCCGGGGAGCCGGACGCGGCGCCAGGCGGGACGCTGAAGCTGCCGTCGAAGTACGTGCCGTGGTGGCCCATCGCCGAGAAGACGACGACGAGGGCCAGCAGCAGCGCCGCCCAGATGCCCGCCCACGTCCACGCCTCGGCCGCCTTCGCGCGGAAGGCGTTCACCTGCGCAGGCGCGATGCCCACCGGAGGGTTCAACTTCGCCTTCAGCCCGAAGGCCTTCACCAGCACCGCGCTGTCCAGCAGCACGCCGTGGGTGAAGGTGGCCTCGTTGGGCGTCTGGTCCAGGTTGATGCTGTACGGAGGGTTGATGAACTCCGCCGCCTTCGCCACCTCGCCCACCGACGCCGTCCAGTAGCACTCGCCCACCACGTAGTCGGTGACGGCGAACACTTCCTGGTAGCCCTTGAAGGACTGGCCGCCGTGCTTCGCGAGGCGGAAGTGCAACTCCACCTCGCCCGCGGGGATGGGGCGCAGCCACGTCCAGTGCCCGGTGCTGTGCATCACCCAGCGGAAGCCCGCGTCCTTGTTCCACAGCAGGTACTCCTCCCAGGGGAAGCGGTTGTCTTCCACCTGGCAGCTTCGGATGAGGAAGGCGAGGCAGGTCCACTCCACCGGCCTGGAGTCCTTCTCCGTCGGGTCCGCCAGCGTGCCCTTCGCGCCCAGGGGAATGAGCGGCTCGTACGGCGGCTTCTCGAGGAGTTTCAGGAAGGCCAGCTTCCCGTACGCGACGTTGAGGAGCGCGCCGCAGTACGGGCAGGCCACGCGCTTCGCGGCGTCGGGCGCCTTGAGCTCCAGCGGCCCGTTGCAGTTGGTGCAGCGCGCGTCCTTGAGCGCTTCGCGGCGCGGCGTGGGCGACAGCTCGTGCGGGTCGAAGCCCAGCGCGGCGAGGGTGACGAACTGCCCCACGAAGGCCTCGGTGTGCCCGTCGGCCTGGTCCAGCGTGCAGAAGACGCCTTTGGGCCCGGTGCAGTCGGCGTAGTGGTGCGTCTGGTTGAAGTCGGGCAGCTGGCCCTGCGCGGAGACGGTGTGCGCTTCGTTGACTTCTTCCACCACGAAGGTGCGGTCGCGCAGGGAGAAAGTACTGAGGGGCTTGAGCCCCAGGACGTCAGGCAGCTTTCCTCCCTCCACGGGGAAAAGCAGCTTCCACTCGCCTTCGGACTCGGCCAGCCAGCCGGTGCGCCCGTCCTCGAAGGCCAGGTGCCACTCGTCCCAACTGCCGGTGGGGTTGCCCTTCTGGAGCCGCCCCACCACGGTGAAGCCGGTGCCCGAGTGCCGACCAAAGAGGCCCAGCTTGAGGGGCGACTCGGTGTCGACGAGGTCGGCCACCTTGCCGTGGGCCTCCAGCTTCACCTCGCCCTTCACCACCACCGTGCGGCAGTGGTCGCACACCCTCACCTTGCCGACGCCGGGAAGGAACTCGACGGGCGCGCCGCATGACGGACACGAGCCGACGCTCATGAGGTGCGCCCCCTCGGCATGAGGACGTTTCTAGCGCGGTTTTCGCCGCGCGACTGTCACCGAATGCATCGCGCGCGCGTTGGAGACTTTGGGCGCACCCTGCACCATGCTGCGCGGCCATCACTCTCGGAGGGCAGGCCCATGAGCGACAACCGGAACACCTACCTCGACCAGGTGGTGGAGCAGCAGCAGCAGCTCGAGCAGAACCTGCGGGCGCGGAAGATGGTGGCGCCCGTGCAGCAGGCGATGAACGCGGCCCCGGCGGCGGTGGCGCGACGCGCGGCCGGCGGAGGGGGAGCGCCGGCGGGGGCGGACGCGACCAGCAACGCGGTGGACGTGCGCATCACCGGCTTCTGGCGGTGGAAGACGGTGGTGGTGCCGCCCAACGCCTACGTGGTGCACACCCGCCGCGGCGTGGCCGAGCCGCTGCACCTCGGGCTGGGCGTGTCCTTCCGGTACAACCCGTACACCGACGCCTTCCTGGTGGTGCCGGGGGCGATGCAGACCATCCTCATCAACGCCCGCTGCATCTGTCAGGAGCGGCAGGGGCTGTTGGTGCAGGGCTACGTGCAGTGGATCATCCAGGACATCGGCACGGCCTACAAGAAGCTGGACTTCAGCGACGCCGAGGACCCGATGCGGGTGGTGACGCTGCAGCTGCGCGAGCAGGCGGAGGCGGCCATCAAGGACAAGGTGGCCACCATGTCCATCGACGACGTGTTGAGTGACAAGCAGCCCATCATCGAGGAATTGACGGCGCGGCTGCGCAGCGTGGCGGAGGGCGCGGGCGGCACCGACAAGGGCCTGGGGCTGCGCATCGTCACGGTGCAGGTGAAGGAGGCCGTCGTCTCCTCCTCGCAGCTGTGGGAGTCGCTGCAGAAGCCCTTCCGGGCCGAGCGCGCGCGGGTGGCGCGGCTGGCGGAGCTCGAGGCCGAGGAGGCCATCGCCCAGCGCGAGCTGGAGCAGACCCGACGAAGCGAGACGGCCCGGCTGGAGATGGAGCGGGAGTTGTCCGCGAAGCGGGCGCAGACGGAGGCCGAGGCCTACGACCGCCAGGAGAACGAGCGCGTGCGGCGCGCGAAGACGGAGGCCGAGCACGCCCGCGACCTCGCGCAGGAAGAGACGACGACGCACTTGAAGGCCAGGGCGCTCGAGACGCAGCGCCAGGCCGCCGACGCGGGGCTGGAGCGGATGAAGCGCGAAGCGGCGTTGGCGCTGGAGAAGACGACGCTGGACGCGAAGCTGGCGATGGACGTCGCCCGGGCCCAGTCGGCCTTCAAGGCGGCGGAGTTCGACGCGGCGGCGAAGGGCCTCGCCCAGGGCATCGAGAACGGCCTCACCCCCGCGGGGCTGCAGGCGCGGCTGGTGGCGGCGCTGCCGGGCATGTTGGAGAAGCTGCCCAGGCCCAACGAGCTCAAGACGGTGAACGTCGGCTCGGCCGACGGGCTGTCCAGCGCGGTGGCCCAGGTGCTGGCGGTGCTGGAGGCGCTCAAGTCCCCACCCGTGGCTTCAACGCCAGCGCCCGCACCGAAGCCGAAGCAGTGACGGCGAGGAGCGGGTGACGTCTGTCGAGACTCGGCGCCGCGCGCAACGCCTTCCGAGTTCGGCGGCGATGGTCCGTGAGGCACCCCACGAGGTCGCCCCACCCATGCTCTGACTGTCTGGGGTGGCAAGGGGCACGCAGGCCCCGGGACTCACCCAGAAAGCGAAACAGCCCGTCGGTGCCCGGCGTACATTCCCCACCGTGCGCGCCCTGCTGCTCATCGCCGACATCGGCGGGTACACCCGCTTCATGACGGTGCACCGCATCAACCTGGCCCACGCGCAGCAGGTCGTGGCGCAGCTGCTGGAAGCCGTCATCGACGCGGCAAAGCCCTTCACCCTGGCCAAGCTGGAAGGCGACGCGGCCTTCTTCTACCTGAAGCTGAAGGACACGCCGGCGCCGGGCGAGCTGGACTTCTTGAGTGGCCGCGTGGCGGCGATTCGGCGGGCCTTCCTGGAGGCGCGGGGGGACCTCGACATCAACCGGGTGTGCACCTGCGACGGCTGCGTGCAGGCGGGCCGGCTGACGCTCAAGTTCGTCGCGCACCAGGGCGAGGTGGTGCTGCAGAAGGTGAAGCGGCACACCGAGCTGGCCGGCGTCGACGTCATCTACGTCCACCGGTTGCTGAAGAACTCGGTGCCCATTCGCGAGTACGCGTTGGTGAGCGAGCCCGTGTACGAGCACCTCCCCGACGCCCTGAAGCAGGTGGCGAAGGCGCAGCCCGAGACGCTGGAAGGCCTCGGCGCGGTGACGGTGCGCTACGTCGACCTCGCGGAGCTGGACGTGGTGGCGCCTCCGCCGAGGCCGTCACGGCTGCGGGCCTGGCTCAAGTGGCTCGAGCTGACGTGGCGCTCGCTGCCGTACTACCTGGGCTTCAAGAAGCCGTGCGACGGCTTCCGGAACCTCGACGAGGTGCTGCCGGCGCTGCCTGGCGAGGTGGCGCGTCAGAAGGAGGGCTGAATGCGAAGGCCGTGGCTGCTCGTCCTCTTCGCCGGAGCTGCCTGGGCGCAGTCCGCGGCACAGCTCAACGCGCAGGGCTTCGAGGCGTACAAGAAGCAGCAGTACCAGGTGGCCATCGAGAAGTTCCAGCAGGCCATCGCCCACGACGAGGGGTACGCGCTGGCCCACTACAACCTCGCCGCCACCCTGGCGTTGATGCGCAAGAAGGGGCTGACGTGCCAGTTCGACGCCTACCAGAGCACCATCCTCTCGGCGTTGGAGCGCTCCATCGAGCTCGACCCGCGCCGCCGCAAGCGCGCGCTGGAGGACTCGGACTTCGAGAGCGTCCACCAGACCATCGGCTGGCAGCGGGTGAAGGGCCTCACCGTGGCGAAGGAGGCGAAGGACATCCTCATCGCGGTGCACTGGTACGGGCCATCGCCCGGCGCCTACGGGCCCCTGACCGAGCTCCGCTTCGTGAGGGACGGCACGGTGCAGGGCAGCGCGGTGGACGTGACGGGCGACGAGGTGAAGCGCGTGCCGATGAAGGGCCGCTGGACGATGAAGGGCCGCGAGGTGACGGTGACCTACGGCGAAGGGAAGGACGCGCGCTCCATCGTCTACCGGATGCAGGACGACGGGCGGCTCCTCCAGCAGGGAGAGGGGAGCGAGCTCTTGACCGACGACCCGGACGACTGCAGCGCGTGAGGAGTCATCCGCCAGCTCGAGGGCCCTCCTCCTCACACCTCAGCCCCACGGCGCTTTCGCGCCGCACCCACGTCGAGGACGTCACGCACTGGACAGACTGCCCACCACCACCTGCTCCTCGGTGCGGGATTCACCCTGAACCTCGTCGCAACGGTGAATGCGTCGCGTGAATGCCCGCCCCACGCGCGGGCACTACCCGCTGATGCGCTGGCTCTTCCCCGCCCTGGGCCTGCTGCTGTCAGGCTGCCTCACGCACGTCGCCCCCTCCAGCGCCGGCTACCAGTCCGTGCGCTGGGTGGAGTCGCTGGAGGACGCGCGCGTGGTGGCCCGCGACCAGCACAGGCCGCTGCTGGTGATTCTGGCGGCCGGCCCCCGCGACGGGCGCTGTTGAATCGGCGCCGCGGCCCTCCGGGAGAGGGCCCTCAACGACGCCGCCGTCCGCGACTTCATCTCGGCGGAGCTGGTGGCGGTGTGGCTCGACGTGCGCGAAGTCCCGCTGCCCGGAGAGCCCGTCTTCGACTCCGTCCTCGGCAAGACGCGCCTCGACGAAGCGCGCCGCGTCGACGACACCTTCAGCCAGGGCTTCTTCCTGCGCTCGCTGGTGCTGACCCCCGACACGCTCGAGCTGCTCAACCCCCAGGACGCCACGCCCGAAGCGTCGCTGGAGACGTGGAAGCAGCGCGGGTACTTCTCCTACGCGCAGGTGAACAGCGAGGACTACCTGCCCATGTTGCGGGACGCGGTGGCGCGCTGGAAGTCGACGCGGTGGGCCCGCTCGGGCTTGTGACCGATGGATGACGCGGTGGGTTGTGACGGGCCGGCCCGACGTGCTACGCGCCCGCGCACGGTATGGAACTGATCCACAAGCTCATCGCCCTCGTGAAGGACCCCCAGCGGTTGGAGCACCTCATCCAACTGGCGGGCTACCCCGGCCTGACCCTGATTGTCTTTCTGGAGACCGGCGCGCTCGTCTTCTTCCTGCCCGGTGACTCGCTGCTCTTCATGGCGGGCGTGTTCGCGGGCCGTGGCGACTTGAACCTCTTCCTCTTGCAGGCGCTGTTGATTCCGGCCGCCATCCTCGGCGACGCGACCAGCTACTTCATCGGCTCGCGCACCGGCCCCGCCATCTTCAACAAGCCGGAGTCGCGCTTCTTCAAGCCCAAGCACATGCTCGCGGCGAAGGCCTTCTACGAGAAGCATGGCGGCAAGGCCATCATCCTCGCCCGCTTCATGCCGCTGGTGCGCACCTTCGTGCCGGTGGTGGCCGGCGTCGCGCAGATGTCGTACCGCCGCTTCGCGTCCTTCAACGTCATCGGCGGCATCGCCTGGGTGACGTCGATGACGGTGGCCGGCTTCTTCCTCGGTCAGTTCGAGTGGGTGAAGAAGAACATCGAGCTCATCGTGGTGGGCATCATTTTCGTGTCGATTCTCCCGGGCATCGTGGCGTGGCTGAAGGCGAAGCTGGCAGAGCGCAACGCCGCGACGGCTGCGGCTACGGCGCCCGCCGCGACTCCTCCACCCGAGGCGTGACGTCAGCGCCCGAGCGCGCCCTTCATCATCACCGGAATCAGGATGGCGAGCCCGCAGCCGCACAGCGCCACCAGGATGAGGGGCGTGAGGATGGCGCCCACCACCCGGCCCGGCGACGCGCGGTGCACCTTCGACGCGCCGATGCCGAACAAAACCAACTGCCAGAAGCCGGCGAACGCCCCGACGAGAGGCACCCAGGCGATCAACTGCGGGAAGTGCGCGTAGCACTGCACGCGCAGCGTGGCCTGGAAGCCGCGGCCGGCCGCACCCCAGAGGAGCAGCATGAGGTGCATGAAGCCCGCGCCGATGATGAGCCCCACGGGGTAGATGACAATCATGTAGGCGGCCATCAGCGCGCCGAAGCGCAGCGGGCTGTCTTCCATGAACTGGAGGATGCGCGACGCCACCGGCGGGAGGTTGGGCATGCCCTTGAGCAGCGCCACCGAGGACGAGAGGTTGACGCTGGCCAGGAGGCCGGTGGGAAGCGCGGAGAGCGCGGTGGTGAGCCACCCGAAGAAGAAGGCGTCACCCATCGGGCCCTCGCCGGGGAAGCTGCTCCAGAAGCGCACCGGCTGGAGCGCCCCGTCGCGCACCGTCTGCAGGTAGCCCTGCACGAGCCCCAGCTCGCTCCGCTTCTCCCAGGGAGGGGGCGTCTCGGGGCCGCCCTCGCGCGCCTCACACTCCACGCACAGCCCGGACTGTGGGCGGAAGCAGTTGGCGCAGGCGAAGCGGCCGCAGCGGCGGCAGGTGCCGAGGGCAGCGAAGGCGGGGTGGAGGGAGCAGCGGGCGTCGGCGGGCGTCATGTGCGCCGAGCCTGCGTCAAACGGGCACGGTTGAGAACGAAGGAGTCAGGAGAAGGACTCCATCCGCTTCCACAGACGAGGTGCAGCCTCCCTCGCCCTGGCCCGCACCTCCTCCACGTCGGCGGTGACGAGGCGGCCGTCCACCACCACCGGGCGGCCGGCGACGACGACGTGGCGGGGCCTCTCTCCAGGCAGTCCCACCACCAGGTCCGCGTCGAAGCCCGCCTCCACCACGCCCAGCTTCGCGCCGAACACCTGCGAGGCGAGCTGCCAGCCTGCACGCGTCCGCGCCTCCAACGCGCTGTCCGAATCGCCGTGCGCGCGGCCGAGGCGGAAGAGGGCCTGCGCTTCCACGTCCATCTCGGCCGGCCAGCCGTCGGTGCCGAGGGCGACGTGGCCGCTCGCGGCGAGGGCAGAGGGGTAGCCCACCTTGTTGCCCTCGTTGCTGCGGGGATTCTGGAGGAACCACAGGCCGGCCTCGTCGGCCCGTTTCACCTGAGCCGGCGTGAGGTGCACGCCGTGCGCGACGAGGCTTCCCTTCGGGAGCGCGCCGAGGTCGAGGAGGCGCTCCAGCGGGCCCGCGTAGCCTCGGCGCTTCGCGTCCTCGACGTCGGCGCCGTCCTCCGCGACGTGCACGTGCACCGCCACCCCCAACTCCTTCGCCAGGGCACCCGCTTCGCGGACGCACTCGTCGGACACCGTGAAGGAGGCGTGCAACCCGACGAGGCCCTTCACGTTGGCGCGGCGGTTGGACGTCACGAAGCGCGCGCACTCGGAGAGGCCGCGCTTCTCTTCGTCACGTCCGAAGTTGCGGCCGGTGGCGCCATAGGTGACGGCGAGGCGCAGGCCGATTTCTTCGGCGGCGTCGGCGAGGACGTCGAGGCTTGCGTCGATGAAGTGAGGAGACTCGTGATGGTCGAGGAGGGTGGTGGTGCCGGCCAGGGCGGCCTCGGCGAGAGCGAAGCGGGCGGACGCGCGGAGCAGCTCGGCGTCGAGCGCCCGGTCCAGCTTCCACCAGATGCGCTCGAGGATTTGGACGAAGTTCTGCGGTGGCGCTTTCGGCGCGGGCAAGCCCAGCGGCGCGAGGCCCGAGTAGAGGTGGGTGTGGGCGTTGACGGCGCCGGGGCGCAGGGTGACGCGCGCGTCCCAGGCGCAGTCGAGGCGCTGCGCGCCGGCCGGCGCTGTCGTCGCAGGCTGGAGGCGCCCGGCGTCGACGAGGAAGGAAGGGCCGAGCGCGCCGCGGTCGAGGAAGAGACTCATCAACGGCGGATGCTACGCGAACGCCGGACTCAGAGGTCGGCGAGTACGGCGTAGACGTCATCGACTGTGAGGCCGGCGCCTCGGGCCGAAAGGAGCGCTCGCTCGCCGGCGACGTAGTCGGTGTGGCGCCAGCCGTCTGCGCTGCGCTCCACGACGGTGATGCGCGCTTCGCGATGCGAGACGAGGACGATGGCTTCGAGCTTCTCGAGCTGACGGTAGTGGTTCAGCTTCTCGCCGCGGTCATAGGCCTCGGTCGAGGGACTGGTCACCTCGACCACCACCGTCGGGTTGGTGATGGCCTGCCGGTCAATCAGCGTCCGTTCGAGCTTCCCGCAGCAGAATGACACATCGGGGTACGTGGTGAGCCCGGTGGCGCCGACGTGGATGCGGACGTCGGAGCTCAGGGGCGTGCAGCCAGGGAGTGCATCGCCCAGGACGCGCGCGGCTCGCAGCGCCAGCGCACCGCGCTCCGGAGAGCCGCCCGCCATCGCGTAGACTTCGCCGGCGAGGTACTCGTGCCGCACCGGGCTGTTCTCCTCGATGCGGAGGTAGTCCTCGTAGCTGTAGTTGAGCTGCCGCGCTGTGGACACGACCGGAGTCTACACCCAACACGTTGTGCCTGCCCTGAGAGCCCCATGCGCCGGACCTTCTTCACCCTCGCCCTCCTCGCCGCCTGTCTTGCCTTCGCGCAACACGACGCCGGCACTCCGCTGCCTCCCGGCTTCGTCCGCCTCCCTCCCGGAAAGGAAGACTGGAAGCCCGGCACCCCTCCCTTCCCCGCCTCCCTCCAGGTGACCATCCTCGAGGGCGACCCGACGGGCCCCGGCCACTTCACCGCGCGTGTGAAGTTCCCCGCAGGCTTCGTCCTGCCGCTGCACACCCACCCCGTCGACGAGCGCAGCACCGTCATCTCCGGCGCCGTCTACGTGGGCACCAGCGACAAGCCCGACCCCACGAAGGGCATCAAGCTGGAGGCCGGCGGCTTCTATGTGAATCCGAAAGGTCAGCCGCACTGGTTCATGACCGCGACCGAGACCGTCCTGCAAATCAGCACCGAGGGCCCCTGGGGCTCCTCCCCCGTGAAACCGAAGTAGTCAGTGCGGGAAGAAGTCCAACGGCGCCGCCGGCGGCGCGTGGAGCGCCACTCCGCCGTCAGGCTGCCACTCCAGCCGCACCTCCCCGTTGCAGTCGATGCGCAGGCGCTCCACCTCCTGCCCCAACATCGCCCACGGCGCAGCGACGTACACCACCGCGTCACAGCCCAGCAGCCCGCCGACGTAGAGGTGCGCGAGTCGCTCCCCATCGGGCGACGGCACCGTGAGGCGATGCGTCGGCTCGAACAACTTCAGCGTCCCGTAGAGGAAGCCGCCCGCGCCGAGGGCCCCGAGGAGAATCAACCCCACCGCCGCCAACGTCAGGCCCTTGCGCAGCCTCCGCCGCACCGCCATCCACACCAGCGCCACCGCCGGAATCAACGGCAGCGCCAGCAGTCCAGCGTTGGTGAGGTGCTCGGCCCGGGGCGTGAGGTGCACTCCCGGCGCGCTCCCCTGCCAGTGCCAGCGCACCAACTGCAGCAGGGTGAGCCCCATCAACACGCCAGCCACGAGGTGCGGCTTCCACGTCGCCGGCGCGCGCGGGTCGTCCCGCCGCCGTTCCTCGGGGCGCGGAGGCGTCAGCGCCACTTCGCGCGGTCACCCTTCAGCTTGCCGACGCTCATCGCCTTCGCCGCCGCCGACTCCTTCATCGGCAGCGTCGTGCGCCGAATCCCGTCGAAGGCCTCCAGCGCGCCCGCCACCGCCCCCGCCGTGGGCACCAGGCCGATTTCTCCCACGCCCTTGGCGCCAAACGGCCCTTCCGGCTCCGGGTCCTCGATGAGCAGCACCTTCACCTGCGGCATGTCCCGCGCGCGCAGGACGCCGAGGTCGCGCAGCTTCGCCGTCACCGGCATCCCGTTCTCACAGGGCAGCTCCTCGGTGAGCGCGTAGCCCAGCCCCATGTGCACGCTGCCTTCCACCTGGCCCGTGCACTGCTGCGGGTTGACGGTGCGGCCGACGTCGTGCGCCGCCACCACCTGCTCGACGCGCCCGTTGGCGTCGAGGATGACCACCTGCGTGGCCCAGCCAAAGGTGGTGTGCGTCTTCACCTTCGCCACCTTCGCCCCCAGGGCCGTCGTGTCATTCACCAGCACGTCGCCCTCGTACACCCGGCCGACGAGGGCCTCGAGCGACTTGCCCGCGTCGAGGTCGGCCTTCAACTTCCTGGACGCGGCGATGACGGCGTTCCCGGCGAACAACGTCCCGCGGCTGCCCGTCGTCTGCCCACAGCCCAGCGGGAAGGTGGTGTCCACCTTCGGGCGGAAGAGCGACGCCTTGAGGCCCGTCACCTCGGAGGCGAACTGCTGGCAGATGGTGAGCAACCCCTGCCCCATCTCGGTGTAGCCGTTGTAGAGCGAGATGGTGCCGTCCTTCTCCACCACCAGCCGGCACTTGCCCCACTCGGGCACGCCGTTGCCGATGCCGGAGTTCTTCACCCCGCAGCCGATGCCCACCGCCCTCCCCGCCTGCTTCGCGGAGTAATAGACGTCCTTCACCGCCTCCAGCGTGCGCCGGATGCCGACGGACTTCTCCAGCACCTGCCCCGTCGAGAAGACGTCGCCCACCGCGAGGATGTTGCGCTCCCGAATCTGGTACGCGTCGAGGCCCACCTTCTTCGCCAACAGGTCCATGCACCCCTCGATGGCGAAGGACGCCTGGTTGGCCCCGAAGCCCCGCATCGCCCCGCACGGAGGGTTGTTGGTGTACGCGGCGATGGCCACCACGTCGACGTTCGGCACCCGGTACGGCCCGCAGGAATGGCCGGCCGCGCGCTCCAGCACCTTCCCGCCGACGGACGCGTACGCCCCCGAGTCCCCATACATCCGCGCCTTCACCGCCGTCAGCCGCCCCTCCGCGTCGCAGCCCACCTGGTACTCCAGACGGATGGCGTGGCGCTTGGGGTGCATCCGCACCGACTCCTCGCGCGTCAGCTTCACCCGCACCGGCCTCTTCGTCAGCGCGCAGAGGAGCGACGCGTGCGCTTGAATCGACATGTCCTCCTTGCCGCCGAAGGCGCCGCCGTTGGGCACCAGCGCGGCGTGCACCTTCTCCACCGGCCAGCCGAGGAAGCTGGCGCACTGGCGCTGGTCGTCGAAGATGCCCTGGCCCTGGCTGTACAGCTTGAGGCCTCCGTCGGGCGTCGGCTCGGCCAGCGCGCACTCCGGCTCGAGGAAGAGGTGCTCGATGCGCTGCGTCTGGAACGTCTGCGTCACCACGTGGGCGCTGGCCTTCAAGGCCGCGTCGGCGTCTCCCCGCGCGATGACGGACTTCGACAGCACGTTGTCGTGGGTGGGGTTCACCTTCGGCGCGCCCGGCGCCAGCGCCTCATCCACCGACAGCACCGGTGGCAGCACCTCGTACGTCACCTCCACCAGCGCCGCGGCCTGGCGCGCCGTGGCCTCGTCGACGGCGGCCACGGCCGCGAGGATGTCTCCGACGCAGCGCACCTCTTCCCCCACCGCCACGAAGCCGGGCCAGTCGTTGTAGAGCAACCCGTACCAGCGGTTGCCGGGCACGTCGGCGGCCGTCACGACCCGCTCGACACCCGGCAGCGCCTTCGCCTTCGACGTGTCGATGGCCTTCACCAGCGCGCGCGCGTGCTTCGAGAAGACGACGGCGCCGTGCAGCATGCCCGGGCGCTTCAAGTCGGCGACGTACGCCCTGTCGCCCAGCGTCATCTCCAGGCCCTGGTACCTGGGCAGCGACGCGCCCACGCCGCCCGTGTCCGGCAAAGGAGGCAGCGGCTCTCCCTTCCTCGCCTTCGCGAGCAACTCGATGGCGTCGATGACCTTCACGTAGCCCGTGCAGCGGCAGAGGTTGCCGTCGATGGCCGTCGCAATCTCCGCGCGGGAGGGCGACGGGTTCTTGTCCAACAGGTGTTTCGCCCGCAGCGCGATGCCGGGAATGCAGAAGCCGCACTGCAGCCCCGCGGCCGCCACGAAGGCCCGCGCCGTCAGGTCCCGCTCCTCCTTCGTCAGGCCTTCGAGCGTCACCACCTTCTTCCCGTCGCACTTGTCGGCGGGCGTGGCGCACGTCACCTTGGCGTTGCCGTCGATGAGGGCCAGACAGCACCCGCACTGGCCCTGCGGAGCGCAGCCGTCCTTCACGCTGGTGACGTCGCAGCGCTCGCGCAGCGCCTCCAGCAGCGTCTCGCCTTCGCGGACATCCAGCCGGCGCTCAGCGCCGTTGACGGTGAGGGTGATGGTGGGCATTGGCGCGCACGTTACACCAGCCCGACGGTGTAGGTGCGCCGCGCCTGAGGTGCGTGCCCTGGGGGCTCTGTCACCCGAAAGCGACGGCAGAAGGAGGAGCACCTCGTGCGGCGCGCCCGGGCCACAACAACTGGCACGACACAACAACAGGCACCAACCGAAGACTGCACCGTCAGCGACGGCGCGTCAGCGGGCGAACTCGTCTTCCTGCACGCGCAGGCGCTTCGTCAGCGCCTTCACCAGGTGCAGGGCCATCGACTTGTTGGCCTTGAGGGCCGCGTTGAAGTCGTAGCCGGACAGCACCAGCACGGTGACGTCCTCCGCCGCGGTGACGGTGGCGGTGCGCGGCGCCGGGTCGATGATGGACAGCTCTCCGAAGAACTCGCCCGGCCCCAGGGTGGCCACACGCCGCTGCTGGCTGCCGCGCTTGCGGCGCACGTCGCAGCTGCCCTCGACGATGAAGTAGGCCATCGAGCCCGAGGTGCCCTCTTTGATGAGCTCCTCGCCGATGTCGTAGTGCTCCAGCTTCGCCCGCGAGGCGAGGCGCTCGATTTCCCCGTGCGGCAGGCTGGACAACAGCGGCATGGCCTTGAGCGCGGCCACCGCGTCGATGGGCATACTCACGTCGGAATCCCCCTCCGGAAAAAGTGTCAGGCCGTGACGGGGCGCGCGGCCTTCTTCGGCTCCTTGCGCACCACGGAGTCCAGCACCAGCAGGCCGACGCCCACCACGATGGCGGTGTCGGCGACGTTGAAGGCGGGCCACCACGGCCGGCCGTTCCACACCGGCTCCAGGAAGTCGATGACGAAGCCCCGCGCCAGCCGGTCGATGTAGTTGCCGATGGCCCCGCCCAGCACCAGCGGCATGCCGGCCTTCGCGAAGCGCTCGTCGGCCGCGCCCGTCAGCTTCGAGAAGTAGAAACCGATGAGGATGACCGCGCCGATGGACACCAGGTGAAAGAGGGGCCCGCGCACGGCCTCGGGGAGGTTGCGGAACAGGCCGAAGGCCGCGCCGGGATTCTCCGCGTAGCGCAGCCGCATGAAGGACTCATTCAGTACGACCTGGTCCTTGCTGCGGAAGTGGTAGCCGTCGTAGCCCACGTCCGGCGCCGCGCCATAGAAGACGGCCGCGCGCGAGGGCGCCACGTCCAGCGCGGTGGTGAGGTCGCGCAACACCAGGAACTTGGTCCACTGATCCACCGCGATGACTGTCACCGCCACCGCGAGGAGCCACAGGTACTTTCGCTGCATCAGACGGCCCTCTCACCACGCGAGCGTGGGTCGACGCAAGGGCGCACGTCGGGCGGGCGTCATCACACATGTTAGAAACATGTTAGGCTGGCCCCGTGAACTTCAGCGTCCACCTCGACGAACAGACGGCCGCTGCGCTCAAGCGCGAGGCTCGCAGGCTGTCCCGCACCCGCAACTCACTGGTGGCCGAGGCCATTCGCGCCTGGCTGGAGCGCGTGCAGCCCACCGCCTGGCCGAAAGAACTGTTGGACTTCGAGGGCTGCAAGGACCTCGAGCCCTTCGAGGACCGTCGCAGAGGCGGACCCCAGAAGGCGCGCTTCCCGTGAAGTGGCTTCTCGACACCTGCACGGTGAGCGACTACTTCCGACGACGCGGAGCCGTCGCCGCGGCGCTTCACGCCGTTGCGCCGCACGAACTCGCCATCTCCACCGTGACGGAGTTCGAGATGCGGTTTGGCCTGGCTCGACAGCCGCGGCTGGCCCCTTCGCTCGGGCGGCAGGTGAACGCCTTCCTCCAGGTCGTTCGAGTGCTGCCCTTCGACCGCGAGGACGCCGCCGCCTCGGGGCTGATCCGTGCAACGCTGGAGCGCGCCGGAAGGCCCATCGCTCCGCTCGATGCCCTCATCGCCGGCGTGGCCGTGGCGAAGGGCCTCACCCTGGTGACCTCGAACGAAGACGAGTTCTCGCGCGTGCCCGGACTGGCGGTCGAGAACTGGCGGTAAGCCCGCACTCGACGACGTCGACCGCAGCGACCAGACTGCGGCTCGATGTCCGCGCTCGTCCTGCTGCTGCTCACCGCTGCGCCGTCCGCGTCAGGCGCTGCCTCCGCCCCCGCCGACGTCGTCGACTTCATCGACTCGGTGCGTCCCCTCTTCCAGGTGGTGACGTGCCAGGCCGGCGAGCTCCCGGCGGGCCTCGACGCGAAGACTGTCGCCTCGTACTGCGACCGCATGCGCCCGCGCTTCGAGCGCTTCCAGAAACACTGGGGCACCACGGCGAAGGACTTCCTCGCCACGCTGCGGCCAAAGGACCTGCCAGACGAAGTCGTCTACCCCTTCGGCGGCGGCGACTTGATGAGCGCGTTGATGACGTACCCCGACGCGCGCATCATCACCACGCTGTCCCTCGAGCTCGCGGGAGACCCTCGCCGGCTCCCCGGACTGACCGACGCGAAGGTGTTGGGCCAGAGCCTCTCCGCCCTGTCCGAGGCCAGCGCGTCGACGCTGATGAGCAACGACTCGCTGTCGAAGAACCTGTCGGCGGTGCAGCGCGGGCAATTGCCGGGGCAACTCTCGATGCACCTGATGGGCCTCGCGCTGTTCGGCTTCGAGCCGGTGCGCGTGCGCTACTTCCGCGTCGAGTCCGACGGCGCGCTGCACTACTTCACCGCCGCCGACATCTCCGCGCTGGAAGCGCAGCTCGCGCCAAAGCTGAAGTCCAACTGGAAGGACCCGGACTTCTCGCCCGCCTTCGCCAACGTGGAAGTGGAGTTCGTCCCTCGGGGCCAGCCGGGCGCGCCGCGGCGCGTGCACCGCCACCTCGCTGCCAACCTCCACTCCGACGACTTGAAGCTGACGCCCGGCGTCCTGAAGCACCTCGAGGCGAAGGGGCGCGTGGCGGCGATGACGAAGGCCGCCAGCTACCTCTTGTGGCGCGAGGGCTTCGCCACCATCCGTGACTACCTGCTGGCGCACGCGGACTTCATGGTGTCGGACTCCACCGGCATCCCGCCGTCCTTCTGGACGAAGCGCAGCTGCGCGGTGGCGGCGTACGGCAGCTTCCAGAAGTCCTTCCTCGGCACGTGGGAGGGCTACCAGGAGGAGTTCCGCAAGCTGTTCGCGAAGGCCGGCGCCCTGCCGATGCGCTACGGCTACCCGGACGGCAGCCCGGAGAAGCGCAACCACCTCGTCGTGGTGACGTGTCCGCGCTGACCCCAGCCCGTCGCCCGAGTCGAGGAGCGAGGACGACACCGGCGACCAGCGAGGCACGTGCTCTGCGCTCCGCCGCACGCTGGAGCGACTTCCCTTGCGCGGCGAAACGGTGCGGCGCGATGCTCTCGCCCATGACCGCCCAGGGACTGCCGACGGAGCGCGAGTGCCCGCAGTGCAACACGGTGATGAAGCCGCTGATGGTGCAGTCCCGCAAGCCCGACGTCGACGTGGAGCTGGACCGCTGCCACAACTGCGGCGGCGTGTGGTTCGACGCGGGCGAGCTGGAGATCGCCACCGGCCGGAAGGTCATCAAGTCGTCGAAGCCGTGCGACCGCTACTGCCCGAAGTGCCTCATCCCGCTGCTCAACGCGGACCTCACGACGGGCGTGGCCGTGGAGACGTGCCGCAGCTGCGGCGGCACCTACCTCGACGCGAAGGACATCATCGCCGTCACCCGGAACAAGCCGGCCAAGCCGCCCGAAGACGTCAGCTTCGTCTGCCCCACGTGCCGCCAGCGCAAGCCCTTCGCCCACGCCCAGGTGACCGCCGCAGGCACCGAGTGCGGCGAGTGCGCCGCGAAGTCCGCGAAGGCGTCGGAGGAGCAGAAGAAGTCGGGGTCGGTGTTCGGCTCCTTCGTCGGGTGGCTGCGCGGCGACTGAAGGCCGAAGGAGCCTCCCTCGCGCCTGGCGGGTCGTGTCCCGCCTCATCGCCGGGAGCCACAGCCCGGCGCCAGAAGCCTCTCTTCCCAGTCAGCCTCCACATCGGAATTCCGTGGGGGCGCGCCTGCAAGCGCGCGCAACTCCTCCGGGGCTGAACGGGCCCGTCGTTTGCTGTCCGCGCGACACATGAGGCTCCGCTTCCTCCTTCCCCTGCTGCTCTGCTCCGCCTGCGGCGGCCCTGCGCCCGTCGACCTCTGCGCCGACGGCGGCTGCGACCGCGCCTTCCAACGCATCGTCTTCGTGGAGATGTCCACTCCCGGAGGCAACTTCCGCGTGCTGCGCGATGGCTTGTCGGTGCGCCACAGCTTCGCCAACGGACTTGAGGACCGCGGCCAGACACTGACGCGCGAGCAACTGGCCCCGCTGTGGCTTGCGGTGGATGAGCCGGCCTTTCACCTCGACCTCCACAACGTCCAGGCGCGCGACGTGTGCAACGACTTCCGCACCCAGCGCTGCCTCGACGTGTCGGTGAAGAGCACGGCGACGACGGGCGGCTGCTGGTGCGGGCCGGCGTCCGAGGCGCGCGTGGAGAACGCGTGGCAGGAAGCGCTGGCGGTGTTCGACCTCGCCTTCCCCGGCACGTGACGCTGGCGCGGCGACGCCACTGGGTCGACACTCCTGCGCGATGAAGCGACTCGTCCCGGCGGCTCTCGGTATCCTCTTCGGCGTTGGCGCCTACCTGGGCTTCGGACCCACCGCCATCGAGCCGGTGGCCTGGCAGCCGCCGCCCCCGACGCCGCTGGAAGGCGTCTACGCACCCAACACGAAGCTGGCGGCAGTGGAGTGGTGGGCCAGGGGCCTCGTGGGCCCCGAGGCCATCACCTTCGACGCGCAGGGCCGCCTCGTCACCGGCCTCAAGGACGGGCGCATCGTGCGCCTCTCTCCGGGCAACGACGAGGCCACGCTGGTGGCGGACACGAAGGGCCGGCCGCTGGCGCTGGCGTACCACCCCGACGGGCGCCTCATCATCTGCGACGCGCACGCGGGGCTGTTGGCGCTGACGGAGGGCGGCGCCCTCGAGGTGCTGTCCACGGGAGAAGGGGGCGTGCCCTTCCGCTTCGTCGACGACCTCGCCATCACGAAATCGGGTGTCATCTACTTCTCCGACGCCACCACCCGGCACCCCATCGAGCGCTTCACCGACGACCTGATGGAGCATCAGACGACGGGGCGGCTCCTCAAGTACGACCCGGCGACGAAGCAGACGACGCGCGTGGCCGACGGCTTCAGCTTCGCCAATGGCGTGGCGCTGGGGCCCGACGAGGCCTGGGTGCTGCTGGCGGAGACGGGCGCGTACCGCCTGTGGCGCGTGTGGCTCACCGGCGACAAGGCGGGAAAGAAGGAAGTCTTCCTCGACGCGCTGCCCGGCTTCCCCGACAACGTCCGCTACTCGCCGGAGCGCCACGTCTTCTGGGTGGCCATCGGCAGTCCGCGCAACCGGCTGGTGGATGGCCTCGCCGGCTGGCCCGGCTTGCGGAAGGCGCTGAGCCGATTGCCGCGCGCGGTGCAGCCCGCACCTGCTCGCCACGCCTTCGTCCTGGCGGTGGACGAGACGGGCAAGCCGGTGGAGTCGCTTCAACACGCCGCGCCCGACAGCTACTCGCCCATCGCCTCCGCGGTGGAGCGCGACGGCTTCCTGTACTTCGGCAGCTTCGCGCGCGAAGGCATCGCGCGGCTCAAGCTGGCGCCGTGAGGGACCGCCTCCGCTGCGCTGAAGCCGGGCGCCGTCACCCGCATGGACGCCCCGCCAACCCGCGGACGGGCCGGCGGCGGGTGCCGTGCAGGCGCACAAGGACGCGCAGCGTGTTCAAGCGGGTCTCGCACCCGGCCCCGCCATCGATGCCACCGGTTTCCACTCCGACCACCTGAAGCCGACGCGCCTCCCAACGCACGAGACGAGGGGGGGACGGTGCCGCCAGCCACTTCGCGTGGAGGCTTCCCCCCCCTCCGCCACCACACCCACGAAACTCGCGACAAAAATGTCAGACCATGGAGAGGGATATGCCCCAGACAACGAGTCGAATCAGAGCGAAACGCGTGGAATACCAGTTGCTTGCAACGAGAGGCCTGACAGAGTTGTCCCGGAAGTTGGTTCCCCTCATCACTTCACTTCAGCAGACATGAGAGGCAACGAGACGACGAGACGAGTGCAGTTCGGCGTCGTGTGGATGGTGGCCGCGGTCTTCCTTGGCTGCTCCCCGGGTGGAGATTCGGTCAAGGACGGTGGGACGGACGCGCAGGTGCCCGACGCATCGACGGGCCGAGACGGTGGAAGCGGGGATGGGGGCGTCGACGGTGGCCTGGCGTCGAGGCCCGAACCCCGGCTGGACGGCTGGCTGCTCTTCGAGGCTGATGGGTTGGACGGTTCGACGGTGGCGGTGCCCCTGCTGGCCAGTGCGGGCGGCACGGGTGAAGAGTCCTTCCTCGTCGTCTGGCCTCGGGAGACGAGTCTGCGCGCCGTCGTCGGGACGCGCACCGCGGACGGCGGCGAGGAGGAGGCCCCCTTCCCGGTGGAAGGCACCTCCGCTGGTGAGGCGGATGGCGGCGCGGGGCCGGGCCTCGAGCGCCTCGCCTGGGTGAAGCGGACGGGGACGAGGTTCTCCCATAAGGCAGAGGTGTACGTGCAGGCGGGCAAGCGCTTCGACCTGGGCAACGTCGACTGCGATGGCCTGGGCGACTGCGACTTCGTCGTCCCCGGACGCGAGACGGGGGCCGACGGCACGGAGCGGAGCAGCACCCTGCACGTCGTCTGCGGAGAGGCGTCCGGGGCGCCCCGCTGCACCGGCGCGGACATGCTGGCCGATGCCGTCTTCACCGGCGCCGGCATCCTCGCCTCGCACGTCACCATTCCCGGGGCCGACATCGTCCCCGCGGCGGTGGTGGTGGGTTCCGGGACAGTGCGGGGCGTCGTGCCCGGCCCCAACGGCGACCTCCCTGAATTCCCCGTCAGTGGAGTCTCCCTCGTCGAGTACGGCACGGGGAATGTCCCCCGCATCGCGGACGAGCTGCGAGTCCTGGTGGCCCCGGGGGCTTCGCCTCCGCCCGTGCCTGTCTCCGCCGTGTCGCGCTTCCTGGCGCCTTCGACTGGCGGCCGCACCATCAAGTCCAGGGAAGGCGCCGGAGGGTTCCGGACTGCGCCGGGCGTTGGCCTCGTCGGCCGCGCCGGAATGGTGCCCGAGCGTTCTCTCTTCTCGCTTCACCTCGTCGATGACCCGGCGCGCGGGTGGGTTCTGGGGGTGGCGGTGCAGGGTGGCGACCCGTGTGACGGGTATGTCGGGTGTGTTGCCACCGGCCGCCCCGACGGAGGCGTGGCCCTTCTGCGTTCGGCCGCAGACGGAGGCATTGAGGTCGGCACCCTCCCCGGCGACGCCGGCGCTTTCGTCCGCCTTCCTTCCACCTTCGACCCGGCCGGGGAGCTGGGCTTCTGCGACTTCGGCGCGAATCCCCTCTACCAGGGAAGCGGTGGGATCAAAGACAACCGCTTGTTCGATTCCCCGGATGTCAGGGTGATGGGACGCCAGTTCGAGCTGACTTTCCCCGAAGGCATGTCCCCGGATGTCGCGGAGGTACGTCTGCCCCCCATCCGCGGGCAGGCGAGAGACTGCCATGTGTACGGAGAAGCCACCGATGCCGGCACCGTGACGAAGCGTGTCAGGTTCGTCGACGTGGTATCCAGCCAGGGCGAGCAGAGTGACGGGGGCGAAGTCCACCTCAGCTGGCTGGCCGTGCCCGAGGACAATCCTACCCGGGCTGAAGAGTCGCTTCCGCTGAAGAAACGCATCCGGACGATGGGCTCCCTCGTCCTCCAGTGGACGCAGCGCATCAGCGAGGCCCCGGACGGAGGCTTCCGCATCGACTTCCAGGTGGCCACGGAACCGGGGGACGAGCTCGTCGAGCCGTCCGGCTACAGGACACTTCCTCGCTTGAAGGAACCCCGGCACACGGGCCACGTCACGCTGCTCAAGTAGGCCGTCGGTGCTGGGACAGGAAGCCTCGACTTCCCATCGTCCGCCGTCGGGCCGACGTCCCGGCGCGGCCTTTCACCCGGGGGAAACACCGGTGCCGCCACATCCCGCGGCGGCGAGAGTCAGCGTCATCCCAGCGAAACAGGCTCGCAGCGAAGGCCTGGACATGGGGAGGCTCTCGCCCAGACTCAGGCTCCGGGCAAGCCACGAAGGAGACTTCACGTGCCCAGCGCTTCGGCTTCGCTCTCCAGCGCGGCAGCCACCTTCTCCAGCGACGCTGCGCCCTCTCCCACCGCGCCCTTCGCGGCGCTGCGCACCTGGCCGGCCAGCTCGAGGAGGGTGCGCTGCAGCCGGCCGCGGCGCTCGAGGTCCGCCGCGAGGTCCGACTCGAGGTTGGCCACGCGCGTCATCAGCGGCTTGGTGGCCTCTTCGATGCGCAGCTCCATCACGCTGGTGAAGAGGTCCAGCTCCGTCTTCGACTGGAAGAGCTCTTCCTGACGCGCGCGCAGCGAGTCGTCCTTCTCGTGGAGGCTCTTCGCCAGCTCCTTGATCATCTCCGCCAGGGTGGCGCGCTCGGCCTCCACGCGCTGCGCGGCGATGGCCTTCTTCACGCGCTGCACCACCAGCGTCAGGTCGTCGAAGGGCTTCAAGATGTAGTCGTTGGCGCCCAGCTGCAGGGCCTCCAGCACCGACGCCGCGCTGACGTAGCCGGTGATGACGACACAGGCGCAGTACGGCTGCTTCTCGCGCGCTACCCGCACCACGTCGAGGCCGGAGCGCTGCGGCAGGTTCTTGTCGGTGACGACGGCGCCGAAGCGCTCGGACTCCAACAGCGGGAAGGCCTGCTCGGCCGTCTTCACCGACTTCACGACGAGCCCGGCGCGCGTCAGCGCCCGCGACAGCACGTCCAACACCGACTGCTCGTCATCCACCAGCAGGACGGTGTCCGGCAGGGTGGCCCCCGTAGGCGTCATGGGCGCAGCATGGGCTGAGGCGAGGCAAGTCTCAAGGAAACGGCGTGGCGGGCGTACGCGAAGGACGACGATGGCCTCGCAGGCCTGGCCGGACGAGCGATGAGCGCCGGGCGACGGATCAGCCGGGGCGACTCAGGGCGGTTGTTTCCTGACAAACCCGCCCTGGCCACCAATGCAGCCTTGTGCGCTCTCCTCGCGCTGCGCGAGAGCGGTCAGCTCACCGTCCAGGTGTCGCCCGAGTGCAAGAGCTTGTGGAGGTCGCCCTGGCCCTTCTTCTCCCGAGCCGCGGCCAGCTGCGCCTGGTCCAATTCGTGGTGCACCGGGCGCTCCACCGCGCGGAAGACGCCAATCGGCGTCGGGAAGTGCGGGGCCATCATCTCGGCGATGAGCATCGACAGCGAGGGCGCGGCCTGCTCGTCGTGGACGAGGATGTCCTTCTCCGTCACGCCGTTCTGCCCCAGCGTCACCACCTCGGGGGTGAAGCCGTTGAGCCGGATGCCCTTGGTCCCCTTGGCGAAGAGCAGCGGCTTGCCGTGCTCGAGCCGCACCTGCGCGTTGTCCTTCACCGACTTCTCGGTGAGGTGCTCCCACGCGCCGTCGTTGAAGACGTTGCAGTTCTGCAGAATCTCGATGAACGCGGTGCCCTTGTGCTTCGCCGCGCGCAGGAGTGTCGCCTGCAGGTGCTTGGGGTCCACGTCCACGCTGCGGGCCACGAAGCTGGCGTTGGCGCCCAGGGCCACGTGCAGCGGGTTGAAGGGCGCGTCGATGCTGCCGGCGGGCGTCGACTTGGTCTTCTTCCCCAGCTCCGAGGTGGGCGAGTACTGGCCCTTGGTCAGCCCGTAGATGCGGTTGTTGAAGAGCAGCACCTTCAGGTCCACGTTCCGCCGCATCAGGTGGATGAAGTGGTTGCCGCCGATGGACAAGGCGTCGCCGTCGCCCGTCACCAGCCACACGCTCAGGTCCGGGCGCGACATCTTGAGGCCGGTGGCGATGGCCGGCGCGCGCCCGTGGATGGTGTGGAAGCCGTAGGTGTTCATGTAATACGGGAAGCGGCTGGAGCAGCCGATGCCCGAGACGAAGACGAAGTTCTCGCGCGGGATGCCCAGCTCCGGCAGCACCGTCTGCACCTGCGCGAGAATCGAGTAGTCGCCGCAGCCCGGGCACCACCGCGGGTCCGCGTCGCTCTGGAAGTCCTTCTTGGTCAGCTTGGCGGGGGTCGTCATGGCTCTTGTCTCCCTTTCACGAGGCGCGGCGCGCGCTCAGCAGAACTCTCCGATGCGGGACACCAGCTCGCTCACCTTGAAGGGCTTGCCCTGCACCTTGTTGATGGACTTCGCGTCGACCAGGTACGTCGAGCGCAGCACCTTCACCAGCTGCCCCAGGTTCAGCTCGGGCACCACCACCGTCTTGAAGCGCTTCAAGATGGTGCCGAGGTCCGGCGGCAGGGGGTTGAGGTGCCGCAGGTGGACGCTCGAGACGGCCTTGCCCTTGGCGCGCAGCTGGCTCACCGCCGTGTAGATGGCGCCGTGGGTGCCGCCCCAGCCCACCGCCAGCACGTCGCCCTCGTCCCCGCCGTGCACCTTCGTGGGCGGGATGTCCTGGGCGATGCGGGCCACCTTCTCGGCGCGCAGCCGCACCATGGTGTCGTGGTTCTCCGGGTCGTACGAGACGCCGCCCGTCAGCTTGTCCTTCTCCAGGCCGCCGATGCGGTGCTCGAGGCCGGGCGTACCGGGGCGCACCCAGTCGCGGGCCAGCGTCGTCTGGTCGCGCTGGTAGACGAAGAAGTTGTTGGGGTCCGAACGGAAGCGCACCTCGATGGGCTTCAAGGCCTTCACGTCGGGCAGGAGCCACGGCTCCTGGCCGTTGGCGATGTAGCCGTCGGTGAGGAGGAAGACGGGCGTCATGTACCGCACCGCGATGCGTGCGGCCTCCAGCGTGGCGTCGAAGCAGTCGGACGGGCTGGACGCGGCGATGACGGGCACCGGCGACTCACCGTTGCGGCCGTAGATGGCCTGCAGCAGGTCCGCCTGCTCCGTCTTGGTGGGCAGGCCGGTGGACGGGCCGCCGCGCTGCACGTTGATGATGACGACGGGCAGCTCGGTCATCAGCGCGAGGCCAATCGCCTCCTGCTTGAGCGCGATGCCCGGGCCGGACGAGGTGGTGAAGGCCAGCGTGCCGCCGAAGGCCGCGCCCACGGCCGCGCACATCGCGGCGATTTCGTCTTCGGCCTGGAAGCTGGTGAAGCCGAAGTGCTTGTGCTTCGACAGCTCGTGCAGAATGTCCGACGCCGGGGTGATGGGGTAGCTGCCCAAGAAGCCGTTGAGGCCCGACAGCCTGGTGGCCGCGAGGATGCCCCACGCCGTCGCCTCGTTGCCCGTCACGTTGCGGTACGTCCCCGGCGCAATCGCCGCGCGCTTGACCTGGTAGGTGACTCCGAAGAGCTCGGCCGTCTCGCCGTAGTTGTACCCGGCCTGCAGCGCCTTCTCGTTGCCCGCGAGGATGTCGGCCTTGTTGCCGAACTTCTCCTTCAGGTAACGCATGGTGGGCTCGGTGGGGCGCCCGTACATCCACAGCATCATGCCCAGCGCGAACATGTTCTTCGCGCGCCCCACTTCCTTCGCGTTGAGGCCCGAGTCCTTGAGCGCCAGCTCGGTCAACCGGGTGATGTCGACCTCGTGCACCTTGTAGGACGCCAGCGAGCCGTCGGTGAGGGGGTTCGTCTTGTAGCCGGCCTTCTGGAGGTTGGTCTCGATGAAGGCCCCGGTGTTGATGATGAGGGTGCCGCCCGTCACCAGGTCCTTCAGGTTGGTCTTCAGCGCGGCGGGGTTCATCACCACCAGCACGTCGGGTTGGTCGCCTGGGGTGAAGACGGGCTCGGAAGAGAAGTGAATCTGGAAGCCCGAGACGCCGGGCAGCGTGCCGGCGGGCGCGCGGATTTCCGCCGGGTAGTCGGGGAAGGTCTGCAGGTCGTTGCCGGCGATGGCGGTGGCGCGGGTGAACTCGAGGCCGGTCAGCTGCATGCCGTCGCCGGAGTCGCCGACGAAGCGGATGGTGACAGCGGGGATTTCCTGCACGGACTTCGGTGATGAGGGGCGCGGCTGTGCTTGCATACGGCTTTCAGTCTCCAGGCACGGGGGGACGACGTTTCTCGCGGGCACCATAGGGATTTGCAGGGCGGATCAGAAGCGCAACGTATGCGCCCGCCTGAAGGGCCGGTGAAGCCCCTACAAGCTCAGCTTCTTCACCGTCGTCTGCCCCGGGAGAATCTCGACCTCGATGGTGCTGTCGAGGCCCTTCTCGGGATTCACCAGGCGCAGCACCCGCTTGCCGGACGGCACCGACACCTCGATGAGGGGCGTGTCACCCAGCTTCTGCTTGCCGAGGTACACCGTCGTCCACGGCGTCGTCTTGAGCGTCAGCTTCCCGGGTGCTTCAGCCGGCCTGGAGCGTGGCTTGTCCTTCGGCGCGGCGACGGGCGCCTGCGGCAGGGGCGCGAGGGCGAGCTCCACCACCAGGCGCTCTCCCGGACGGGCGAGGGTGACGGTGCGTTGCGAGTCCTGGTGGCCGTCCAGCGAGGCCTTCACCAGGTGCTCTCCCAGGGGAAGTCCGTCGAGGGTGATGGGCGCTTCCCCGCGCAGCTTGCCGTCCAGCGTCACCGTCGCGCCCCGCGGCACCGTGTCGATGACCAGCACCGTGGACTGGGGCGCCTCCACCACCGGGGGCTTGACCGTCAGCTCGGGCGGCGTGTCCAGCAGCTTCGACTTCCTTCCCTCCCCGTCCGCGTCTTCGGGGAGGGCAGGCCGCGTCAGCAGCACGCCGAGCACCACCGCCAGGACCAGCACCGCCACCACGCCGCCCACCAGCGCCAGCGGCCGGCGCCGCTCTGGCGGCAGCGCTGTCTTCGCACGAGAGCGGGACGTCGCGCCGGTGTCCGGGCCCTTCGCTTTGGCCAGCTCCGCGAAGCTCTTCGCCGAGTTGGGCGTCAGCTCGGCCTTCATCGCCGCCTCGATGAGCTCTCTGCGCTCGTGGATGCGCCGGGCGAAGACGGTGCGGAGGTAGTCGCCCACGTCGTTGCTGCTGGCGGCGGCGCCGGTGGTGCGCAGCCACTCTTCCAGCGCGTCGTGCAGCTCGCGGGCGGACTGGAAGCGCGCCTCCTTCTTGCGCACCAGCGCCTTCATCACGATGTCCTCGAGCGCAGCGGGGACGTCGGCGCGGCGCTGCGACGGCCTGGGCAGGGCGCCGGTGCCCGCGATGGTGGAGAGGACCTGCACGTCGTCCAGCTTCCCGAGGAAGCGGGTGCGGGTGAGGAGCTCGAAGAGGCAGATGCCCAGGGCGAAGACGTCGCTGCGGGCGTCCACCTGCTCGCCGCGCGCCTGCTCGGGCGACATGTACGCGAACTTCCCCTTGAGCTTGCCCGAGGTGGTGTTCTGCGAGGCCAGCTTGGCGATGCCGAAGTCCACCACCTTGAGGCTGCCGTCCATGGTGGCGATGAGGTTCTGCGGCGACACGTCCCGGTGGACGATGTGCAGCGGGTTGCCGTCGAGCCCCACCTTGGTGTGCGCGTAGTGCAGCCCGTCGGCGGCCCACGCGATGAGGCGCGCGGCGTGGTGGTCGAGCAGCGGCAGCCCCACCTTCTGCCCGTTGCGGCGCACCACCGCGAGGTTCTCCCCGTCGAGGTACTCCATGACGATGTACAGCGAGCCCGACTGCTCTCCGAGCTCGTAAATCTGGACGATGTTGGGGTGGTTGAGCTGCGCCGCCAGCCGCGCTTCGGTGAGGAACATCTCCACGTACTCGGGGTCGGCCTCCAGGGCGCCCGTCATCCGCTTGATGACGACCAGCTTCTCGAAGCCCTTGAGGCCCGACTGGCGCGCGAGCCAGATTTCCGCCATCCCGCCCTGGGCCAGTGGCGCGAGCAGCATGTAGCGGCCGACGAGAGAGCCAGGCTCCCATGAGCTGACTCCGGAGCCGGGCTTCGGGGCCGGGGTAGGCACTGGGCGCGCAGTGTGTTCCGCCACCTTCGCGCCAGTCAATTTCGACTAGCATCACAGGACCATGCGCGTGACGGTGCCCTGGCTCCTCGTGCTGATCTCCCTCCCGGCCCTCGCGGCCGGGAACCCGAAGCTCGCCGAGGCCAGGAAGCTGGCCGACGACCTCCAGTTCGACAAGGCCGCGAAGGCGCTGGAGGCGGCGAAGAAGGTGGAAGGCAACGACCTCCTTGCGACGCAGGACATCCTCGCGCTGGAAGGCATCATCGCGGCGACGCAGGGGAAAGACGCGAAGGCGCGGGAGGCCTTCCGCGAGCTGCTGGTCCTCAACCCGAAGTACAAGCTGCCGGCGGATCAGCCGCCGCGGGTGCGCACGCCCTTCTACGAGGCGAAGGAGTGGGCGGAGGACAACGGCCCGCTGGCCACCTCGGGCAGCGCGACGACGAAGCCGGGGCTGGTGGAGTCGGTGGCGGTGGCGGTGGAGAAGGACGCGCTCAAGCTCGCGCGCGCGGTGCGCTTCCACCTCAAGGTGGGCGGGGGCGAGCGGACGGCCGACGTGCCGCTGGCGGGCGGGAAGGCCGAGGTGAAGGTGGGCCAGAAGGCGGTGGCCTGGTGGTACGAGGTGCTGGGCGAGCGCAACCGGGTGTTGGTGGCGGTGAATGAGGCGACGCCTCGCGAGGAGAAGGCGCCCGACGCCCCGGTGGCCGTGGCCCCGCCGCCGCCCGAGCCGAAGCCGGAGGTGAAGCCCGCGCCCGAGCCGCTCGAGCCGATGCCGGAAGAGAAGCCGGCGCCGGCGGTGACGGCGAGCGCGTGGCCCGGAAGCTGGATGAAGCCAGTGGGTTGGTCGCTGGTGGGCGCCGGCGCGGTGGCCGCGGGCGTGGGCATCATCTTCGGGGTGCAGGCCAACGGCGCACGCTCGCAGGTGTTGAACGCGGAGACGAACGCGGAGGGCGTCATCACCGGCCTCACCCAGAAGGAGGCCGCGGCGCTGGAGGCGCAGGCGCAGTCCCAGGCCACCATCGCCAACGTCCTCTTCGTCACCGGCGGCGTGCTGGCCGCGACGGGCGCCGTCTTCGTGGTGCTGGACACCATGGGCGGGACGAAGGTGACGCTGGCGCCCGCACCCGGGGGCCTCGTGGCGCAAGGGAGCTTCTGAAGACGTGGCCGCGCTCGAGTCAGACAGCGTGCGCGGCCGCGGAGTCAACGCGCAGGACGACGGGCGACTGGCGCTTCGCCGGGAAGGTGGTGGCGTGCAGCAGCGTTCCGGCATGTCGTCGCCGCCACGCGCTGGAGACCACGAACGTGATGCGGCCGCGGCGGTGTCTTCGCAGCCACATCCGGGAGCGGGTGCAGGCGCGGGCGAAAGGCGTCATGCCGTCGAGGAGGTGCCCGGTCCGGGCGCCTCGGCCATCATCGCTACGCGGCGAGGAAGCCTGCGTGCCGGCAGCGCGCGCGACTTCACTCCGGACGCCTCGGCCGTGGGAGCTGCGCGAGGCAGCGCGAGCGACTTCCCTCCGGGCGGCTCGGCCATCAGCGCGAGCGACTCCTCTCCGGGCGTCTCGGCCATCAGCGCTACGCGACGAGGAAACCTGCGGGCCGGCAGCGCGCGCGACTTCACCACGGACGCCTCGGCCATCAGCGCTACGCGACGAGGAGGCCTGCCTGCGGGCAGCGCGAGCGGCTTCCCCACGCACGCCTCGGCTACGCGACGAGGAAGCCTGCCTGCCGGCAGCGCGAGCGACTTCACTCCGGACGCCTCTGCCGCCGCGAGCCAGCGATGGGACACCGCGCGCGCCGGCGCCGGGAGTATTTCGCTCGCGTTTGTTCTCGGGTGGACGCTCGCTGGCTGTAGCTGCGGCTCGCTCGGCGTCGACACCAGGCGCTTCGCGT
>JBFMHF010000082.1:0-31876 GCA_040752975.1 Myxococcota bacterium
CGGGTGGGAAAGCCGCCCGAGCCTCCAGGGAAGCCGCACGCGCTGGCCCCGCCTTCACCCGCGCCCGGACGCGCGGAGCAGCGATCGAACTGGATGATGCAGCCGATCGCGCCGTCGTCCGCGCAGCCCGTCTCGCTCGCTCCTCCTGGACCGCCGGGCGTCCCGTCGGCGCCCGCGGCCCCAGCCTGCCCGTCGGCGCCCGCCCCGGCCCGGAGCTCCAGGCTCTCCAGCCGCACGTTCTGTGACTCCTTCACGAAGCCGCCGTACGCGGTGGGCGTGCCCGTCCCGCCCTCGAAGCGGATCGCCTGCACCAGCACGTTGTTGGCGCCTTCGATCCTCAGCGCCGCGCTCCCTCCCTGCACCACGACCTGGTTGGTGAAGGCCCGTTGCCACGTCGTCGCGTGGTAGGCGCCCGCCACGTTCACCCCCGACACGCCGAGGAGCTCGAGCGGGCCCACGTGCGTCCCCGCGGCCAGGTACACGTCGCGCTTGCCGTTGGTCACCACGGCCGTCATCGCCGCCGCCAGCGTCGCCTTGGGCAGCGCCCTGGTCCCCGGGTTGCCATCGTCGCCGGTGGGGGCGACGAAGATGCCGTTGTTCACCTCGCCGTCGATGCCATCGCAGTTCGCGTCCACGAAGTTCAGGTCCGGCAGATCGGTCGCCGAGAGGAAGGTGCACTCACAGCCGTCGGAGGGATCTCCGTTGGCGTCGCGGAAGTTGCCCTGGCAGGTGTACTGACACTGGCCCATCACGCAGGCGGCCGTCGCGTTGGGCCGCATGCATGCGTTTCCGCACGCGCCGCAGCTCATGGGGGAGGTGAGATCCGTCTCGCAGCCGTTCGGATCCATCGCGTCGCAGTTGTCCCAGCCGGGGTCGCAGCTGGCGACGCGGCAGGTGCGCATCGCGCAGGTGGGCGTGGCGTGAGGCAGGGAGCAGCGCACGCCGCAGCCGCCGCAGTTGTTGACGTCGTTGTCGATGGGGAAGCCGTTGTCGACGTTGCCGTCGCAGTCATCGTCCACGTTGTTGCAGAGCTCCGCGATGGGCTGCCCCGGGGTGCACGTCGCCGCCCCGCCATCCGCGCAGGAGCTCACGCTGCGCTCGCAGGCCCCGACGCCGCAGGTGACCGGCATCGCCCCCTCGTCCACCTGCCCGTCGCAGTCGTCGTCGGCCCCGTTGCAGACGTCCTCCGCCGGCGTGCGGGCGTCACAGGTGACGGAGTTGGAGACGAGATCGCACGTCTTCACCCCGCGGCAGGTGCCGAACTGGTTGGTGGACTCGCACGGCTGCATCAAGTCGCCCCGCGCGAGGCACGCGCAGGACGCGTTCATCGGGCTGCACTGCTGCACCTTCGGCAGCCCGTCGGTGCCACGCGCGTTGAGGCACTCGTAGCCGCTGGGGCAGGACTGATCGAACGCGCAGTCGCGCCCGCACACCTTCTCGCCGTTCACCACGATGCACTTGTCCGAGGGGTACGGGCAGTCGCTGTCGATCTCACACGGCTGGCACAGCTTGCGTTGATCCACCTGGCAGCTGAAGCGGTGGGGCGTGAGCTGCACGCACACCTCGTCGGGCTGGCAGCCGCCAGAGCACTTGCGCACGCACACCGCCTGGAAGCCCGGGGCGGCGTCGCACAGGCCCGTCTCACAGGAGTCGTCCGAGGCGCAGGCCTCTCCTTCCTTCTTGAGCGCCTCCTTCACCGGCTGCTTGTTGCACTGGCAGGCCGCGAGCGCGGCGAGCGTCACGAGGACACACGAGAGTCGAAACATGGGAGACCCGGGAAACCTACGAACGAGAATGGAAAGCCACGGGCGTCTAACACGCCAGCCCGGGGGTAAGCGCAACGGCGTGCTCCAGAAAGGCGATTCAGCCGCGGCGCGGTTCGCCAGGGGCCACCTCGAGGGCCGCCTCCACCAGCGGGTGCACGCCTGAGCCTCTGCGCCACGCGGCGAAGATGGGGAAGCTGGCCACGGGGCGTTCCAGCTTCTGCGCCACGACGCCGGCGAGGCGGGGCCCCCCGGCGTTCAACGACGGCACCAGGGAGAAGCCGAGGCCCGCGGCCACGAAGCCGAGGATGGTGTCGGACGAGTCGGCGGCGAAGGCCTCCACCGGCGCGATGCCGTGCTGCTTGAGGGCTTCCAGCTGCAGGCCCTTCAGCGTGCGATCCGAGTGGTAGGCGATGAAGGGGACGGCCTTGAGCGCCTCCAGCTTCAGCTTGCCCGTCTGCGCGTACGGCCCGTGCGACGGGGCGACGATCCACGCCTCGGTGCGCCCCACTTCACGGGCCTCGATGTCCCCGGGCACCTCGGGCAGCCAGTCCACCAGCAGATCGGTCTCCCCGCTGCGCAAGAGGCCGAGATCGACCGCGCGCAGCTCGGTCAGCGCCACGGTGATGTCCGGCCGCTTCGCCTGCAGCCTGCGCAGCCACTCGGGCACCAGGTGCCGCAGGAGGTAGCCCGCCGCGTGCATCTTGAGGGTGCCGCCCACCACCCCGCCCTTCACCCGCGCCTCGATGATCGGCAGCTGCTCATAGAAAGGCGCCAGCGCGTCGAAGAGGAGCTGCCCGCGCGGCGTCAGCACCACCTTGTCCTTCCCCACCCGCTCGAAGAGCTTCACGCCCAGCTCGTCTTCCAGCCGCCGCACCTGCTGGTGCACCCCGGGCTGGGTGATGGGGTAGGGAAATGCCCGCGCCGCCCGCGCGTAGCCCTGCGTCTTCGCCACCCAGTAGAAGCCTTCCAGCCGCTGCAGGTTGATCACGCGGACCCCCTCGGAAGCACAGGGGCGATTACTTACCACAGCTGATTGACCAGAAGTCCCTTCGTTTCTCACCGGAATCGACGTCGGGGCGTTTCACTCTTCACCAACCCGCCGCACCCAGGGAGACACCCATGAACGCCATGAAGAACGCCGCGCACCTCGTCATCCTCGCCTTCTGGACCGTCGCCGGAGCCTTGTTCACGCTGAAGATGCTGTTCGGCGCGGGCCCGGCGTTGGTGCCGGTGGTGGCCTTCTGGGCGTGGCTCGCGGGCTTCGTCGCCTTCACGTCCTTCGTGGTGAGCCAGCTCAAGGGCCCGGTGGCGGCGATCGGCACGCACGTGGGCACCGTCTTCGTCCTGTCCCTGCTGCCGAAGGTGCTGCCCTTCTCGCTGCTGCGGCTGGGAATCGATCTGCTGACTGGCAACAGCTGAACCCGGTGTAGGTCCACCCGCACCCGGAGAGCATTTCGTTGAGCCATGGGGGGCGAGGGGGTATCAGGCCCTCCGTGGCAACCATCATCGGAGTACCGAAGGAGACGCTGCCCGGCGAGAAGCGCGTGGCCGCGACTCCGGAGTCAGTGAAGAAGCTCTTCCAGCGGGGTCTCATCATCCGCGTCGAGAAGGGCGCGGGGAGCGCGGCCGGCTACTCCGACGAGGCGTACCGGCTGGCCGGCGCCGAGCTCGTCGACGATGCGTGGAAGGACGCCGACGCCGTGTTCAAGGTGCGGCCCCCGACGGTGGAGGAGGCCGGACGGATCAAGGAGGGGGCGCTGCTCGTCTCGCTCCTCTACCCCGAGCGCAACCCCGGCCTCAGCGACGTGCTCAAGCCCAGGAAGGTGACGGCGCTGGCGCTGGAGAAGATCCCCCGCGTCACCCGCGCGCAGAAGATGGACGTCTTGTCCTCGCAGGCCAACCTGTCGGGCTACCGCGCGGTGGTGGAGGCCGCGGCGCACCTGCAGGGCTTCTTCGGTCCGCAGGTGACGGCGGCGGGCTCCACGCCTCCGGCGAAGGTGCTGATCATCGGCGCGGGCGTGGCGGGGCTGGCGGCGATCGGCGCGGCGCGGGCGCTGGGCGCAGAGGTGCGGGCCTTCGACACCCGGGCGGCGGCGCGCGAGCAGGTGGAGAGCATGGGGGCGAAGTTCCTCGAGGTCTCCGTGAAGGAGACCGGCGAGGGCGGCGGCGGCTACGCGAAGGTGATGAGCCCCGAGTTCATCGCCGCCGAGATGGCCCTCTTCCGCGCGCAGGCGAAGGAGGTGGACGTGATCATCTCCACCGCCCTGGTCCCGGGGACGAAGGCGCCGTTGCTCCTGCCCAGGGACGTGGTGGAGCACCTGAAGCCCGGCAGCGTGGTGGTGGACATGGCCGCCGAGCAGGGCGGCAACTGCGAGCTGTGCAAGCCCGGCGAGGTGGTGGACTTTCAGGGCGTGAAGATCCTGGGCTTCACCGATCTTCCCAGCCGCATGGCGGCCACCTCGAGCAAGTTCTTCGCGATGAACCTGGTGCACCTGGCGGGCGAGCTGGGCCAGGGCGACAGCCTCACCATCAACCTGGAGAACGACGTGGTGCGGCCCGCGCTGGTGCTGCACCAGGGGGAGTCCCTGCCCCCGCTGCCGCCGAAGGAGCCCACGCTGCCCGCGGTGAAGCCGGTGGCGGTGCCCAAGCCCGACGCGAAGCCGAAGCAGCAGGACATCATGAGCCAGTCGGGCCGCGCGTGGGGCACCACGGTGGGAGGGCTGGCCCTCATCTCGGGCCTCTTCGTGCTGGGCCGCTTCGCGCCGCCGGACTTCCTGCAGCACTCCACCGTCTTCGTGCTGGCCTGCTTCGTGGGCTGGCAGGTGGTGTGGGCGGTGACGCCGGCGCTGCACACGCCGCTGATGAGCGTCACCAACGCCATCTCCGGCATCATCATCATCGGAGGCATGCTCCAGGTGGGCGCCTCCCTGGACGCCGCCACCATCCTCGGGGCGATCGCCGTGCTCTTCGCGGCCATCAACATCTCAGGCGGCTTCCTCGTCACCCAGCGCATGCTGAAGATGTTCCACCGCGAGGCGAGCGCGCCGACGAAGGGAGGGCACTGACATGGGCAGCGACCTCCTGGGCGTCACCACCATCGCGTACCTGGCGTCGGGCGTGCTCTTCATTCGTTCGCTGGGCGGCCTGTCCAGGCAGGAGACGGCCCGCGCCGGCAACGCGGCGGGGATGGTGGGCATGTTGGTGGCGATCGCCGTGGCCGCTGTCACCTGGGTGGCGTCGGGCGACGTGATGGCCCGTCAGGTCGGACTGGGGCTGATGGTGGGCGCGGTGGTGGTGGGTGGACTCATCGGCTCCACGCTGGCGCGCCGGGTGGAAATGACCGGCATGCCCGAGCTCGTCGCCATGCTGCACAGCTTCGTGGGCCTCGCCGCGGTGCTGGTGGGCTTCTCGTCGTACTTGAATCCGCCTCCCGGCCTCGAAGGTGTCCGCCACACCGTCCACCTCGCGGAGATCTGGGCCGGCGTGGCGGTTGGCGCCATCACGCTGACGGGCAGCATCGTCGCGTGGGGCAAGCTCAAGGGCACCATCACCGGAAAGCCCCTGCTGCTCCCCGGCCGGCACGCGCTCAACGCGCTGGTGGCGATCGCCATCATCGGCATGGGGCACCCCTTCCACCTGATGCCGGGCACCACCGGCCTGCCCTACCTCGTCGCGATGACGGCCCTGGCGTGCCTCATCGGCGTGCACCTGGTGGTGGCGATCGGCGGCGCGGACATGCCGGTGGTGGTGTCGCTCCTCAACAGCTACTCGGGCTGGGCGGCGGCGGCGGCCGGCTTCATGCTGAACAACGATCTCCTGATCGTCACCGGCGCGCTGGTGGGCAGCTCCGGCACCATCCTCAGCATCATCATGTGCCGGGCGATGAATCGGTCGATCCTCAACGTGGTGTTCGGCGGCTTCGGCACCGGCGACGTCAAGCCGGCGGAGCCGGGAGCAGCCCCCGCGGGCGTGGTGCAGGAGATCAAGGCCGACGAGTTGGGCGGGGCGCTGGCCCAGGCGAAGAACGTGATCATCGTGCCCGGCTACGGCATGGCGGTGTCGCGGGCGCAATCGGCGGTGCAGGAGCTCACCCGCACCCTGCGCGAGCAGGGCGTCAACGTGCGCTTCGCCATTCACCCGGTCGCGGGCCGGCTGCCCGGGCACATGAACGTGCTGCTCGCCGAGGCGGGCGTGCCCTACGACATCGTGCTGGAGATGGAGCACATCAACGCCGACTTCGACAAGACGGACGTGGTGCTGGTCATCGGCGCCAACGACATCGTCAACCCGGGCGCGCTGGACGATCCATCTTCCAGCATCTACGGCATGCCGGTGCTGGAGGTGTGGAAGGCGCGGCTCACGGTGGTCCTCAAGCGGGGCATGGCCGCGGGCTACGCCGGGGTGGAGAACCCGCTCTTCTACCTGCCCAACAACCGCATGCTCTTCGGCGACGCGCGGAAGTCCGTCGAGGCGCTGGTGGCGGCGGTGAAGAAGTAGGCTGCGCTACTCCACCAGCTGCAGCCAGCCGTGCGTGTCGGGCTTCTCGGCGCGCTGGATGGCCGTCAGCTCGGCGTAGAGATCCTGGGCGATCGAGCCCGGCTTTCCGTCGTTGATGACCAGCCGCTCGGCGCCGAAGGCCAGCTCGCCCACGGGGCTCACCACGGCCGCGGTGCCCACCCCGAAGGCCTCCTTGAAGATGCCGGCCTTGTGCGCGCTCTTGAGCTCCTTGACGGACAGCGCCCGCTCTTCCACCGTGTAGCCGCGCTCGCGGGCCAGGGTGATGAGCGAGTCCCGCGTGACGCCCGCGAGAATGGAGTCGGACAAGGGCGGCGTCACCAGCGTCCGGCCCAGCACGACGAAGAAGTTCATCGTGCCGACCTCCTCGATGAACTCGTGGTCCTTGCCGTCGAGCCACAGCACCTGATCGAAGCCCTTCTTCTTCGCCTCATTCGCGGCGTGGAGACTGGCCGCGTAGTTGGCGCCGGCCTTCACCGCGCCGAGGCCGCCCCGGGGCGCGCGCACCTCGGTGGGCTCGATCCAGATCTTCACCGCCTTCATCCCTCCCGTGAAGTAGGCCCCCACGGGCGAGGCGATGATGAAGAAGCAGAAGCGCGTGGCGGGGCGCACGCCGAGGAAGGGCTCGGTGGCCACCAGGGTGGGGCGCAGGTAGAGCGCGGTCGCGCTCGCACGTGGCACCCAGTCCACGTCGACGCGCACCAGCGCGTGAAAGGCCTTCACCATGTCCGCTTCGGTGGGCGCCTCCATGCACAGCCGCGGCGCACCGGTGGCCATGCGGTGGGCGTTGGCCTCGGGGCGGAACAGCCGCACCTTGCCGTCGACGCCGCGGAAGGCCTTGAGCCCCTCGAACATCGCCTGGCCGTAGTGGAAGACACCGGCGGCGGGATCGAGCCCCAGCGAGCCATACGGCTGCACCCGCGCGTCGTGCCAGCCCTGCTCCGGGGTGTAGTCGGCGCGGAACATGTGATCCGTGAAGTGCTTGCCGAACCCCAGCTCGGCCTCGGGCGGGCGCTTCTTCGGCGTCGTGGTCCGGGTGACTCCGATCTCCATGGGGCCTCCGTGCGCGAATGAACAACGCGGAGTCCCTCAGTCGCACTCCCCGGCGATTCAGACAAGGGGGCACCGGGACGGCACAGGCTTTTTTGGGGGCCAGGGGCTGACACCGCGCGTCAGTCAACACTCGATGACGTTGACCGCCAGGCCGCCGCGGGCCGTCTCCTTGTACTTGTGGGACATGTCTTCGCCGGTGGCGCGCATGGTGGCGATCACCTTGTCGAGGGACACGTGGTGCTTGCCGTCGCCGGAGAGGGCGAGGCGCGCCGCGTTGATGGCCTTCACCGCGCCCATCGCGTTTCGCTCGATGCACGGCACCTGCACCAGCCCGCCGATGGGGTCGCAGGTGAGGCCCAGGTTGTGCTCCATGCCGATCTCCGCGGCGTTCTCCACCTGCTCGGGGGTGCCGCCCAGCACCTCGGCCAGCCCACCCGCGGCCATCGAACAGGCCACCCCCACCTCGCCCTGGCAGCCGACCTCCGCGCCGGAGATGGAGGCATTCATCTTGTACAGCGCGCCGACGGCCCCGGCGGTGAGGAGAAAGCGCATGACGCCTTCGTCGTCCGCGTTGGGCGTGTAGCGGCGGTAGTACTGCAGCACCGCGGGGATGATGCCGGCCGCGCCGTTGGTGGGGGCGGTGACGACGCGGCCTCCGGCGGCGTTCTCTTCGTTGACGGCCAGCGCCCAGAGGTTGACCCAGTCGATGGCCACGAGGGGATCGGTCGCGCCCCGTGGATCCGCCTTGAGGCGCCGGTAGAGGGACGCGGCGCGGCGCTTCACGTGCAACCCGCCGGGGAGGATGCCTTCCTGCTCGCAGCCGCGCTTCACGCAGGCGTCCATGGCCCCAGCGATTTCCAGCAGGCGATCGCGCACCTCCCGTTCCGGACGCGCGGCCTTCTCATTGGCGAGCATGAGGGTGCTGATGGACAGGCCGTGCGCGCGGCACTGCTCGAGCAACTGGTCGCCGCTCGAGAAGGCGTACGGCACCGGCGCCGCGCCCGGCACCGCGCCCTCTTCCGCCACGCCCTCGTGGTTCACCACGAAGCCGCCGCCCACCGAGTAGAAGATGCGCTGCAGCACCTGCGCGCCGGCCGCGTCGAAGGCGGAGAAGCGCATGCCGTTGGGGTGCAGGGGCAGCTTCTCGCGACGGTGAAAGGTGATGTCGTCTTTCGGGGAGAAGGCGATCTCGTGAGCGCCGCGCAGGCGGATCTTCCCGCGGGCGGTGATGGCGTCCACGCGAGGCTTCACCTGGTCGATGTCGACGGTGCGGGGATCCTCGCCCTCGAGGCCCAGCATCAGCGCGAGGTCGCTGCCGTGGCCCTTCCCGGTGAAGGCCAGCGAGCCGAACAGCTCCAGCTTCACCCGCGTCACCTTCGCCAGCAGGCCCTCGGTCTCCAGGCGCTCGACGAAGCGGCGGGCGGCGCGCATGGGGCCCACGGTGTGGGAGCTCGACGGGCCGATGCCGATCTTGAAAAGGTCGAAGACGCTGACGTGCATGGCGAAACCCGTTGTACCCAGCCTGCGGCGGAAAGCGAGCCCGCCTCGCCCCGGGGGCACCAGCCTGGCAGGTGTGCGGGAGGCCGCAGGACAGCCCGGACTCTTCACACGTGTCGGAGGCGGGCGCGGTGGCATGCCCCCTCAGGCGCCGTCGCCAGGCGTGACGACAGCCCCGCGAGGGTGCGTGCATTGACGCCACACCGTCAGTCTGCTTCCAGCAGCGTCACCTTGCAGTCGTAGGCGGGGTTGGTGAGGTCGACCACGTCCACCTCGCCGGTGATTTCGTCGAAGCGGCCGACGAGCGCGGGCATGCGGGGGCCGAGGTTGCCGGTTGGACCGTTCGGGCCCTGCTGGGTGTTGCCGACGCCTGAGAGCGCGCTCAGGGCGGCCATGGTGGCGAAGCCCAGCGCCGCGCGCGCATCGAGCTCGGAGAGCTTCAGCTTCCTGCGGAAGGTGACGACGCCGTCGAAGCGCCACACGCTGCGGTACGGCTTCTCGCGCGCGCCCGCGTCCAGGACAAGGCCCCTGGCCACCGCGCCGGCGCGCTCCGTCACCCAGCGATCGAAGGGGAGGACGCCGCTGGGCCGGAGCAGCGACACCGAGTCCAGCGCGCCCGAGCCCTGTTGGCGGATCTCCACCAGGGCGTACAGCTCGGCGCCGGCGCGGCCGTCGGCGAACTCCTGCAGGCGTGCGCCCGCGGCGAAGAACTGCGAGAGGGCGATGGCCTGCGGCGCGCCGTCGGAGACCGCCCGCGCCAGCGCAGAGGGCTTCTCGAGGCGCTCCTCGTAGCCTTCGGGCTCGGCGTACGGCTGGCCGGTCGCACCGTACTTCTCGGCGCCGGCCTGCCAGCTCTGGGCGAAGGCCCGACCGACGTCCTTCACCGAGTCGGTGTCGATGAACTTCGGCACCTCGTCGGTGGCCTCCCGAAGGGCCGCGCCGAGCACCCCGTAGTGGGGATCCGGCAGGCCTCCCCGCGCCCGCGCCTGAGCCGAGACGCCCCGCGCCCAGCCGTCGACCCGGTCGTGCACGCGCGCCGCCTCCTCGGCGAGGAGCTCGTCGTCGGTGGGCAGGTCCGAGGGGTGGAGGGTGCGGCCTCCGGGCGCCGTCGCCGCGGAAGGAGGCACGCCCCGCGCCTCCGGCACGAGGACGAGGGAGCGCGGAGCGTCCGGCGGGAGCGCTGGCCGGGAATCGCCTACCGACGCGATCGGCCCATCGCTCTCCGGTGTCTGCAGGCCAGCGACCGGAGGCGGTGTGCCTTGCGCGGGCAACGGGGCGCGGACGTCCTCGCGCACGGGTGGCGGCGCCGGGGGCCCCGACGAGACACTCCGAGACTTGCCCGAAGGGCTCTGAGCGCCTGGATGCCGGGGCGACGCCGTCGGAGGCCCGGCACTGGCGACCGCAGGCGCAGCCCCCTGCGCGGGTGGCGCCGACTCGTCACGCGCCAGGACCGCGTCCACCCACACCAGGGAGGTGGGGGGAGGCGGACGCTCCGTCGGCACCGGCGGGGGCGAGGGCCGACCGAGCACCCAGACGAGCAGCAGCCCATGGACGGCGGCCGAAAGGCCGAGGGCAAGGACAATCCTGCGCCTGTCCTGTCGGTGCATGGGTGCCACCCCGTACGCCCGGCCGCTTCGGCGATTGTCCGAGGTCGCGCGCTGCCTGTCGAGCCGCTGACCACAACTCGCGGGGTGGCCAACCTCCGCCCTGGGTGCCGCTACTGCCGTTCTGCCCGGAGCGGGGCCCCCTTCCCGGCCGAGCCGCAGCCCGCTAGGACTTCCGCGCTGATGCGCCAACGCGTGCCCGAGATCCTCGCCCCCGCTGGCGACGCCGAGAGCCTCGCCGCCGCGCTGGCCGCCGGCGCCGACGCCGTGTACTTCGGGCTCGACGAAGGGTTGAACGCGCGCGCCCGCGCCGCCAACTTCCCGGCGGAGAGCCTGCCGGCCACCGTCGATCAAATCCACCGCGCGGGCGCCCGCGCCTACGTCACCCTCAACACGCTCGTCTTCGAGAAGGAGCTGCCGGTGTTGGAGCGCCTCCTGCGCACCTGCGCCGCGGCGGGCGTCGACGCGGTCATCGTCCAGGATCCTGCCGTGGCCCTCATCGCCCGGGCCCTGGCGCCGTCGATGGAGGTGCACGCATCCACCCAGATGACCATCTCCAGCCCGGAGGCCGCCGAGTTCGCCCGCCAGCTCGGGGTCACCCGCGTCGTCGTCCCCCGCGAGCTCTCGGTCGCGGAGATCCGCACCTTCGCGCAGGGCACGCCGCTGGAGCTCGAGGTCTTCATCCACGGCGCGCTCTGCATGTCGTGGAGTGGGCAGTGCCTGACGTCCGAGGCGTGGGGCGGGCGCTCTGCCAACCGCGGCCAGTGCGCGCAGTCCTGTCGCCTGCCCTATGAGCTGGTGGTGGATGGGGCGGTCCGCCCGCTGGGTGACGTGGCGTACCTCTTGAGCCCGCTCGATCTCGCCGGGGCGCGCGCGGTGGCCGAGCTGGCTGACGCCGGGGTGGCCTCGCTGAAGATCGAGGGCCGTCTCAAGGGCCCGCAGTACGTGCTGACCGCCGTGGAGGGCTACCGCCGCTGGCGCGAGGCCATCGCCCGCAGGCAGGACACGACGCGCGAGGCGCAGGCGGCGCTCCAGCGGGACCTCGGACGGATGGCCGTGGCCTACTCGCGGGGCTTCTCCGACGGATTCCTCGCCGGGAGCGATCACCAGTCTCTCGTCGAAGGCCGCTTCCCCAAGCACCGGGGCGCGCTCCTGGGCGAGGTCGTCGAGGTGAGGGGGCAGGCCGTCCGCGTGCGTCGCGCGACTCGTCGTCCGTCCGGAGGGGTGGCGCTTGGACTCGGCGGAGATGGGGCTACCCATCCGCCGGCTGGCGCCGCGGTGCCCCTGGGGAGTGTGCGCTCGCCCCTGCCGCCCATCGCTGGCGCGTCGGCCGTCGATGCGCGGGGCGTGCCGCTGGAGCTCCCCGAGTTGATCCCCGGCTGCGGCGTGGGCTTCGACACCGGCCACCCGGAAGCCGAGGAGCCGGGCGGGCCACTCTTCGGGGTGGAGCCCACCGCCGACGGATGGTGGCTGCGCTTCGGCCGCCCGGGGCCGGAGCTCTCCGTGGTGAAGCCGGGCGACGCGGTGTACCTGAGCGCCGATCCCCGCCTCGCCGCCGACGCGAAGTCCGCCGTCGAGGAGGGGACGCGCGGGGTGCCGGGCCGCATCGGCGTGAGGCTGAGCGTGCGTGGCGCGGAGGGTGAACCGCTGACGGCGCGAGTGGAGGCGTTGGGCGCAGCAGGCCGGGGCGCCGTCCTCGAGGGACAGACCGAGAACCGGCTGGAGAAGGCCTCGGGCGCCGGGCTGGGCGTGGAGGTGCTGTCCACCAAGCTGGGCGCCTTCGGCGGCACGCCCTTCCGCCTCGAGGAAGTGGACCTCTCCGGCCTCGGCGCAGGGCTGCATGTCCCGGTCTCAGCGCTGAAGGCGCTCCGGCGCTCGCTCCTGGAGGCGCTGGAGGAGCGGGTCCTCGCGGCCGCACGGCACGCGCTCTCCTCCGACGACGTGACCGCGCGTGTGGTGGCGGAGGCCCGCGCGCTGCATGAGGCCAGGGCGCTCGCCGGCCCGCGTGCCGAGGAGCGCCGCTGGACGCCGCCGGCCCAGCCGACGCTGATTCCTCTGATTCGCACCGCCGCGCAGCTCGAAGCCGTCATCGAACTGGGCCTTCCCGAAGTCGAGCTGGACTGGATGGAGCTCAACGGCCTTGCCCGAGCGGTCGCTCGCGCGCGAGAGGCCGGCCTGCGCGTCACCGTGGCCACCACCCGCATCCAGAAGCCCGGCGAGGCGGGCGTCGATGAGCGCCTCTCCAGGTTGAAGCCCGACGGGGTGCTGGTGCGCCACTGGGGCGGCCTCATCCACTTCTCGCAACAGCCCGACGCGGCGCGCCCGGTGGTGCACGGGGACTTCTCGCTGAACGTGACCAACTCCGTCACCGCGCACCACCTGCTGGCGCTGGGCTGTGACACGCTGACGGCCGCGCACGACCTGGACGAGGTGCAGCTGCACGCGCTGCTCGCCCACGTCCCAGCCGAGCGTGTCACGGTGGTGGCGCACCACCACATCGCCACCTTCCACACCGAGCACTGCGTGTACGCGCACACGCTGAGCCACGGGCGGGACTTCCGCACCTGCGGCCGGCCCTGCGAACAGCACCAGGTGGCGCTGAAGGATCAGCAGGGCCGAGAGCACCCGGTGGTGGTCGACTGGGCCTGCCGCAACACCGTCTTCAACGCCCAGGCCCAGAGCGCCGTGCGGGCCATCCCGAAGCTGGTGCGGGCCGGCGTGCGGCGCTTCCGCGCGGAGTTCGTCTGGGAAGACCGAGCCACCTGCGCGCGCGTCCTGGCGGCGTGGCAGGCGCTCCTCGCCGGGCAGCTGACCGCGAGCGAACTCACCCGCACCATCGAGGCGCACGAGCAGTTCGGCGTCACCCCGGGCACCATGCGCACCTTCACGACGGAGACGCGATGAGCCGCTGCCGGGTGTCCCCGCTCCTCACCACCGCGACGTCCTGCGCGCTCGTGGAGCCCCGATGAGCCGGGACGACGAGCTCGAGCGCCTGCGCGCCGTCATCGACGCCGTCGACGATCGGCTCCTTGCCCTGCTGGCTGAGCGCGCGGCCGCGGTGCGCGAGCTGTGGGCATTGAAGGCGGCGGGCGGCGTCGCGCAGCGGGATCCGACACGGGAAGCCGAGATCCGCGAGCGCCTGCTGCGCCGTGCCGAGCACCTCGGCCTCGACCCCGCCGCCGTGTCGCGCGTGCTGGACGCCGTCATCGGTCAGAAGCTGTTCCGCTGAAGCCTTGCGCAGTCGATCGATCCGCGCGGCAGCCCTCGCCTCACCCACCCGGCAGCCAGCGCACGCCGTCAGTCGGAAGGCAGCCGCGCGAGCACTTCACCGAAGGTGCGCTGCAGTCGAACGCCGCGTGATGGAGGAAACCGCTCCAGCCCCTCCGCGCGCAGCACCGGCGCTGCCGTCCTCTCGTACCGCTGGAACGCCGCGAGGTCCGGGAAGAGGTAGCGCGCCTCGAAGCGCAGCGCGTGCTCTGCCGTCGGCTCGAGGCGGACCAGGTCGACCGAGGTCGCTCCTCCGGCGAGCACCGCCTGCAGGTGCCCGCCCTTCAGCCAGGAGACCCACTCCCCGGCCACCTCCGCCGAGTCGAAGTCGGCGATGACGGTATACGCGAAGCTCACCGTTCCCCCTTGCGCGGCCGGAGGCTGGGTGCGGGTGCACGGGACGGCTCACGCGGCGCCATGGCGCCAGAACTTAACCCCGGAGTTCACCCGGGGAGAGCATGGATCGCCCAGGACGTTGCCCGGAGGTCGAGACGCGAGGCCTGGGTGTCAGGACCCGCAGCAGTGTGCCTTCGGTCGAGGGGCAGGTGGCGAACTTCCGCTTCTGGGCGCGGAACCACGCATGCGCGGCGCGGTGCTTCGGGTGCGTGCTCAACGTGAGCGCCACCAGGAACCGACGGGCGACGGCGAGCTCCGGGCAAGGGCCCAGCGAGGCGCGCTCCGCTCAGGTTCGTGACTGCCGGGCCGCGCGCGCAGTGGAAAGGGGGCTGGCCCCGCATGCGCCTCATGTGCGTCGGAATTAGGTGCCGGTCGTTGACGTGGCTTGTGGCATCGTCCCCCCATGCGCCTCGCCTTCGCCCTCGTGCTGGCCGCTGCCCCCGCCTTCGCCGCTCCGGCCCGCCCGGCCGTCGTGGCTCTGCTGCCCCCGAAGGCCGACCCCGCCCTGCAGCCACTGGCTGAGTTGATGGTGGCGCGCGCCTCGGAGTTGGTGGAGGTGGGGAACTCCGCGTCCGAGGTGCATCCCAAGCAGGTGTGGAGGGCCCTGCAGGAAGAGGACCTCACAACCACCGACTTCACCACCGACGCGAACCTCGAGCAGGCGCGGCGGCTTCTGGGCGCGGACCGCGCGCTGGGCTTCTCCCTCTCGGCCTCCGGCGAAGAGCTGACGCTGACCGGCCTGGTGCGCGACGAGAAGAAGGCCACGCCCTTCTCGGTGAAGGCCGGCAAAGGCTGGAGCAAGGCGCTGGACACGGGCGCGGCCGGGCTGGCGAAGGCGCTGCTGGGCGCCGCTCCCCCGAAGCCGAAGGTGGCCGTGCAGCCGGCGTCGGCCAACCCCGACGCCCTGGCCGCCGCGGGCCGCTGCGCGCGCGAGGTGCAGGAGCAGCCGCTGGGCGTGGAGAACCCCGTGGTGCTGGAGGCGGCGGATCTCGAGGCCGCGGTGGCCGACTGCCAGAAGGCGCTCTCCCTCGATCCTTCCCTGCGGTACGCGAGCGCGGCGCTGGCGCTCGGGCAGTCTCTGCTCGGTCGCAACGACGACGCGGCGAAGACGCTGGCCACCCTCGGCGACGCCGACGACGTGCTCGAGCTCTATTCCCTCGCCCGCTTCTGGATGTTGACGCGCTTTCAGTCCAACGAGGCGGGCGTGGCCTTCCTGCGCGACGTGGTGAAGAAGCACCCCGGCGAGCTGATCGCCCGCGCCTACCTGGGCGAGACGCTGGGCATCCTCGGCGAGTGGAAGGACGCAGAGGCCGTGTGGCGTGAGTACCTGGTGCGCGCGCCCTCCTCGCCCTTCGCCCTGGCCCGCCTGAGCAAGGCGCTGGCCCGGCAGGGCAAACACGAGGAGGCGATCGCCACCGCGAAAAAGGGCCTCGAGCTGGCCCCGTCGAGCCGCGAGCTGCGCCTGGAAGTGGCCAGCAGGTTGATCGACGCCAACAGCGTGCCGGAGGCGAAGGCCACGCTGGCGCCGCTGGCTACCTCCGACGCGGCGCACGGAGAGGATCTCTTGCGGCTGGGGTGGGCCCACTGGCTCTCGGGCGAGACGGAGGCGGCGCAGCAGACGTTCGAGCGCGCGCTCTCGAAGGCCACCGCGCCAGGCGAGTGGAGGACCCGCGGCCGCGCCCAGTATGACCTCGCGCTGGTGGCGATGGCGAAGGGCGACAGGCCGAAGGCGCTCAAGGCGCTCAAGGCGTCCATGCAGACCGGCTTCAGAATGAAAACCGTCGACCCATCGCTCAAAGACGTGGTGCAGGAGCTCGAGCGCGCCGACGTGGGCGTGGGCCCGGCCGACGCGGGGACGAAGCTGGCCGGCGCCTCCCTCACTCCGCGCGAGGCGAGCCTCTTCCCGACGGACGCCTTCGGCGATCCGAACCCGAAGGCGACGAAGCCCCAGCCCCCGAGCGGCCTGGTGCTGTACCGCTTCTGAAGGACGCGACGCATGGCGCCGCTCCTCACGGCGGAGTGCGGACGTCCTCGGGCGCGCCACCCCGGGGGCTTCCCGTCATCCGGCCATCAGCTCCACCGTGAGCGGCGGCGCGACTGTCCTTCGTCCGGCCGAGCCTCGGGGTGCGGAGGGACCGGGCCTGGGGGCCGGGACGTCGCGGGGCCCGTGCGCCTGGCGCTGCTTCGCGGACAAGCCGTGAGGCCCCCGCACCTCCTCCTGCTGCTCGCGCTGGGGGCGTGCGCAGCGAGGCCCACGTCGAGGCCGGCCGAGGCTGGGACGGGCGTCATCCAGGGTGAGGTGCGCCTCGCCGACGCCGTGCGCGAGGCCGGCCCGTGCCGCGGCCGCCTGGTGATGAACTGGCTCACCGAGGACGAGGCGGCCCAGGAGCGCGCGCACGCGCTGCCCATGGCCTCGCTCATCGAGCTGACGTACCGGCACCGCGTCATCGCAGACGTCGACCTCTGCGCCCCGGGCGCCTCGGCGTCCTACCGCCTGGAAGTGCCGCCGGGCGTCGTCCGCGTGCGCGCGGTGCTGGACATCGATCGCCGCTTCATCCGGGCGCTGTACCGCCGTGACGTTCCCGGGACGCGCATGGGAGAGTCGTCCTCGAGCACGAGGGTCGCCGCCGGAAGTCAGGCGCGCCTCGACGTCGAGCTCACCCAGGTTCAGCAGGCGAAGGACACCGCGGCGCTCTGCAGCGGCGAGCGCTTCCTCCACCTCACCGTCGACGCCCCCGAGGTGGCCGGTCGGGTGGGCAACCCGACGAAGCGCGGCTTCTGTGCCTGGCTCCCGAAGAGCTACGCCACCCATCCCCAGCGCCGCTACTCCGTCGTCTACCTGCTCCCCGGGTACGGCGGCGACGAGTGGGCCCGCTTCGGCTCGCCCAGGGCGCACGAGGCAGCGGACGCCATCGCCGAGAAGACGGGCCGCGAGGTGATCCTCGTCGGGGTGGACACCTCGACCCGCCTCGGCAGCACCTACTTCGAGGACACGCCGCTCCACGGCCGCTGGGAGTCGTTTGCTGTCCGCATGGCGCGCGAGGTGGACGGGAAGGTCCGCTCCCTGGCCCGCGCCGACGCGCGCGCGCTGGTGGGCCACTCCACCGGTGGCTTCAACGCGATGTCGCTGGGGCTCCGGCACCCGGACGTCTTCGGAGTGGTGGTGGCCGCCAGCCCCGACGCCCTGGACGCGGCGAGTGGACTCCTCATGGAAGACGGCGCTCACCTTCGACCGGCGCTGGTGCGCGAGCTGCAGCTCAACGACGCCCTCGGAGCGGACGGGCAGCTGGTGAGCTGGGCGGCGGACTGGTCCCCCGACGACAGCGCGCGCGGCTTCGCCTGGCCGGCCGACGTGGAGACGGGGACCCTGGTGCCGGCCGTGTGGCAACGGTGGGTGGCGCACGCGCCTGCGGCGATGCTGGAGAACCCCGCGCTGCTCGCCAACGCCCGGGCCCTCGCCGGGCGCCTCCTGCTGACCGTCGGATCACGCGACGAGTTCAACCTCGAGCGCCCCACCCGCGTCTTCTCGGAGCGCCTGACGGCCCGGGGCATCCCCCACGACTTCGAGGCGTATGACGAAGGCCACCGCCTGTCGGCCGAGGGCCTCGCGCAGCACCTCGACTGGGCCACCCGCCACCTGCCTCCCGCTGCCCCCTGACTTCCTCGCGACGAGGGTTCCCCTCACGTCGGGTGGGTGCTACGGGACGCGCTCCCACGCTTCACGGAGGGCCCGGTCATGCACAGCTTCAAGAACTTCCTGATGGTAGGTCTGGTCGCAGTGGTATCGCTCAGCTTCATGCAGTGCGGCGGCGGTGGCGGCACCGACGGCGGCACGGGTGGTGGCGCGATGGGCGGTGGCACGGGCGGTGGCACGGGCGGTGGCTCGGGCGGCGGCACGGGGGGTGGCACGGGCGGCGGCACGGGCGGCGGCACGGGTGGAGGCATGGGTGGCGGCGCTGGCGGTGGTATCGGCGGCGGCTCCGGCGGCGGTACCGGCGGCGGAACGGGTGGCGGCACGGGTGGTGGGGCCGGCGGCGGAACGGGTGGCGGAGGCTCGGGCGCCTGCGAGACGATTGCCTCGGTCGGGCCGTCCCCCGGTGCTGGAAGCTACTTCATGTACCGCGCCGACGGCGGCGTGCTCGACTACCAGAACTGGGAAGGCGATGTGTTCATCCCCCACGCGGACGGCGGGGTGGACGTGATGCTGGTGGAGCGCTGGTGGCAGGTCAGCGTGGGCCCGACTCCGGTGTTTCCCACGCTGGGCGTCACCATCCCGTCCAACAACACCATCAACGCCTGCTACGACTGCGTGTACTACATCGAGGGCTGCGCCCCGAACTTCACCGGCTGCAAGAAGCTGTACTTCGCGACGGGCGGGACTCTCAACTACCTGACGGGCGTGGCCAGCCCCGACGCGGGCGTCTTCTCGGGGAATGGCACCAACCTGCACCTCGTCGAGTGGAACTGCCCCGGCTTCCTGGGCGGTAGCGGCTGTGCGGACACGGCAGTCCCCAATGGCGCCTGCAAGGACGTGGCGGCCTTCGCGTGGGACGCCGGCTGGCCGTAAGCCACCCGTCAGAATGATGTACCCGGGGCGCCCCTCTCCACGAGCGAGGCGCCCCGTTGTTGTCCGGGCGGTACCTCTCGACCGGGGGAAGAGATGACCATCGTCGTGCTGGTGCTGCTGAGCCAGGCGCCGAAGCTGGACGGGCGCTACGTGCCGGAGGAGGTGGCGAAGGCGATCGCCGCCGACACCTTCTCCTCCCTGGACACCAGCACGGGCGTCAGCTTCGGGAAGACGTCGGTGCAGCTCGGCTGGGGCATGGAGACGGAAGAGCGGCCCTGGCAGTGGACGAAGGCGGGCCTGTTGGTCCGCGGCCAACCGGTGACGTGGAAGGTGCTGAGAGACGGCTCGGTGGAGACGGACCTCCGCGGGGAGCTGGAGCGCCTCGTCTTTCTCCCGGGGGTGACGCAGGCCTCGCTGGAGCGCCGCCTCCAGGCGCGACACCAGGCCGCGTTCCTGCGTGGGCGCGAAGGCGAGTGGCGCGCGCCAGGCCACACGCTGCTGCTGGGCAAGTCGGTGACGCTGGACGGCCGCGCCTCGACACTCCGGGCGTATCCCTGCGCCCTGTCCTGCGAGGTGGACACCCTCTGCGCCGAGGTGAAGCACCCGAAGGCCAGTCGCAGCTTCGCCGCCACCGACGGCGGCCTGGTGGAGATCTCGCTGGAGGGCCTCTGCGGCGAGCTCAAGACGGGCGTCGAGTTGGTGGACGGCGGCCTGCGCCTTCAGCGCGCGCCCTGACGTCCTCACCACCCCACGGGCAGCAGCCGCGTGAGAGCCGTGCCGACGGGAAGCCCGCCAGCCAGCCGCGCGACGACTCCGCAGCACCGCAGGGCTTCCGACGCTTCCCACGCCCGAGGCGAGGCGCCCCGCGCGGTCCTCGTCGCCCGCACCACCGTGTCGCTGAGGGAGGCGGCGCGGGGAGTCGGCCGCGCCCATGACTGCCGGGGAAGTCGGGCGCAGCTTCCATGAGGCGCGTTGCCCGGCCGTCCCCTGTGGCGCGCCTCCCTGCTACAAGCCGAAGGCGTCATGGCCCTGCCCGCCGCGTTCCTCTCTGCGCTGAAGGACTTCCCGCCGGACTTCGCTTCCTCCGACGCGCAGGACCTGGCCACCTACGGCCGCGACTGGACGAAGGTGCACGCGCCCGCCCCGTCTCTGCTGGTCCGCCCCCGCAGCACCGCGGAGGTGTCCCGCTTCCTGAAGCTGTGTGACGCGCAGCGCGTGCCGGTGGTGCCGTCGGGAGGACGCACGGGCCTCGCCGCCGGGGCCGTCGCCGCCCAGGGAGAAGTCGTGCTGTCCCTGGAGCGCATGCGCACCCTCCACCCGGTGGACGTGCTGGGCCAGACGGTGCGCGTCGAGGCCGGCGCCATCACCGAGGCGGTGCACGCGCACTGCGCGCAGGTGGGCCTCTTCTGGCCGGTGGACTTCGCCAGCAAGGGCTCGAGCCAGGTGGGCGGCAACATCGCCACCAACGCCGGCGGGGTGCGCGTCATCCGTTACGGACTCACGCGCCAGTGGGTGCTGGGCCTCACCGTCGTCACCGCCCAGGGCGAGGTGCTGGAGCTCAACGGCGCGCTGGAAAAAAACAACACCGGCGTGGACTTGCGGCAGCTCTTCATCGGCAGCGAAGGCATCCTGGGCGTCATCACCGAGGCCACGCTGAAGCTGACGCGCGCCCCCGGGAAGGTAGACGTCTTCCTCTTCGCGCTCGACTCGCTCCAGGCGGTGCTGACGCTCTTCGAGGAGGCGCGACGCGGCCCCTTCACCGTCATGGCCTACGAGTTCTTCACCGACGCCTGCAGCGCGCGGCTGGAGCGGCATCGGGGCGCGCGGCCTCCCTTCGACGCGAAGGCGTCCCACTACGTGCTGCTGGAGGTGGAGGCCGCGAAGGAGGGCGCGCTCGACGCGTGGCTGGGTGGGCTGTTCGAGCGCGGACTGGTGAAAGACGGGACGCTCGCCGCGGACTCAGGCCAGGCCCGCAAGCTGTGGGAGCTGCGCGAGGGCATCAGCGAGGCGCTCTCCGCCACCGGCCTGCCGCACAAGAATGACATCGCGCTCCCCATCGCCGGCCTGAAGGCCTTCTGCGCAGAGCTGGAGGCCCTGCTCGCGCAGCGTTACCCCGGCTGGGAGCTCTGCCTCTTCGGCCACATCGGCGACGGGAATCTCCACGTCAACATCATGAAGCCCGACGCGCTGGGGAAAGCCGAGTTCCTCGCGAGGACGCACGAGGTCGACGCCGACTTGATGGGGCTGGTGCGCGCGCACAGGGGCAGCGTCTCCGCGGAGCATGGGATCGGGCTGTTGAAGCGCGACTGGCTGGGGCACTCCCGCAGCGCCACGGAGATCGAGCTGATGCGGCAGGTGAAGCGCGTGCTGGATCCGAAGGGGATCCTGAATCCGGGCAAGGTGCTGCCGTAGCCGTCTTCAGGTCATCGAGATGCGGCTGCGGCGCGGCAGCGGCTGCGTCTCCGGCGCCTCCACCCTGTTGCCGCCCGCGGCCTGCGCCTTCTTGAGCGCGTGAGTCGCGTCGCGCACCAGGCCACCGAAGCTGACCTGCGCGCGGGGATCCACCTTGGGATCGAAGCTGGCCACCGCCACCGAGGCCGTTCCGCCGGGGAAGGACTGGAGCTCCCTGAGCCGGGCCACCACCCGCCGGGCCACCGTGGTGCACCCGCTGCGCGGCGTGTGCGGGAGGAAGACGAGGTACTTCTCGTCGGCGAAGGGCATGAGCAGGTCGATGTCGCGCGTCAACTGCGAGAGCGCCTGCAGCACCTCGGCGCGGATGGCCGCCCGCTGGAACTCGGGCGACGACTGGGCGTTGAGCTTCGCCTCCAGCCCGTCGAGCGCCACCAGCAAGAGCGCCACCGGGTACTTGTACCGCTTGCTGCGTTTCACCTCGAGCAGCATGTACTTCTTGAAGAAGGCCTCGTCGGCCTGGTTGATGCCGGTGGACGGTCGCACCGGGGCGATGGCCGGAGGCGCTTTCTTCTTCGCGTCCTTCTCGGCTTTGGCGAGGGTGGCTTCGGCCTCGCGCGCCTGCCACTTGTCGTACAAGTCGCGCTGCACCATCACCGCGTGCAACTGGGCCAGCACCGCGTGGCGCTTGAGCGGCCCCACCACGAAGCCGTCGGCCCCGTTCTCTTCGGCGCGATCCGCGGCGCGCTCGAACTCCGTGGGCGGGTAGGTCAGCACCACGCGGGTGCGCGGCGCCAGCTTCTTCACCTGGTTGCACAACACCTCCCCATCGAAGGCGCCGGACACCGAGGCGATCAGCACATCGGGCGGCCTCGCGCGCACCACCTGCACGGCCTCGTCGAGGAAGGTGGACGTCTGCACGTCGGCCACGCCGTCGAGGAACTTCCGCAGCGCGTTGCTGACGGGGACAGACGGCTCGGCGACGAGGACGCGCATGCGCTTTCAGGCGCCTCAGACCTCGAGGACTTCCTTCTCCTTCTTCGCCACCACGTCGTCCACCTGGGCGATGCCCGCGTCGGTCTCCTTCTGGACCTTCTCGGTGGCCCGCTTGTTGTCGTCCTCGGTGATCGCCTTGTCCTTGAGCAGCTGCTTGAGCTTCTCGTTGGCGTCCCGGCGATCGTTGCGGATGCCCACCTTGTACTCCTCACCGGTGGACTTCACCTGCTTGGCGATCTCCTTGCGCCGCTGCTCGGTGAGCGCGGGGATGGGGAGGCGGATGATCTCTCCGTCGTTGTTGGGCGTGAGCCCCAGGTTGGCCTCGTGGATCGCCTTCTCGATGTCCTTGAGGATCGACTTGTCCCACGGCTTCACGGTGATGAGGCGCGGCTCGGGCACGGCGATCGCGGCGCACTGGGCCAGCGGCGTGGGCGTGCCGTAGTAGTTCACCTTCACCGGGTCGAGCATCGCGGCCGACGCGCGGCCGGTGCGCACCTTCCCCAGCGCCTGCTTGAGCGCCTCCACCTTCTTCTTGATGTTCTCCGTCAGCCCCTTCACCACGTCGTCGTGCGCGGCCATGTGGCCTCCTTGTCGAAAAGTCAGGCGAGCTCGGTCTCGGGCGCGCCCACCACCGTGCCGATTTCCCCCGGCGACAGCACGGCCCGCTTGATGTTGCCGGCCTTCGTCATGTCGAAGACGACGATGGGCAGCTTGTTGTCCATGCACAGGCTGATGGCCGTGGAGTCCATGACGTTGAGCTGCTTCTTCAGCACGTCCATGTAGGTGAGCGTGCGGTAGCGGCGCGCGTCGCGGTTCTTCTTCGGATCCGCGTCGTACACCCCGTCCACCTTGGTGGCCTTGAGGATCACGTCGGCGTTGATCTCCATCGCCCGCAGGCTGGCCGCGGTGTCGGTGGTGAAGTACGGGTTGCCGGTGCCCGCCGCGAAGATGACGACGCGCCCCTTCTCGAGGTGCCGCACCGCGCGCCGGCGGATGTAGGGCTCGGCGATCTGCTCCATCTTGATGGCCGACAGCACCCGCGTCTGGCCGCCGAGCTGCTCCACCGCGTCCTGCAGGGCGAGGCAGTTGATGCAGGTGGCCAGCATGCCCATGTAGTCGGCGCTGGCGCGATCCATGCCGGTGGTGGCGCCCTGCACGCCGCGGAAGATGTTGCCGCCGCCGATGACGACGGCCACCTCCACGCCGGCCTTCTTCACCGCCAGCACCTCCTCGGCGATGGCGTGCAACGTCCCGGGGTGAATGCCGTACTTCTCTTCGCCCATCAGCGCTTCGCCCGACAGCTTGAGCAGCACGCGCTTGTAGGCGCCGTTCTTCCCGGGCGCGTTCATGGCGGAAGAGGCTTGTAGTCCTTCCCCCGCAGCGGGGCACGCCCAAAAAACGACGGCGGGCGGGCCCCTGCGTGGGAAGTCCCGCCCGCCTGCACGTCGAAGCGACGCGCCTGAAGCCTTACGCCTGGCCCAGCGTCTTGGCCACCTCGGCGGCCAGGTCGTCCTTCTTCTTCTCGATGCCCTCGCCCACCTCGAGGCGCGCCACGCGGCCCACGGAGAGGGTGGCGCCGGCCCGCTTGGAGTGCTCGGCGATCACGTCCTTGATCTTCAGCTTGTCTTCCTTCACCCAGGCCTGGTCGACGAGGCAGTTGTCCTCGAAGAACTTCTCCAGCTTGCCGCCGATGATCTTGTCCCACATGTTCTCGGGCTTCTTGATCTGTTCGCGCTTGACGATCTGCTCGAGCGGCACCTTCTCCAGCTTGCCGGAGATCTCCAGCATCACCTTCTCGGCGTCCTCGCTGCGGAGGATGCCGGTGCGGGCGGGGCCGTCCTTGATGGTGAAGCGCCAGGTGTTCATCAGCTCGTCCTTGTAGAGCGCCTTCTCCTTCTCGATCACCTCCGCCGGCACCTGATCGCGCGAGACCCAGCCCGGGCGCATCGCGGTCAGCTGCATCGCCAGCTCGCTGGCCAGCGCCTTCGCCTCGGCGCCGCTGCTGCCCAGCACCTCCACCAGGGCCGCCACGCGGTTGTTGGAGTGCAGGTACGCGCCCACCACGCCGTTGGACTCGACCTGGAAGCGCACGAAGCGGCGCACGGTGATGTTCTCGCCGATGGTGGCGATCTTCTCGGTCACCGCGTCCTTCACCGTCTTGCCGTTGAAGCTCTGCGCGAGGAGGGCCTCGAGATCGGCCGGGTTGTGCTGCGCGACGTGCGCGACGAGGTCGTTCGTCAGCTTCACGAACTCGGCGTTGCGGGCCACGAAGTCCGTCTCGGCGTTGACCTCGATGATGGCGCCCAGCTTCCCGTCGTCCGACAGCTTGAGGCCGATGAGGCCTTCCGCCGCCACGCGCGCGCCCTTCTTGGCGGCCGACGCGACGCCCTTCTTGCGGAGCCACTCCTCGGCCTTGGCGAAGTCGCCAGCCGACTCGGCCAGGGCCTTCTTGCAGTCCATCATCCCCGCGCCGGTCTTCTCGCGGAGCTCCTTCACCATCGCAGCGCTGATCTCAGCCATGTCTCTTCTCGTTTCGGGTTGGGGGAAAGCGCCGAAGCGCCGACCAGGTGAGCCCGGCCGACGCTTCGGGAAAAGGGTCGGATCGGACGGTTACTCCGCGGTGGCCTCGGGCGCGGCCTCGGCCCCACCCTCGGCGGCCTCGGCGCCCTCGATCGCGGCGGGCTCGACGGAGGATCCGGCCTTGATCTCCACCACCGGGCCACGGCCCTCACGGCGCGGCGCGCGGCGGCGCTCGCCACCCTCGCCCCGGCCACCCTCGCGGCGGCTCTTCTCTTCCTGCGCGTCACGCTCGGCGGCGCCCGACGCCCGGTACCGCGCGGCGCCCTCGATGGCGGCGTCGGCGATCTTCCCGGTGAAGAGCTTGATGGAGCGGATCGCGTCGTCGTTGCCGGGGATGACGTAGTCGATGCCCTCGGGATCGCAGTTGGTGTCGACGAGGCCGAGCACCGGAATGCCGAGGCGGTTGGCCTCGTGCACCGCGATCATCTCCTTCTTGGGATCGATGACGAAGATGGCGCCGGGCAGGCGGGTCATGTCCTTGATGCCGCCCAGGTTCTTCTCGAGCTTCTCCTGCTCGCGCTGCAGGCTGGCCACTTCCTTCTTGGGGAGCCGCTCGAAGGTGCCGTCCTTGGCCATCGTCTCGATGGACTTGAGGCGATCGATGCCCTGCTTGATGGTCTTGAAGTTGGTGAGCGTGCCGCCCAGCCAGCGGTTGGTGACGAAGAACTGGCCCGAGCGGGAAGCCTCCTCGCGCACCACGTCCTGGGCCTGCTTCTTGGTGCCAACGAAGAGGATCGAGCCGCCGCGCCCGGTGACGTCGGAGACGAAGCGCAAGGCCGCGCGGGCCATCACCACCGTCTTCTGGAGATCGATGATGTAGATGCCGTTGCGCGCGCCGAAGATGAAGGGCTTCATCTTCGGGTTCCACCGCTTGGTCTGGTGGCCGAAGTGAACGCCGGCCTCCAGCATCTGGCGCATGGTGATGCCGGTGGGGCTGCCCATCGGCTGGGTCTGCTGCGTCGTCTCCGTCGTCGTCTCGCTCATGGCTGCGTGTTGTCCTTCGAGTCTGGTTGTGTCCTCCACGTGCGTTGAAATGGCCGTGTTCCCCTCCCGACACCCTGTCGGGAGCACCGTGGGACGGCCCGCACGTGTGCGTAGTGGTTGCTGCTGTTCCTTCGGACTGCCGGGCCCCGGGGAAAGCGGCCGTGAAGGAGTGGGAGGCCTCTAACAGAGCCTTTCGGGGCGGAGCAAGTCTCGTGAGGGGTCCTCAGAGCACCCTGCGGGGGTCCTCAGAGCACCCTGCAGGGGTCCTCAGAGCACCCTACGGATTCCTGTTATTTCAGGGAGTTACGTCTGGAATCTCCAACACCAGGTGGGCGCCCTTCTGCTCTGGCTGAACGCGGGCGGTGCCACCGTGCTGGCGGAGCACCTCGGAGACGATGGCCAGGCCCAGGCCGGAGCCGCCGCGGCGATCGAGGCGGTGGAAGGGTGAGAAGACGGCCTCGGCTTGATCAGCCGGAATGCCCGGGCCCTGGTCGACGACGTGGATCTGCCAGCCGGCGGAAAGGCGCCGCACTTCCAGGGTGACGGTGCTGCCCGCGGGGGCAAAGCGCAGCGCGTTGGAGAGCAGGTTGTCGATGGCCTGCCGCAGCGCGACGGCGGAGAAGCGGGCGGTGGCGGGCCGCGGCCCCTGCACGTTCAGCAAGACGCCGTTGACCTCGGCCTGCGCGCGCGCGGCCTCAGCGGCCTCGTCGAGCAGTTGGCGGAGATCGCCCGGCGTCGCGTCCCACCCGCGGCTGGCGGCGGCGAGATCGAGCAGGTGGGTGGACAACGACGCCAGCCGCTTCACCTCTTCCCGCGCATCCTCCAGCGCGGTGCGCAGCTCCTGGGGCGTGCGCTCGCGGCGCAGCGCGAGATCGAGGCTGGTCAGCATCAGCGTGAGCGGGGTGCGCAGCTCGTGGGCGGCGTCGGCGAGGAGGCGATCCTGCCCCGCGCGCGCCCGCTTGAGCTGCTCCGTGGCGTCGGCCAGCACGCGGCGGAGATCGGCCACCTCATCGAGGCCCTCGTCGGGCTCCGGCGGCTCCTCGAGGCGGCCCTGCTTCACCCGCTCGAGGTGCTGCGACAGGCGCCCGAGGCGCCGGGACAGTCGGCGCGCCAGCACCAGCTGCATCATGAGGAGGATGGCCCCCGCCCCCAACGCGAAGGAGATGGCGACCACGTGGAAGGTGCGGACACCGGCGTCCAGCTGGGCCAGGGACGCGGACAGCCGCAGCGCCCAGCGCCGGCCGTCGCCAGAAGACAGGCGCACCACCAGCTGGCGCGTGCGCGAGGGCGGATCCTCGACGGTGGAGAACTCCTGCCCGGGGCCCTCCAGCGACGGCGCGACGCGGTCGGTGAGGTGCGGCTCCGGAGGGAAGTGCGCGACCAGGGCGCCGGTGTCGTCGAAGAGCTCGCCGGTGGGCGCGAAGGGGCGCACCGACTCGAGCAGCGGCGACTCCGCCATGTGCAGGTGGGGTCCGTCGGGGCGATCGAAGAGGCTGACCGACTCCGCCGCCGCCTGCGCCAGCAGCGCGCGATCGAGCGAAGACTCCTGCGCCGCGCGGAAGGCCTGGCCGGCGAGGAGGAGGGCGATCAACATCACCCCGCCGGGGAGGAGCGCACCGAGCAACCAGAGTCGGGTGGCGAGCCTCACACCTGCTCCTGGTGGGAGTCCCCGCTCGCTCCGCCCGGGGTGAAGGCCCACCTGCCTCGTCTCTGCGCCGTGTCGGCCCCCGAGGCGGCCCCTCCCCGCTCCCGGGGTCGCATCGACTTCGCATGTCGGAAGCACGGTAGCACCCGGCGGCGGACTCCTCGGTCGGGGCCCTCCGCCGCCCTCGACTGGAGCGGGGGCCGTCGCCTCTCCCGCAGGATGCCTCCGGGCGCGAAGGCCCAGGCGACTTCCGGGGGCGCGGGAACTCGGGCGAGCTCACCCATCCCTGTTCACCACCAGCCGGTAGCCGACGCCGCGCACTGCTTCCACCGACACCCGCTGTGTCCCCAGCCGCTCCAGCTTCGTGCGCAGGTAGCCGACGTACACGTCCACCACGTTCCCGGTGCCGTCGAAGTCGTTGCCCCACACCTTGAGGAGCAGCCGCGTGCGCGACACCGCGTCTCCCGCCTGGGCCACCAACTCCTGGAAGAGGGCCCACTCGCGCCCGGTGAGGCTGACCTCCACCTCGCCCCGCCGCAGCACCCGCCGCCGCACCTCCACCGCCACGTCGCCCACCGTGGTGGACGCCTTCTCTCCCGCCCCGCGTCGCGCCAGCGCTTCCAGCCGCGCGAGCAGCTCGTCGAAGTCGAAGGGCTTCACCAGGTAGTCGTCGGCGCCCGCGCGCAGGCCCGTCACCTTCTCGCCCGTGCTGCCGCGCGCCGTCAGCAACAGCACCGGCGTCATCAACCCGCGGCTGCGCCACTCGCGCAGCACCGCCACGCCGTCGAGATCCGGCAGCCCCCAGTCCAGCACCACGCAGTCGTACGGCACGTCGACCGCCTGCCGCAGCGCCGCCTGCCCCGAGGCGCACACGTCCACCTCGTGGCCTTCCTCCTTCAGGCCGCGCTGAAGCATCTGCGCCATCTTCGGCTCGTCCTCGACGACGAGGAGTCGCATGGGCCCACCGTACTGCATCGGTCCGGGCGAAGCGTCGATGCTCATCAGGCAGCTCCCTTCCGCCGCCGGCGGGCCCGCGCGAAGTACGGGTACAGGGTGGGCAGCACCACCAACGTCAGCAACGTCGACGACACCAGCCCGCCCACCACCACCGTCGCCAGCGGCCGCTGCACCTCCGCGCCCGGGCCCTGCGCCAGCATCATCGGCACAAATCCCAACGCGGCCACCAGCGCCGTCATCAGCACCGGCCGCACCCGGTTGTGCGCCGCCTGCGTCGCCGCCTCCCGTGGCCCTACGCCTTCCTCTTCCAGCTCGCGGATGCGGGACAGCATCACCACGCCGTTGAGCACCGCCACGCCCGCCAGCGCGATGAAGCCGATCGCCGCGGACAGGGACACCGGCATGTCCCGCGCGAAGAGCGCCACCATGCCGCCCACCGCCGCGAAGGGCACGTGGCTGAAGATGATCAGCACCGGCGTCGCCCGGCGGAAGGCCACCAGCAGCACCGCGATGATCAACACCAACACCGCGGGGATCACCACCTTGAGCCGCCGCGTCGCCTCCTGCAGCGACTCGTACTGCCCGCCCCACTCCAGGCGGTAGCCGTTGGGCAGCTTCACCTCCCGGCCCACGGCCGCCTCCGACAGCTTCACCACCGTGCCGAGATCTCCACCGCGCACATTGAAGCCCACCAGCAGCCGACGCTCCCCGTTGCGGCGGTTCACCTGGCCCGGGCCCTCCTTCGTCTCCACGTCGGCCACGCGCGACAACGGCGCCAGCCCACCTCCAGGCAGGGGCACCGGGAGATCGCCCAGCGTCCACGCCGAGACGCCCGCCTGCTGGCGCAGGAGGATCGGCACCCGCACCACGCCGCGGTAGGTGAAGCCCACCTCGCGGCCCTGCCGCACCGACTGCACGGCCGTCATGACTTCCGCCGCGTCGAGGCCCACCGCCGCCGCGTCCAGCGGGCGAGGCCGCACCGTCGTCAGCGGCACCGACGGAGGGGCCAGCACCCGCGCGTCGGCGGCGCCCGGCTGCCTGGCCACCACGTCCCGCACCTGCTCGGCCAGCGCCCGGAGTTCGGTGAGATCTTCCCCGTACACGCTCACCACCACGTCCGCGACGCTGCCGCCGAGCAGCTCGTTGAAGCGCATCTGGATGGGCTGCGTGAAGGACGGCTCTCCCCCGGGGGCGTCGCGCTCCAGCACCCGGGCCAGATCGGCGATGAGGCCGTCCAGCGTCAGGCCGGGCCGCCACTCGTCGCGCGGCTTCAGGGCCACGAAGACGTCGGCCTGCTCGAGCCCCATGATGTCCGTCGCCACCGCCGGGCTGCCGACGCGGGACACGACCTGCCGCACCTCGGGCACGCCGGCCAGCGCGGCGCGCTCCAGCTCGCCGGCCCGCAGCACCGCCGCCTCGAGAGAGATGTCCGGCTGCCGCGTCGTCTGGATGACGAGATCGCCTTCGTTGAGCTGCGGGGTGAACTCGGTGCCAGTGCGCGCCAACAGCACCCCGCCCACCACTGGCGCCACCAGCGCCAGCAGCGCCACCGCCACGGGCCGCCTGACGAAGCCCGCCAGCATCGGCGGGTACAGCCGCTCGAGCCACCGCACCGGCAGCGGCGGGCGATCCGGCACGTCCTTGCCGCGCAAGAGCAGCGCCGCCGCCGCCGGGATGAAGGTGAGCGACAGGAGCAGCGAGACGCCCAGCGCGAACACCACCGTGAGGGCCATCGGCCGGAACAGCTTGCCGTCCGTCCCGGACAGCGAGAGCACCGGCAGGTAGACGAGGAGGATGATCAACACCGAGAAGAAGACCGGCTGCGCCAGCTTCGACGAGACGTCCCGCACCACCGCGTGGAAGCTCTCTGGCGCGAGCGCCTTCCGCGCCCTGGGGTCGGGGAGATCGTGCGAAAGCGCGTGGAAGAGGCCTTCCACCATCACCACCGCCCCGTCCACCAGCAGCCCGAAGTCCACCGCGCCCAGGGACATCAGGTTGCCGGGGATGCCCAGCACCGACATCAGCGCCGTCGCCCCCAACATGGACAGAGGAATCGCCGACGCCACCAGGAGCCCGGCCCGCACGCTCCCCAGCAACAAGAAGAGGACGGCGATGACCAACAGGCCGCCCTCCAGCAGGTTCCTCCCCACCGTGCGCAGCGTCCCCTTCACCAGGACGCTGCGGTCGTACACGACGTCGAGCCGCACGTCGTCGGGCAGCGCGGCGCGGACCTCGGGCATGCGGGCGTGGATGCGCGACATCACCTCGAGGGCGTTGGCGCCCCGCAGCATCTGCACCATCACGTACACCGACTCGCCGCGGCCGTTGGTCGTGGCGGCGCCCAGGCGCACCCGCTCGCCCTCCCTCACCTCGGCCACGTCGGCCACACGGGTGATGTGAGGCGCCCCACCTTCCGAGCGGTCGCGCGCCACCACCGCCGCCGCCAACGCCTGCGTGTCCTCCGGCAACGCCACCGCCCGCACCAACACCTGCCCGTCCCCGGCTGCCAGCGACGCGCCCGCCGCGCTCCCCGTCGCCCGCTCCAGCGCCAGCGCGAGATCGCCCAGGGTCAGGTGCCGCTGAGACAGACGCAGCGGATCGGTCACCACGTCGAAGGTGCGCTCGGCGCCGCCCCAGGGGTTCACCTCCACCACACCCAAAACGCTCTTGAGCGACGGGGCCACGCGCTGCTGTACCAGCTCGAGCAGCTCCGCCTTCGAGCGCGCGTCGGAGGACAGCGTGAAGTGGAAGATCTCCCCCAGCCCGCCGGTGACGGGCCCCAGCTCCACCGCCTGCACCGAGGGGGGGAGTGAGAGCGTCGACAGCCGCTCCTGCACCAACTGCCGCGCCAGGTACACCGGCACGTCGTCGTCGAAGACCAGCGTGATGGCGGCGATGCCATAGCGCGAGAGGCTGCGCTGCTCGACGAGGCCGGGCGCGCCACCGGAGGCGATCTCGATGGGCCGCGCCACCAGCCGCTCCATCTCCTCGGGGGTGAGGCCCGGCGCGCGCGCCAGCACCAGCACCTGGTTGTTGGTGAGATCGGGCAGCGCGTCCAGCTCGAGCCGCACCGCCCCGACTCCGGCCAACAGCGCCAGCCCGAGGGTCAGCCCCACCACGGCCCTGGCGTGGTCGACCGACCACTGGACCAGCCCGCGGATCACGGCGCGCCCTCGACGGAGACCTCGTCACCCGGGGCGAGATCTCCCCGCACGAGGCACTCGGCGCCTGGACACTGGAGCACCTGCACCGGCAACGTCTTCGTCTCGCTGCCGCGGCGGCTCGTCACCGTCGGCACGCCGTCGACGCGACGGACGGCTTTCGCGGGCAAGCGCACCACGCCCGCCTGGCTCTCGCCCGTGAGGGAAACACGCCCCAGCGTTCCCGCCGCCACCACCCCGCCGTCCACCGGCTCGAACCACGCGGCGAAGGTGCCGTCGTGCTCGTCAGCCGCTGGCGCCCTTGCCACCAGCACCACCGGCAGCCGGCCCGCCGGCGTCACCAGCGTCCAGTCGCCGTCGGGCGGCGCCCGGGAGAAGTGCGCCTCCACGCGAATGGCCCCGGTGGAGGCGAGGCGGACCAGGGGTCCGCCCGACGGCTCGCGCGATGCGCCCAGGGTGGCCAGCACCTCCACCACGAC
>JBFMHF010000083.1:0-31617 GCA_040752975.1 Myxococcota bacterium
ACGCGACGGCGCTCGCCTTGAACTCGTCGGTGAACGTCCGCCGCGTCCTCCGCATCGGTTTGTTTTCCGGCTCCATGGACTACCTCTACTTGCTTCGAAAGGTGTCCACCAAACTGGATCAAGCCCACCCGTTGCCGCAGGAACGCATCGCACTCGCGTGACCGGTCTCGTGCGCGAAGTTGCGTCTGAACCGTGAGCCGCCCACTCCCAGACTGAGTTGGATCATGGCGCCCGAAGTTGTTGGCAGCGTCAGCCCCTCTGGGTGCAGCGTGATGCCACCCGTCTCGACGACGAGGTCCACATCCGTGAAAACGTCCACCTTGAAACTTGGGTCAGCGATCAGCGCCTGAGTTTGGGCACCCACCGTTCCCGGCGTGACCGCCAAGGAAATCAGCTCCATCCGGGCGTCCGAGGCGCGCGCTGAGGTTCCGTAGATGTTCACCTCACGCCCCGTCGGGTCGGAGTATCTCAAGGGATTGTTGGCGGCGTACGCGTAGCTCGGCACCTGAATCCCGCGCGCGGCCATCGCACTCGCATACCCCGGCTTCTGCAGGTACGGCTCGAGTGAGAGGTTGCGACCGGGCTCGTTCATGGGCCACGGCCTCCAATATCGCCGAGATGGCCGACAAGTTGTGCATCGGACGGCACGTCCTGTCGCACACGCCGCAATCGCGCCAGACATCGCATCGCCGCTCGCATTCCGATCTCATGGTGAAGCCGTGACCGGGTCGGACTATCGGGCGCGAGCTGAGCGACCGACATCAGCCACGCGCGAGTTGCCTGGTAGACCAACTCGTACTCTCGTAGTCTTCCTGTGGGCTCCTGCTCAGGCAGTGTGAGCGTACGCCCCAGCGGCGTGAACCTGACTCCCGGGCCCGCCAGCAACACGACGGAGGCCTGCCGGTGAAGGCGGCGCGCCTCAAGGGGGGCGTCGCGTTCGAGCCCGCGAACCGCTTCGACGACGTCGTCAACCGTCCGAACATCCTCGCCGTACACGGTAATCGACCTGTGGCTGCGTCGAACTCGCAAGACCATCGTACGGAGAACGAGATCGCCCAGCCACTGAGCGAGGCGGGCGTCCCAGGGAACCGCGGCGGAGAAGAACCCGAGCGCATGAAGGCAGTTCAATAGACAGCCCCCGGATCAGCCGTCTTGAACGGCATGTCCATGACCGACTCGACCAACTCCGGATTGAAAACTGGAAGGTCGGGAAGCACGAGTTCGAAGATGTCGTCCGCGGGCAGGTCCGGGTCGTCGGGCGGGTCCCCGCCGCCGCACTGTCCGCCCTTCTTTTTCTTGTTCTTCTTCACAACCTCGTGCGCTTCGTCCAGCTTCTCCGGCACCTTTCGGATCTTCTTCTCCGAGTACAGCTTCAACGAGAGCGCAAAGGCCTTCATCCACTGCCGAATCCCGCGTCCGTCGGGGTCGACGTACATCAACGGGTTGTTCGCGGCGTAGGCGTACGTCGGCACCTGCATCCCAGCCCGAGCCATCTGTCGTACCCATAGCGAGTCCTGCAGCATCGGCTCGGGTGAGAGATAGCGGCCGGTCGATGGGTCGTAGTACCGGTTCCAGTTCTCGATGAGGTCCGTCTCCGGGTCGAGGTACTGCCCCGGGAACCTCAACTGCGTGAAGAGCCCAAGCCCCGCCGACGTGCGGAAGTACTCCAGTTCCGTCGTCTGCAGCTTGTACGCGCACGACGGAATGCACGAATAGCCCGTCGTCGTCGTCGTCGCGCTCGTCGCCGTCCCGAGGTTGACGTATCCGCTCACCACGTTCGCCGCCGGCCCCGACGAGCCCGTGAAGACCGCCGTCCCATTCAGGCTGATGGTGTTCGACGGCACGTGCACGTAGTTCGCCCTCAGGCGCGCCCACTTCTGCCCCGACGGGAGGCTCACCGCCCCGATGGTGGTGAAGCCCGGGTTGCTGTCCGCCCCGGCCACCATCGCCACCCGGTTCGCGTGGCCGTACGCATCATACGTCGCCGCCTGCGTCACTTCGCCCGTCGACTGCCGAACCATCAACACCGGCCGGGCCTGCGCGTCCGTCACCACGTAGTACCTCCCGCAGAAACCTCCGTCGGACAGCTTCGTACACGTCGTCGTCGCCGCCTCGGTGGCCCGCACCCACGCGCTTCCGTTCCACACCAACCTCCCCCGGATGATGGCCACCGGCGCACCATCGAGCCAGACATAGTCCTCCAGAGTGTAGGTCGAGGTGCCAGCCACGTTCTCGGGCGACGTCTCGGTCAAGAGCTGGTGGCCGAGGTCGTAGAAAAACTCCTGGCCACTCCGGCGCACGAATGCACCTGGGGGCGCACTCACTGAATCTCCGCGCGCGACCGGCACGGGACTGGCTCCGTCTTCAAGGTCCTCCGTCTTCCGCCCCGGGGCCTCGCAGGCGACATGGCGAAGGCCGGCAAGTGCCTTTGCGTGGCTGGCCTGGCAAGGAAGCCGACCCAGGTGCCGGCGACGCTCGAAGCCCACCTGGGGGCTTCACGCGGCTTTCGCTCAGCGCGCGGTGAGGCCGAAGCGCACCACGTCGACGGGCGGAGTCACCGGGCGCGGCGCCCCGCAGCCCTGCCACACGCGGGACAACTCGGAGCCCTGGTGCGTCCGGCGGACGAGGTCGAAGCCCTCGCAGCGGGTGATGGTGCAGGCGTTCACCTGCCGGGAGAGCTGGAAGCCGTCGGTGCTGCGCACCACCAGGTCCGCACCCTCGCAGCGGGAGATGCCGCAGCCGTTCACCTGACGCGAGACGAGGTCGCCGTCGTACGTCCGCACCACACGGTCGCTGCCCTCGCATCGCGCCACCACGCAGGCGTTGAGCTGCCGCGACACCTGCAGGCCCTCGTACGTGCGGCGGACGCGGTCGGCGCCTTCGCACCGCAGCGTCGTGCAGCCGTTGACGACGCGACCCACCTCGAGGCCATCGTGGTTGCGGCGCACCTGGTCCGCGCCTTCGCAAGCGACGGTGACGGGAGGCGGCGCGGGCCGGGGTACGGACGGCACCGGGGCGCAGGACAGCGTGAGGGCGGTGACGAGAGCGGTGAGCATGGAGGCTTCAACGACCGGCCGGGGGACGCGATCTGTCGCCCCGCAAACCCCTGGAAGCGCTGGGGGATTTCACGCGCCGGAAGCGGATTTCGGGCTGTCCTCCACCCTTCTCGTACTTGAGGACGAAGCTCGCGCAGTCGTCGCTGAAGGAGGCGAACCAGGGGAAGACGGTCTCACCGTCGCCGTCGAGCTTGAAGCGCATGCGGTCGCCTTCCCGGTACACCGGCCCCTGGATGATGGGCGAGAGGTCGGCGCCGGACGTGGCCCAGCGGCCCTTGCCGTCGAAGGTGGTGAAGAAGCCGGCCTCGGCCCGGTAGACGCCTTCGGGCGTGCAGCGGGGCGCGGCGAGGGTGAGGGCAAGGAGGAGCGCGGAGAGCATGGCGCTTCACACGCGCGAGGCCGCCCGCTCGGTCTCTCTCCGGTGTTCACCTCAGCGGCGCGCGCCTCGCGGCTGCGTGGACCTTCGTCCGCCTCCGCCCAACGTTCCGCGCGAACCATGCACCACAGGGGAAGCGGGACACGGCGTCCATCCACCGGCCCGGGGCGCGCTACGCTCAACGCATGCGTCCCCTCGCCCTCGCTGTGCTGCTCGCAGTGCCGGCGCTCGCGCGTGACGTCCCGGTCAGCACCGTGGCGCAGCTCCAGAGCGCCATCGCCGCGGCCCAACCCGGAGACGTCATTCGCCTCGCGCCCGGCACCTACCGCCTCACCGGCAAGCTGTCCTGCAACGCCAACGGACAGCCGGGCAGCCCCATCGTGGTGCGCGCGGAGCCTCCGCTGTCGGCCACCATCGAGTCGGACACGCTGATTGCCTTCGGCGTCGACGGCGCCCACTGGCACTTCGAGGACCTGGTGGTGCGCGGCGTCTGCGCGGTGGACTCGGACTGCGAGCACGCCTTTCAGGTGACGGGCGGTGGCACCGACGTGGTGCTCTCGCGCAGCCGCCTCGTGGACTTCAACGCGCAGCTCAAGGCGAACGCGACGTTCCTCTCCGACGGCGGCGTGCGCATGCCGCACCGGGGCCTCATCGAGGCCAATGAGGTCTACGACACGCGCGCGCGCAACACGTCGAACCCCGTCACCAAGCTGAACATCGACACCGGCGACGACTGGGTGGTGCGCGACAACTTCCTTCACGACTTCGCGAAGAACGGAGGCAACTTCACCAGCTACGGCAGCTTCATGAAGTCCGGCGGCGCGCGTGGGCTGTACGAGCGCAACCTGGTGCTGTGCCGGTCCGGCGGTCAGTCGATGACGGACGTCCGCATCGGGCTGTCCTTCGGCGGCGGAGGCACCGCGCCACAGTTCTGCTTCCCCGCCTTCAGCGCCAACGTGCCGTGCAGCGTGGAGCACTCCGACGGGGTGATGCGCAACAACGTCATCGCCAACTGCAGCGACGTGGGCATTTACGTGAATCGCGGCGCCAACTCGTGGCTGCTGTTCAACACCCTGGTGGGCACCAGTGGCATCGACTTCCGCTTCGACACCACCACGGGCCAGGCCACCGGGAACCTGCTGACTGGCTCCATCCGCGCACGGGACCAGGGCAGCTTCACCGGGGCGAACAACGTCACCGGCGTGTCGGTGGCCACGTTCTCCACGGCGTACCGCGCTCCCCTCGCAGGAGACCTGTTCGTCACCGGCAGCGTCGCCCCCTGGGTGGGAATGGCCGCGGCGACTCCGCTCGTCACCGACGACTTCTGCCGCAGAAACCGCGGCGCGGGGCCCTTCACCGTCGGCGCTCTCGAGCACTCACTGGGCAACTGTGAGACGGGCAAGCCGCCCGACGGCGGGACGGGGGGCGGAGGCGGCACCAATGCCGATGGAGGAACGGGGGGCGGCGCAGGCGGCGGCGGCGCAGGTGGCGCAGGCGGCGGCGGCGCAGGTGGCGGAAGCGGCGGCGGCGCAGGCGGCGGAAGCGGCGGCGGCGTGGGTGGCGGAAGCGGCGGCGGCATCGGCGGCGGGAGTGGTGGAGGCACTGGCGGCGGGAGTGGCGGAGGCACTGGCGGCGGGAGTGGCGGAGGCACTGGCGGAGGAGACAACTCCGACGGCGGCACCGGTGGTGGCAGTGAAACGGTCGGTGGTGGGTGCGCGTGCGGCGCCGTCAACGCGGGCTGGCCCGCACTGCTCGCGCTCATCGCGGCTCACCAACTGGGTCGGCGGCGGCTGGGGTGGGGAAGGCCGCGCCACTTCCGGGCGCGAAATCGGTGGTGAAGGCGTCGCGGTAGGCGGCGAGCTCGTCGGCCGTGACGGGCGGTACGGGCACGTGACCGCGCGGCGGCGGGAGCTTCGATGGGAGGAGGATCGTCGTCGGCGGCGGCTGCGCGCGGCCTACAGGGGCAGTAGCCCTTCAGCCAGTTGACGATGAATGGGGCGCCAGGCCTGCCAGCCCGCGCCGTCGCCGCTCTCGCCGACTGCCACGCGCCCCCGGAAGCCCCCGCGGGGGGACGGTCGAACACAGTCTGCTCCCGGAAGGTGACGATTCTCCTGACGCCGCGCACGCCGTCACCGGGGCCCTCGCCGCCCTCACCACCTCCGCCCGCGACAAACTCCACCGCCGGTGATGTACCGCGCTTCGACAGGCCGTTTCCCTGCGTCCGCTGAAGCCCAACTGGCACAAGGCCATGAGTCAGGGCGCGGTGCGCGGCTTCGGCGTCAGCGCGTCCATCAGCCACCGCGTCAAGTTGGGGAAGTGGCGGGAGAGCGCGTACACCCGCGGGTAGATGATGCGCCCGCGCCGTCGCTCGATTCCATCAGCGACGAGCCGTGCCAGCGCGTCCGTCGTCCCGGTGGGGGTGTAACGCGCCGCCGCGGTTGGCTCGAGCGCTTCCCGGGCCGCGCTCTCCATCGCGGTGCGCACCGGCCCGGGGTACACCGTCAGCACATTCACGCCCGTGCCCTTGAGCTCGCCGCGCAGCGACTCCGACGCCGCGCCAAGGCCCGCCTTCGCCGCGTTGTAGAAGTACATGAAGGGCGTCGGCGCGAGGCCCGCCATCGACGCGATGTTGACGATGGCCCCGCTCCGACGCTCGAGCATTCCGGGCAGCACGGCCAGCGTCAGCTTCATCGGCGCGAGGAGGTCGACCTGCAGCAGCCGCTCGCCGTCCGCCCACGCCGTGGCCTGCGTCGCCGCGACAATCTGCACGCCCGCGTTGTTGATGAGCACGTCCACCGGGCCGAGGGCTGCCTCGGCGCCAGCGAGCCAATCCGTCGCGTGAGCCACGTCGGAGAGGTCCGCCTCCACCACGTACGTGTCCGTCTCGCGGCCAGCGGCGAGCTGCTCGAGCAACCTGCGGCGGCGCGCCACCAGGGTGAGGCGGTGGCCGCGCCGATGGAGCTCCTTCGCGAGAGCCTCGCCGATGCCGCTGGAGGCCCCGGTGATGACGGTGTGCATGCGCGACCCACCCTGTCCCAGTCCGGCTCCCGGCGCGAGCAGAGACTCGAGGAGGCGTCACCCCTGCCGAGAGGAAGGCTTCGACACCGGAGCTCCCCCGCCCCCGGCGCTGAAGCGCTCCGCGACCTCCACGGTGCATCCCACCAGCGAGGTGGCGCCGCCCCCCAGCCCGGCGGTACGACAAGTGCCATGCCGCTTCGAAGAGGCGCCGTCTTGCTGCTGGTGCTGGCAGGTTGCCGCACCCCCGTTGTCGGAGGGCCGTCCGCTCGGCCGCCATCGCCCTTCCGCATCATCGCGTACGGGGAGTGCCCCGAGCAGTACCCGCCCGCGCCGGCCTGGGCCCTCTCGCCCGACGCGCCGAAACCCTCGGCCGTGGACCTCACGGGCGCCTGGACTCCCGTGGACGCCAACGCCGCGTCCGGCCCGGTCGTACGAGGTCCGGTCTGCTACGAGGGGCTGCGCTTCGTCACGCTCATCCAGAAGGACGGCGTGGTGGAGGCGGTGTGGGTCCTCCGTGAGCCGGCGCGCGGCGCGAGGGTGGAGCGCTGGGCGCGTCAGGCGGAAGCGGAGGTGGGCCGCGTCACCGGCGCGTCACTTCACCTCGAAGGCGCTCTCTTGAACGAGCGGGGACACGTCGAGTCGGAGAAGACGGAGCGCACCTGTCGGCCCGTCGTCATCGACCTGACCTACGACGGCGCGTCCGGCCACCTGGTGGGCACGCGCGACGGCTCCCCGCTCCGCCTCGCGCCGCTCGTCTTCAAGCCCGTCGAGAGCCAGACGAACCCCTGCGGTGCCCCGCCCCCCTGACGGTCGCGCGCGTTGAGCGCACGCCTCTGCGTCCGCCGTCAGAGCCACGCCCCTCTCCCGGCCCGGAGAGACGGTGGGCCGAGGGCCTCGCGTCCGTCCGCCGTCAGAGCCACGCCACCACGGAGTCCTCTCCGGCCCGCCAGCACACCCGGAGGGACGTCGCCTCGCGTCTGACGTCAGATCAGAGCCGCGCCGCCGCTCCTCTCGCGGCCCGCCGGCGCGGCCTCCTGCCGCGCACGATTCAGCCAACGCATCGAAGGGCACGAGGTCACCCAAAACCGGTTATGCTGCACCACCATGCGCGAGTTGATGGAGTTGGTGAAGGGCGCCTGGAAGATCCGCCTCTACCGCTCGGGGCGGTTCCTCAACGAACTGAAGATGAAGAAGACGACCTCGGCACCGAGGTCCGTGCCGCCTCCCGCGGCCTTCCCCGACAGCAAGAGCGCCTTCGCCGCGATGCAGGCGCGGGCCGACGCGCTCCTCGCCGAAGGGTGGACCGACACGGGGGTCGGTGCACCGCGCCGCGCGCCACGGGTGACTCCGAAGGCGCCAGAGGCAGACGAGGCGGCGCTCGAGAGCCAGTTCGCCGCCCTCGTGGCGCGGACGATTGCCGCGCTCCAGAGGAGCCGCTCCGAGGCCGGCGACGCGAAGGCCTGGCGCGAGGCGATTCGCCGCTACGGCGACCTCAAGGCGAAGGCCGGCGGCAACCGCGACGAGAACCTGGTCCACTTCTTCGCCGTCGATGGAGTGGCCCTCGCGAAGCCGCACCCGGTCGTCCTCCAGCGCGTCCGCGCCACGCAGGAAAGGAAGGCGCGGTGGCTGCGCCACCTCCAGCAGGGCGGCGCCTGACCGCAAGGGACCGCCTGGGGGCAACCGCGCGTGGCGTGCTGACCGCGGCACTCCGGCGCCGACACGGTTGAGGAGGCCCACCATTCGCGTGCGGCCTGCGAACTCCTCTGGCACCACGGGCATGCCGTGGCTGTGGTGTTGAATCGGTTTCTTGTCGTGGAGGTTGAAGTCCCCCGAAGCTCCCTGTCGCGCCCCCGTGGACGGGCGCGTCGGCCATGCACCCCGCCATCGCGGGCACCACACCGTGCCGCAAACCGCCGGCCTTGACCGCCGTCGTTGCATTCCACCCGGCGCTGCGCGACACCGCGCTGCATGAAGGTGCAGGGCCGCGCGTGGCGCACCATCGAGGCCGTGGAGGGCGGCGCCGCCGTCGCCATCATCGACCAGACGCGCCTCCCCTTCCGCTTCGAGGTGGTGACGCTGCGCACGCTGGACGAGGTGGCACGGGCCATCTCCACCATGCAGGTGCGCGGCGCGCCCCTCATCGGCGCCGCCGGGGCCTGGGGCCTGGCGCTGGCCGCCCGCGCCAACTCCTCCACCGCCGCGCTCGAGGCGGCCGCGCGCGCCCTCATCGCCACCCGCCCCACCGCCATCAACCTGCGCCGGGTGGTCGAAGACACCCTGCGCCTCACTCTGGCCGCGCCCTCCGAGGCCCGCGCGGAAGCCGCCCGGCGCGCCGCCCAGGCCGTGTGCGACGACGAGGTCCTCCGCTCCCGTCGCATCGGCGAGCACGGCCTGGCCCTCCTGAAGAAGCTGCACCACGCCAAGGGCAGCCGCCTCGACGTCCTCACCCACTGCAACGCGGGCTGGCTGGCCACCGTCGACTACGGCACCGCGTTGGCGCCCCTCTACCTCGCGCACGACGCCGGCCTCCCGCTGCACGTCTGGGTGGACGAGACACGCCCCCGCAACCAGGGCGCCAGCCTCACCGCCTGGGAGTTGGGCCAGCACGGCGTGCCGCACACCCTCATCGTCGACAACGCGGGCGGGCTCCTCATGCGCCAGCGGAAGGTGGACGCGTGCATCGTCGGCACCGACCGCGTCACCCTCAACGGCGACGTCTGCAACAAGGTGGGCACCTACCTGAAGGCGCTGGCCGCCTTCGACAACGACGTGCCCTTCTGGGTGGCGGCGCCGGAGTCCTCCATCGACTGGACGATGGCAAAGGGCGACCAGGTGCCCATCGAGGAGCGCGCGGCAGAGGAAGTGACGCACCTCACCGGGGTGGACGCGGAAGGCGGCCTCCACACGGTGCGCGTCACACCCGAGGGCACCACCGTGGCCAACCCCGGCTTCGACGTGACGCCGGCGCGGCTGGTGACGGCCCTCATCACCGAGCGCGGCGTGTGCGCGGCCTCCCGCGAGGGGCTGCACGACCTCTTCCCGGAGCGACGCGGTGGCTGAGGCTCCGCCCTGCGAAACCTGCGGTCCGCTGGGCGAGAGCGCGAGCCGCCTGTGGAAGGACAGCGACCCCTCCTGGGCGCACGGCTACGACTCGACGCCGCCGGACGTGCGCTCGCGCCTGGTCCATGTGGCCGGCGACGAGTTCTCCGGAGACCGGGGCCTCGGCCTGTTCCGCTGCCGGGCGTGCGGCGCGTGGTTCGAATGGAAGCGCAGCTACGAATTCCTCGTCGGCGGCAGTGAAGACGAGGAGACGTGGACGCGCGTGTCGGCCGAGCACGTGGCGAAGAAGTGGGGGCGCACGTGACGGGCTCGATGGAAGGCGTCATCAAGTACCGCGCGAGGCACCGCGCCGAGCCTCTTCCGCAGTGGACGGCCCCCGTGCTGCGCGAGCTGTGCGCGTGGCGCGGCATCCTCTTCCGCCTGGGGCTCCTCGGGCAGGACGGCCGGCGCTACGGCGGCGCGGCCTGGGGCAACGTGAGCGCGCGGCTGCCGCCCTGGCACGACGAGGCACGACGGCCCTTCCTCGTCTCGGGCACGCAGACGGGGGGCGTCGCCGAAGCAGGCCCGCAGCACTTCGCGGTGGTGGACTCCTGCGACCTCACCGGCGAGCAGGTAAACAGCTTCGGCCCGGTGCAGCCGTCGTCGGAGGCCATGACGCACGCCTCCATCTACCGTGTGGCGCCCGAGCTGCGCTTCGTCTTCCACGCGCATTGCCCCGACGTGTGGCTCGCCGCCCGGCGCCTCGAGCTGCCGCGCACGCCCGAAGGCGTGGACTACGGCACCCGGGAGATGGCCTGGGCCGTCGAGCGCCTGCTGCCGCAGAAGCAGACGCGCGCCGCCCGCGCCATCGTGATGACGGGCCATGAAGACGGCGTCATCACCTTCGGCGAGACGGCCGACGAGGCGGGCGAAGCGATGGTGCGGTGGCTGGCCCGCGCCCGCGCGCTGGCGCCCCGTGGAGGTTGAACGTCCGGCGTCGCCCTGCGCACGCGACGAGGCCGGGAGCTCGTCTCGAAGCCACCGCCCCCGTTTGGCCGCAAACGACAAGCCCCGCCTCCGGGGAGGAAGCGGGGCCAGAGCTTCACGGACAGCGCAGGGTCAGATCTTCGCGCCGGGCGTCACCTGGAAGGTGGCGTTGAACTCGGTGATGGCCTTGTTCAGCTCCGCCTTGATCTCGTTGGTGAGCTCCTTCTTCTCTTCGATGGCCTTCTGCACGCCGGGGAACTTCGCGTCGCAGAATTCCAGGAAGCCCTTCGCCCACCGCTGAATGTCCACCACGGGGATCTCCCGCAGCCAGCCGCGCTTGTTGGGGTCGTCCTTGTTGGTGGCGGCGTAAATCTGCATCACCTGGCGGGCGACGGGGAGCGGCTCGTACTGGCCCTGCTTCAGGAGCTCGGTGAGGCGCGCGCCACGGGCGAGCGTCTCCTGGGTCGCCTTGTCGAGGTCCGAGCCGAACTGGGCGAACGCGGCCAGCTCGCGGTACTGCGCGAGGTCCAGCTTGAGCGAGCCGGCGACCTGCTTCATCGCCTTGATCTGCGCCGCGCTGCCGACGCGCGACACCGAGATGCCCACGTTGATGGCGGGCCGGATGCCGGCGAAGAAGAGGTCGGTCTCGAGGAAGATCTGCCCGTCGGTGATGGAGATGACGTTGGTGGGGATGTACGCCGACACGTCACCGGCCTGGGTCTCGATGATGGGCAGCGCGGTCAGGGAGCCGGCGCCCTCGGCGGCCGACAGCTTCGCGGCGCGCTCCAGCAGGCGGCTGTGGATGTAGAAGACGTCGCCCGGGTACGCCTCGCGACCCGGCGGGCGGCGGAGCAGCAGCGAGAGCTGCCGGTAGGCCACGGCCTGCTTGGACAGGTCGTCGTAGATGATGAGCGCGTGCATCTTGTTGTCGCGGAAGTACTCGCCCATGGCGCAGCCGGTGTACGGCGCGAAGAACTGCATGGGCGCCGGGTCCGACGCGTTGGCCGCGACCACGATGGTGTAGTCCATGGCGCCGAAGCGCTGCAGCTTGTCCACCACCTGCGCCACGGTGGACTGCTTCTGGCCGATGGCCACGTAGATGCAGAAGAGGTCCTGGCCCTTCTGGTTGATGATGGTGTCGATGGCCACGGCCGTCTTGCCCGTCTGGCGGTCACCGATGATCAGCTCGCGCTGGCCGCGGCCGATCGGCACCAGCGCGTCGAGCGCCTTGAGGCCCGTCTGCATCGGCTCGTGCACGCTCTTGCGCTTCACGATGCCGGGGGCCTTGAGCTCGATGCGACGGAACTCGGTGGACTGAATGGGGCCCTTGCCGTCGACCGGCTGGCCGAGCGCGTTCACCACGCGGCCCAACAGGCTCTTGCCCACCGGCACCTGGGCGATCTGCCCGGTGCGCTTCACCGAGTCGCCTTCGCGGATCGCCTTGAAGTCGCCCATGATGGCGATGCCGACGTTGTCCTCCTCGAGGTTCAGCACGAGGCCCTGGGCGCCGTTGTTGAACTCCACCAGCTCGCCGGACTGGGCGTTGTCGAGGCCGTACACGCGCGCGATGCCGTCGCCGACGGACAGCACCGTGCCCGTCTCGGACACCGTCACCTGCTTGCCGTAATCCTGGATCTGCTCGCGGAGGATGCGGCTGACTTCGTCTGCGCGGATCTGCATGGCGTTTGTCGTCTTCCTGTGGGGTGAAAGAAGGCGAGCGCTCCCTAGCAGCGTTTCCCCGGGAAAGGTAAGGCGAAAAAGCGCGGCGTCCGGCCAGCCCGGCTTGTGGCTGCCAGAAGCCCCAGGGCCGCAAGAAGTGGGCCGAAAACTCAGTCGAACATCGCCACCAGCGCGAAGGCGATCTGCGGCCAGGGAGGATTCTCGGCGGCGGCCTCTCCGTACAGTTGGAGGCTCTTCATCGGCCCGTAGGCGATGCCATTGTCGATGGGCCAGCGCGTCTGGAAGTCGAGGCTCTGCACGGGCGCGCGGATGCGGGCGATGTCCTGCTCGAACTCGAAGCGGTAAATCTTCCCCTTGAACTGACCGGTGATGATCAGCTTGCCGGGCGTGGACTCCTCGCGGGTGAGGACGAAGTTGACGCCGCGCACGGTCTTGTCGGTGACGGAGACGTCGATGGGCTCGCGCACCAGCACCCCGCCCCAGCTCCCGTCGGTGCGCTTGGAGAGGTTGGCGAAGGGGCTGCGCACGCGCACGGCGTCGAAGGTGGCGCCGCGGTCGTACATGCGGATCTCGCCGGAAGGTTTGTACTCGCTGCTCAACGCCTCGGGCACCACCTGGGGAAAGGTGCAGCCACCCGCCAGGACCGCCAACAGCAGGGCCTTCTTCATGACGTCTCCTCCTACAGCGTGTCGCACTCCGCGCGGCCGGTGATGACGCCCACCTTGATGGGCTTCTTCGTGCCGTCGGCCACGTTCTGCCACTTCTGGAAGGGCACGGTGCAGGAATAGCCCTCGCCGTCGTTGCCCTCGAGCGTCAGCGAATACGTCTCACGCCGGGGGCCCTCGCGCTCGCTGCCGAGGCTGTTGCCGGCGCGCGACAGGCGCACGGCTGGCCAGTGCGGCTCGGGCACGACCCCCTGGCCCTTCGCCACCTCGGTGCGCTGCTTCTTCCAGCGGTCGACGGTGAAGTAGCAGCGGTTGTCGTAGACGGGCTCTTCCCGGAACTTCGTCTTGCACTCCTGGCGGCGCTCGAAGGTGCCGTCGCCGCGGTCGACATCGCGGGTGTGACACTCCTGGCCGTCGGGGATCTTGTTGGTGCTGCGCTGCTCGCGACGGCTGGTGACGTTGTAGGCGTCGGACGGCTTCGAGTCGCACCACGCGTCGTCCTGCACCGCCTGCAGCTGCTCGACGTCGATCTCCCGCTGCCAGGAGTGCCCCGTGACGGTGACGTTGACGTCCTTGGTCCAGAAGACCGCGACGGCCGAGAAGACGCAGCAGAGGGCCGCGACGCCGCCCAGGGCGTAGATCCACCAGGGCCGCTTCTTGCCTGCCTGGGCCGGCTGGCCGGGTGTCCCCGCCTTCGGCGCGGCGGTGCTGCGATCGGCCACGCGCCCCACCTCCTGTGCGCCGTCGAGCGGGCTCCCGCAGTGCCGGCAGTTGTGGCTCTTCGCGCCGTTGGGCGTCTGGCAGGCGGGGCAGGACTTGTCGGCCCCGTCGTACTGCGCGCTGGCGGCGGTCTCCTTGCCGGCCGGAGGGAAGTAGCGCTTCGCGGGATCCTGCGGCGCGCCGCAGTTGGGGCAGTAGCGGTGCGTCTTGCCGAGGAGCTCCTTCGCGTCGCAGTGGGGGCAGTCCCACAGCATCTCGTAGATGCCGACGACCTTGCCGGTCTCTCCGGCGACGCCGGTGGCCTTCACGTCGCCGCCCAGCTTCCCGCCGGAGATGCGGGAGAGCTCTCCGCGGTCGAGCCACGAGGCGCCGCAGGCCTCGCAGAGGTCGAGCTCGACGCCCTTGAAGGTGAAGGGCCGCATCGAGCCCCTGCCGCAGGACGTGCACGCGGGCGGCGCCGACTTCTGCGGCCGGCCCATCGACTGGCGCACGAGGGACTGGAGATCCGCCACGGTGAGGCCGAGCGACTGGAAGAAGGCCTGGCCCTGCTTCCAGTCGACCATCACGCCCGCGCACTTCGGGCAGGTGTGGACGGAGGTGTTGGGACCGAGGACGCCGGCCTGCGGCGTCAGCGCGCTGCCGTCACGGGGACAGAGAAGGGCCATATGGGCGGAGCAGCCTACTCGTCCCCTGCCGGACGTCAGCAGTGACGCGCGGCCGCCCGCGGCGAATTGGCAGCGTTGCGTCCCAGCCCGACGTCGACGGTAATGCGTCCTCCATGCGCCGGAGCCTCACCTTCATCGCCCTCATGGTCCTCTCCGCGTGCGAGTCGAAGGAGCTGCTCGACGCGAAGGCAGAGCTCGCGTCCACGAAGGCGCGGCTGGCCGCGCTGGAGAAACGCCGCGGCGAGCTGACGGCCAGGCAGCAGTCACAGCGCGCCTCCCGCGAGACGCTGGCCCAGCAGGCCGACGACGCCGAGCTGGCCCGCGTGCGGCTGGAGGCGGCCCTCACCGCGCTGGAGGAAGGCCGCGTGCCAGACCACCTCCTCCTCGATGAGGCGATGCGCACGAAGGATCCGAAGCTGGACGCGCTGGCCGCGCAGGTGGTGCAGCGCCAACTGCCGTGCGCAGCAGAGGCCGACGACGCCGCGCCCGCGCAGGAGCAGTACTACGACGACTGCGCGCCGCCCCCGCCGGAAGACGCCTGCGAAGGCGTGGAGGTGCGCACCCGCCAGTCCTTCAAGTGGGACTGCTCTCAGCTGAGCGCCCGCCCAGGCTTCCCAACCGCCGCGGTGTGTACCGCCGACGCCGAGTGGGAGTCGGACGTGGTGCCGGACCTCGCCTCGACGACGAACCGGGTCGACGGGCAGCTCCTGCGCATCGCCTTCGAGAAGGACGGCCACCTCTTCGTGCGCGACTGGCCGCCGCCCAGCGTCGACCTCTACGAGCCGCCCAACACGGCGGAGCTGAAGGCCTGCGCCGCCACCAACGAGGCCGAGACGTGCACCCGCCAGTGCGACGAGAGCTTCGGGCGCCTGGGCTGCGGACCCGACGGCTATGAGGGCGAGTACGAGGAAGCCGACGGCGAGGTGGAAGACAACCCGGACCTCGCCGCCGCCCGCGCGGCCGCCGCCCAGGCCGAGGCCGAGGCCCAACGCGCCCGCGAGGAACTGGAGTACCAGCAGTGCCTCGCTGACTGCCGCGAGGACGACGAGGAGGACGGCCCGCAGAAGCTCGAGTTGATCAGCTTCACCCTCGCGTCCAGTCCGGCCCCGGGCGTCTTCGTGCTGCGCGCCAGGCACCTGATGGAGGACAGCGAGGAGCCCGCCGACGAGTCACGCACGCTGGTGCTGCACCACCCAGACTTCGTCTCCCTCGCGCAGGGCGCGCTGACTCCCGGCGAGGACACGGTGAAGGAGCTGGTCGAGCTGCTCGACGTGGTGGACCTCGAGGTCGTCCCCGAGGAGGGCTCGGTGCTCCTCGCGGGCCTCGACCAGGACCAACCCGTGGCGGTGCGCGCGGCGCTCGACGGAAAGGTGCCGCCGACGGCCGTGGACCCTCGGGAGGCCTGCGACGTCCTCGAGAAGAAGAAGCCGAAGCTGGGCAAGGCCCTCCTCGAGGCGTGTCGCCGCCCACCACCGCCGAGGGCCGACGCCGGGCTCCAGCGTGGCGCTGACGGAGGGGCGCCATGAAGCGCCTGGCCACCGTCATCCTCGTGTTGCTCGCCATGGGCTGTGGGCAGCTCGAGCGCACCAGGAGCGAGCTGGCCGCGGCGCGCCTCGACGAGCAGCGCCTCGCCGCGCAGGTCGAGTCGCTGGAGCGCCGCGCTCGCTCGCTGGAGGCGTCGGTGGACGCGGAGAGCGCCCGGGCCAGCCGCGCCAACGCCGACCTGCGCGCCCAACAGGTGGTGGCGGTGGCGAAGTGGAAGGGCGAGCCTGCGAAGCTGGAGGAGCTGAAGAAGACGGCGACGCTGCCCGCCTCCCTCGCGGCCGCCCTCGACACCGCGCAGGCGATGGCCGGCTCGCAGACGGCCGAGAGGCGCTTCGCGCAGGCGGTGGCGAAGAAGGACAGCGCCGAGCTCGAGCGGGTGCTGGCGTACTGGGAAGACGCGTACCTCGCCGCCGCACACCCGCCGGTGAAGGAGGAGCCCACGAAGGTGTGCCCGGTGACGCGCAGCTTGTCGTGCAAGCGCATCGACGAGGACAGCCTGTGGTGTCCCGATCCGTCCAACCACGCCGCGTGGGCGCTGCTGCTGGAGAACGGCACGCTCGCCGTGGCTCGGCTGCCGGGAGGCGAGCTGCACGCGGTGGACTCGCGCCTCGCGCCCCGGGTGTGGCTGACGAGGGCCGGCAGCGGTGAGGACGAGGTGGTGCTGGCCCACGAGCTGCGCGGCACGTCGGCCGTCGAGTTCCGCACGCAGTGGCAGTCGCGCCTCTTCCTGAAAGGAGGTCGGCTGGAGAACCTCCGCGCCGACCTCGACGAGGATCCCTGGACCGAGGCCCTCTTCTGGACGAAGGACGAGCTGCTGCTGCTCGACCCCACCTCCCCCTCCAACCTGCTGGTGCTGCGCGGCCTGTCGGTGTGCGGCGCGCTGACCGAGGCCACCCAGGCGCCGCCCCGGCCCGTCGCCGAGCTCTGCGCGGCTCTCCGGGCGCCGCCCCTCGACGCCGGCGCGCCGTGACCGAAGAGGAGGCCGCCGTCAGAGGCCTCCGTCGAGGAGCTGCCGGACGAAGGGCTCGACGCCAGCCTCCGCGGTGAGGTTGGTCGCCAGCGACTCGACGGACGACGGAGGCACCTTCGCGAGCCACGCCGCCAGGGCCGGCTCACACGGCTGCTGCCCGGAGAGCCACCCGATGGCCTCGTCGGCTGAAGGTGTGACGCCTCGCAACGCCGCGGCGGCGCCGATGGCCTCGTTGAGCGCCGCACAGCGCAGCGGCATGCACTCCAGCGCCTTGCGTCGCACCTCCGGCCGCACGCCGGGAAAGAGGAAGTACGGCGCGGCCCGGCCAGCGAAGCGAAAGCGCTGCACCTCCTCGGCGGTGGGCAACGGCTCCACCGGAGTCAGCCCTGCCCCCGTCCACGTCTCGCGCTCGATGCCGTACATCCCCGCGCGGATCATCTCTCCCACCAGCGTCCCCGACGACGCGCAGAGGTCGGCCAGGTGGCGTACCTCCTCGCTGGCCCGGGGAAGATCGCCCTCGTGCAGTCCCTTGAGCAGGCGCAGCCTCACCCAGTGCAGCAGGGTGACGAAGTTCGGCAGGTCCGCCTCGAAGAAGGTCTGCCCCTCGCGGTACCTCAAGGGCCCGGCCCCCAGGAGCGACCAGTGATCGTACTGGAGCAACTCCCGCATCCACCCGAAGTCGAGGCCCTGGTAGGCCGAGGGCCCGAGGCTGCGCCACGCGCCGGGAGGGTTGCCCATGCGGTCGGTGAGGGACGCGGGCAGGTGGAGGAGCCCCACTCGCCCGCCCTCCCAATCGGCGCGCCCGTCCATGAAGACGGCCGCGTCGCGCGTGCGCGGCGGCTCGGAGAAGGCCCTCGCCTGCTTCAAGCCACGGGCCTCGGCGCAGAAGGCGTCGACGTACTTCTCCGCGGCGGCGGCGTTGGCCTCGAGCCACGCGTGCACGCGGCGCTTCCCTTCCTCCGCGCCCGCTCCCCCCGCGTCGGGACTCACCTCTCCGCCATCGAGCGAGGCGGGCGCTGGCTGGCGCTCTCCGTCCATCCGTCCTGCTTCGCCGGAATGGTCCAATCGCCCGGCCGCCAGAGGAGCGGCTTGCTCCGGCTGGCGCGCCGAGTCCGAAGGCGGACGCTTCAGGTCCATCGCGGGCTCGGGCGCCCCGGCCGGAGGCGCCTCCTCGCGGAGCAGCAGCCAAACGGCCAGGGCGATCACCGGGAGGGCCAGGAGCGCGCGCCGCTTCATGCGGCACATCCTCCCCAAGCCGCGCGCCGCTGTCACCGCGACGTGACGAGCGGGCCGGGCAGGATTGATTCCAGAGTCAAATCCTCACCACAGTGCCTCCATGCGCTCCCTCGTCGGCCTGGTGCTGGCTTCCTGTCTCGTTGCGTGTGGCCCTGCCCCGCTCTCGGTGGAAGCGGGCCCCTCGTTCGGCCACTTCGAGGTGATGGCGAAGGACGCGGCGCTGGCCGTGCTGGAGGAGCCGCTGTCCGTCACCGTCGGGGGCGTCGCGGCGTACGCGGTGAAGCGCCTCGGGCCGGACTCGGTCGGCTTCACCGTGCAGGGCCACCCGACGCCGGGCACCCACGAAGTGGTGGTGCGCGGGCGCGGCGGCGAGGTGACGGTGGGCAGCTTGCGGATCGAGGCGCCGCCGCACCGGGCCTTCGCGCGCCTGGTGGCCTTCGGGGCCAGCCTCACCATGGGCACGCAGGACGCCACCATTCACGCGCGGACACAGCTTCACGGCCCGGCGGCGCTGGTGGCGAAGCAGGCCGGCGCGTACCTCGGGCTGCCGCTGCTCAAGCCCGGCTACCTGCCGACGCTGACGCCCGACGACTTCGACCTCACGACGTGCACCGAGAAGGAGGACATCTTCTCCATGCTGGCGCGGCGGGCGACCGACCTCATCCCGAAGCTGAAGGACCGCGACGGCAACATCGTCCTCAGCCGGCTGCGGGTGGATCCAGCGCTGGAGGTCACCAACCTGGCCATCGGCGGCTCCCGGGTCACCGAGGTGGTGAACCACCCGCCCAGCCTGCCGGCCATTCTGCTCGAGCACGTGGTGTGGGATCTGGACGTGGACGCGGTGGGCCTCGTCGAGCCGCCGGCCGAGTCGCAGCTCGACCGGGTGGTGGCCCTGCGGCCGACGCTGGTGCTCAGCACCGACCTCATCGGCAACGACTACAACAACGTCAACCTGAACGTGGACGGCGTCCCCTCGCTGGACGCGGTGACGTCCGACGAGGACTTCACCGCCGCGCTGCGGACGGTGCTCGAGCGCCTCGACGAGACGGGCGCGCACGTCTTCCTCGCCACGGGCCCCGACGCCACGCTGCTGCCCCGCTACGACGCCAAGGTGGCCGAGCTGAAGGCGAAGGGCTACTCGGACGCGGAGGCGACCGGCTGGCGCGACGGCCTGCGAGCGCGCATCACCCACTTCAACGAAATCCTCCTCGCCGAGACGGCGCGCTACCCGCGCGTGCACGTGGTGGACGTCGCGGGGAAGGTGCAGGACGTGTTCGCGCACGGGCTGCCGGTGGGCGGAAAGACGCTGTCGCCGGCGCCCTTCAGCGGGCTGCTGTCCATCGACACCATGCACTTCTCGGACACCGGCTACGCGGTGCTGGCCAACGCCTTCCTCGAGGAGATCAACCGCGCGCTGGGCGCCGACCTCCCCCTGGTCGACGTGGAGGCCGTGCACTCCGCCGACCCCTACACGGTGGAGGCTTTGCGGGCGAGCGGCTTCCCCTGCGCCGGAACGCGCGAACAGTAGACACGGCGGGCGTGAGTCGTTGCCCACGGCGCGGCCTGGTCGAGCCATCCCGTCGGGTCGAACTGCATGGGGCCGCGCTCGCTGCGCAGGACGACGCAGGGTCGCCAGGAAGACTCGCGCTCAGCCCCCGGCGAGGCGCTCAAACTCCACCGGGCAGTGGGCGCTGTGTACCGTCACCTCCGAGCCATGAGCCGCGACGAGCGCTCGCAGCCGGCGCTGGTTCTCCAGGCGCTGCTTGCGGTCGAGCTCCACCACGCCCTGGAAGACGGTGAGCGCAGGAGGACACCAGGGTCTGGGCTCCATTTCCCCGTGGTGGAAGTAGGCGTCGCCGGCGTGCAGCTTCCAGCGGCCGTCCTCCTTCACCGCGACGCCGCAGTGCCCGCGCGTGTGCCCCCTCAAGGGAATGAGCAGCACGTCGTCGCGCGCGTCGAGGGCCCGCACGCCCTTGAAGCCGAACCACGACTCGCCTTCCACCTCGCGCAGGTCCCACTTCGGGTGGTGGGCGAAGTGCACCTTCCGGTAGCGCTCGCGCTCCTTCAGCGTCCGCCGCGCCATCGCCGCGTCGTGCTCCTCGCGGAAGGCGTGCACGGTGGCCCACGGGAAGTCCGGCAGCCCGCCCGCGTGGTCGAGGTCGAGGTGGGTGGGGATGACGTGGCGCACGTCGCGCGGGTCGAAGCCCAGCTTCTTCACCTGCTCGAGCGCGGTGCCGTGTGGGTCGTTCACCGGGCGCACCAACGCGGTGAACCAGCGCCCCATGCGGCCGGTGAGGTCCTTCAGGTCGTCGGTGCCGATGCCGGTGTCGACGAGGATGAGCCCGTCGTTCGACTCCACCAGCCAGCAATGGCAGACCAGCTTCCCGGCGGCGAAGAGGCCCCCCGAGCCGTTCACCAACTTCGCGCTGGTGGGACACAGGGTGGCGGCCGACAGGTGGTGGATCTTCATTCGACGGATGATGCCCCAGGTGGCGCGTGCAGCGCCGGAGGAAAGTCTCTCACCCTGCGGCTCGCGCGGAGGTGGAAGCGTCTGTCGCCCCTCCACCCGACGGCCGCGGCGCGGCAAGAAGGCGCCTGGGACGCGGCCGGGCTCCGCGGTCGTCAGCCCTCTGCGAGCAGCCGGGCGCGCAGCCGCGCTTCCCGTTCCCGTCCCCGGGCCTTCGCCTTGAGCGCCTCTTCCTCGCGCGAGCGTGGGGGGCCATGCACCTCGAGGGCGTCGAAGAGCTCCAGCGTCGCCTTCGTCACCTGCTCCACCGCGCGCTCGAAGGCGGCCCTGTTCACCTTCGATGGCTCGCGCATGCCCGACAGCTTGCGCACGTACTGCAGCGCGGAGGCGTGGACCTCCTCGCGGGTGGCGGGCGGCTCGAAGTGGTGGAGCGTCTTGATGTTGCGGCACATGGCTGCATCGTAACGAAACGGGACGGCCCCCGCTCCACGCTTGCGCTGCCCGGCGCGGCGGCGGAAAACCCCGCCCATGGACACGCGCGCGCTGTGGGACCGGTACCGGCAGCACCTCTGCGTCGTCGAGGACCTCGGCATCACCCTCGACGTCTCCCGCATGGCCTTCTCCGAGGCGTGGCTCACCTCGATGGAGCCCGCGCTGCACCGCGCGTACGACGCGATGGCCGCGCTGGAGAAGGGCGCCATCGCCAACCCCGACGAGAAGCGCAAGGTCGGCCACTACTGGCTGCGCGCGCCGGAGCTGGCCGCGCCGGACGAGGCGAAGGTGATTCGCGAGGCGCTGGCGCAGGTGAAGGCCTTCGCGGCCGACGTGCACGCCGGCAAGGTGAAGCCGCAGACGGCGCCACGCTTCACCAGGCTGCTGGTCATCGGCATCGGCGGCTCGGCGCTGGGCCCGCAGCTGGCCGCCGACGCGCTGGCCACGCGCCACGACAAGATGACGCCGTCCTTCTTCGACAACACCGACCCCGACGGCATGGACCGGGTCCTCTCGCAGCTCGGGCCCTCGTTGGCCGAGACGCTGGTGGTGGTCATCAGCAAGTCCGGCGGCACCAGGGAGACGCGCAACGGCATGCTCGAGGCGCGGGCGGCCTTCGAGAAGGCGGGCCTGGCGTTTCCGAAGCACGCGGTGGCGGTGACGGGCGCGGGCAGCGAGCTGGACCAGACGGCGCAGGACTGGCTGGCCCGCTTCCCGATGTGGGACTGGGTCGGCGGGCGCACCTCCCAGACGAGCGCGGTGGGGCTGCTGCCCGCGGCGCTACAGGGCATCGACGTCGACGCGCTGCTCGACGGCGCGCGGCGCATGGACGTGGCGACCCGCACCCGCGAGACGGCCAGGAATCCCGCGGCGATGATGGCGCTCATGTGGCACCACGGCAGCGGCGGCGTGGGCAACAAGGACCTGGTGGTGCTGCCGTACAAGGACCGGCTGCTCCTCCTGTCGCGCTACCTGCAGCAGTTGGTGATGGAGTCCCTGGGCAAGACGCTGGACCTCGACGGGAAAGAGGTGAACCAGGGCCTCACGGTGTACGGGAACAAGGGCAGCACGGATCAACACGCGTACGTGCAGCAGCTCCGCGACGGCGTGCCCAACTTCTTCGCCCTCTTCATCGAGGCGCTCAAGGACCGGGACGGCGCATCGATGGAGGTCGAGTCGCGCGTCACCAGCGGCGACTACCTGCTGGGCTTCCTCCTCGGCACGCGGGCGGCGCTGCACGAGAAGCGCCGCGAGTCGATGACCCTCACCCTGCCCGACGTCAGCGCGCGCAGCCTCGGCGCCGTCATCGCGCTGTTCGAGCGTACCGTGGGCCTCTACGCGACACTCATCAATGTGAACGCCTACCACCAGCCGGGCGTCGAGGCAGGGAAGAAGGCCGCGGCCGCGGTGCTGGCGTTGCAACAGAAGGTGCTCGACGCGCTGTCGTCCGAGGCCCTCACCGCCGAGGCGCTCGCGGCGAAGGCGGGTGCGCCGGACCAGGCCGAGAGCGTCTTCAAGCTGTGCGAGCACCTGGCCGCCAACGGGCGAGCAGTGCGTGTGCCTGCGGCCAGGTACGTCGACTCGAAGTACCGCAAAGCTTGAGGTGCCCTCGGCGAGAGGAGCCAACCCGTGGCTCCAGCCGACGAAGTCGTGGTCTGCACGGGGGATCGCCCGCAGGCCGTGGGGCGCGCGGTGACGGCGCCTTTCCGCAAGGGTGACCCCATCCTCTGGACGCACCTCGAGGCCGACGGCGTGAAGTAATCGCGCCGGCCCAGCTCCGGCGCGCACCGCCTCGCGCATTCACCGCGATGCTCAGGCGGGCGAGGTGGTGCGAAGCGACTGAAGCCAGTCGATGACGTCGACGTGCTGCGCGCCCGTCGTCTTCGCCAGCACGTCCACCACCGTGTCGAAGTCCTTGGTCGCCAACAAGTTGAGGGCGTACTCGCGGTGCTCGTCCAGCGCGCGCCTCGCCACCGCCACCGCGCCCGGCAGCGACAGCGCCCACAGGACGCTGGCGACGTTGACGAAGAGGAACACCCAGTTGAGGAAGAAAGAGATGAGGCCCCACCAACCCAGCGCCAACGTCCACAGCGTCATGCCCCCGAAGTCGCGCAGCGCGCAGCCACGGCAGGACTGGCCGGCCAGCGTCTCCCAGCGAAACATAATGATCATCCCCGTGTTCCGGAAGAAGCGGACGCCCGTCGCCGGCACGCGCGCGCCGCAGCGCTGGCACCCCATCGGCGTGTGAATCGCGCCCTTCACGCGCGCCAGCCGCAGCAGCAGCACCACGCCCACGACGAGACCCAGGAAGAGGAGGAGGCCCATGACGGCCTTCTTGACACACGAGCCGCGCTCCGTGTGCAGCGAAGGGCCAGCCAGGCGCAAGGCTGGAGCCTCACCACCAAGCTCCCTCGCGTCGCAGCTGCGGGCAGCCACGCAGTGGAGTTCCTCGGTGGAGGGGCCTGAAGCCCTGCGCGCGCGCCACGCTCAGCGGGCGCGCCGTAGACGAGGCAGGAGCGACACCGCGAAGAGGAGCGCCAGGCCCAACACGATGGCCGCGCCCGACGGCACGTTGACCTGCGTGGAGACGCCCAGGCCCGCGACGCCGGCCACCAGCGCCACCGCGATGCTGACGAGGAAGGTCACGCGGGCGCTGGCCGCGACGTTCCGCGCCGCGGCCGCCGGCACCACCAGCATCGCCTCCACCATCAACGCGCCCATCACCTTCACCGACACCACGATGGCCGCCGTCAGCACCACCACGAAGAGGTATTCGTCGCGCGCCACCGGCATCCTCGCCGCCGCCGCCAGCCGCGCGTCCAGCGACTGCACCAGCAGGCGGTTGGCCATGGGCCCCACCAGCGCCGCGGCCAGCGCCAGCGCCCCGCCCAGCAGCACGAGGTCGACGGTCTGCACCGTCAGCACGCTGCCGAACATCACCGCTTCCAGTTGGTGGATGTTGAAGCGCTTGGTGACCGCCACCAGGAGGCACACGCCGAGGCCCAGGGTGAAGGCCAGCAGCACGCCGACGAGCGTGTCCGCTGGCAGGGCCGAGCGCCGCCGCACGAAGACGAGCGCCACGCCGGTGAGGAGCGAGAAGCCGAAGACGCTGCCCCAGGGCGCGTCCACCGGCTCGCCCAGCAGCACGCCCAGCGCCACGCCCGTCAGCACGGCCTGCCCCACGGCGGCCGAGAAGAAGGCGAGGCGTCGCGCGACGACGAGGTGGGAGAGGCCGCCCAGCAGCGGCGCGGCGAGGAGGACCGCGAGGAGGGCCCGCTGCACGAAGGGGAAGGTCAGCGCGTCCGTCACGGAGTTGCTCCTGAACGTGGGCCGCGAGCGCCTCCGCGTGCGGCGTCAGGAGGACGGCGCGCGACACCCAGCGCGTCCGCGGAAGAGCGGCTCCCGCCGTGGCGCGGTTGACGTGCCACGCCTGCGCGGCGCACGGAAGCGGCACGAGGCGGGCAAGCGGCGTGGTGCGCAAGCGTCACGAGAGAGTCCCCCCGGGCAGCCGGGTCACGTGCGTCGCCAGCGCTTCCACGCGCGAAGTGTCGTGCGAAATCCACAGGGTGGTGACGCGGCCCTTGAGTTCCGCCAGCACCTCGCCCAGCACGGCCGCCGAGGCCGCGTCGAGGCCCGCCTCCGGCTCGTCGAGGAGCAGCAACTCCGGCACGACAGCCAGCGCATGGGCCAGCAGCACCCGGCGCAGCTCGCCTCCCGACAGCCTGGAGAGCGGCTTCTCGAGAAGCCCGGCGAGGCCCACGCGCTCGAGCGCCTCGGTCGCCTTCGCTCGCGCCGCAGCGCCCACGCCCAGCACCACGGGCCGAGTCGTCCGAGAGGCACAGAGGAGCTCCAGCACCGTCATCGGCAGCGCCGCCGGAACCTCGAGGCGCTGCGGCACCACCGCGACGCGGGCGGCGTTGACCACCACCTTCCCGGTGAAGGAGACGAGGCCGAGGAGCGCGTCCAGCACCGTGCTCTTCCCGCTGCCGTTGGGCCCGACGAGGGCGTGCAGCGCCCCCGTCTCCACGCGAAAGGAGACGCCCGCCACGCGGCCCGGCACGGACAGCGCTTCGACGTCCACCACCGTCACGGAGAGAGCCCCGTCACCAGCGCGTCCACGTTGGCGGCCATCTCCACCTCGAAGCGCTCGGCGGTGAAGGCGCCGGTGGCGATGTGGCTCACCACCACCACCCGCGCGCCGGACTGCGCCAGCACCTCCGTCATCGCCCTGGGGAAGCTGGCCTCGGACAGCACCAGCCTCACCTTCTCCTTCTTCACCAGGTCCACCACCTGGCCCAGCTCCGCGGCTGAGGGGACGAGGCCGTGCGCAGGCTCCACCACGGCGGCCAGGCCCACGCCCAGCTCCTGCAGCAGGTAGCTGTAGCCGTCGTGCACGGTGATGACGCGGGCCCCGGGGAAGGCCTTGAGGCGCTGCACCGCCGCGGCCCGCTGGGCCCGCAGCTTCTTCCCGTACGCGGTGGCGTTCTTCGTCAGGGCGCCCTTCAGCTCCGGCCGCAGCTCGCCGAGGGCCCGCGCGATGACGTGGCTCTGCTGGATGGCGTTGGAGAAGGACAGAAAGGTGTGGCTGTTGACCGCCTCCCCGTGCGCGCCGCGCAGCAACGCCGTCGTCTCGTTGGCGCGGATGACCCGGCACCGCGTGTTGCCGGAGGCCTTCAGCATCTCGAGGATGAAGTCGTCGTGCCCGATGCCGTTGATGACGAGCGCGTCGAGGTCGCCCAGGCGCGCCACGTCTTCCGGCCTCGGCTGGTACGCGCCGACGTCGACGTCGCCGGGCAGCACCGGCACCACCTCCACCGCAAGCCCCGTCGCGACGTTCGCCGTCCACGAGTAGTACGGGTGCAGCGTCACGCCCACCTTGAGCGGCGCCGCGGTCAGCGAGAGCGCGAGGAGCAGAGAGACCATGTCGACCGCACCCTACCCCCAAGGCGCCGCAGGTGGCTCGCGAGGACAGCCTCGCCCCCAGCCTCGGCATTCCCCAGCACCAGCCTGGAACCAGGCGCCATCCCACACCGGCGGACGACCCCAGCGCCCTCAGACTTGCCAGCTTACCACTGATAGAGTCACGATGACTCTATGACGACCAACGAACGCATGTGGCTCTCTCTCGAAGGGCTCTCGCTGGGCGACGCCTTTGGGGAGCGCTTCTTCGGGCCGCCCGGCATCGTGACGGGGCGGATTGCGGCACGGGAGCTGCCGGCCGGGCCGTGGGCGTGGACGGACGACACCGCGATGGCCCTCTCCATCGTCGAGGTGCTGGAGGCGCACGGGCACGTCGCGCAGGAGGAGCTGGCGCAGGCCTTCGCCCGGCGCTTCTCGCGCGAGCCCGGACGCGGGTACGGCGGGGGCGCACGCGACATCCTCACCGACATCGGGCGGGGGACGGCGTGGAAGCTGGCGGCGGGACGCGCCTTCGAGGGGCAGGGCTCCCAGGGCAACGGCGGGGCGATGCGGGCGGCGCCGCTGGGCGCGTACTTCGCCGACGACCTTCCACGGGTGGTGGCGGAGGCGCGCAAGTCGGCGGAGGTGACGCACGCCCACCCCGATGGACAGGCGGGTGCCGTCGCGGTGGCGGTCGCGGCAGCGCTGGTGGTGCGCGGCGTCGCGGGCCCGGCGTTGGTGCGTGAGACGCTGGCGCACGTGCCGGAAGGTGAGACGCGCGCAGCCCTTCGCCATGCGTTGGACGTGCCCTCGTCGACCTCGCCGGAGGACGCCGCCGAGCGACTGGGGAGCGGCCGGCGCGTGCTGTCCTGGGACACCGTGCCCTTCTCGCTGTGGTGCGCCGCACGACACCTCGACGACTTCGAGGCCGCGATGTGGTGCACCGTCGCCGGGCTGGGAGACAGAGACACGACGTGCGCCATCGTCGGGGGCATCGTCGCGCTGCGCGTGGGCAGAGCCGGCCTGCCGGCGACGTGGCTCGCGCGAAGAGAGGCGATCTCCCTCTCGGCCTGACCCTTCCCTAAGGAGCGGCGACGTCTTCGGCGACGCGGGGGCCAGCCTTCGTCGACGTCGGCCACCTTCCCTCTGGGGCGTGAGGGCCTCTCGGGCCCACTCTGCCTTACCCTGACGCCCGTTACGCCAGCGCCGGCAGGCCCTTCAGCATCACGTCCAGCATCGCGAGCGCGGAGGCCGAGTCGGGCATGCCCGCCACTTCCACCAGCGTTGGGTCCACGGGCGCGGCGAGTTCGTCGCGCAGCTTCGACACGGCCGCGCGCTGGGCCTCGCGCACCAGCGACAACTCCGACGGCGACAACTTCGTCTCGGCCCACGCGGCGATGTCCCAGGACAGCTCGGCGTGCCGCGTCTCGTCCTCGGCGATGCGCTGCATCAGCGCGCGGATCTCCTCGTCCTGCGCGTGGGCCGCCTGGTGGTGGGCCACCAGCGCGCCGTACGTCTCGCGCACACAGCCCTCCACCGCGTTGTCCACCGCCACGTCGAGGAGCGCGCGCAGGGGCCGGGCTTCGACGCGGGGAGGCTGCACCGCGGCGCCGAAGCGCTCGGCGAGGAGCGCCGTGGCCTGCGCGTGCTGCACTTCCTCGACCGCGGACAACACCGCGGCCCCCTGGAGCACGGCAGGCGCCTCGTACCGTTGGAGCTCATGCTTGAGCCGCGTGAAGGCGTCGACGCTGGCCGCCTCGAGGTGCGCGGCGATGGCGAAGTGCCGACCCAGCGCGTCGTCACAGGCCGTGCGGCCGCTCGACTCGAGGCCGAAGGGTCGCCGGCCGATGGCGCAGTTGGGGTCGCCGTACTCCGCGACCTCGCTGCTCGTCTCGGTCACCTCTCCCGACGGCGTGACGTTCAGGTAGTAGCGGGTGATCTTCGAGCCAGGCCCGCACGTGTGGCCCCGTGTGGCGATGACGTCGTAGCCGCCACCGGAGCGCGCCTTGACGCCGCCGCGATCGAGCTGTTCGCACTGGAGGCGGTAGTCGTGGGCGAACGCCATCAGCGCTGCTTCCTGCTCCGTGTCGATGGTGCCGAGGAACGTCTTCAGCTGCTCGATGGAGGTCCAGGCCTTCACCTCGTCGGCCTTCGTGGTGGCGAGGAAGTACGAGACGCAGATCTGCAGGCAGCTCTCACCGAAGCCGGCGTCAGGGGCGAGCCCGTCGAAGGCGGCCTGACAGGTGGGCTTGTTCGTCGCGGTGGCGCACGCGGCGCCCGTGGAGGACAGGGTGGTGGGCGGGTTGTTGGGACTGCCTGCGCCAAAGTCGGTGCGCTGACGCAGGTCGATGACGTCGGGGATGACGGCCGGGGCGAGGCCCGACACCGCGAGGTTGCCATTGACGCACTGAGGCGACTGGTAGCCGGTGGTGTTGGCGCCACAGCCGGCGAGGGCCAGCGGCGCGACGACGGAGGCCTTCAGGGCACGGCGGAACAAGTCTCGGAGCAGGGACGGGGGCATGAGGGCGTCTCCGGGAGCAACGAGGATGCCACGACAAGCGGCTGAATCGCCGTACGTCCGCGGCCCGGGGCCACGGAAATCCACCACCGGTGCGACGGCCTGGCCGTGGAGAACTGCGTTACTGGAACTTCGCGAGGTACTTCGCCGGGTCCTTCTGGAAGTCGGCCACGCAGTCGTCGCAGCACAGGAAGTACGTCTTCCCGTCCAGCGTCACCCTGGGGGAGTCGGCCTTCACCGTGAAGACCTCTCCCGACACGGGGCAGGTGGTGCGATCGCCCAGCGCGGCTTCACCGGGCTTCTTCGGGGGAGCGTCGGGGGACGTGGCCTCGGCGGAGGGAGGTGGTGTGGCCTCAGCCGACCTGGTGGAGGCACAGGCCGACAGGACGACGAAGGACAGGAGCACGAGCAGGGGACGCATGGGTTGCGCGAAGCATAGCGCCTCGCGGTGTGTTGTCCGCACCAGGCGCTACCAGCCGGGCACTTCGTCGAGCGCGCTGCGGGCGGGCCTCACCTCGGGCGCGAAGCGCAGCGCGGCGGCCTGTGCCTTCGCGTCGGCCTTCGCCTCCACCGTCTCATGAAGCCTCAGGAGCGCGTCGCCCATGCCGTCGAGCGCCTCGCGGGGCACTCCATGGGCGGTGAGCGCCGGCCAGAGGTCCTTGAGGTCACCTGTGTGGCGCAGGCCGTTGGGGCACTGGCCGCCGGCCGCGGGGCGGAAGACGAAGCCGTTGAAGTCGGTGCCCGTCACCAGCGACGTGGGCGGTACCACCTGGGCGAAGTGCTTCCAGTGCGCGACGAGGTCGTCACAGGTGCCGGGTTGGTGCCGGGGAGAGAGGAAGTCCTTCTCCTCGACGGCCAGCTGCGCGTCGAAGGCGGAGAGGCCGATGAGCCCTCCACCCGCGGCGATGCGCCGGGCGAGGTCGTCGGGGAGGTTGCGCTCCATGGCGTTGAGGGCGCGGGCGCCGGTGTGGCTGACGAGGACGGGGACGCCCGCGGGCTCGGTGAGGTCCAGCACGTCCTTCACGAAGGCATCCGAAGCGTGGGCGAGGTCGATGACGATGCCGAGCGCCATCATGCGGCCGATGACGTCGCGGCCCAGGGGAGTGAGGCCGAGGGGCTCGCGGGGGTCGTCGGAGCTCCCGAAGAGCACCTTCGACAGCTGCCCGGCCGCTGCACCGCCCAGCTGGGTGGAGACGAAGTGCACGACGGTGATGCAGCGCACGCCGGCGGCGTAGAGCCGGTCCACGTCTTCCACAGACTCGATGCCCTCACCGCCCTCCAGTTGGGGGAAGACGGCGATGGCGCCGTGCGTGAGGACGCGGCGGGCTTCCTCGGCGGTGCGCACGACGACGAAGTCACCCCGGCGCGAGGTGAAGCGGTGGAGTTGCCGTACCTGCTCGAGCGCGTCGTCCAGCCGGCTGAAGCCGGGGCGCAAGTTGAGGGGCGGCCACATCGCGCCGTACACCAGGCGCACGCCGGACGCGCGCAGGCCGGCGGCGTCCACCTGGTTCTCGAGGCGGTTTCTGGGGTGCATCGTCACGCGCCCGTCGCCCGACTCGCCGTGGAAGACGGGCTTCGCCGCCTGGGCCATGGTGAGGTGCAGGTGGGTGTCGACGCCGAGGCGCAGCGGAGGCTGGGCGTCGGGGACAGTGGTGACGGGGCGCGCGCCCGAGCAGCCGACGACGAGGAGGAGCGAGGCGAGGAGGACGAGGCGCACGGCGGCAGGCCTCATACGCGACGGCCGGCGCGCGGGACAGCGGCGATGCGAGCGGCCCTGCGCAGCGCCGAGTCCAACCTCGGCGCAGGTGGAGGAGATGGGTTGGCCTGCCGCCGCAAGGGCCCCGGCGTGGGAGGTGACGAGCGCTAACGCTGCGAGGCGTGGGCGCCTGGCCCGGGGAAGGAGGTGGACACGCAGCGAGGCCGTTGGAAGATGGGCGCCCCCCATGTCGCTCATCCGCCAGTACACCGACGCCGAGAGCGCGCAGAACGCGGTGTGGATGGCGGCCCTGCGCGCGGCGGGCGTCCTGGCGCTGTTGGGGCTGTCGGCGTGGCAGGGGTTGGTGCGAGGCCTGTCCGACTGGGCGGAGAACCTGCCCATCTTCGGCGTGTACGGGGGCGCGTCGGTGCTGGTGCTGCTGGTGGTGTGGCGCTTTCCCGGGGTGCGCAACCTGAGCGGCCTCTCGCTGGCGCTGGTGGACGTGCCGCTTCTGTTCTGGCTGCAGTGGGTGGCAGTGCCCATCAGTCCCTCGCCTGGGGCGGCGGCCACGGTGACGTCTCTCGCGTACGCGGCCGTGATCCTGCTGGCGGTCTTCACGCTGAAGCCGGCGCTGGTGTGGACGGTGACGGGGGTGGCCAGCATCGCCTCGTGGGCACTGCTGTACCGGGCGGGGCTCTCGCCGGTGTCGCGTTTCGTCGCGCCGATTCTGCTGGCGGTGGTGGGGGGCGGTGCCCACTACCTGGTGACGCGGGTGCGGGCGTTGCTCAGCACGGTGGCGCAGGAGGCGACGAACCGGGAGAAGCTGGGCCGCTACTTTTCGCCCAGCGTGGTGGACCGGCTGTTGACTGCGGAGGCCAGTCGGGCGCCTGAGGTGCGGCAGGTGACGGTGCTGTTCAGCGACATCCGGGACTTCACGGCGATGTCCAGCCACCTGTCGGCGCACGCGGTGGTGGAGTTGCTCAACGAGTACCACTCGGTGATGGTGGAGGTCGTCTTCCGGCACGGGGGCACGCTGGACAAGTTCATCGGCGACGGGCTGATGGTCTATTTCGGCGCGCCGCTGGGGGATCCGGAGCATGCGAGGCATGCGGTGGAGTGCGCGCTGGACATGCTGAAGGCGCTGGAGCAGTTGAACGAGCGGCGGCAGGCGCGAGGAGATGCGCCGTTGCGCATCGGCGTGGGGCTCAACTCGGGGGAGGCGGTGGTGGGTGACGTGGGGAGCCAGGCGCGGCGGCTGGAGTACACGGCGATTGGGGACACGGTGAACCTGGCGAGCCGACTCGAGTCGCACTGCAAGGTGGCGCAGGTGCCGCTGGTGGTGTCGGAGAGTGTCCGCGCGCGGGCGGGCGAGGCCTTCGCGTGGGTGGAGCTGCCGCCCGCCACTGTGAAAGGGAAAGCGGAGGCGGTGGCGGTGTTCACTGTGTCTGCGGCGCGGCCGGTGAGTTGAGGGTGGTGCGCCCTGCGGGCGCGACCAGTGAGTTGAGTCATTGCGCCTGCGGCGCGGCCGTTGAGTGAGCACGTTGCGCCCTGCGGGCGCGGGCCTGCTGGCGATTGCTTCTTGGCCTGC
>JBFMHF010000084.1:0-31603 GCA_040752975.1 Myxococcota bacterium
GGGGGGAAATAACCAGCCGGCCGCAGGCCAGAAGAGCAATCGCCAGCAGGCCCGCGCCCGCAGGGCGCTACATCGTCACCACGGAAGCCGCGCCGCAGGCGCACCATCACACCAGAGCCACGCCGCCCGGGCGCACCCAGCGCGTGCTATACGCCCGCCATGGCTCGACGCGTTCGCGGGGCGCTGGACGACGACGACGACGACTCCAGCACCAAGGCCACCGCCCTCGATCTCAAACCCCTCACCCCCGAGGCCGCCGCCGCGCCTCCTTCCCCGAAGCCCGACGACTCCACGCTGCCCGCGTCTCCGAGCGGTTACCGTGTCGCCGCCTCGGTGGAGAGCTTCACCCTCGCCTTCAAAGACCTGCGCGCGAAGGTGACCGACGGCGTCGCATCACTCGGGAGCCACGCCGGTAACACGCTGGTGGTCGCCGATCCCACCGTCTCCCGCTTCCACGCGGAGATCCGCTACGAGGACGAGCGCCTCCTCATTCGCGATCTCGGCAGCACCAACGGCAGCTTCATCGACGGCGTCCGGGTGAAGGAGGGCTACCTCAAGCCCGGCAACTCCCTCCGCCTGGGCGCAGCCGAAGTGCGCCTGGAGCTCGACGGTAAACGCCACTTCCTCCCAGTCTCCGAGTCGAGCCGCTTCGGCGAACTGGTCGGCTCCTCACCCGCGATCCGCCAGGTCTTCAGCGTGCTGGAGAAGGCCGCCCGCACCGACTCCACCTTGATCCTCGAAGGCGAGACCGGCACCGGCAAGACGCGCGCCGCCTCCGCGCTCCACGAGCTGAGCGCCCGCGCTGGAAAGCCCTTCCTCGTCGTGGACTGCGGGGCTTTGCCCCCCACGCTCCTCGAAGCCGAACTCTTCGGGCATGAGAAGGGCGCCTTCACCGGCGCCACCAGCCGCCGCGTGGGCGTCTTCGAAGAGGCTGACGGCGGCACCGTACTGCTGGACGAGATCGGCGAGATGCCCCTCGAACTCCAGCCGCGGCTGTTGCGCGTCCTGGAAGAGAAGCAGATCAAGCGGCTGGGGCAGAACCGCTTCACCCCCATCGACGTGCGCGTGCTCGCCGCCACCCACCGCGACCTCCGCGCCGAGGTGAACGCCGGCCGCTTCCGCGCCGACCTCTACTTCCGCCTCGCCGTCGTGCGCGTCACCATGCCGCCCCTCCGCGATCGCCGTGAAGATCTCCCCGCCGTGGCAAGGGCGCTGCTGGAGCAGCTCGGCGCGACCCCGAAGTCCCAGCCGGCCCTCTTCGATCAGGCCTTCCTCTCCTCCCTCGCGCGCTCCTCCTGGAAGGGCAACGTGCGCGAACTCCGCAACTACCTCGAGCGCTGCCTCCTCTTCGAGGAGCAACAGCCGCTGCAGGAGTCCGCGCACGCCCCCACGCCCAACACCTCCTGGGCCGGCACCCCGCTGACCCTGGCACGCCAGCGGGTGGTGGAGTCCTTCGAGCGCGTCTACCTGGGCCAGCTCCTCGCCCGGCACGAAGGCCGGGTGGCCCAGGCAGCAAAGGAGGCAGGCGTCGATCGCGTGTACCTCTACCGCCTCATGCGCAGGTACGGGATGAAGGCCCGCTGACGCGCGCTACGGCAGCGAGTGGTACAGCGGCAGCCCCGCCGGCGCCGGGTAGAAGGCGAGGTTGGACACGTACCCGATGTCGCTCGAGGTGATCGTCACCTCCGGCATCGTCGGCATGCCCGGGCCCGAGCTGGTGTCGAGCTGCGCGGGCGCCAGCCGAACGAAGGTTCCCATCGCCCCGGCGCTCCACAGGCCGCCCTGCCCGTCGAAGGCGAAGCCCTCGAGCAGCGCCAACACTCCGAGGGTGATGCGCACCTGCGGCTGCACGTCCGCCGTGGCGGACAACGACGCCGCACCCACCCGGTAGAACACGTTGCCGCCGAAGTCGTTGGCCCAGAGATCGCCGCGCGTGTCGAACGCGATCCACGACGGCGTGTACAGCGACGTGTCCACCGGGTTGGCCGACGCGCGCACCCCGACCTTCACCGCCGGCGTCGTCACCGACCCCGACGCCAGCTGCGCAGCGTCGAAGCGCCACACCCGCTCGTCCATCTTCGAGGCCACCCACAGGTTCCCCGCCGCGTCGAAGGCCAGCCCACCCGGATCCGGCACCGCGATGCTCAGCGCCGGCGTCACGTCGCCCGACGCCGCCAGCTGCGCCGCGTCCACCCGCAGCACCGCGTCCCGGCAGGGAGAGCCGACGTACAGGTTGCCCTCGCGATCGAAGGCCAGCGCCGTCGCCAGCGGGAGGCAGCCGCTCCCCGTGAGGTTGATCTCACGATCCGGCGTGGCCATGCCCGACGCCGCGAAGGCCGAGGACGGGAAGCGATTCAAGGTCGCGTCGGTGGTGGTGGGGCCGATCACCCACACGTTGCCGTCCTTGTCGAACGCCACGTCGCGGCCGAAGGGCCCGCGCGTCACCACGCTGGCCGCCTGCGATGACGTCGAGGTCAGCTGCGAGGATCGAAAGCCCAGGAACTGCCCAGCAGCGGTCCCGTTGATCGCCCACAGCGCGTTGCTGGTGGCCACCTTCGTCCACGTCACCGTGACGTCCTGCGTGGCGCCGTCGGTGAGGCAGAAGGTCGCCGGCGAGACGCTGGGCAGGTACACCGTGCGCACCAACGGATCCGGGACCGTGACGCGCTCGGCGGTGACGCTCCAGGCGCCCGTGCCCACGCCCGTCAGCGTACGGGTGCCAGTCACCGTCTGCACCGAAGGCCCGGTGAGGGTGATGTCAGCGGCCACGCCCGCCGGCAGGCCAGTAGACGTGACCGCGATGGTGCCTGTCCCTCCCGTCGCGCACCCCGGAGGAGGCGCCTCCGGACACGGTGCGCACGAGGCGGCCAGGACGAGGATGAGCGACGACACGGCGATCAGCGAACGCATGGTTGCTCCTGGTGGACAGCGGGGGAACCGACGCGCGGAGGGAAGAGCACACGCCTTGCCAGTCCGCAACCCGTCGATTTTCGGCGCAACTGCGAGGCGCGGCGTGACCTCGAAGGCCACCCGTGTGACCTCCACGTTCACACGCGCGGGGACTGCTTCTCGAGCACGGGCAGGCGAGGCCCACGGCGTCGAAATGGTCGGGAACTCCACAACCGCCAGCCGCCCGTGCCACGCACGCCGCCTTCCTGCACCTGGGTGGCGGGGCACGAAGAGGCGCCAGCCGGCTGTCATCCGGCTGGCGCCTCGGGGAGCCACTCAGCTTTGGTTGGGACGGCTCACCGCACCTCAATCCGCCCCTGGCCACTCAGAACAGGTTCTGGACGATCACCCGCACCGTGTCGGTGGACAGCACGGGCCCGCCCGCCGTCGCGCGCACGCGCAGGGTGATGAGGTGCGTCTCCTGGGTCGAGCTCGATGCGCAGTAGAGCCTCACGACACCGAGGTTGGCGCCCGTGCCGAGGAGCTGCTCACCCGTCGACGGCCCGCCCGGCTGGAGATCGCCGCGGTCGGTGCTCCACTCGAAGACGAGGGTGGCCGGGTTGATCACCGCGCCCATCGCGTCCAGCGCGCGCCCGACGAGCTGCTGGTTCAGGTACGGGCCGGTGGCGTCGGTGGCGTCGAAGTAGCGCATCACATTCGACGACGGCGTGGTGATGTCGGCCACGACGGTGCAGTCGACGAAGGTGACGCTCAGCGAGTCCATCCCGCCCAGCGACGACGCGGTGAAGGTGTACGTCCCCGCGGGGCGCGAGAAGGTGGCCGTGAGCGCGGTCGAGGCCTGCACCGTCCCGTTGATCGCCCACGTCACCGACGTACCGGTGAGCGCCGAGCCCGGGTACGTCACCGACGCGCGGAAGGTGGTGGGCGTGTTCGCGCACACCGTCTGGCCCGGCAACAGCACCGGCTCGTCGATGGAGACGGTCGGCGTCAGGGCCACCGGCGTCGACACCGACAGCTGGTACGGCACGTCCAGGCCGGCGGCGGCCGTCACCCGGAGGGCCACGGGGCTCCCCGACGCGCGCACCAGCCGGTAGGTGGCCACCTGCTCCTCGCCCATCGTGACGAGGCTGACCCGCACCGGCGCGGCGCCCGTGGCTGTGAGCGCTGGCGCGTCACGCCCCACCCAGCGGAGCACCACGTCGCTGCCGAAGACGCGCCCGGCCATCGTGGGGAAGGTGAGGCTGTACCAGTCCTCGTCCGGCGCCGCGCTGTCGAAGGCGAAGACGGTGCCCGCGACGCGCGCGTCGAAGGCGATGGGCCTGGCCCGCGCCTGCACGTCGTCGTCGCCGTCGGCCTCCGAGAAGTTGAGGCTGGTGTCGTAGCCCAGCGCGCTCAGGTCAGGCTGGTGGCTGCGCGCCGCGGCCAGCACCGCCGCCAGCGGATCCATCACGTTCCGACGCTGGGGATCGTTGCTGAAGCCGCGCGCCGCCAGCGTGGCGTTGGAGTGCGCCGTGCTGACGAGGAGCTCCCGCACCCGCGCGACGGCGGTGGCACGCTCGGCGGCAGTGGCGCGGGACGGATCGAGCGACGGGTTGACGGCCTGCATCGCCGCGATGGTGCCGGCCACGAAGGGCGCGGCGCCGCTGGTGGCGTTCACCTCGTCGATGAAGGTCATCCCCGGGTTGGCGTCGTCCGGCGAGACGTAGGACGAGCCCGAGGGCGCCCAGACGTCGATGCGATCGCCGATGAAGTGAATGGAGTCGAGGCCGGGTCCTTCCGCCGCGCCGATGGCCAGGACGCCGGGCAGGTTCGCAGGGATGACGCCCCACACCTCGGTGCGCCGCTCCGAGAGGTTGACGTAGTCACGGATCACCTCGGGGAAAACGTCCCGCGGCAGCGCGTTGCCGGCCGAGGCGACGACGGGCACTCCCGCGGCCGTCGCGGCGTTGACCGCGCTGGCCATGGTCGACCGCACGTTCCCCAGCGCCAGGGTGGAGAGGCAGGCGTTGGTGGCGACGACGGCCGCGACGGTGAGACCTCCGCAGACTGCGGCGCCCACGATGGGGATGCCCGCGGCCGGGCTGGTGCAGAAGGCGACGGCAGCGGTGTGCGCGACGGCGGTGACCACGGCGCAGATGCCCAGGCGGCCCGCTTCGCTGCAGATGTCGAAGTCCGGGCCGACGCTGGTGACGACGTTGCACGGGTAGCCGGCGCTGATGTTGATCACCTGCGCGCCCTGCCGGAGCGCCTGGAGAATGCCCCGCCCCATGTCGAAGGCGTACGAGGCGAGGTCGTACTTGTAGAGCATGGGCACTGCCACCTGGCCGCCGACGCCCGCCGATCCGAAACCGTTGTCGACGACGCCTCCGAGCGCGGTGACGACGCCCGTGCCGTGCCACACCCGCGCGCCGACCAGGCTGGCCCCGACGGTGGGAGGGCCGAGCGCGGCGTCCGGCCCGCAGCGCATCACCCGCCCGGAGAAGTCACACTGCTCGATGCCGCCGTCGGCGCCGGGCCGGAAGTCCGCGTTGGGGGCAAAGCCCATGTCCAGCACCGCCACCTTCACCCGCTGCGAGTCGACGTCCATGAGATCGAGGTACGTCCACAGGGCCGGGACGGTGGTGGTGCAGGGGCGATCGACGCTCCCGGGGATGCAGCTCGCCGTCTCGGTGCTCGTCCCGCGCAGCTTCATGGTGGCCGTGACGGTGGAGGCCTCCGGCTCCGCCAGGCGCGGCGCGGCGTGGTACTGGAGGCGCGGATTCACCGCGACGACGAAACCGTCGAGGCGGAAGGCGAGCGCGAGGCCGTAGATGGCCGCGGCGTCACTCCGGCTGGCCAGCAACTCGTCCTTCTCTCCCACCAGCGCGCGGACGAGGGCGAGCCGCGCCGGAGAGAGCGACGAGGGGTCGACCTCCACCAACGAGGCCTGGCCGCTGTCGACGTCCTCCGTCGACACGAGCGTGCCCTGCGAGGCGGCGAGGAAGCGCGTCAGCTCGGCGTCGCCGTCGTGGAAGACGATCAGCTCGTGCGTGGCCACCTGCAGCGGGGCCCCGGCGCCGGGCTCATCGCCCACCCGGAAGAGGGTGCCGACGGGGCGCGCGCCGGTGGGCAGCGGATCCTCGTCGGGGGTGAGCGCCAGCGAGGGCTCGACGCGAGAGGTGGGCGCGCCGGGGCGAGCGCCGTCCAGCACCGCGAAGTCGCTGTAGGACGTGGCCTCGAGGTCTCCGAAGCCGGGCTGGGTGGTGTCCACGCCGAAGAAGGCCACGAAGACGCCGCCGGCGGGCAGCGTGAGGGTGCCGTCCAGCGGGGCGCCCGGCCCATCGGACGCGCGCACCGGCACCGAGGACGAGGACTCGTAGAGGCCGTCGCTGCGGCGCGACAGTGTCAGCTTCTCCACGTCGTGCGACTCGGCGGACACCAGCACCACGTCGCTCACCTGCGCGGGCGCAGCGCGGCCTCCGAGATCGACCGTCACCTTCGCGGCGTCACCGCTGGCGTAGAAGAAGGCGTTCAAGTCCACGCGCACGGTGGCGGCCTTCGTGGGCCTCTTCGCTGGCGCGGGCACGTCGACGCGCACCGTCGCGGTGGCCTGCTGGCCGGAGCCGTCTGTGGCGGTGAGGCTCAAGGTGGAGCTGCCCTGCGGGGCGTCCTTCGGCACGTCGATGCGCACGCGCAGCCCGCTGGTGGTCGCAGAGAGCGGCCCACCCACTGTGGCCTTCAGCTCCACGGGCTCGGCGGGGCTGCCCTCGAATGACACGTCGAGGTAGCTGGGTGCGCCGGGTGGGGCCGTGAGGGCCTCGGGCGTCTTCAGCTGGAACGGGGCCTGGGGCGGGGAACCGCCGCAGGCCACCAGGACGAACAACGAGGACAAGACCAGTGTGTTGTTTCGCATGAGCCCCCCCAGGGCAAACGCTGCGCCACGTGCAACGTCTCGAAAGCAGGACCTACCGCGCTGCTGGCTGTGAACTCGTGATTCACAGCCCGTGAACGCGCGGGCCACGAACCGCCGTCGTGTAACGGGGCGCGGGCCTGTCCACCAGCGGCAGAGGCTCAGCGCTTGTTGATGAAGCGCTTGATGGACACCTTGCGGAAGCTGCCCCAGGCCTGGCGCACCACGGCCGTGCTGAAGAGGAACACGGTGGACGCGATGCCGAAGAGGCCCAGCACCGGGATGCCGGCGATCTCCCAGGACTTGCCGGCGAAGGAGATGAAGGTGCCGATGATGAAGCCACACGCGCACAGGCCCGCGAAGGCGATGACCGCCAGCGCGCGCAGGTTGTTGTTGAGCTCCTGGAGCTGCTCCGTCTTCACCGTCACGGTGAACTTCCCGGACTCGAGGTCGAGCAGCAGCTGCGCGAGCTGCGTCGGCACGTCCTGCATCGCGCCCTGGAGCCGCAGGAGCGTCTTCATCACGCCGCCCTGGAGCTGCGAGGGATCGTAGCGATCAGACAAGAGCTTCTTCGCGTACGGCAGGAAGATCTCCCCGATGGGCATGTCGGGGTACAGGCTGCGGAGGATCCCCTCGGTGGCCACCGCCGCGCGCGAGAGGATCGCGAACTCCTTGGGGATGCGGATCCGGTACTTCACCGCGAGGTTCAGGATGTCGCGCAGCAGGTGCCGCGTGTCGACGTCCTTGAGCGAGCTCGGCAGGTAGGTGCCGAGGATGCCTTCGATGTCCGTCTTGAAGGCCATCAGGTTGGTGCGCTCGTCGGGCGTGCCCAGGCGGTAGAGGATCCGCGCGGCGGTGTCGGCGTCCTTGAGGCCGATCGCCAGCACCAGTTGGATCAGCGTCTCCTGCATCTGCCGCGTCACGCGCCCCACCAGGCCGAAGTCGATCAACGCCAGCACCGGTCCGGGAAGCACGAGCAGGTTGCCCGGGTGCGGATCGCCGTGGAACAGCCCGTCGACGAAGAGCTGGTGGAAGGCCCCTTCGAGGATGATCTTCGCCAGCGCCTGCTTGCCGGGCTCGTCCAGCTGCGCCTGCGACAGCTTGGGCGCCTCGATGAACTCCATCGTCAGCACCGTGCGCGCGGTCAGCTCGTCGTACACCTTCGGGATCCGCGTGTGCGGGCGATCGACGTGGTTTTTGAAGAAGGCGCGGATGTTGGACGCCTCGTTCAAGAAGTCGAGCTCCTCGTGCACCGCCTTGTCGAACTCCTCGATGATCCCGGTGGGGGAATAGACGCCCACCTCCTCGATCACCGCTTCCAGCAGGCGCGCGAGGTAGTGCAGCACCGACAGATCGCTGCGCATCTGCTCGGAGATGCCCGGCCGCTGCACCTTGACGATCACCTGCTGGCCGTCGCGGGTTTTCGCCTTGTGCGCCTGGGCCATCGACGCGGCGGCGATGGGCTCGACCGCGAACTCGGAGAAGAGCTCCTCCAGGTCCCGGTTGAAGGCCGCGCGGATCTGGGCCTTCACCTGCTCGAAGGGGACCGGCGGCACCTTGTCCTGCAGCGTCGACAGCTCGTCGATGAAGTCCGCCGGCAGCAGATCCCCGCGGGTGGAGAGCACCTGCCCCAGCTTGACGAAGGTGGGACCGAGATCCGTCAGCAGCAGGCGGAAACGCCTGGCCACGGTGGTCGCGCGCGCGCCTTCCGACTCTTCCACCTTCGCGTCGCCCACCTGCTTGCGCAGCCCCGTGCGCTCCAGCAGATCCGCGAAGCCGTAGCGGCCCGCGACGACGGCGATCTGCCGCAGCCGGTTCAGGTCCTGGAAGGCCTCGCGGATCATGGAGGAGTGGGTTGACCCTCCCACGGGAAGGGGGAGGGGGCAAACCCGCGGACGCCGGTGCCCCGACGCCGCCGCGCTGCCCGACACATGCGACATGGCCCGGGAGCGTCGCGGTGGGCACTCTCCAAACGGTCAGTGGCGCGGACTGGCTGGAAGGACCGGGCGTCTTAGTCATGGTCCATGGACCTCGTACTCGACCCTCACACCCGGGGGCATCGGGTGTCGAATGTGCTCAAGACGACAGTGCTGCTCGCGGCGCTGAGCGCGTTGATGCTCGCCGTCGGCCACCTCGTGGGCGGCCCCCGAGGACTGCTCTTCGCTGGCGCCTTCGTGCTGGTGATGAACTTCGCGTCGTACTGGTTCAGCGACGCCCTGGCGCTGATGATGAACGGCGCGCGGCCGCTGCAACCCGGGGAGGCGCCGCAGCTCGAGCAGCTCACCGCCCAGCTGGCCCGAAGGGCAGGGCTGCCCATGCCTCGCCTGTACGTCATCCACTCGCGCACCCCCAACGCCTTCGCCACCGGCCGCAGCCCCGAGAAGGCCGCCATCGCCGTCACCACCGGACTGCTCGAGATCCTCGAGCCGAGAGAGCTCGCCGGGGTGCTGGCCCACGAGCTGTCCCACGTGAAGAACCGGGACACGCTCATCATGACGGTCGCGGCGACGCTGGCCGGCGTCATCACGCAGGTGGTGCACTGGGTCTTCTGGTGGGGCGGAGCGCTCCTCGGGCGCAGCGACGACGACGACGGCGCCCCCAACGCGCTCGCCACCCTGGGGCTCCTCCTCGTGGCCCCCTTGACGGCTACGCTCCTGCAGCTCGCCATCAGCCGATCGCGCGAGTACGACGCGGACGCGACGGCCGCCGAGTTGACGCAGGATCCCCGCGGACTGGCCAGCGCCCTTGCGCGCCTCGAAGAAGCCAACCACTTCCACCCGCTCAATCGCAGCCCGGCCACGGCTCACCTCTTCATCGTGAACCCCTTGTCCGGCGGGGCGGTGCTGTCCCTCTTCTCCACCCACCCGCCGATCCAGCGGCGGATCGAGCGGCTGCTGGCGCTCGAGCGCTGACGGGGGCACGCGGGCAACGGAGTCGAAGAAAGGGTTGAAGTACACCACCCCATCCGACGAGTAGAGCTGCACGCGGTCGTACGGGCCCGGTAGCGCCTGAGGCGGCGACCAGGTCGAGCCGTCGAAGCGCGACACGAACCGGGGCAGGGCCGGGCCAACGCCCTTCGTCCAGGTGGCCACCGTCTCGGTAGCCGTCACCTCGAGGTCGAGAGCTGCATGGCGACTCGGCGGTCATGGGGAAGACGTTGGCCACGCCGCGGACGCCGTTGGTGCCGAAGAGAATGGGGTGGGCGCTGCCGTTGGGTTGAGCCTGTTCCGACATGCGGCGGCTTCTACCGGAGGCGAACCACGCGGGCGATCGCAGTTCTCAGTGCGTGACAGCCCAGAGGGCGAGCAGCGAACGGTGTAACTCGCGCGATCGAGAGGCGGTTTCTCGCCGGTCGAGCGATGCAGCTGCACAAGGGAGGGAAGCTCAAGAACCTCTTCCTCTGCCACCAGGAGCTCTACGACCCGGTGTCGAAGATCCTCTACTCGCGCGGCCTGGGCGCGTCGGTGGGCGCGGAGTACGTGGAGGTGACGGACTTCGACAAGCACCTCCCGTTCATGAAGGGCTTCCACCAGCGCTACATGGCGTCGGGCCGGAGCATGAAGGCGTGGGCGACGCGGACAAGAACGTGCGCTTCGACGCCCGCGCTGCCCAAGAGGTGCAGTCTCGACCACCAGCGTCACTTCCTCGGCGTCTTCGGCTTGCCGGTGCCGAAGCCCTGGCCGTAGCCGCCTCCCATCTTCGGGTCGCTGAGGGTGACGGTGCGCGTGACGCCCGCGTCGGTCTCGCAGATCAAAGTAAGCGTCGTCTTTGTCTGGGTGACCGCCGTGCGAACGCAGCCCTGGAGCTTCACCTCACGCGGCGCGGGCGGGTCGTCGCAGCGAATGGTGGCATCGTCGACGTGCACCCGCTTGGCGCACGCCTCGACGCGCCCCATGCTCCCGACCTTGCCGATGCCGGTGGTGTGTGGCGGCGTCAGCGTGCCGCCGTCGTGTCCGGCAACGCTCGCGGTGGCGATGAGGCAGACCAGGACGAGCGGACGTACGCGAGCATCGGAGTTGGGCATGTCGGGCGCCTCGGGCCTTCTGCTGTGTGGCCAGGCAGCCCGGCGTTTCTTGCTGTGCCCTCCAGGGCCAGGTTCCTCCATGGGCCGCGTGCTCAGCCACCTCCGCGGACAACCTCTGCTCTGGCTGCTCGCCTTCGTCCCCGTCGTCGGCCGGCACGGCGAGGGAGAGTCGGAGCGTCACCCCGCCGGCCAGGGGGTAGTCGCGGCCCAGCGGGCTCATGTCGAACTCGAGGCCCCCGCTGAGCGCGATGTTGTCCACGTTCTCCCGGGGCCGCTCCCGCGCGTAGTCGCCGTGACACTGAGAGCAGTGCGCCGCGGCGTGCACCAGGTAGCGCCCTCGTTCGATGATCTGCGGATCCGTGGACGCGACGATCGCCGGCCCCGGCTCGTCGGGGGGTTTCAGCTTCGAGTCGGCGCGCGCGCTCGACAAGGACGAAGGCGACGAGCACCACCACCATGGCCGTACAGGCCGCAGCGACGATCTTGAGAACGCGCTTCACGAGAGACCTCGGTGCTCGGGGCCGAGCGCCTCCCCTCAGGCGCATCGGGGCCGTCCAGTGGAGTGAACGCGGGGGCGACAGCGTACCGGAACGAGCCCGGGGAGAGAACGCTGCGCGGGCGCCCTGGTTTCGCTCCTCGAGCGCCGCGCCCCCATTCCGCCCGGGGCGGACGTGGTCGCCGAGCTGCGCTTGCCGACGAGAGGCTTGATCGAGTTCCTCGCCGGTCGACCGAAGAGTCGCGTCGTCATCGAAACGTGAAACGAGGCGTTTGGGGGTCGTGGACTCGGCCACGGCGCACAGCCATGATGTGCGCGTCTTTCTCTTCTCTTGATGAGGCGCCTCCGTGAATCTGGAAGAGGCCCTGCTACTGACGCGTCGCCGCCGAGATTCATCGACCGAGAATCTGGTGGTGCGCATGCTTCGGGAACTCCCGGAGGCTCACCGCATTGAGCGGATGCTGAGGATCTACAGCGAGCAACATCCGCTCTCCTTCGAGATCGCGCGTCGCACTCTAACGACACGCACGCTAGCGGAACCGTTCCTGTCCGTAGTGGTGTCGAGGGGCCGGCTCGACGCTCAGACGGTGAGGATGCTTATCGAGTACTTCGGACCCAAACTCGGCCTACGTCGGACGTTGCTGGTGCTGGCGGCAGAACTGCCCCGGCAACCCGACTTGGCTGGAATCGTCGAGTACTGGCTACGTCGCCAGCTGCCCACGAAGCAGGCGAATGCCGCGGTTGCTCTCTTTCACCGAGCGGGTGCTTCGGCTTCCTGACCAGCCCGAGCGAAGCGCGCAAGGTGTCGCACGACTTGGGTCGGTTCCGCCGGGGCTGCGGGCGGCAAGGAAGGTGTCGATGGTGCACGTGAGGGCGTCCCTGTCGCGGCGGGGAAGCGCCTGGAGTTGAGCAATGCGGCGGGCGAGGCCTCTGTTGACGGCGGGGGCAGGTGGGGCAGCGGAGCGGAGGGCTTGCGCTTCTGAAGCCCCAACAACTCGTCGGCCGAGACGCGCAGCGCGGTCGCGAACTGCCCCAGCAACTCGGCGTTCACCAGTAGCTCGCCCCGCTCGTACTTCGAGACGAGGGCCTGGGAGATGCCGAGGGCGTCGGCCATCTCCGCTTGGGTGACCCGAGCTTGCGGAGGGTGGTGATGCGCTCGCCGATGGCGCACGCGCCCTCGGTAGGCCACTGGTGGTGCCTGAGGCCCTGCGCGCCGGCTACCCCTTCGCCAGTCCAGTGTCCGTACGGTGGCCGTCGCACCGTCCGCCCCGTCCACCTCACCCGCAAGGCCGCCGAGCGCGATGGCTGGAGTTGGGGGGCGCCCTGCCGTCACGCCTCCTGCCCAGGCTCACCGCCCCGCCTCAGCTGGTGCTGGAGGTGTAGCCCGTCTCGCCCGCCGTCCTCGACGACACGGCCGTCACGCCACCGGTGTGCCCTCCACCCGGAATTTCCGTCTCCAGCCCGCCTCCACACCCTCGCGGGCAGGCGCTTCGCCGTGCTTCACGTCGCCTCGAACCGCCCTCGCGTCTCACCCAGGCGGTTTCCCGGTTTGAAGTTCCTCTTCGTTGCGTGGGCAGGGCTCCGCGAGAGGGGTCTGGAATCTGGGAACTCCCCAGCGTGACGATCTGCCGAAAAAAGTTCGGGTTGACCCACGGAAGTCGCCGATCAGCACCACGTGCCCCGGCCGCGGGAGATCGGCCCGCGTGCGAGGCCTCCGATCAGCCAACGTAAAATCCCCTCACACTGGTCGTGCGCCCCCCCGTCTGGATGTCAGACCCCTCTGGTATGGGTCCGGCATGCCTTTGGTCGGGTGGATCGTCGCGGGAATCACCTTCCTCCTGGGGTTCGGCCTCGCGGCGTGGCTGCGGCGTCGGGCCGCCCTCATCTCGGTGCTGGAGGCGCGGCAGGCCGCCGACGCCGAGCTGTCCACGCTGAGAGAACAGCTGCGCGCGAAGGAAGAGCGCCTGGCCGACGCCGCCCGCCAGGCGAGCCACGTGGAAGGCCAGCTCGAGGCCGCCCAGGAGCGCCTGGTGTCCCTCACCGGCGAAGTGGGCGGCCTGCGCGCCGTCGCCGCCCAGGCCGAGGAGCTCAAGGTGGCCCTCGGACGCCGGGAAGCGGAGGGCGACGGGCTGCAGCAACAGCTCGCCGTCGAAAAAGCCAACCACGCCCGCGCGCTCAGTCGGCTGGAAGCGCTCGAGCGCGAGGCTGCTGCCCACGACGCCGACGCCGCCGCCACCGCCGCCGAGCTGGAAGCCGCCCGCACCGAGGTGAGCCGGCTCACCCGCGACCACGCGCGCCTCGTCGCCCAGTTGGACGCCGGGCAGCAGCGCGCCGCGGAGCAGGCCCGCGAGCTCGACGCCGCCCGGGCGCGCGTGCAGGCCCTCGAAGAGGAAGCCCGCGCGCTGGTGGCCGACGCCACGCGCCTGAGGAGCGAGCTCGAAGCCCAGCAGACGCTCGCCCGCGTCCGCGCCGAGGAAGAGGAGAAGGCCCGCGCCCTGCTGCACGCCGACATCACCGCCACCACCTCGAAGCTGCTCGAAGAGAAGGGCGGGGCCATGTTGTCCCTCTCCCAGCAGCAGCTCGAAGCCCTCCTCGGCCCCTTGAGGGAGAAGCTCGCCGCCTTCGAGCAGAAGGTGGAAAAGACGTACGACCAGGACAACCGCGATCGCGCTTCCCTCCTCGAGCACCTCAAGGGCCTTCAGGAAGCCCAGGTGCGGCTGCACGAGGACGCCCAGGGCCTCACCCGCGCGCTGACGGGCGACTCCAGGGCCCAGGGGGACTGGGGAGAGCTGACGCTCCAGCGCGTGCTGGACATGGCCCACCTCACCGAGGGGCTGGACTACGAAGTGCAGCTCACCGGCCGCGACGAAGACGGCGCCCACCGCCGGCCCGACGTGGTGCTGAGGCTCCCGCAGGATCGCGCGGTGATCATCGACAGCAAGGTGAGCCTCTCGGCCTACGCCCAGTTCGCGTCCGCCACCGCGCCCGAGGCCCGCGCCGCCGCCATGGCCGATCACGTCTCGTCGGTGAAGAAGCACGTGCGCGAGCTGTCCGGAAAGGCCTACCAGGTGCTGCTCAAGCAGCGCACCCTGGACTCGGTGCTGATGTTCATCCCCTCGGAGCCCGCCTTCCACGCCGCCATCGCCGAGGATCCGACGCTGTACGACTTCGCCTTGAGCCAGCGGATCTTCATCGTCAGCCCCACCACGCTGCTCCCGGCGCTGCAGCTGATCGCGCAGATGTGGAAGAACGAGCGGCAGGGCCTGCACGCGATCCGCATCGCCCAGGACGCGGGGCGGCTGCTCGACAAGCTGGGCGGCTTCGTGAAGGACCTCGACGGCGTGGGCAAGGCGCTGTCCGACGCCCAGACGCGCTTCGACGAGGCGAAGAAGAAGCTGTCCACCGGCAAGGGCAACGTCCTCAAGCGGGCCCGCGAGCTGGCGAGGCTGGGGGCCCAGGCGAAGCCGGAGACGGTGGTGGCGCTCCACGCCGGTGCGCCGGAGGACGACGACGCCCAGCAGTCGCTGTCGCTGGAGGCAGACGCCTCGACGCCCCCGTGGGACGAGGCCCAGGCAGACCAGGGAGAGGGGTAGCGCATCGACACGCAGGCTTTAGACACGGCGCGGGGGAGCGGGGTAGACGTGTCGCCCACGATGACCGCGCCCGAGACCCAGGCAGAGCCTTCCGCCGGCGCCACCATCGTCGACGCGGCGACGCTGACGCCCATGATGAAGCAGTACCTCGAGGTGAAGGCCCAGGTGCCGGGGGCGCTCCTCTTCTTCCGCCTCGGCGACTTCTACGAGCTCTTCTTCGAGGACGCGGTGAAGGCTGCCGAGCTTCTGTCCATCACCCTCACCTCGCGCGCCAAGGGGCTCGAGCGGGTGCCGATGGCCGGCGTGCCGTACCACGCGGCCCGGCGCTACGTGGCGCGCCTCATCGAGGCTGGCCAGAAGGTGGCGATCTGCGAGCAGCTGACGCCTCCCGGGAAGGGCATCGTCAAGCGCGAGGTGGTGCGCGTCGTCACCCCCGGCATGGTGCTGGACGACGACGTGCTGGAGGCGCGGGAAAACAACTTCCTCGCGGCCGTCCTCCCGGGGGACTCGGGAGCCGAAGGCGACGACTGGGGCGCCGCCCTCCTCGACGCCTCCACCGGGGAATTCCTCGCGCTCCAGCCCGGCCCCCTCGACGTGCTGGCCGACGAGCTGGCCCGCGCTGCGCCGAGGGAGTTGCTCGTGCCCGAGGGCAATCCCGCCGCGCTGGAGCCCCTGCTGCAGGCCTTCAGCCGCCGCCCCGTGCTGGCCACGCTGGAGGCCGACGCCTTCGTGCCGAAGCGGGCGCGCGCGTTCCTGCTGTCTCATTTCGGGGTGCAGAGCCTCGACGGGTTTGGTCTCGAGAAGGCCGGCCCCTCCATCGGCGCCGCGGGGGCTGCGCTGCGCTACGTGCGCGACACGCAGAAGAGCCAGGCCGGCCACGTCGATCGCATCTCCCTCCAGCCGCGCGGCGGTGCGCTGATCATCGACGAGGCGTCTCGCGCCAACCTCGAGCTGGTCCGCACGTTGAAAGACAACTCCCGCGCCGGATCGCTGTTGGGGGTGCTCGATCGCAGCGCCACGCCGCTGGGCGCCCGCCGCCTGGCGAGGTGGATCTCCGCGCCCCTGCAGGACGTCGCCGCCATCGAGGCGCGGCTCGACGCGGTCGAAGAGCTGTACAAGAAGGCCGCCTGGCGGGAGCAGTTGGTCGCGCACCTCAAGGAGGTCGCGGACATCGAGCGGCTGTGCGGGAAGCTGTCCCTCGCCTCCGGCGGCCCGCGCGACGTGCACGCGCTGGGGCGCTCGCTGACGCAGCTTCCGGCGCTCTCCGGCTTGCTGGAGGGGGCGAAGGCCGAGCTGCTCGCCGCCCTCGCCGGCCCCCTGTCCGCACCCGAGGTGAAGGAGCTGGCGGGCACCCTCACCGCCGCCCTGGTGGACGAGCCGCCCGCCGTGCAGGCCGACGGCGGCTTCATCAAGAAGGGCTACCACCGCGAACTCGACGAGCTCATCGAGCTGTCCACCAGCGGGAAGGACTACCTCGCGAAGCTTGAGCTGCGCGAGCGCGAGGCCACCGGCATCGCCAGCCTCAAGGTCCGGTACAACAAGGTGTTCGGCTACTACCTCGAGGTGACCAGGGCCAACCTCGATCGCGTCCCGAAGGGGTGGATCCGCAAGCAGACCACCGTCGGCGGCGAGCGCTACGTCACCGAGGAGCTCAAGACGTACGAAGAGAAGGTGCTGACCGCGGACGAGAAGCGGATCGCGCTCGAGCAGCGGCTCTTCGAGGAGCTGCGGGCGTTGATCGTCTCCCGCGCGCGGATCCTCAAGGCCGCCGCCGACGCCGTCGCCACGCTGGACGCGCTCGTGTCCTTCGCCCGCGTCTCGTCGGAGAACGGCTACGTGCGCCCGCAGGTGGACACGTCCAGCGTGCTGGAGCTGGAGAGCGCCCGGCACCCGGTGGTGGAAAAGGCCCTGGGGGGCGACGCCTTCATCCCCAACGACGTGCGCCTCGATCGCGAAGACGCGCAAGTGTTGATCATCACCGGGCCGAACATGGCCGGGAAGTCGACGGTGATGCGGCAGGTGGCCCTGGCCACGGTGATGGCGCAGGCGGGGTGCTTCGTGGCGGCACGGCGCGCGCGCATCGGCGTCGCCGATCGCGTCTTCACCCGCGTCGGCGCGTCCGACAACCTCGCGAAGGGGCAGTCCACCTTCATGGTGGAGATGACGGAGACGGCCAACATCCTCCACCACGCCACGCGCAGAAGCCTGGTGGTGCTGGACGAGATCGGCCGCGGCACGTCCACCTTCGACGGCCTGTCGATCGCCTGGGCGGTGGCCGAGCACCTGCACGATCGCGTCGGCGCCCGCACGCTGTTCGCCACGCACTACCACGAGCTCACCGATCTCGCGCGCGAGAAGGCCCGGGTGAAGAACTGCAGCATCGCGGTGCGGGAGCAGGGCGGGCGCGTCATCTTCCTCCGCAAGCTGATCGCCGGGGCGGCGTCGCGCAGCTACGGCATCGAGGTGGCGCGGCTGGCCGGCCTGCCGCCCGAGGTGCTGGCGAGGGCGCGGGAGCTGCTCTCGAACCTCGAGGCGGGGGAGTTCGACGAGGCGGGGCGGCCCCGGCTGGCGCGGCACGCCACCGGGCAGGCGAGGGAGCTGGTGGAGAAGTCCGCCGATGACTCGCAGCTGGGCCTGTTCGGCACGCCGAAGGCGACGCCAGCGAAGGGCCACCCGGTGCTGGACGCGCTCGAGGCCTTCAGCGTGGACACCTCGAGCCCGCTCGAGGCGCTGACGGCGATCGCGAAGTGGAAGGCGCTGCTCAAGAAGTGAGGCCTTCCTTCCGGAGAGCGGATCAGGAGGCAGGGAAGATCACGTGAAGCTCGCCATCCCCACGGCGCCCCGCCACGCCTCGCTGCACCAGATCCCCGGCGCCCTCGTCCGCGTCGGAGTCGTCGCGCTGCTGTCCGTCCTCCTCGTGGCGGCGCTGGGCGCCCTGGGCAGCCTCGGCGCGCGCGCGCTGGCGAAGGAAAGAGACTTCCTCTCCGCGGCGGTGGAGGTGCCCGGGACGGTGGCGGAGGTGTCGCTGCCTCCCCTGGAGGATCGCCGCGGCGCCGTGGCGAAGCTGCGGGTGCTCTACGTGGTGGACGGGCGCGAGCGCACCGCGTCGGGCGTGGAGATGGACGCGCTCGAGGCGGAAGGCCTGGGCGCGGGCGCGAAGGTGACCCTGTTGGTCGACCCGGCGAAGCCTGCGGCGCCGCGGGAGCTGCGCCAGGCGTGGCGGGGAGAGCCCTGGGTATGGCTGGGGCAGGCGGGGCTGGGCCTGGGGGCGCTGGTCGGGGTGCTGCTGGTGGCGCGCGAGCTGCGAAAGGCGATCCGCCGCGAATTGCAGCCCCTGCGCACCGGCGCGCTGGTGTGGCTCACCCCCGACGTCGAGCTGCCGAAGACGAAGGGAGAGCTGCGCTTCCCCGCGCACTACTTCCGGGACGACGTGAAGCACCAGGTGACGGCCCGGGGGCGGCCGGGGAGGGCACCGGTGAAGAACGGAGAGAAGATCCTCGCGGCGGTGGTGCCCTCGGAGCCGACCTGGGCCAGAATCATCGACGAGGATCTCGCGCGCACGTTGGGGTGGTTCGCGCGCTGACGCTGGGGGCTGCGCATGACGGTCGACGAGAAGGTGGCGGCGTTCGAAGCGGCCGTGCTGTTGCCCGCGCTGGAGGAGATCTGCGCCAGCCCCCGGCTGAGCGCGGAGTACGAGCCGGAGGTGGTGCGGGCCCGCCCCCACCCGGATGCCGCCACCGAGGAGCTGCTCACCTCGCTCGCGCAGGTGATGCGGCGACGCACCGGGCCTTCGCTGGTGCTCAAGGACAGGAAACGCCCCGACGGCATCGCGGCCATCGGTGGCCGCTACCTGATGACGGTCATCTACGACGTGCGGGGCACCGAGGTCTTCGCCGCGCCGGCCGTGATGTTCTGGATGCGCTTCAACAACAAGCTGCACGCCTTCGCCCACCGCTACGACAACGCCGTCGCGCAGCATCGCGTGGAAGACGTCAAGCGCACGCACGTCCTCAACCACGTGCTGGGCAGCTTCGACTTCTACAAGCTGTATGCCTTCTCGCCTGCACCGTTCCCCGGGTACGGAGGCCGCTGAGGGTCCACCAGGCGATGCCCCGCGTCAGGCGTGGGTGAAGAAATCCAGCGGCCGCACCCCGAAGGCCTCCAGGTTGGTGAGGCCCGTGCCGCGCTTGAGGCAGGCGCCGGTGAGCCGGGGCTTCATGTCCTCCGGCGGATCCTGCGGCGCCACCACCGCCATCAGCTTCACCTTGATCTCCTTGGGAATGGCGATCACGAGCTGGCCCTGCTCGACGACGTCCAGCACCTCGTACTCGCCCACCCGCTTCCAGCCGCGCATCGGGCCTTCGTGCCGCAGCCAGTCGCACGTCTGCGCCAGCGTCAGCTCCTTGGCGCCGACGAAGTGGGGGATCTCGCAGCCCATCGCCCGGCTGACGTCCCACACGAAGATGTGCGCGCGGGGCCGCCCCGGGGCGTCCTCGCCGTAGCGCGGGTTGGTGGCCACGGCGAACTGGCGGATCACCTGCTCGAGGAGCTCGCGGGAGCGCTTGCCCTCGCGGCTCTGCACCGGTGCCTGCACGGCCTTCCACACGTCGCGGCGCTGCAGCTCCTCGGGGGCCTGATCGCCCTCGAACTTCCGGGTGACGACGCTGATCTCCTCGGTGTTGTCGCCTCGGATTCCCGGGTCCGTCCCCAGCAAGGCGCTCTGCTGGCGGGCCTTCTTCATGTCCATGAAGGCCGAGCCCATCGACTGCTTCTGGTGGGACGTCATCGAGGGCGGCGGCTTCTGGGGCGCCAGCGGATCGAAGGTCTCGGTGGAGGCAGCAGCGCCGTGGGCTCCCTGGGCGGGGATCTGCCCGGTAGTCCTGGGCGGACTGGAGCCATGCGCCGGGATCTGCCCTGTCGTCGTTCTCCCTGGAGCGTGCGCTGGGACTTGCGTCGTCGGCCGCTTCTGTTCCTTGCCCCCTGGGTTCTTCTCCTGGGCCATCGCCGGCACTCTACACCCCTGCCGGCATCGCCTGTGCCGGAGAGTTCCGCCCGGTTTTTTGCCGGCGTGTGTGTGTCGTGTTCACATCCCTCACACGCCTGTAGCGAACGCTGCATCCACCATGCGCCACCTCGTCGCCCTCGCCGCCGTCGCTGCGCTCCTCTCAGGGGGCCCCGTGTGGGCCGGCAAGGCCGACGACGCCTACGAGGCGGCGAAGGCGTCGTACCTCGCGCTGAAGAAGGACGAGCAGCGCCGGCAGTTGCGGCACCACTGGCAGAACGTCGCGCGGAAGTTCGAGGCCGTGGCGCGCAAGCACCCGAAGTCCGAGCGCGCGCCCGAGGCCCTCTTCATGGCCGGGCAGTTGAACAACGAGCTGTCCCGCATCTCCGGCCGTGACGAGGACGTGGCCGAGGCCGAGGACAGCTACCGTCGCCTCATCGCCGGGTGGCCGAAGCACCGCCTCACGGATGACGCGACGCTGGCCCTCGCCAAGCTGCTGGCCGATCGCCGCGGGGACTCCTCGGGCGCGCGCGCGCTGTTGGAAGCCGGCCTCGCCTCCGCGAAGGACCAGAAGTCCGCGATGCAGCGCCTGCTGACCGCGCTCCCGAAGGCGACGCCGCCGTCGAAGTCCTCGTCTCCGGCCAGGGCGCCATCAGCGACAGAGGCCCGCGCGCAGGCACCTGCAGGCCGGGAAGAGGGGCCACAGGGAAAGTCGCCTGGAGTGGTGGCGAAGTCCCCTCAGGCGGATTTCGAGAAGGACATCCACCCCGCCGAGCCGGCCGCCAGGGAGGCGGCTGCCGACGACGCCCGGGCTTCGAAGGCGAACGCGGAGAAAGGTGACGGGGCAGGCGGGCGGGCCTCGAAGCAGGCGCTCGGGAAGGGCCGCCCCGACGCGCGGGCGTCGACGGGAGGCGCAGGGAAGGGTGAGGCGCGTGAGGGGCCGGGGGAGAAGGTGGACTCGAACGGCGATGCAGGGGCGAATTCCGCCCGCGAAGTCGCGCGGACGTCGGACGCGGACGAGGGCGAGTCCTCCCGCGCGGGGGGGCGGAGAGCGGCGGGAAAGACGGCCCGCGCCGATGAGGGGGCGGAGGCAGCAACCCCGGGCACGGCCGAGAGCGCTGGAGCGCGTGCTGCCCCGGGAACTCAAGCCGCGAAGGGCGGGGCGAAGGCGGGCGCGCTCAAGGGGGACCTGGCGACGAAGGCGCCCACGCCCGAGCTCTCGCTCGCCGAGGCGATCCGCCGCGCGACCTCTCCCCTGGCGCGCCTCAACGGGCTGCCCGCCGACGAGGCCCCGCAGGCGCGCCGCTCGCCGGTGCTGCGGCCCGCGGAGGCCGTCGAGGCAGAGGCCGGCGACGAGGTGCTGGACGAGGCAGAGGACAGCCCCCTCGCCTCGCTCCAGGAGCGGCTGCGCGACGTCCGCGTCGGCCCTCGCCCCGGCGAAACCGCCGAGGCGAAGAGCCGCTTCTCGAAGCTGGCGAAGGGGGAGGCGAGCGCCGAGCTGACGCTGGCCCAGCAGCTCGGCCTCAAGGTGAAGCGCGTCATCGTCGACGCGGGCCACGGCGGGCACGACACCGGCGCCATCGGGAAGAACGGCACGCGCGAGAAGGACGTCTCGCTGGCGATCGCGAAGAAGCTGGCCGCGAAGCTGGAGGAGCTGGGCCTCGAGGTGGTGCTGACCCGCGACGACGACACCTACGTGAAGCTGGAGGATCGCACCCGCCTGGCGAACCGGGAGAAGGGCGATCTCTTCATCTCGGTGCACTGCAACGCGGCCCCGTCCTCGAAGCTGCGGGGCATCGAGACCTACTCGCTCAACACCTCGTCCAACCGCTACGCCATCCGCCTCGCGGCGCGGGAGAACGCCACCACCGAGCGCGGCGTGGGCGACCTCCAGTACATCCTCGCGGACCTCGCCACCAAGGCGAACACCGGCGAATCGACCCGGCTGGCCGAGCGCGTGCAACAGACGCTGGTGCGCAACCTGTCGGGCTCGTACAAGAACGTGAAGAACCTCGGGCACAAGGAAGCCCTCTTCTTCGTCCTCCTCGGCGCCCGCATGCCGGCGGTGCTGGTGGAGACGTCCTTCCTGTCCAACGAAGAGGAAGAGGCGCGCCTCGCCGACGACGCGTACCAGCAGGCGGTGGCCGACTCGATCGCCGAGGCGGTGCAGGGCTTCCTCGACGAGCGCAACCGGGTCGCGCAGGTGGATTGATCGACCCTCGCGGACGTGCACCCGTGGCGTGAATGCTCAAGGAGGAGGCACGGCGCGCAAGACGCCGCCGCCCTGGGTGCCGATCCAGATCTCGTCCTTCGAGCGCCCGTCGATGCAGGTGGCGGTGCGCTGGGCGCCCGAGTCCACCAGCGACCACTGGGCGCCGTCGAAGCGCAGCGCGAAGCCGAACGGCGTGGGCAGGCTGGCGAGGCCCACCAGGTAGAGGTTGTCCACGCTGGAGCCCCACATTCCGGTGGCCACGTCGATCCGCACCGGGCCGGTGGCCTCGATCAGGTTGAGCAGCGCGGTGTCCCAGTACACGCCGTAGTACGCGTCGCCGAAGGCGTAGGCCTCACCCCCGCCGGGGCTCCACACCGCCTGCCAGGGCCCCTGGGTGATGTCCTCGCTGGTGCGCGACACGAAGCTGCCCGTCGCGCCGAGCCGCCCGGCCAGGAAGCCGTTGCCGGCCACCCAGACCTCGGTGGGAGACGGGCAGTGCACCGCCGTCAAGTCATCGGGCGCGAGCGGGAGGAAGACGCGCAGCAGTGAGCTGGTGCCCGTGTAGACGATGCCGCCGGCGCCAGCGCCCCACACCGAGTCCCCGCAGAACTTCAAGTCGAAGATCGCGTCGCCTCCGCCGGAGATCGGCACGCCCGTCCAGGTCGATCCGTCCCACCGCCACACGCCGCCCGCGGTGGTGATCAGCACCTCGGAGGGCGACTTCGCCGCGACGGAGAGGATCGGCTGGCCGCTCGCCGGGAAGGTCCCGACCGGCTCCCACAGGCCCGACGGGCCGGGGTGCATCAACTGGCCCGTGCGCGACTGGCACCTCAAGGTGGAGCACTCATTCACCGCGGCGAACACGTCTCCTTGCACCACCGCGAGATCCGCCACGTCGCCGTAGAAGCCCTTCGAGACTTCCGTGAAGGACTTCGTGGCGCTGCTCCATTCCCACACGGCGCCGAAGTCGCCCACCACGTACCCGGTGGGAGAGGCAGGCCCGCCGCCGAAGACTCCGCGCGGCACCTGGCGATCGCGCAGCGAGAAGGCCGCCCACTGTGGCGTCGGAGCGCCGCCGTCACCGGGATCGATCGCGCTGCGCACCAGCACCTCGCCCAGCGACGGAGGCAGCCCCGCGTCGGACTGCAGCTTGAGTTTGCCCGCCACCACCACGCGATCGTCGAAGGCGCCCACGGCCGTCACCTCCTCGAAGCGCACCGGGGGCAGCGACTCGGCCACCCACGCGTTGCCTTCGAAGTGCCACAGCTTGTCGCCGCCCACGGCCCACGCCTCGGCGGAGGCGAAGTCCACCAGCGCCCCCGCCTCCAGCTTGACCGCGAGCCGTCGATCGTACAGCGAGTCCCACACCCGGCGCCCCGGATCCCACTGGTAGATGCTGCCGAGATCGCCCACCACCACGAAGCGCCCGGTGCCGTCCCCGATGACGGACAACAGCGCCTCGAAGGACGGGTGGTACTCCGTCTCCCACCTGCCAGCGCGGTAGATGACCAGCTCGTTCCCGCTGCCCGCGCCCATGCCGTGCGTGCCGTCGAACCAGAGCGCGGAGAGATCGGAGATCTGCGTGGGGGGGAACACCTTGAGCGCGGGGGCGGCCGACGCTCCCTTGAACTCGAGCAGCACGCCCGAGCCGCTCCCCGTCGCGCCCACCGCCACGGCGTTGTCCGGCGTGGTGCCGCCGACGGCCTTGAGCGTCACGCCCGGCGTCGAGAAGAGGCGCGTCCAGCGATCCATCGCGTCGCGCGCCAGCACCGTCCCGTTGGCCCCGGCGAAGATCGTCCCCAGCCCGCCTGGCGCCAGCGCCCCGCCGTGGAGATCGTTCCCGGTGGGGAAGGGGTTCTGGTGGATGTACGTGCTCGGGCCCACCGTCGAGCCGACGACGAAGGCCTTCGCCTGCGCGAACTGCATGCCGGCCCGCGCGGTGATGGACGCGGTGCCCGGGTCCTTCGCGGTCAAGAGCCCGTTGGCGTCGATGGAGGCGACCCGCGGCGGCACCACCGCCCACGTCACCGGCGCGTCGATCGTCTCTCCCGTCGGCGACACCACCCGTGCGGAGAACTGCGCGGTCTCTCCCACGCGCAGCGTGACTTCTTCGGGCGTGAGCTCGAGGCGATCGACGTTGGGATCGGTCGGGCTGGTCAGCCAGAAGAGGCCGAGGCGATCGGTCTGCGCCTCCACCGCCTGGAAGGGCTCGAGCGTCGTCTTCGTGCCCGGCAGCTGGGCGTAGGCCTCGCTGTCCAGGTTGCGGCGCATGTCGAAGGTGCCGGGGTCGACGGCGATCGGCACCCGGTCCTCGATCCACGGGAGGAAGATCTTGATGGGGGACGCGAAGCGCAGGCTCTTCGGTGAGAAGCGGTAGCCGTAGCTGATCCGCGTGCGCATCGGCACCACGGGGATGTTGGTGTCCTCGATGGAGACGAAGATGTGCGTCTCCTCGGACAGCGCGCCCCGGGGGATGTCCACCGCGTACCCGTTGCGGATGAAGATGCCGCCCTCCGGGCCGGCGACGATCTCGTTGTCCCCGCCGTCGGTGCCCGTGTCGACGTTCGGGCAGGCGACCAGGAGGGGGAGGAGGACTGCGAGCAGCCAGGCGAACCGCGTCATGGGGGCAGGTGCACGCTTTCTTTCGGCCGTACCTCGGGGGTGCGCCGACTCTTAGCGCAAAACCCCGCCGGCCCGCACCCGCTCTCGGGTCGCTACCAGCGGCCCATGCTGCCGAGGTTGAAGACCTGCTGGAACCCGGCGTTCTTCAGGACCGATCGGGCCATGGCGCTCCGGGTGCCCGACGCGCAGTACAGCACCACCGGCTTCTCCTTCGCGCCCAGCTTGTTGAGGCGCGCGCCGAGCTCCTGCAACGGCACGTTCACCGCGCCGGGGAGGTGCCCCACGCTGAACTCGCCGGGTGTGCGCACGTCTACGAGCTTCGCGCCGTCCTTCACCAGCGCGCGGGCCTTCTCGCCGCTGATCTGCCCCAACCGGCGGAAGACCTGGAAGGCGATGACGATCGCCGCGAAGGCGCCCAGGGTGAGCCACGTCGTGTCCATGTGTCGAGTCCTCGTGCTTGCATCAAGGTGAGAGCCCGCTTGGAGCCACCCACCCTCCGGGGGGATTCCGCGCGACGGAAATGCCCTCCACGCTGGACCGGTTGCTCCCGGATGGTTAACAGGAGTCCTGACATGACGCGCACCCTGAAGATCCTCCCCCTTCTGGCCATCCTCGCGCTGCCGGCCTTCGCCCAGCAGGTGTCTCCGAAAGAGGCGGCGCTGCCCAGCCTCGCCCCGCTGGTGGACTCGGTGAAGGGCGCGGTCGTGAACGTCGACGTGCAGAAGCGCATGTCGGAGGAGCAGCGTGAGATGCTCGAGCGCTTCAGCGTGGGTCGCCGTGGGCGGGAAGAGCCGCTCAACCCGGGCTCTGGATCCGGCTTCGTCATCGACCCGAAGGGCCTGGTGCTGACCAACAACCACGTGGTCGAGGGGGCCGTCACCATCCGCGTGCGCTTCGACGACGGGCGCGTGCTGGACGGGGAGGTGCTGGGACGCGATCCCCTCACCGACGTGGCCGTGGTGAAGCTGAAGGGGAAGTTCACCGCGCTGCCTTCCGTGCAGCTCGGCGACTCGTCGGCCGTGCGCCCGGGCGACTGGGTGGTGGCCATCGGCAACCCGTTCGGCCTGGCCTCCTCGGTGTCCGCTGGCATCATCTCCGCGCTCGATCGCCAGCTCGGCGCGAGCAGGTACGATCAGTTCCTGCAGACCGACGCGGCCATCAACCCCGGTAACTCCGGCGGCCCCCTCTTCAACCTCAAGGGCCAGGTGGTGGGCATGAACACCGCCATCATCGGCGGGGGCACGGGCATCGGCTTCGCGGTGCCGTCCAACCTGATCAAGGCGCTCCTCCCGCAGCTTCAAGAGAAGGGCTTTGTCACCCGCGGCTGGCTGGGCGTGACGATCCAGGACGTCACCGCGCCTCTGGCGAAGGCGCTTGGCGTGCCCACCGGTGACGGCGCGCTCATCTCCGGCGTGAATGAAGGCAGCCCTGCGGCGAGGGCCGGGCTCAAAGAAGAGGACGTGGTCGTGGCGATCGACGGCGAGAAGGTGAGCTCGTCCACCGCGCTGACCCGGGTGGTGGCGCTCAAGCCGCCGGACTCGACGGTGACACTCACCCTGTATCGCGGCGGCAAGGAGCAGCAGGTGAAGGTGAAGCTGGGCACGCGGCCCGATCTCGAGGAGATCGGCTCCGTCGAGAAGCCCGAGTCCAACGAGCGCGAGACGTCGCGGCAGAAGATCGGCCTCGCCTTCCAGGACATCGATCCCCGGCTGGCCCAGGCCTCCGGCATGCCGAAGCAGGGCGCCCTCATCGTCGATGTCACGCCGGGCTCGCCGGCGGAGAAGGCCGGGCTGCGCCGGGGAGTGGTCGTCATCGAAGCCAACCGGAAGCCCGTCACCAACCGGGACGATCTGATGAAGGCCCTCAAGGAGGCGAAGTCAGGCTCGGTGGTGCTGATGCGCGTCACCGCTCCCGGCGCCGGGGCAAAGTCGCTCCTCGCGATCGAAGTGCCCTGAGGCACGGCGGGCTCAAGCCGTTGGGTGCTCTGTTCTGAGGACCCCTGCGCCGGGTGCTCTGAGGACGCCTCCGCCGCTCGCTCGGGTGCTCTGAGGACCCCGCGTCGGCGGATCCCGCGTCGGGTGCTCTGAGGACCCCGCGTCGGGTGCTCTGAGGACCCCGCGTCGGGTGCTCTGAGGACCCCGCGTCGGGTGCTCTGAGGACCCCGCGTCGGGTGCTCCGAGGACCCGGCGTCGGGTGCTCTGAGGACCCCGCGTCGGGTGCTCTGAGGACCTTCTGCGGCAGGGTGCTCTGATCTGAGCTGCGTCGGGTGCTCTGAGGACGCCTGCCTCGGGTGCTCTGAGGACCCTGCGTCCATTGCTCTGAGGACCCCGCGTCGGGTGCTCTGAGGACCTGAGCCGGCTTCTCGCGCAGACGCCAGGTGCTCCGAGAACCCACCGGCGCCTACGTGGAGCGGGGCTGCGCCTCCTCGACTGGTGCATCGCTGCGCCAGATCGACCCGTCCCCCGCCAGATGAGCCAGCCAACTGGCTGGAAGAGCGGCACCCCTCCAAAGTTCGGACGGGTGGCGCAGTGCTTGCTCAGCCTCGGGACAGGAATCGACCATGAGCTCCGACAGCCACGATCAGCACGACAAGCCCGCCGCACTCAGGTCTGATCTCCAGGTCAGACTTGGCCCAGGCCAGCCCGCCGTCATGCCCGTGACTCACCTGATCTCACGCCCTTCCATGCAGGTCCGCGACGGACGACTGGTCGCCGTCCTCGCCCTCGTGCCCCGCGCCGCCTGACCTTCCCCCTGACATTTCTTGCCGGTTCGGGTGACGAATCCGGTCACGACCCTCATGTATGGTCAGCTGATGTAGTGTCACGCTTGCCCGACGCGCCGCGCACGTGCTACCACCCGGCGCTTCCGAGGCCGATTTTCCGGCCTTTGGCGCGCACCAGGGGTGACGGCAAGCATGCGGATCAAGCGGCTGGACATCACCGGCTTCAAGTCGTTCATGGACCGCACGGTCTTCGGCTTCGACGACGGGATCACCGGCGTCGTAGGGCCCAACGGCTGCGGCAAGTCGAACGTGGTCGACGCGATCCGCTGGTCGATGGGCGAGCAGTCGGCGAAGAACCTCCGCGGCCGCGGGATGGAGGACGTGATCTTCAACGGCTCCGAGACGCACGCGCCGCTCTCGATGGCCGAAGTCACGCTGACCTTCTCGGTCGATCCCGGCGACGTGCTGCCCGAGACGCTCGCGGGCCTGCCCGAGGTGTCCGTCACGCGGCGCCTGTTCCGCTCCGGCGAGTCCGAGTATCAGATCAACAAGACCACCTGCCGGCTGCTGGACATCACCGAGCTCTTCCTCGGCACGGGCGTCGGCACCAAGGCGTACTCGATCATCGAGCAGGGCCGGGTCGGGCAGATCGTCTCCGCGCGCCCGGAAGATCGCCGTACCTTCATCGAGGAGGCCGCGGGCGTCACCAAGTACAAGTCGCGCCGCCGCGCCGCCGAGCGCAAGCTGGAGTACACGCAGCAGAACCTCCTGCGCGTCAACGACATCGTCGCGGAGCTCGGCAAGCGCCTCGACTCGCTCGAGCGCCAGGCGAAGAAGGCCGAGAAGTACAAGCGCCTCAAGGCCGAGATGCGCGACATCGAGCTCCACGCGTCCAGCCACCGCTGGCTCGAGCTGCTCGCCAAGAAGAAGGTGCTCGACGATCAGCTCTCCCACCTCTCGCAGGACGAGCGGGACGCCCTGGATCGCGTGAAGGCCATGGAGGCCGACATCGGCGCGCGGCGAGAGGCCCTGGAGGCCGACGCGCAGGCGCTCGACGCCTTGTCCGCAGAAGTCTACGCGCTCGAGAGCCAGGTCCAGCTCGACGCACAGAACGTGAAGCACTGGCAGGAGGACTTGTCCGCCACCACGCAGCGGGTGGAGGCGGCATCGCACGAGCTCGCCGAAGTCATCGAGCGCAAGGCCCAGGCCGAGCGCGAGAAGGCGGAGGGGCTGGCGGAGCTCGAGCGCATGGGCGTCGCCTCGAAGGAGGACGAGGTGACGCTCGAGGTGCGCGAGGAGGAGCTGCGGCGCACCACCGAGCTGCTGGGAGACGTCACCCGGCGGCTGGAGGCCGAGAGGAAGGAGCTGGTCGACGTGGCCGCCCGCGTGGCGAACCACGAGAGCCGCCTGTCGGCACTGCAGCAGCGGCGCGCGGAGCTCGAGCAGCGGCAGGCCAGGCTGGGAGGAGAGCTGCAGGTGCTCCAGGCCGAGGAGGCCCAGCTCGAGTCCGCGCGTCGTGAGGTGCTGGAGCGCGTCGAGCAGCACCGCCAGGCGACCGCTGAGCTGCTCCAGCGCCGCGGCGAGGAGGAGGCCAGCCTGGATCGCCTGCGCGAGGCCTTCAGCGAGAACGAAGTGATGGTGATCGCCCTGCGGGAAGAGCTGGGTGACAAGCGCAGCCGCCTCACCACGCTCGAGGAGATCCAGCGCAACTACGAGGGCTTCGATCGCGGCGTCCGCGCGGTGATGCTCAAGGCCGGCAGCGAGCCGAAGGCCCTGGGCGTCTTCGGCCTCGTCTCCGACGTGGTGACGGCGCCCCCCGAGTACGAGAAGGCGATCGAAGCGGCCCTCGGCGAGCGGCTCCAACACGTGATCGTCGAGTCGCCGGAGCGCGGCTGGGAGCTGGTGGAGTACTTGAAGGGACTGGCTGAGGGGCGCAGCACCTTCCTCCCCGTGCCGCGCGATCCGGTGGAGCCGTTGCCCGCGCTGGAGTCGCCGGACGTGCTGGCGATGGCCCTCTCGCAGGTGCAGGTGGCCGACGAGGTGGTGCGGCCGCTGGTGGCGCAGCTCTTGTCCGGCGTGGCGCTGGTGGCCGACGCGGACACGGCGAAGCGACTCACCGCGGCGCACCCGGCGTACACCTTCGTCACCCGCGACGGCGAGGTGGCGCGGCCGGCGGGGGTCATCACCGGCGGCGTGCTGGAAGGCCCCGCGGTGGGCGCCCTGCAGAAGAAGCGGGAGATCACCGAGCTCCAGCAGGAAGTGACGCGGGTGGAGGAGCGCTACAACGAGCTCATCACCCGGCACTACGAGCTCCAGAAGCAGATGGGCCACACCGAGGGCGTGCTGAAGGGGCTCGAGAAGCACCGCCACGCCGAAGAGCTCTCCCTCGCCGGCCACGAGAAGGACCTCCACCAGGCCGGCAGCTCGCTGGTGAAGCTGCGCGAGCGGATCGCCGGGCTGGCGGCCGAGCGGGACTCGGTCACCGGCAGCCTCGCCTCGGTCGACTTCGAGGTGGAGTCGGCGAAGGGCGAGCTGCTCCATGGGCAGACCGATCGCGAGCTGCGGGAAGATCGGGTGCGGCTGCTGGGGGGCGAGCTCGAGAGCCTGAAGCTCCGCGCTGAGACGCTGTCGGGCGAGGTCACCAGCCTCAAGGTGAAGGTGGCGTCGGTGTCGGAGCGCGGCGAGGCGGCGCGGCAGCGCGTCGACGTGCTGTCCCAGGCGGTAGACGAGTTGACCGAGCGCGCAGGCCGACTGGCGATGGCGAGGGACGAGGGCAGCGCCCACGCCGCGACGCTCTCGACGCGGATCTCCGAAACCGACGCAGAGCGCGCCGGCCGCCAGGACAAGCTGCAGGCGATGCGCGGGGAGCTGGACACGCGCAAGAGCGCTCACGCCGAGGCGCAGGGGAGGGTGCGCGAAGAAGAGGGGACGCTCAAGGCCTTGCGCGAGAAGCTGGACGAGCTGACCCAGGGGCTCTCCACCATGACGCTCGAGGAGCGCGAGCTGACCATCGAACTCGAGCACCTGACCGAGTCCGTGACCGAGCGGCACGGCGTTTCCATCATGGACGCCGTCCACCAGTACCACCACGCGCCGCTGCTCACCGCCGACGCGCAGGAGAAGCTCAAGGAGCTGCGCGCCCAGGTGGAGCGGATGGGCGAGGTGAACGTCACTGCCATCGAGGAGCACCACGAGATCCAGGAAAGGCACGCCTTCCTCTCGCAGCAGCAGGCCGATCTCGAGAGCTCGCTCGCGCAGCTGAAAGAGGCGATCGCGAAGATCGACGAGACCAGCCGGGTGCGGTTCAAGGAGACGTTCGACATCGTCAACGACAAGTTCCAGCAGGTCTTCCCGCGGCTGTTCGGCGGGGGCCGCGCGTCGCTGATGCTGGTGCAGGGCGCGCCGGGTGAGGAGCCGGGGGTGGAGATCCTCGCGCAGCCGCCCGGAAAGAAGCTGCAGAGTGTGTCGCTGTTCTCCGGCGGCGAGAAGGCGCTCACCGCGGTGGCGATGATCTTCGCCATCTTCTTGATCAAGCCGACGCCCTTCTGCCTGCTCGACGAGGTGGACGCGCCGCTCGATGAGGGCAACGTCGGCCGGTACAACGAGATGGTGCGGGAGATGAGCAAGAACAGCCAGTTCATCCTCATCACGCACAACAAGCGCACCATGGAGGTCGCCGACACGCTGTACGGCGTCACCATGGAGGAGCCCGGTGTCTCCAAGCTGGTGACGGTGAAGCTGTCCCAGGCGGCGGCCAACAGCGATCAGCAGGTCGCCTGACCTCCCGTCCGGATTAGCTCGACGCGGGGCGGTTGTTTGAGCTACCTTCCCGATCGTTCATCGACGAGGGGAGGGCGACCATGTTGAAGAAATTCCTTGGGCTGGCCGTGCTGGGACTTATGGGTGCTTCCTGTGGATCCCAGACCACGTCGTGTCGCTTTGACTCCGACTGCAAGGCTGATCAGCGGTGTGACACTGTCAATTCGATCTGCGTGAGCGGAACTGGTGGCGGAAGCGGCGGTGGAGCGGGCGGCGGCGCCGGCGGTGGCATGGGCGGCGGCGCCGGCGGTGGAATGGGCGGCGGCGCCGGCGGTGGCATGGGCGGTGGCGCCGGTGGTGGCATGGGCGGAGGC